>NZ_JBVJHT010000003.1:56787-214811 GCF_055586685.1 Micromonospora sp. NPDC049529
TCTTGGCGGTTGCCGTTGCGAGGGTTGTTTTCCTTCGGTCGCCAGGGGTGTTTGTTTGTTTTGGGGGGAGAACTGTCGGGGCCTTTTCGCCTGGTTCCCCCCCCCGCCCTCGGATTTTTGGTTCAGGTGCGCGGTGGAACTGTCACACGGATCAGGCGGTGAAGCGGACCCGACGGCGACGGGCCACCACGAAGAGCACGGCGCCCGCGGCGAGCAGGACGGCCGCGGCGGCAGCGATGCCACCGGCGGCGGCACCGGTCAACGGCAACTCGTTTCCGCCACCACCCGTGCCGCTCGTGCAGTCGGCGGGCTTCGCCCACGCGACCGGCTCGGTGTCCTCCATGCCCTCGCTGCTCGGCGTGACGGTCAGGCCCTCCTCGCCGGGGAACTTCGCCGTCCCGGTCTTGCCGGGCTCGACGGTGATCGTCTTCGGCTCGCCCTTGTTCGGGGTGAAGGTGACGGTCACGGTCTTGCCGTTCTCCGGGTTGGTGACCTCGAAGAGCAGTTCGTCGCACGTGGAACCGTAGTTACCGGTCGGCTCGCCCGGGGGAACGCAGTCGGCCGACTCCTTCCAGGTGTACGTGTCGCCGACCGGCTTACCCTTTTCGGTGACCTTGATGGTCCCGGCACCGGCGGGTACGACGATCGGCTCGCTGCTGCTGTTCGGCTTGACCGAGACCGTCTTGCTGAAGTCCTTGGCCGAGACGACCAGTTCGACCGGGACGGTGGCGTCCTTGTCGTTGCTCAGCACGACAGCGACCGTGCCGTCGCAATCCGAGGAGAAGCTCGCGGTCGGCTTGGTTACCTCCGCCGGAGGGGTCGGCGTGACCGGCGTGGTCGGAGTGGTCGGCGGGGTCGGCTTCTCGCAGTCCCCCTCCAAGGTGATGGTCTTCGAGTAGACCGGCTTCTCGCGGGGCGAGTACTTCGGCCAACTGAGCTCGACCGACAGGCTCGCCGAACTGGCACTGGCGGGCACGCGCTGCTCGCCGGCCAGCTCGCCCCAGATCGCGCCGTTCCGCTTCGGAACCTCGGCGCCGACGGTGATCCCGGTGAGCGTGGTGTCCGCCGGAGTCAGTGAGATCACCTTCTCGATCTTGGCCTTCTTGGAGTCCATGTCGTTCCGGACGGTCCAGTCGACGACCCATTCACCGGTCGAGGTGTCACAGCGGTGGGCGCCTTCCAGGGCGCCAGCGTGCGCGCTCGCGGGGGCGGCGACGGCGAACGTCGCGGCGAGGCCGACGAAGGTGGCCCCGAGGATGGCGAGCGGTCGCCGGAGCGACAGCTTTGGATGGGTCACGCGTACTCCTGAGGGGGTAAATACGTCAGGGCACGACATGGGAAAGCGCGCGCGATCACTGCCGCAAAATGGCGCGACCCGCAGTGGCGCCTCCCCAACGCCGCACACCGGCCAATCAGAGCCGGCACAGCGCGAGACACTACCGATTCCGGGCTTATTGAGACAGTCTTGAGATCTTCCGACTGGTCCTGTAACCAACTTGAGATGTTTGATCGACAGTGCGTGCTCAGTGGGTCCCTGATGGTGGACGGGTGGCATTGCCGAACCGATCGTGATCCTCGGCGTACCGTTTCCGTGTGCAGAGCGGGAGTTCACAGTGACCCGGATCGTCGCCGGCACCTTCGGCGGGAGGCGCATCGTCGCCCCGCCGGGTGCCTCCACCCGGCCCACCTCCGACCGGGTACGCGAGGCGCTGTTCAGCGCGCTCGACAGCCAGCTCGACCTGGACGGCGCCCGGTTCGCCGACCTCTACGCTGGCTCCGGAGCGGTCGGCCTGGAGGCGCTCTCCCGGGGGGCGGTGCACGTACTGCTGGTCGAGAGTGACCCCAGGGCGGCCCGGATCGCCCGGGACAACCTCGCCACCCTGCGGGCCACCCCGGCGGCGCGACTGGTCACCGGGAAGGTCGCCCAGGTCCTCGCCGCCGGCCCGGACGGCGGCCCGTACGACGTGATCTTCGCCGATCCGCCGTACGCGGTGCCGAACGAGGAGATCACCGCGATGCTGAGCGCCCTGGTCGAACACGGCTGGCTGGCCCCGGACGGGGTGGTGGTGGTCGAGCGGTCCACCCGTACCGGGCCGTTCGACGAGGTGCAGGGGATCACTGTCGAGCGCGGTCGGCGTTACGGAGAGACCACTCTTTGGTACGGTCGCGGATCATGAGACGTGCGGTCTGTCCCGGCTCGTTCGACCCGGTCACCAACGGCCACCTCGACATCATCGGGCGGGCCAGTCGACTCTTCGACGAGGTGATCGTCGGAGTGCTGATCAACCAGTCCAAGAGCGGGCTGTTCACGGTCGACGAGCGGATCTCGATGCTGCGCGAGGTGACCTCGTCGTACGAGAACGTCCGGGTCGCCTCGTTCCGCGGCCTGCTGGTCGACTTCTGCCGCGCGCAGCAGGCGTCCGTCCTGGTCAAGGGGATCCGGGCGGTGAGTGACTTCGACTACGAGCTGCAGATGGCGCAGATGAACATCGGGCTGGCCGGCGTCGAGACCCTGTTCATGCCGACCAACCCGCTCTACTCGTTCCTCTCGTCGAGCCTGGTCAAGGACGTCGCCAAGTGGGGCGGCGACGTCTCCCCGCACGTACCCGACCTGGTCCGCCGCGCCCTGCGGGAGCGGCTGAACAAGACCGCTCCGGCCTGACCCGCTGCCTTCGGCGGGCTTCGATCCCCGGCGGCGCCGGGTGCTCCGCGGCGTCGACCGGGGGCGTGTACCGCACCGGGCGCGGGTGTGCGACGCGCCACGCCGGGCGGTTTGGTCCTCTCGTCCCCGCGGCACCGCATCATTGGTTGAGCAGCAACCCGGTTGGACGCCGCATCATGTAGGTCGGCAGACGAACGACAGGAGTGAGGTACCGGTGGACCCGCTCGACCGCATCGACGAACTCATCAACATCGTGGAGACGGCCCGCTCCGTCCCGATGTCGCGCACCAACTGCATGGTCGACCGGGCGGACTTCATCAACGCTCTCGACGAGCTCCGCGCCGAGCTGCCGATCGACCTGCGCCGGGCGGCCGCGCTGCTGGAGGAGCGGGACAACATCATGGATGCCGGTAAGCGCGAGGCGGACCGGATCATCAGCGAGGGTGAGGCGGAGCACGCCCGGCTCGTCTCGGTGAACGAGATCACCGTCTCGGCCGAGCACGAGGGGGCCCGGATCATCGCCGAGGCTCGGGCCGAGTCGCAGCGGCTGCGCGCGGAGGTGGACGATTACGTGGACACGGCACTGGCGAACTTCGAGCAGTTCCTCACCCGCGCGCTCGCCTCGATCGAGCGGGGGCGGGACAAGATGCACGCGTTGCGCGAGATCGGCACTTTCGCCGGTGAAGAGAGCGAACGCCCGCTGCCGTTCTGATCGTCACTATCACCCGTCCGACGAACGGGCGGCGGCCCCACCGGGCGACGGCGGGCCGGTGCGCGGGGAAGTGCGCTTCCCGGTGCCCCGGTTCGACGCCCGGACCGCTGCCCAGGTAACCTGTTTCGTCGGCCTCCAACAGGCCGGAGTCTGATTATGCCCAAACACTTGCCAAGCCAACTCGATCCCAGGTCGCCGCTGGTCCTCGACACGAGAGACCTGCCGCGTCGGCCTGGTGCGTTGCGTACGGTCACGCGGGTGGTACCGGCGCCTGCGGACCTCGGCGTGGAGATGGTCGGCGTGCCGGAGGGCACTGACCTGAGTCTCGACCTGAGCCTCCAGTCGGTGTCCGAGGGCGTATACGTCTCCGGGACCGTCTCCGGGGCCGTGCAGGGCGAGTGCGGTCGCTGCCTGCGCCAGATCGACGACTCCGTGGTCGTCACGATCCAGGAGCTGTACGCGTACGCGAACAGCACCACGGACGAGACGACCGAGGAGGACGAGGTGGGCCGCATGCAGGGCGACCTGATCGACCTGGAGCCGGCGCTGCGGGACGCGGTGGTGCTCGCACTACCGACCAACCCGCTGTGCCGAGAGGACTGCCCGGGACTGTGCACCGATTGTGGGGTGCACTGGGACGAGCTGCCGGCTGACCACAGCCACCAGCAGATCGACCCGCGCTGGGCGGGCCTGACGCAACTGACCCGTAAAGAGGAGTAGGAACCGTGGCCGTCCCGAAGCGCAAGATGTCGCGCAGCAACACCCGGTCCCGCCGGGCGAACTGGAAGGCCACGGTGGTCGCGACCGTGGCGTGCCCGCAGTGCAAGTCGCCGAAGCTGCCGCACGCCGCGTGCAGCGTGTGCGGCACCTACAACGGCCGCCAGGTCCTCGAGGTCTGACGCCGGAACCCGTGACGCTCCCGACTCCGGGTCGGGTCGCGCCCACGCCCTGGCGACTGCCCGGTGCACCGGCTCCCGCCGGCGCCAGCCGCAATGTGACGGCCGGCGTTCCAGTGGAGCCGGGCACCGTGCGGATCGCCGTCGACCTCCTCGGCGGGGACGGAGCTCCCGCCGTCGTGGTTGACGGCGCTCTGCGGGCGTTCGGCGCCGACCCCGACCTGCACCTGCTGCTCGTCGGCCCGCCTGAGGCGGCCGACGAGCTGTTGGGCGTTCTGCACCCGGCCGATCGGGACCGGATCTCCGTCCGCCCGGTCCGGCGGGGCGTCGCGATGACCGACGACCCGGGCCGGGTCAGCCGGGCCGACACCAGCGTCCGGGCGGCGGTGGCCGCCGTCGTCGAGCGCAGCGCCGACGCGGTCGTCTCCGCCGGTGCCACCGGCGCCACCGTCACCGCCGCCGTACTCGGCTTCGGGCGCTGGCCCGAGGTCCGCCGGCCGGCCCTGGTCGCCACCATGCCGGCGCTGCACGGGCCGGTCGTGCTGCTCGACGTCGGCGGCTCACTGGAGGCCCGACCGGGCACCCTGGCCCGACACGCGGTGCTCGGCGCCGCCTACGCCGCCGTGGTGCACGGGGTCGCCGAGCCCCGGATCGGGCTGCTCTCGGTCGGCACCGAGGCGGGCAAGGGGGACCGGGCCCGCCGGGCCGCCGACCCGGTGCTCGCCCTCGCGCAGCTGCCGCCGGGCGCGCACTACGTGGGCCTGGTCGAGGGGTACGACGTCGCCGTCGGCAGCCGCGCCGACGTGATCGTCACCGACGGATTCACCGGCAACATCCTGCTCAAGGGGATCGAGGGCGCGTACGCCATGGCCGGCGGCCCACCGGCCAGCGGAGGGGCGCCCCGGGCCGCCGCCCTGCTCGGCGTGGCCGGTACGGTCGTCGTCTGCCATGGCGCGGCACGCGACGACGATCTCGCCTCCGGGATCGCCCTCGCCGCCCACCTGCACCGCCGCGGTGCGACCGCGGCGATCTCCGGGCTGCTCGCCGACCACGCCCGGGACGGCCGCACCACCGAGCGGAGTACGGCCACCGGCCGTACCGGCCGACCGGATCATGGCCCAGACGAGCGGACCGAGGAGACTTCATGAACGACACCGAGGTAACCGGATGACCAACGACAAGCGCCGTCGCGCACCGATCGGGTACCTGGAGGCCGCCTTCGGCGTCAGCCTCGACCCGGAGCTGCTGGAGCGGGCGCTGACCCACCGCTCGTTCGCGTACGAGAACGGTGGGCTGCCGACCAACGAGCGCCTGGAGTTCCTGGGCGACTCGGTGCTCGGTGTGGTCATCACCGCGGCGCTCTTCCACAACCACCCGGACCTGCCCGAGGGGCAGCTCGCCAAGCTGCGGGCGAGCGTGGTGAACATGCGGGCACTGGCCGACGTGGCCCGTGGCCTCGGTCCGGAGGGCCTCGGCCCCTACCTCCTGCTCGGCAAGGGCGAGGAGACGACCGGTGGCCGGGACAAGGCGAGCATCCTGGCCGACACGCTGGAGGCCCTGCTCGGCGCGATCTACCTCCAGTACGGCCTGGACACCGCCGGGATCGTGATCCACCGCCTGTTCGATCCGCTGATGGCCGAGTCGGCCGGTCGCGGGGCGGCCCTGGACTGGAAGACCAGCCTCCAGGAGCTGACGGCGGCACTCGGCCTCGGGGTGCCGGAGTACCGGATCGACGACACCGGCCCGGACCACGCCAAGACGTTCACCGCCTGGGTGGTGGTCGCCGGTCGGCGGTACGGCGGCGCGGACGGCCGGAGCAAGAAGGAAGCCGAGCAGCGGGCCGCCGAGGCGGCCTGGCGCATCCTCTCCGAGCCCACCGAGCCGACCGAAGCCGCTGAAGCCGCCGAGCCCTCCGAAGCCGCCGAGCCCTCCGAAGCCGCCGAGCCCGCCGAAGTTGCTGAGCCGGCCGAGGCGGCCACGCTGGACGCGCCGGGGGCCGAACCGGACACCACCGGTGCCGAGGGGCAGACCGTCGGCGGCGACGCCAACCGCTGAGTACGCTCGATACCCGCGTGCCGTACCGGACGGCCTCCGCGTACCCGCGAGTGAGGTTACGAAGTGCCTGAGCTGCCCGAGGTGGAGACGGTCCGGCAGGGCCTCGCCAAGTGGGTCACCGGTCGCCGGATCACCGCCGTCGAGGTCCGCCACCCGCGTGCCGTACGCCGGCACGTGGCCGGTGACGCGCACTTCGCGGCCGTCCTCGCCGGCCGTACGGTGGTCGACGCCTGCCGTCGGGGCAAGTACCTGTGGCTGCCGCTGGACAGTGGCGACGCGGTGGTCGGACATCTGGGCATGTCCGGGCAGTTGCTGCTGCAACCGGCGCAGGCGCCGGACGAGACGCACCTGCGGATCCGGTTCGGTTTCGACGACGACGGTCCGCAGCTGCGCTTCGTCGACCAGCGCACCTTCGGCGGCCTGTCGGTCTCCGAGGGCGGTGCGGGCCTGCCGGCGGAGATCGCCCACATCGCCCGGGACCCGATCGACCCGGCCTTCTCCGACGAGGGGTTCGTGGCCGCGCTGCGGCGCAAGCGGACCGAGGTCAAACGGGCCCTGCTGGACCAGACGTTGATCTCCGGGGTCGGCAACATCTACGCCGACGAGGCGCTCTGGCGGGCCAGACTGCACGGCGCCCGGCCGGCGGACGGGCTCACCGCGCCGGCCGCGCGCCGGCTGCTGGCGCACGTCCGGGACGTGCTCGGTGAGGCCCTGACGGCGGGCGGGACCAGCTTCGACGCGCTCTACGTCAACGTCAACGGGGAGAGCGGCTACTTCGACCGGTCGCTGAACGCGTACGGGCGGGAGGGGTTGCCGTGCCACCGGTGCGGCGCGGCTATCCGGCGGGAGTCGTTCATGAACCGGTCGTCGTTCAGCTGCCCGCGCTGCCAGCCCCGCCCCCGTACCGTCGTCGCCGGCTGACCCGCGCCGCCGGGCCCGGTCAGCGGGCGAGCGGGACGGTCGGGCAGAGTTCGCGCCAGGCGCCGAGGTCGCGTTCCTTGCGGATGGTGGCGAAGCCGTAGCCCTGGGCGGCGGTGCAGAAGTCGTCGGCCAACGCGTCGTACTCGACCTGGAAGACCGGTTTGAGGTTCTCGACGAACGGCAGCAGCTGGTCGCACTCGGCCCGCTGGAAACACTCCTCGTTGACCGCGAAGTCGAAGTACGGCTCCAGCGCCACCACCTGTTCGAGATCGTTGGTCAGCCCCGGTGACAGTTTGGTGGCGCGGGCCAGCAGCGCCAGCCGGCGGTTGAACACGAGCTGGTCGTCGAAGGTGAGCGGGAAACCGGACTCCCGGGCGTAGGAGTCCATGTTCGCCGGCATGACCGCGGTGAAGCCCTTGCCATAGCAGAGCCGGAACCGGTCGGCGATCACCGGCTCCAGCGCCGACCACTGCCGGATGTCGAGCCAGCGTTCACCGTCGGCGTCGGCGGGTGCGCCGAGCAGGGTCTCCGGGAACCGGTCCGCGTCCGGCCGCTGCGGCTCGTACGTCCCGACGTTGACGTAGCAGACCGCCCGGCGGTCGCGTTCGCGCAGCCGGCGGACGTCCTCGACCGGCGTACGGAACGCGTCGAGCACGAACACCTCGGCGTCGATGTTCGGGTCGAACTCGCCGCGTAACTGCCACTGCCAACTGGGGGTGGGTCCCATCGGCCAGGGCGGGACGGCCACCGGCCGGGCCCACTGCGGTACGCACCCGGCCAGCGCCGGCAGCACTACCGCCAAGACCAGCAGCAGGAGTACCGACCGGGCGCCGATGGCGCGGATCGGGGGTGGGTGGGCCGCGCGGTGTCCGGTTCCGTCCGGTCGTCGCGGTCGGAACCGGGGTCCGGGTGCCCGCCCGGGCATGGATCAGTGGGCCGCGGTTGTCAAGAGCAGCACACCCCCTCGTTGTCTACCAACGAGGCAGCCGCCGCCACGGCACGGGTGGTCCGGGGGTTGACCGGGTCAGACCACCGTGCCGAAGACCTGGGTCCAGTAGAGCCGGCCGGCCGAGTTGGCCGCGATCCCGACCCCGATCGCCTTCGCGTCGCAGTTGAGGATGTTGGTCCGGTGGCCCTGGCTGTTCATCCAGCCGTCCATCACCGCGGTCGGGGAGGCGAAGCCCATGGCCACGTTCTCGCTCATCGGGCCGTTGTACCCGGCCCTGCGGGCGCGCTCGACGAACGAACTGCCGTCGCTGCCGTCGTGCGACATCTTGTCGTTGGCGGCCTGGTCCTCGCTGTGCAACCGGGCGGCCTCGGCCAGCTTCGTGTTCGTCGAGACGGGGCCGCAGCCGTTGGCCGCCCGTTCCCGGTTGACGATCTCGACCACCTGCTCCTCCCGGCTGTCGGCGCCCGCACTGCTCGCCCTCGGCGCCCTGCTCGCCGTACGGGACGGCGTGGGGCGGGCGGCCGGGCTGCTCGGCCGGGCGCTGGGCGTCGGTCGGGCGCTGGTCGGGGCGGCGCTCGGGGTGGGACCCGCACCGAGGATCGCGACGCCGGCCGGTTGCTCCGGGAGCTCGCCGACCGGGGCCGAATCCGGTGCGCCGGCGACCCCGGTCGGCATCAGCGCGGCGCCGACCCCGAACACGACCAGCAGCCCGGTGACCGCGGCGGCCAGGCCGACCGGCCCGGCCAGCCGGCGCGGGTCGCGGTGCCGGCCGGTGAAGTTCTCCGGTGCCGCGTGCCGTTGCGCCCCGTCGCCGTGGGCTCTCCGCTCGGTTCGCCCGCGCACGCGTGTGCCTCCGGCTGGGTTCGGGGGTGGGCCGGTGCGGACGCTACGCGGGCCGGCTCGGGCGGGGCAATGTGGCTAAGGAAGATCTAAGACAGCAGGGGGTAGCCGAACGACCAGGCAGAGTTAAACTTCAGGAGTCCGAACAGCGATCTTTGTTCGTGCCTCGCGGCGACCTTCGGCTGACAAACCGGTTGACATGAGAGTGATCTGCGCCCGGTCCAACTTGACGAAGCGGGGACATCGGCACACTATATAGGTGTCGCCAGTCGCGCCCAGTCATGTCCGCGTGTTCCTGCGGGCAGGTAGTCGCGAACGAGTTGGGCGCGCGTTGGCCGGCCTTTCCGGCAGCGCATTACAAGGAGACGCAATATGGCGAAGGCCCTCTACGGCCACGTTGGTGCGGCGCCCGACCGGCGCCTGCTCGACGAGGTCACCCGACTGCGTTCCAGGGTTCAGGCACTCGAGTTCGAGATCACCCGGTTGCGGGCCGACAATGATCGGCTCGAAGCGGCGGTGGCCGAGGCAGACGACCTGCTGCGGCTCGCCGAACCGGCACTGACCTGATCGTGAGGGCGCCGGGATCCGGCGCCCACCGCCTGCACCACTGAACCGCACCTGCACCGATCGCGCGCCGACACATATGTGGCGGCGCGCAGCTTTTTGTCCGGAACGGTCGGCCGGATTCCCCGGGGTTGTCGTCACCCTGAGTAGCGGGATCGGCCACTGGGACCGCCACCCGTGCCCGTCCGCCCCGCCCGGCCACCCCCGGATCCGCGACAGCGGGGCCGCAACCAGGCATCGGATCCGCATCCGGGGTGTGTGCCGCACCGACCGGCAGACCGGTTCGGGTTACGCTGCGAGTTGACCAGGTCCCCGCAGCCGGGAGCGGCCGGCCGGCCCCGACGACCGCGGTGGCGACGAGTCCCGGTGGCCGAATGCCCGGTACGGCCGCCCGACACCACCGGCGAACACGTCGGACGAGGATCGGCAACGTGTATCTGAAGAGCCTGACGGTGAAGGGTTTCAAGTCCTTCGCCTCCGCGACGACGCTCCGGCTGGAGCCGGGCATCACCTGTGTGGTGGGCCCGAACGGCTCCGGCAAGTCGAACGTCGTCGACGCCATCGCCTGGGTGCTCGGCGAGCACAGCGCCAAGGCGCTGCGGGGCGGCAAGATGGAGGACGTCATCTTCGCCGGCACCGCCGGCCGGGCACCACTGGGTCGGGCCGAGGTGACACTCACCATCGACAATACCGACGGTGCCCTGCCGATCGACTACACCGAGGTGTCGATCACCCGTCGGATGTTCCGCTCCGGCGAGAGCGAGTACGAGATCAACGGCAACTCCTGCCGTCTGCTGGACATCCAGGAACTCCTCTCCGACTCCGGTATCGGACGAGAGATGCACGTCATCGTCGGGCAGGGGCAGCTCGACGCCGTACTGCACGCCAAGCCGGAGGACCGGCGCGCGTTCATCGAGGAGGCGGCCGGCGTACTGAAGCATCGCAAGCGCAAGGAGAAGGCGCTGCGCAAGCTCGACGCGATGCAGACCAACCTCAACCGGCTGAACGACCTCACCGCCGAACTGCGCCGCCAGCTCAAGCCACTGGGCCGGCAGGCCGAGGTGGCCCGCCGGGCCGCCGCGATCCAGTCCAACCTGCGCGACGCCCGGCTGCGGCTGCTCGCCGACGATCTCGCCACCCTGCGCACCACCCTCGACAAGGAGATCGCCGACGAGGCGGCCCTGCGGGACCGGCGCGAGCGGGTCGAGGCGGAACACACCGAGGTGCAGCGGCGGCTCGCCGAACTGGAGGAGGCACTCGCCGAGGACGCGCCGCTGCTCACCCGCGCCCAGGAGACCTGGTACCGGCTCTCCACGTTGCAGGAGCGGTTCCGGTCCACCGAACAGATCGCCCGGGAACGGCTGCGGCACCTCAGCGCCACCCCGGACGACGAGCGACCCGGCCGCGACCCGGACCAGCTCGCCGCCGAGGCCGAGTCGGTCCGCGCGCACGAGGAGGAACTGCGGGCCGCCCTCACCGACGACCAGATCCGCCTCGCCGAGGCGGTCGAGAACCGCCAGCAGCTCGAACGGCAGCTCGCCGAGGCCGAACGGGCGCTGGTCACCGCGGCGAAGGCGATCGCCGACCGGCGGGAGGGGCTGGCCTGGCTCACCGGGCAGGTGAACTCCGCGCGGGCGCGTACCGGCACGGCGGCGGAGGAGATCGCCCGGTTGGCGGCCGCGCACAACGACGCGCAGGGGCGGGCGGAACGGGCCCAGGCCGAGGTGGACGCGGTGGCCGCCCAGTCGACCGAGGCCGAACGGGACAACGTCGAACTCGACACCCGGCACGCCGAGGCGCAGGCCGCGTACGAGGCGGCGAACGCCACCGTACGGGCGCTCTCGGACGCCGAACGGCGGGCGGAGAAGGACGCGGCCACCTGGAAGGCCCGCGAGGAGGCGCTCGCCATGGGGCTGCGCCGCAAGGACGGCGCCGGGGCGCTGCTGGCCCGTGCCGACCAGGTGCCGGGGCTGCTCGGCGGGCTGGCCGGGATGCTGACCGTCGCGCCCGGCAACGAGGCGGCACTGGCCGCCGCGCTCGGCGCGCTCGCCGACGCGGTGGCGGTCAGCGGGGTCGACGAGGCCGCCGAGGCGATGCGACTACTCAAGATCCAGGACGCCGGGCGGGCCAGTCTGCTGGTCGGCGGTGCCGCCGGACCCGGCATGATCGGGTCGCTGGACGCACTCCGCCCCGCTCTGCCCGACGGCGCCCGCTGGGCGCCGGACCTGGTCGGCTGCCCGGACGAGATCCGCCCGGCGGTGCACCGGGCACTGCGCGACGTCGTACTCGTCGATGATCTGGAAGCGGCGACCCGGCTGGTCGGCGACAACCCGGAGCTGCGCGCGGTCACCCCGGACGGGGACGTCGTCGGCGCCTACGCCGCCGCCGGTGGCTCGGCCAAGGCGCCGAGCTTCATCGAGGTGCAGGCCGCCGTCGAGGAGGCCCGGACCAACCGGCTCACCGCCGAGGCGACCATCGCCGAACTCACCGGACAACTCGCCGACGCCCGCGCCGAGGTCGCCGAACGCAAGGACGCCGTCACCGCCGCCGCCGCCGTCAAACGGGAGGCCGAGGGGCAACGCAACGCCGCCGCCCGCCGGCTCGCCGAACTCGGCGCCGCCGCCCGCTCCGCCAAGGCCGAAACCGACCGGCTGGGCCAGTCCCGGGCCAAGGCCGAGGAGGCCCGCGACCGCGACCTCGCCGGCCTGGCCGAACTGGAGGAACGGCTCCGGCTGGCCGAGGCCACCCCGATCGACGCCGAGCCGTCCACCGAGGAACGCGACGAACTCGCCCGCTACCTGCCACCGGCTCGGCAGAACGAGATGGAGGTACGGCTCGCCGTCCGTACCGCCGAGGAACGGGTCGCCGCCATCGCCGGCCGGGCCGACTCCCTGATCCGGCAGGCGAACGCCGAACGGGCCGCCCGCGAACGGGCCGCCGCCCGCCGGGCCGCCCGTACCCGGGGCGCCGCGATCGCCCGCGCCGTCGAGTACGGCGCCCGCGAGGCGCTCACCCGCGTGGTGGCCTCACTCACCACCGCCGAGCAGGCCCGCGACGAGGTGGCCCGCGCCCGCGCCTCCCGCGAAGCCGAACTCCAGGAGGTACGCGGCGCCGCCAAGCGGCTCGGTGCCGACCTGGAACGGCTCACCAGCGCGGTGCACCGCGACGAGGTCGCCCGCGCCGAACAGCGGATGCGGATCGAACAGCTGGAGATCAAGGCCGCCGAGGACTTCGCCCTCGACGTGGAGACGCTGATCAGCGAGTACGGTCCGCAGCAGCTCGTCCCGCCGACCCCGGCCGACGTGGCCACCGCCGAGCGGGACGGCACACCGGTGCCCGAACCGGTGCCGTTCGAGCGCCCGGTGCAGGAGAAGCGGGCCGCCAAGGCCGAACGGGAGCTCGCCCTGCTGGGCAAGGTCAACCCGCTCGCGCTGGAGGAGTTCGCCGCCCTCGAAGAGCGGTTCAAGTTCCTCTCCGAGCAGCTCGAAGACCTCCGGGCCACCCGGCGTGACCTGCTCACCGTGGTCAAGGACGTGGACGACCGGATCCTGGAGGTCTTCGCCAGCGCGTTCGCCGACACCGCCCGCGAGTTCGAGCAGGTCTTCACCGTGCTCTTCCCCGGCGGCGAGGGGCGGCTGATCCTCACCGAACCCGACGACCTGCTCACCACCGGCGTCGAGGTCGAGGCCCGCCCGCCGGGCAAGAAGATCAAACGGCTGTCGCTGCTCTCCGGCGGTGAACGGTCGCTGACCGCGGTCGCCATGCTGGTGGCGATCTTCCGCGCCCGGCCCAGCCCGTTCTACATCATGGACGAGGTGGAGGCGGCGCTCGACGACGTCAACCTCGGCCGCCTGATCACCCTGATGGCGCAGCTCAGGGAGAAGAGCCAGCTCATTATCATCACCCACCAGAAGCGCACCATGGAAGTGGCCGACGCGCTGTACGGCGTCACCATGCGCAACGGGGTCACCGAGGTGATCAGCCAGCGGCTCAGCAGGGAAGAGGACTGATGGCTCGGGAGAAGGCCACCGCACTCCTCGTCGACCTCGACGGGGTACTGCGACAGTGGGATCCGGCGGTCAACGAGGCGGTGGAACAGGAGTTCGGCCTGCCGGCCGGCGCGCTGCTGGAGACCGCGATGCGCTGGTCGCTGCTCCAGCCGGCGGTCACCGGCCAGGTCAGCCACCTGGACTGGATGGCCGGGGTGGCGGACGCGCTGGCCGAGGCGGCCGGCAGCCGGGAGCGGGCCCTGGCCGCCGTCGACCAGTGGCAGGCGTACCGGGGCGAGGTCAACCAGGAGGTGCTCGGTTTCGTCCGGGAGGTGCGCGGCAACGGCATCCGGGTCGGGCTGGCCACCAACGCCACCGACCGGCTCGACACCGACCTGGCCCAGTTGGGGCTGGTGGGCGAGGTCGACCTGGTGCTCAACTCGTCCGTACTCGGCGTGCACAAGCCGGCGAGGGAGTATTTTCGGGCCGCCTGCCAGGCGCTGGAGACCCCACCGGCACGGGTCCTGTTCGTCGACGACGACGACCGCGCGATCCGTGGAGCCCGAGCCGCCGGCCTGTCGGCCCACCGCTGGACCGCCCCCACCGACCTCCCCTACCTCCACGCCGCCCTGACCCCGTAACCCTTCCCCCCGGGTCGGAGCGGGGCGCCTCTTGTAGAGAAAGAGGGGGAATTCGGGCGGGAATTACCCCTCATTCTCTACAAGAGTGCCCTGCGCGGGGGCCTGTTAGGGGACGACGGTTACGGGCCAGTGGCCGGATTTGACCAGGCGGGTGGCGATGGAGCCGATGAGGCGGTGGCCGGCCTGGGTGGAGGCGCCGACCACGACCATGTCGGCGCGCATCTCGTCGGCGACCGTACGGAGTTCGGCGTACGGGTCGCCACGTCGGCCGAGGAAGGTCAGCGGTACGCCCAGCTCCTCGGCGGCGCTGCCGATCTCGTGACGCAGCTCGGCGCCCAGATCGTCCAGGGCGTCCTGCACCTGGTTAGCGACCCCGGGCGCGAGTCCGGCCAGTACGGGCGGGGCGGCCACGAAGACCACCACCAACTCGCTGCGCTGGCGGCGGGCCAGTCCGGCGGCGTACGCGACCGCCCGCATCGAGGTCACCGAGCCGTCGACCCCGGCGAGTACCACCTTCGGACCGTCGGTTCCGCGCTCGAACGGTGACGGGGCGGCGGCCGGGCCGTACCGGACGCGATCGGGGTCGGGTTCGGCACCGGTCGGGTCGTACGCCGGTTGGTCGGTGGGTTCGACGGTCATCGGAGGGCTCCCGGCCCGGTGGCGGTGACCGCCCCCGGACGTCGCCGGGCGGTGGACCCGCGCGTCTCCGTGCCGGACCACCGGCTGTCGCTGCGTCGGCGCAACGGGACCTCCTTGATGAGCACCACCGCGATCAGATGACGACGACCGCGACGGGATGACGACGCTCGCGACCGGGGTGGCTGCGACCGCGATCGGGGTGACCCTGCCACCCGTGGTCAGCCTACGACCGTGGTGGCGGGGTGGCAGGCAACGGTCGGGTCTGGTTGGTGAGGTGCTGGTGGCCGACGAGCCGCAGCACACCGTCCTTGCCGGTGCCCTCGATCACCACCTCGGCCGCCCGGCCGGTGTGCCGCAGGCTGCTGATCGCGTTGCCGAAGTACGGGCCGGTCAGCCGCCGCCAGCGCACGCCCGGTCGGCGTACCCCGGCGGAGCGGGCCATCGCCCGTGCCACCGCGCTTGGCCCGGCCCACCAGCCCACCTTCAGCAGCGGGCGCATGAAGGCGGGCACCTGGTTGTGGATCGGCGAGCAGGTCAGCTGGTGTACGGGGGTGCGCACCTCGTCGGTGAACCGGGCCCGGGCGACGTACGAGTGGTGCACGTCGCCGGAGAGCACGCTGATCGAGGCGGGTGCCGGGTACGCCGGACCGGCCCCGACCGGCGCCGGAGCGTCTCCGCTGTCGGCGTGCGACCCGTTGGTCCCGTTCGTGCCGAGTCGGGCGAAGAGCGCGGCCAGGGACTCGAACGAGCGGTCGAAGGCGGCCCAGTGTTCCAGGTCGAAGGCCCGGCGCAGCCGCTCGGCGAGGTCGGCCACCCTCGGGCGGTGGGAGTCGGCCAGCCGTTCGTTCCACGACTCGACGTGGTGTACGGCCGGCGGCAGCAGCCAGGGCAGCGACGACCCGACGACCAGGTGGTCGTACCGGCCGTGGGCCCGGTCGACGAACCAGGCCCACTCCTCCGGCGAGAGCATCGAGCGGCGGGACCGGTCCAGCACCCGGCCGCACCGGTTGTCCAGCATCACCAGTCGGGTCCGGCCGATGTCGAGGCCGTAGCTCCACTGGTAGCGCCCGACCCGGACCGGTCCGCCCAGCGGGTCGCCGCCCGCCACGCCCGCCGGGGACTGGCTGGTCGCGGCCTCGGAGACGTGTGCGTCCACCTGGGCGCCGAACTCGCGCAGCACCGAGGTGGCGTCCTGCGCGGCGACGACTTTGCTGTAGACCGGGTCGGCCGCGACCTCGTCCGGGTCCAGGTTGCCCAGGTGCTGGTAGACCCAGTAGGAGGCGATGCCGCTGGCGATCCGCTCGTTCCACCAGGGCTGCTCGCCCACCTCCGCCCGCCAGCGCGCCGAGGTGTTCCAGTCGTCGATGATCTCGTGGTCGTCGAACATCATCACGCTCGGCACGGTCGAGAACAGCCAGCGGATCTCCGGATCGCGCCAGGACTCCAGGTAGAGCTTGGTGTACTCGTCGAAGCTGACCACCTGGTCGGCCGGGGCGCCGTGCGGGCGGTGCCGGCGTCGGCTGAGCAGCTTGCGGACCGTCGGGGAGGTCTGGTCGGCGTACACCTGGTCGCCGAGCAGCACCATCAGGTCGGGTAGGTCGGCCGCCGCGTCGGCGCTGGCCATCAACCGCCGGGCGTACGCGTCGAGGGCGTCCGGCGGCAGTCGGCGGGCGGTGGAGTGCTGGGTGGTCTCCCGGCACGAGCCGAAGATCAGGTGGACCGGTTCGGTGTCGTCGTCGGCCCGGGTACGGATCAGGCTCGGCGGGTACGTCGACTCCGGCGCGGGCCAGACCCGCTCGTCGTCCAGGAACACCTCGTACGGTTCGGCGCTGCCCGGGGTCAGCCCCTCGACCACCACCAGGGCGTAGTGGTGGTCGAAGGCGGTGAAGGTGGCGGCCGTACCCCCGGCGCCGGACGCGGTCGTGACCCGGGCCACGGCCGGTGAGCTCGTCTCCACCCAGACCGTTGCTCGGGTGCCGACAATCCGGCGCAGCAGTGGACCGATCAGCAACCGGCTTTCCGGCATCGTGGAACCTCCGAGGGGTGGGTGGACCCATCCTTCCTACCCGGCGGGTCCGGCCGCCATCCCGGTTTCCCGGCAGGGCGAAGGTGATCTCCATCGCGTAGGTCCGGTGATCCCCGGCGGCCGGGTCCATGGGTCTTTGGCGGCCCGGTCGATGGGTCTCCGGTGTCCGGGTCCATGGGTCTCCGGTGGCCGGTAGGGAGCGGCGGCTGGGCCGGCGTCGCCGGCATCTGTCAGGATTCCCGCATGGAATACCTCGTTCTCGCGCTGATCCTGCTAGGTGTGCTGCTGCTCGGCACGGTCGGCCTGGTGGTGCCGCGACTGCGTCGGCGACCCGAGCCGCCGTTGCCGGAGACGAGTGTGCGGACCGCCCCGACCGAGGTGGTCGCCCCACCGGAGGCGCCGACGGCACAACCGCAGGTCACCGACACGGTGACCGCGCCGCCGCCCGCACCGGTGGCGCCGCCGGCCGAACCCGCGCCGACGCTGGAGCGCCCGGAGCCGACCGCCGGCCGGCTGGTCCGGCTGCGCGCCCGGCTGGCCCGGTCGCAGAACGTGTTCGGCAAGGGCCTGCTCGGTCTGCTCAGCCGGGACCACCTGGACGAGGAGGTCTGGGAGGAGATCGAGGACGCCCTGATCACCGCCGACGTCGGGGTGGACGCCACCCGCGAGATCGTGGGCCGGTTGCGGGAGCGGACCGCCGTGCTCGGCACCCGTACGGCGCGGGACCTGCGCACCCTGCTCGCGGTCGAGCTGGTCAACGCGCTCGATCCGGGGATGGACCGGTCACTGCGGGCCACCGCGCACGACGGCACCCCCGGTGTGGTGCTGGTCGTCGGGGTCAACGGCGCCGGCAAGACCACCACCTGCGGCAAGATCGCCCGGGTGCTGGTCGCGGACGGCCGTACGGTGCTGCTCGGTGCCGCGGACACGTTCCGGGCCGCCGCTGCCGAGCAGCTCACCACCTGGGGGAGCCGGGTGGGTGCCGAGGTGGTCCGGGGACCGGAGGGAGCCGACCCGGCGAGTGTGGCGTTCGACGCGGTCCGTCGCGGTATCGACCTCGGGGTGGACACCGTGCTGATCGACACCGCCGGGCGGTTGCAGAACAAGGTCGGCCTGATGGACGAGCTGGGCAAGGTCAAGCGGGTGGTGGAGAAGCACGGCCCGGTCGACGAGACGCTGCTCGTACTCGACGCCACCACCGGGCAGAACGGGCTGGAGCAGGCCCGTGTCTTCATGGAGGTGGTCGACGTGACCGGGGTGGTGCTGACCAAGCTCGACGGCACCGCCAAGGGCGGGATCGTGATCGCCGTACAGCGCAAGCTTGGCCTGCCGGTCAAGCTGGTCGGGCTCGGTGAGGGCCCGGACGACCTGGCCCCGTTCGATCCGGCGCAGTTCGTCGACGCGTTGATCGGCACCGATCCGCTGGGCGCCGAGGCGTAACCTCGGTGGCCTACCGTGAACCGCCGCCGCGCATCGGGAGACCGTACGTGACTTCGCAGGAGATCCCACTGCACGGCGGGAACGTGAGCACCGTCGTACGGGTCGGTGACACCGTCCGGCGCAACGCCGGTCCGTGGACCCCGTCGGTGCACGCCCTGCTGCGCCACCTGGAGTACGTCGGCTTCACCGGCTCGCCGCGCGCGCTCGGGATGGACGAGCGCAACCGGGAGGTGCTGTCGTACCTGGAGGGGGAGTGCGGTGAGTACCCGCTGGCCCCGCACTGGGTCACCGACGAGGCGCTGGTGACCGTCGCCACGATGCTGCGGATGTTTCACGACGCCCAGTACGGCTTCTCCCCGGTCACCGGCGCGGTCTGGCGTTCGTTCGGGCCGCCGCCGCCGGACACCGAGGTGATCTGCCACCACGACGCCGCCCCGCACAACGTGATCTGGCGGCCGGACGGCACGCTCGCGCTGATCGACTTCGACCTGGCCTCACCGGGTGCCCGGATCTACGACGTGGCGTACGCGGCCTGGACCTGGGTGCCGCTCTTCTCCGACCGGGACTCGTACACGCTGGGCTGGAAGCGGCCGAACCGCCCCCGCCGGCTGCGGCTGTTCGCCGACGCGTACGGTCTGATCCCACGGGACCGGCACCGACTGGTGCGGACCATCCGCAAGCGGATCGTCGACCACGTCGAGGGGATCCGCCGGATGGCGGCGGCGGGTGAGCCGGCGTTCGTGCGGATCGTGCACAAGGGGCACCTGCGTCGCCCCATGCGGGATCTTCGGTTGCTCGACTACGAGCGCCACACGCTGGAGTACGCGCTCCGCTGACCCGTGTCGCTTTCCGTATACCTCCGGCGGCCCTTTCGGCTGATATGCCCCCACCCGTTCTATCGACTGTGAGACTTTCTTCACACGTACGAAACAACTGGTCACGCCCCGGAAACGCGGTGGGGACCCTGGGTGAAACAGCCGGCCGGGAAGCTTCCGCCCAACCGGCGCACGGGCGGCGCTGCCCCTGGGTCGGTGGAAGTTTCGGCTCGGGCGGCGAGGGCAGCGGGGCAGGGCCCAGGCACGAATCGGAGCTTTCGAGGGGAGGAAACTCACTTTTAGGAGGCCAGCGTGCCTGAAGCACCGACGATCGACGGCGCCAACACTACGTGGCTGCTGGTTTCGACGGCGCTCGTGCTGCTCATGACACCCGGTCTGGCGCTGTTCTACGGCGGCCTGAACCGGTCCAAGGGCGTACTGAACATGATGATGATGAGCTTCTCGGCTATCGGGCTCATCTCGATTCTGTGGTGGTTCTACGGATTCAGCGTCGCCTTCGGGACCGACGTGAACGGGTTCTGGGGCGATCCCGGTGCCTACCTCGGTACCAAGACCTTCCTCGCCGAGACCGACCTCTGGGGCGCTACTGCGGAGAACCCCAGCGGCATCGGCGTTCCGCTCTACGTCTTCATGGCCTTCCAGATGGTCTTCGCGGTGATCACCGTCGCGCTGATCAGCGGTGCCATCTCCGACCGGGCCAAGTTCGGCGGCTGGCTGCTCTTCGCCTTCGGCTGGGCCACCCTGGTCTACTTCCCGGTCGCCCACTGGGTGTGGGGCGGCGGCATCATCGGCGGTGACATCCACGCGCTCGACTTCGCCGGTGGTACGGCCGTGCACATCAACGCCGGTGCGGCGGCACTCGCCGTGGCCCTGGTACTCGGCAAGCGGCTCGGCTGGCCCAAGGAGGGCATGAAGCCGCACAACATCCCGCTGGTCGCGCTCGGTGCCGGCCTGCTCTGGTTCGGCTGGTTCGGCTTCAACGCCGGCTCGGAGCTGACCGTCGACTCGGTCGCCGGTCTGGCCTTCATCAACACCCAGCTCGCCACCGCCGCCGCCGTCCTGGGCTGGATCGTGGTCGAGTGGATCAAGGACGGCAAGCCGACCATGGTCGGTGCCTCCTCCGGTGCCATCGCCGGTCTGGTCGCGATCACCCCGGCCTGTGGGTTCATCGCCCCCTGGGCGTCCGTGCTGCTCGGCATCGTCGCCGGCATCGTCTGCGCCCTCGCGGTCAGCCTGAAGTACAAGCTCGGCTTCGACGACTCGCTCGACGTGGTCGGCGTGCACTTCGTCGGCGGTTGGATCGGGTCGCTCTGGCTCGGCCTGTTCGCCACCAACTCGGTCAACGCCGCGATCACCGACGTCGTCGGCGGCTCCGACGGTCTGTTCTACGGTGGTGGCGCGACCCAGCTCGGTCGTCAGGCACTCGCCGGCCTTATCGTCACGGTCTGGTCGTTCGCCGTCGCCTGGGTGCTGGCCTTCGTGATCGAGAAGACCATCGGCTTCCGGGTCAAGCCCGAGGCAGAGGTCGACGGCATCGACATCGCGGAGCACGCCGAGGCGGGCTACGACCTCTCCACCGGTGGCGGCACCGGCAGTGGCGGAGCGTTCGCCATGGCCGGGATCGGCACCCCCGGCAACACCGCGGCCGAGCCGGCCGCTCCGGTCAGCGAAAAGGTCGCCGGTTAACGTTCCTGTGATGGAGGGGTTGGACATGAAGCTGGTGACCGCGGTCATCAAGCCGTACCAGCTGGACGCGGTGAAGGAGGCCCTGCACGCCCTCGGCGTGGCCGGCCTGACCGTCAGCGAGGTCCAGGGCTACGGACGGCAGAAGGGCCACACCGAGGTGTACCGGGGTGCCGAGTACACGGTGGAGTTCCTGCCGAAGATCCGGGTCGAGGTGCTGACCGACGAGATCGACGTCGAGAAGGTCGTCGACGCGGTGGTCACGGCGGCCCGTACGGGCAAGATCGGTGACGGCAAGGTATGGGTCACGGCCGTGGAGGATGTCGTCCGCGTCCGGACCGGTGAGCGCGGCCTCGACGCGCTCTGAGCATATGGCGATGACCAGGGGAACACCGCCGGCAGTCGGACTGACCGACGACGGAACACCACTGCTCACCGCCGGGATCGGCGCCGCCGCACGGGAACAGCGTGCGGCGGCGCTCGACGCCTGGCTGGTGACACTGATGCCGGCGGTACCAGCCGGGGTGGCGCTGGTCGCCGTCGGTGGCCTCGGCCGCCGGCAGCTGTCCCCGTACAGCGATCTCGACCTGGTGCTGGTGCACGACGGCGTGCCCGGCATGGACGAGGTCGCCGCCGCGCTCTGGTACCCGATCTGGGACGCCCGGCTCGGCCTGGATCACTCGGTCCGCACCATCCCCGAGGCGCTCTCCGTGGCGCACGACGACGTCAAGGTCGCCCTCGGGCTGCTCGACGCCCGGCACGTCGCCGGTGACGAGTCACTCAGCAACCGGCTGATCACCGCCGCCGGGGACCAGTGGCGGCAGACCGCCGTCCGGCAGCTGCCGATGCTGCACGAGGTCACCGCCGCCCGCTGGAAGGCGCACGGCGAGCTCGCCTTCCTGCTCGAAGGCGACCTCAAGGAGGCCGCCGGCGGGTTGCGCGACGTGGGCCTGCTGCGCGCCATCGCGTACGCCGGGATCAGCGACGCCCTGCGACCCGCCGTACGCGCCGCCCACCTGCGGCTGCTCGACACCCGCGACGCGCTGCACGTCTCCCGGGGACGGCGGGTCGACCGCCTGGTCGCGCAGGAGCGGGCCGCCGTGGCCACCCTGCTCGGGCTCGACGACGGCGACGCTGTGCTGCGCCGGGTGGCCGGCGACGCCCGTACGATCAGCCACGCCCTCGCCGACGCGTTCCGGGCCGCCGACCGGCTGCGCAGCGGACGGTTGCGCGGCCCCGACAACCGGGGCGCCGACGGTCGGCTGCTGCGCCGCCCGGTCGCCCGCGACGTGGTCGAACACGACGGCGAACTCGTCCTGGCCCGGACCGCGATCGGCGCCCGACCCGATCCCAGCCTGTCGCTGCGGGTCGCCGCAGCCGCGGCCAGCACCGGCCTGCCGATCGCCCGCGCCACCTGCGAGTGGCTCGCCGCCTACTGCCCGCCGCTGCCGACCCCGTGGCCGACCTCGGCCCGCGCCGCCCTGATCACCCTGCTCGGCGCCGGCCCCGGCCTGGTCACCACCTGGGAAACCTGCGACCGGTACGGGCTGATCGACGGCTGGCTGCCCGAATGGCCCCGGCTGCGTAGCCTGCCGCAGCACAACCCGGTGCACCGGTTCACCCTGGACCGGCACCTGGTGCAGGCCGCCGCCGAGGCGACCGCGTACGCCCGCGAGGTGGACCGACCCGACCTGTTGCTGCTCGCCGCGTTCCTGCACGACGTCGGCAAGGGCCTGCCCGGCGACCACAGCACCGTCGGCGCCCCGATCGCCGCGACGATCGCCGCCCGGATCGGCCTGCCGCCGGCCGAGGTCGACCTGATCGGGAAACTGGTCCGGCTGCACCTGCTGCTGCCCGAGGTGGCGACTCGCCGGGACCTGCGCGACCCGGTGACCATCTCGAAGGTCGCCGAGGCGGTCGGCGACAGTCACACCCTCAGCCTGCTGCACGGGCTCGCCCGCGCGGACGCCCACGCCACCGGCCCGGCCGCCTGGTCGGACTGGAAGGGCCGGCTGATCGCCGAACTGGTCGGCAGGGTGCACACCGCGCTCGACACCGGCGAGCTGCCCGACCCGCCGACCCCGGATCCGGCGCTGCTGGAGGGGCCGCTGCCGGCCGTACACCTGGACGGGGCGCGGGTGGCGGTGGCCGCCGCCGACCGGCGCGGCCTGCTCGCCGCGGTCGCCGGTTGCCTGGCCCTGCACCGGCTCGAAGTGCTCTCCGCCGACGCCAGCACGGTGGCCGACCGGGGACTGGTCGAGTTCCAGGTCCAGCCCCGGTACGGCATCCCGCCCGACCCGATCGCGCTCACCGCCGACCTACGCCGCGCCGTCACCGGCGACGTGTCGGTGATCCAGCGGGTACGCGGCCGTGCGCTGGCCAGCCGGGGTGGCGGGGCGGCGCCGAAGGTGGTCTGGCACCGGGCGGCGGCCACCGACGCCGTGGTGCTGGAACTGCGCGCTGCCGACTCCGGTGGCCTGCTCTACCGGGTCACCAGCGCCCTCGACGAGGCCGGTGCCCTGGTCCGCGCCGCCAGAATCTCCACCCTCGGCGGCGACGTGGTGGACGCCTTCTACCTGGTAGGCGACTACTCCGACGAGACCGAACGCGACCGCGTCGAAGCCGCCGTCCTCTCCGCCGTCACCCCCTGAGGTCCTCTGGCGCTTCCTGTAGAGAAAGAGGCGTTATTCGCGCCCCGATAGGCCCTTTTTCTCTACAACAGGCGCCAGCCGAGGTGGGGGCGTACGTCCCCTGACGTACGGGGGGTGTCGCTTGGGGGGCGATGGCGGGGGGCGTGGGGCGGAACATCGTGGGGGCATGAATGTTTCCGATGGCGGTGAGCTCGTCCGCACGGTCGGGCTGACCAAGCGGTACGGCGGTCGTACCGTCGTGGACGCGGTCGATCTGAGCGTCCGGGCCGGCGAGGTGTACGGCTTCCTCGGCCCGAACGGCGCCGGCAAGACCACCACTCTGCGGATGCTGCTGGGGCTCATCCGACCCACCGCCGGCACGGTACGGCTGCTCGGCCGCGCGCCCGGCAGCCGGGATCCGCTCGCCGGGGTCGGGGCGATGATCGAGGGACCGGCGTTCTATCCGTACCTGTCCGGGCGGGAGAACCTGAAGGTGCTGGCCCGCTACGCACGCCTGCCACTGGGCCGGGTCGACGCGGTGCTGGACACGGTCGACCTCACCGACCGGGCCGGTGACCGGTACGCCGGCTACTCCCTCGGCATGAAACAGCGGCTCGGTGTCGCCGGTGCACTGCTCAAGCAGCCCCGGCTGCTGATCCTGGACGAGCCGACCAACGGGCTCGACCCGGCCGGCATGGCCGACATGCGGGCGCTGATCCGGCAACTCGGTGACGACGGCTGCACGGTACTGCTCTCCAGTCACCTGCTCGGTGAGGTGCAGCAGCTCTGCGACCGGGTCGGGGTGATCGCCGACGGCCGGTTGGTCGCCGAGAACACGGTGACCCAACTGCTCGGTACGCCCGGGCTGCGGGTCCGGGCCGAACCGCTCGACCTGGCCGCAGACCGGGCCCGGAGCCTGCTCGGGGCGGACCGCGTACGGATCACCGACGACGGTCTCGACCTGACCGTGGATCCGGAGCGGGCCGCCTGGCTGAACGCGGAGCTGGTCGGCGCCGGGGTGGCGGTCAGCGAGCTGCGCCGGCACGAGCGCGACCTGGAACAGGTCTTCTTCGAACTGACCAAGGGTGAACTCAGCAGGGGGGAACTGGCCGATGTCAACCGCTGAACTGGCCGCGACGGGCCCGCGGATCGGCGGCGAGCGGGCGATGTCGACCGGTGCCGCCGTCGCCGGGGTGGTACGGGCCGAGACGGTGAAGCTGGTCCGCCGGCCCGCCACCTGGCTGCTGCTCGCCATCACGCTGGTGCTGAGCCTGCTCTTCACCTACCTGGTTCCGTACGCGGGCTACGCCGGGGAGACCGGCGGCTTCCGGGCGGACCTGGGGCTGGCCGCGTTGCTGCCGGACCGGCTCGTCGGGAACTCGATCGGGGGGCTGCCGGTGTTCCTCGGCGCGATCATGGTGATCCTCGGCGTGCTGACCATCGGCGGTGAGTACGGCTGGGGCACCTGGAAGACCCTGCTCACCCAGGGCCCGTCCCGGCTGGCGGTCTACACCGGCAAGCTGGTCACCCTGGCCGTGGCGACGCTCGCCACGGTCCTGGCCGTGTACGCCGTGGGGGCGGTGACCAGTGCGCTCATCGCCACCGCCGAGAACCAGCCGATCCACTGGCCGGGGCTGGGTGACCTGTGCACCGGGATCGGCGCCGGTTGGCTGATCGCCGGTGTCTGGGCGGCCTTCGGCGGTCTGCTTGCGATCGGGCTGCGCGGGGTGGCACTGCCGGTCGGGCTCGGCCTGGTCTGGCTGTTGGCCGTACAGAACCTGCTGGCGGTGGTGGCCGCGCCACTGATCGGCTGGGTCGCCGACCTCCAGCAGGGTTTGCCCGGACCGAACGCCGGATCGCTGGTGGCCGCGCTCGGCGCGAACCCCGAGACGCCGGGTGTGCAGCTGGTGGTGTCGGGTGGGCAGGCGGCTGCCGTACTCGCCGTCTATCTGGTCGGGTTCGTCCTGCTCGGCGGTGCGTACCTGCGTCGTCGTGACATCCTCTGATCCGATGGACCCGACAGAGCCGATGGACCCGACAGAGCCGGTGGACCCGACAGTGCCGAGGTCGGATGTCGCCGTACCGCGACGTCCGGGGTCCCGGTCGGAGCTGGTCCGGGTGCTGCTGCCGGATCTGGCGTTGGCGGTCGGGCTGTTCGGCATCGGCCTGCTCGGCACCGGCCCCGCCGGGGACAACCAGGACGGTACGACGGCGGTCGGCGGATGGACGTACGCCCTGGTCGGGGTGGCCGCGTTCGCCCTGGTGGCACGCCGTTACCGGCCGGCGTCGACGCTCGGGATCGTGACCGTGGTGGTCGCCGGTTACCTGGTGCTCGGTTTCCCGTACGGGCCGATCCTGATCAGCTACCTGGTGGCGGTCTACACCGTGGCGACGTACCTGCCGATCAGGCGGGCGGCGACACTGGTCGCCGGCTCGCTGGTGCTGCTGCTGACGCACGTGTTCGTGTCGCTGGGACCGCCGCCGGGCCTGCTCGGACTGGTGCCGGCGGCCACCCTGGGGGTGGTGCCGTTCGCCTTGGGCGCGACGATGCGGATCAACCGGGAGTCGGTCGCCCGGGTCCGGACCGAGCAGGCCCGGCGACTGGCCGACGACGAGCGGCTGCGGATCGCCCAGGAGGTGCACGACGTGGTCGGACACGGACTCGCCGCGATCAACCTCCAGGCGGAGATCGCGCTGCACCTGCTGCCCCGGCAGCCGGAGCAGGCGGAAACCGCGCTGGCCGCGATCAGCCGGACCAGCAAGGAGGCCCTGGACGAGCTGCGGGTCACGCTCGCGGTGGTGCGTATCGACGGGGACCGTACCCCGGTGCCCGGACTGGGGCGGGTGGAGGAACTGCGGGCCCGTTCGGCGGCGGCCGGGTTGCCGGTCACGGTCGAGGTGAGCGGCGCCGCGCGGGAGTTGCCGGCCGCGGTCGACCTGGCCGCGTACCGGGTGGTGCAGGAGTCGTTGACCAATGTGCTGCGGCACGCGGGGGCGGCGACCACGGTGGTCCGGGTCGAGTACCGCCCGACGGAGGTGACGGTGGAGGTGACCGACAGCGGGCCGACCGGGCCGGGTCCGGGTGCGGCCGGGCCGGGGGCCGGGCACGGGCTGGCCGGGATGCGCGAGCGGGTCACCGCCCTCGGCGGCGACCTGAGCACCGGGCCGCGTTCCGGCGGCGGCTTCCGGGTGTACGCACGCCTCCCGGCGGAGCCCCGCCGATGAGCGCCCCGGTGGCCCGGCCGATCCGGGTGCTGGTCGCCGACGACCAGGAGTTGGTCCGGCTCGGGCTGTGCACGCTGGTGCGCAGCGAACCCGACCTGCGGTTGGTCGGTGAGGCGGCCGACGGGCTCCGGGCGGTGGCGCTCGCCGCCGAGCAGCGACCGGACGTGGTGCTGATGGACGTACGGATGCCCGGGATCGACGGGATCGAGGCGACCCGGCGGATCGTCGCGGACCCGGCCCTGTCCGGTACGCGGGTGATTGTGCTGACCACGTTCGAGCTGGACGAGTACGTCTTCGACGCGTTGCGTCACGGCGCCAGCGGCTTCCTGACCAAGGACACCAAGCCGGCCGAACTGCTCCGGGCGGTCCGGCTGGTCGCCGCCGGGGAGGCCCTGCTGTCGCCCTCGGTCACCCGCCGGGTGGTACGCGAGTTCGCCACCCGCCCGTCGCGGGTGTTGAAGCCGCATCCGCGGTTGGCGACGCTGACCGAGCGGGAGCGGGAGATCGTCGGGCTGGTCGGTGAGGGGTTGAGCAACGACGAGATCGCGACCCGGTTGGTGGTCAGCCCGGCTACCGCCCGTACCCATGTCAGCCGGGCGATGGTGAAGCTCGGCGCCCGCGATCGGGCCCAACTCGTCGTGTACGCGTACCAGTCCGGGCTGGTCGATCCGTGAGACGACCCGGCGGTGATCGGCGGCCGGTGGCAGCGACGCGGCGGCCGGGGTGCCGGGCGGCTACCCTAGCGTTGGCCGGAAGTGTCGCTGCCGGTCCGAGTCCTGCTCGCGGAAACTAGACAAACGGGATGTTGCGCCGTGTTTGACACCTTGAGTGACCGCCTCTCCGGGATCTTCACCAAGCTCCGTGGAAAGGGTCGGCTCACCGACGCCGACATCGACGCCACCGCCCGGGAGATCCGGCTGGCGTTGCTGGAGGCCGACGTCGCGCT
Source organism: Micromonospora sp. NPDC049529 (assembly GCF_055586685.1). Taxonomy (NCBI): domain Bacteria; kingdom Bacillati; phylum Actinomycetota; class Actinomycetes; order Micromonosporales; family Micromonosporaceae; genus Micromonospora; species Micromonospora sp. NPDC049529. The sequence continues at coordinate 84,442 of NZ_JBVJHT010000003.1, forward strand.
GCCCGTCGTCAAGTCCTTCATCGCGAACCTCAAGGAACGGGCCCGCGGCGCCGAGGTCTCCCAGGCGCTCAACCCCGCCCAGCAGGTCATCAAGATCGTGCACGAGGAGCTGGTCGCGGTCCTCGGCGGCGAGGGCCGGCGACTCCAGTTCGCCAAGAACCCGCCGACCGTGATCATGCTCGCCGGTCTCCAGGGTTCCGGTAAGACCACGCTCGCCGGCAAGCTCGCCCGCTGGCTCAAGGCCCAGGGGCACCAGCCGATGCTGGTCGCCGCCGACCTCCAGCGGCCGAACGCGGTCGGCCAGTTGCAGGTGCTCGGGGGCAGGGCCGGCGTCGAGGTCTACGCCCCGGAGCCGGGCAACGGCGTCGGCGACCCGGTGCAGGTGGCCAAGGCGTCGATCGAACACGCCAAGCGCTCCGCCCGCGACATCGTCATCGTCGACACCGCCGGCCGGCTCGGCATCGACGCCGAGATGATGGCGCAGGCCGCCTCGATCCGGGACGCGGTCGACCCGGACGAGGTCATCTTCGTGATCGACGCCATGGTGGGTCAGGACGCCGTACGGACCGCCGAGGCGTTCCGCGACGGCGTCGGCATCACCGGTGTGGTCCTCTCCAAGCTCGACGGTGACGCCCGAGGCGGTGCGGCGCTGTCCGTACGCGAGGTCACCGGACAGCCGATCCTGTTCGCCTCCACCGGGGAGAAGCTGGAGGACTTCGACGTCTTCCACCCGGACCGGATGGCCAGCCGGATCCTCGGCATGGGCGACATGCTCACTCTGATCGAGCAGGCCGAGCAGGCCTTCGACTCCGATCAGAAGGAGAAGATGACCGCCAAGCTGATGGGCGGCGAGCAGTTCACCCTGGAGGACTTCCTCGACCAGCTCATCGCCGTACGGCGGATGGGTCCGATCGCCAACGTGCTGGCCATGATGCCCGGCATGGGGCAGATGAAGGACCAGTTGGCCGACCTCGACGACAGCCACTTCGACCGGGTCACCGCGATCATCCGGGGCATGACGCCGGGCGAGCGCAGCAACCCGAAGATCATCAACGGTTCCCGTCGGCTCCGGATCGCCAACGGCTCCGGGGTCACCGTGATGGACGTCAACCAGCTGCTCAACCGCTTCACCGAAGCACAGAAGATGATGAAGCAGATGGGCGGCATGATGGGTCTGCCCGGCGGCGGCCGGCGCAAGGCGACCAAGTCGCCGAAGAACAAGCGCAAGGGCACCAAGGGCGGCAACCGGCCCCGCGTCGGCGGTCCCGCCGGAGGTTTCCCCGGTGGCGGTGCCGGCTTCCCCGGCATGCCGCAACTGCCGCCGGGACTGGACCCGGGTGCCGGGCAGGGCCTGCCGCCCGGCTTCAAGCTGCCGAAAATCGACTTCAACAAGCTCACCAAGCGGCCCGACGACAACAAGTGAGCCCGGCCGTGGCGCCGGAGCCGGCGCTGCACGTACGCGGGGTGCTGCTCCCCGACGACGAGGTACGAGACCTGTGGCTGGTCGGCGACCGGGTGACGTACGAGCCGGTGGCCGGGGCGGTGACCGTCGCCGAGCGCGGGTTCGTGCTGCCCGGACTCGTCGACGCGCACTGCCACATCGGCATCGCCCCGACCGGGCGGCCGATCACGGGGTTGGACGAGGCCCGCGCGCTCGCCGTACCGGACCGGGAGGCGGGGGTGCTGGCGATCCGCGACGCCGGTTCGCCGTACCCGTATCCGGAGTTGGACGACGAACCGGGACTGCCGCGACTGGCCCGCGCCGGCCGGCACATCGCGCCACCGAGGCGGTATCTGCGCGACATCGCGGCCGAGGTGCCGGCGACCGCGTTGCGGGCGGCCGTGGCCGAGCAGGCCCGCGCCGGCAACGGCTGGGTGAAGCTGGTCGGTGACTGGATCGACCGGGACGCCGGGGACCTGGCGCCGACCTGGGACGAGGCCAGCCTGACCGGCGCCGTCGAGGCCGCGCACGCCGCCGGGGTACGCGCGGCCGTGCACACCTTCTCCGAGTCCGCCGTCGAGATCATGGTGCGGGCCGGGGTGGACTCGGTCGAGCACGGCACCGGGCTGAGCGTGGACCTGGTCGACGAGATGGCCCGGCGGGGCACCGCACTCGTCCCCACGATGATCAACATTGACACCTTCGGCGGCATCGCCGAGCTGGCCGCCGAGCGTTTCCCCGGCTACGCCAAGCACATGCTCGCCCTGCGCGACGGTTTTCCCGAGGTGGTCCGGGCGGCCTACGAGGCCGGGGTGCCGATCTACGTCGGCACCGACGCCGGGGGCGGCATAGCACACGGACTCGCCGCCCAGGAGATGCTGCTGCTGCACGAGCGGGCCGGCATGTCCACCCTGGACGTCCTCGCCGCCGGCTCCTGGGGCGCCAGACAATGGCTCGGCTTCCCCGGCCTCATCGAAGGCGGCCTAGCCGACCTGACTATCTACAACACCGACCCCCGCACCGACCTCCAGGTCCTCCTGGCCCCCCACCGCATCATCCTCCGCGGCCGGGTCGTCCGCTGACGCGTTGATCATGAAGTTAGCGCATCCGGAGAAGATCGAAATTGCGCTAACTTCATGATCAACGGGCTTGGGTGGGGTGGGGGGTGGGTGGGGGGAGGAGGAGGGGTGGTGGGGGGCGCATAGGATGTGCGGTCATGGCACGCGTGCTCACTCCCCGTGCGGAGGATTTCCCCCGCTGGTACCAGGACCTGATCGCCAAAGCTCAGCTCGCCGACAACGGGCCGGTACGCGGGACGATGGTCATCCGACCAGCGGGCTACGCCATCTGGGAGCGGATGCAGGCCGAAATGGACCTCCGGATCAAGGCGGCGGGGGCGGAGAACGCCTACTTCCCGCTCTTCATCCCGGAGTCCTACCTCAAGCGCGAGGCCGAGCACGTCGAGGGCTTCTCCCCGGAGCTGGCCGTGGTCACCCACGGTGGCGGCAAGCCGCTGGCCGAGCCGATCGTCGTACGCCCCACCAGCGAGACCGTGATCGGCGAGTTCATGGCCAAGTGGGTCGACTCGTACCGGGACCTGCCGCTGCTGCTGAACCAGTGGGCGAACGTGGTCCGCTGGGAACTGCGCCCCCGGATCTTCCTGCGGACCAGCGAGTTCCTGTGGCAGGAGGGGCACACCGCGCACGTCGACGAGGCGGACGCGCGGGCCTACGCCCGCCGCATCCTGCACGAGGTGTACGAGGACATGATGGTCAACGTACTCGGCATCCCGGTGGTCGTCGGGCGCAAGACCGCCCGCGAGCGGTTCGCCGGTGCGACCAGCACGTACACCCTCGAAGGCATGATGGGTGACGGCAAGGCGCTGCAACTGGGCACCAGTCACGAACTGGGGCAGAACTTCGCCAAGGCGTTCGACATCACGTACTCGGCGGCGACCGGCGGCATGCAGCACGCCTGGACCACCTCCTGGGGCACCTCGACCCGGATGCTCGGTGGCCTGATCATGACCCACGGTGACGACAACGGGCTGCGGGTGCCGCCCCGGCTCGCCCCGATCCAGGCGTACGTGATGGTGGTCAAGGCCGGCGACGGGGTCGGCGAGGCGGCGGCGAAGCTGCGCGACGCGCTGCGCGACGCCGGGGTCCGCGTTGCCCTCGACGAGCGGGTCGACACCCCGTTCGGCCGCCGGGCCGTCGACGCCGAACTCAAGGGCTATCCGGTACGGGTCGAGGTCGGCCCCCGCGACCTGGCCGCCGGCAACGCGGTCGTGGTCCGGCGTACGGACGGGTCGAAGACCCCGGTGGCCGTGGCCGACACGGTCGCGGCGGTGCTCGCCGCGCTCGACGCCGACCAGAAGGCGCTGCACGACGAGGCCCTCGAACTGCGCGAGTCGCGCACCTTCGAGGTGAACACCCTCGCCGAGGCGATCGAGGCGGCGGCCACCGGCTGGGCCCGGGTGCCGTGGTCGGCGATCGGGGTGGCCGGCGAGGCCGAGGCGAACGGACAGGGCGTCACCGTACGCTGCCTGGTCCGGGCGGACGGCTCGGTGCCGGACTCGGAGGACGAGCCCGACCTGGTCGCCATCCTGGCCCGCTCCTACTGACGCCCGCCGCCCGCCGACGGTGTCCACCGGTACCCGCGACGACCTGCTGACCGGGGCATCCGTGCCCCGGTTCAGCCCCGGTCGGCTGATCATGCACCGGAACGTGCGCCGGGGCCGGATCGGCTGGGCCCGGACGGCACGGGTGGTCAGCGACGACGAGCGGGGGCTGCTGGTCTGGATCGCCCGCGACGCCCCGGTGGCCAGCGAGGTCACCGTCGACGGTCGGGGCATGCGGGCGATGCCGTTCACCGAGTGGCTGACGAACTCCTACCGGCTCGCCACGGGTCTCTGGACCGGTCCGCCGCTGCTGAAGTTCCTGCCCACCGGTGCCGACCACTCGGTCTGGTTGTTCCGGGACGCCGCCGACCGGTTCACGCACTGGTACGTCAACCTCGAAGAGCACGGTGTGCGCTGGGACGACGGTGAACTGGCCGGAGTGGACGTGGTCGACCAGGACCTCGACATCGTGGTCGAGCCGGACCTGAGCTGGCGCTGGAAGGACGAGGAGGAGTTCGTCGAGCGCCTGGCCCACCCCGAGGCCTACTGGGTGCCGGACGAGGCGGCGGTCCGCGCCGAGGGGCAACGCGTGGTACGGATGATCGAGGCCGGTGAGTTCCCGTTCGACGGGACCTGGCGTGACTTCGTACCCGATCCGGGGTGGACCGTGCCGGCGTCGCTGCCGCCGGGCTGGGACCGACCCCCGGTGCACTGAGCCCGCCCCGACCGGCCGACCGGCGAGTCGGGACAAAATGGCACTACCAAGAGTGTCGTGCTCCTGACAGAAGTCGCAAAACCGCAGGTCAGAGCCCTAGGCTCCCTGCAAGTCGTTCCCCTGGTGGGAGGTCCCCGTGGCCGACCGGATCACCTCCTGGGCAGACCTGCGGGCGAGAGCGCCCGACATCCTCGCCCGGGTCAACGCCAACGCCCGGCTGGGCCGCGCCGCCGCGGCCAACCCGTTGCTCGCCATCGAGCGACTGGACTACACCATCGACCCGGAGATCAGACCGGCCCTCGCCGACCAGCTGAGGCTGGGCGCCGGCGCCGCCGGCCGCCTCGCCGACCTGCGACGGGAGGTCGCCGGTCTGGCCGGTCGGGCGGTCGACCCGGACGACACCGAGGACGTGCGGCGGCTCCTGGCCGAACTCGGCATCGTCGCGGTGGCACCGGCTCCCGTGCTGGACACCCGACCGCCGCGCTGGCGTCCCGGCGGCCCCGGACCGGATCCGCTGCGGCGCCTGCGTGACCAGCACCCGGCGCTGGCGCCGCTGCTCGACTACCGGCGGATCTCGGCCGCCCGACCCCGGTTCGCACCCGAGCGGACCTTTGTCGCGCTGCTCAACGGCGAGCGGACACCGCCGGTGACCGCCGTGGTCGCCCGGCTGCGCCGGGGTACGCCGCCGATCGCCGACCTGTAGCGCGGAGGGAGCACCATGGCCGACACCCACGGCTTCGACGTGGTGATCGCGGCGACGCCATCGGTCCTGCGCAAGGCGGTACGGGCAGCGTGGAGGGCCGCCGCGTGCGGTGACGCCGGCACCGGCGGGATTCCCGCGTTCCTGCCGATCCCGGCCGGGCGCGACCTCGGCGGTCGGACCACCGCCGGCGGCCAACTGGAGATCCCGCAGGACCGGCTCGACGCCGAACTGCTGCCCGCGACCGACGGCTGCCGGCTCCTGCTCGGGCTGGTCGTACAGGTGACCCTCGCCGACCCGCCGGTCCCGTCCGCCCGGCTGCTCGACCTGGCCGCCACCGTACGGGTGCGGGCGCCGATCGGGTTGCTGCCGGACCGTCTCGACGTGGGGATCCGGCTCGACGGGCTGCCCCGTGGCGCGGTCGACGTGGCCGTCACCGGCGCCGACCCGATCGCCGGCAAACTCGACCAGTTCCTCGCCGAGTACATCCACCTCGCGTACGAGAACGGCGCACCGGCCGGCCCGGTCCACGCCGGTGTGCCGGCGATCCCCCACGAGCGCGACGACTCCGGGCAGGTGCTCTCCGTCGGGAGCAACGGTTACCCGGTCGACACCCACCTGGAGCTGTACGACGACCAGAGCCAACCCGGCTACCGGATCGAGGTGAGCCGGCCCGACCCCGGACACGTACGGATCAGCCTCCCGACCTACCTGCGGGTGTTCCGCACCACCACGGGAGGTGCGGGGCCGGGTCTGGCCGGTCCGATCGGAGTCGAGGCGCGGGTGGAGGTCCTCGCCGAACTGGAGGCGCGGCCGGGGGCGTACACGGTGCGGTTCGACACCGCGACGATCACCGCCGGTCCGCTCGCGCCGGCACCGGGGCTGGAGGGCACCAACTACACGGTCAACAACGACACCCTGTTCGGACTCCTCGAATCCACCCTGCGTACCCGGCTCGCCGAGCAGGGACGGGAACTGGTCCAGGGCTTCGGGCCGCGTACCGTACCGGTGCCGACGGCCGAGCAGGTCGCCGCGCTGATCGGCGACCTGGTCCACACCGACCTGGCCGCCCGGGGCCAGTTGGCGCTCTGGACGCCGCAGGCCGGCGGGGAGCGCTTCGAGGCGCGCGACGTGACCACCCGGGTCCGGGCCGACGCACTCGTCATCGCGGTCAACGCCGCCGACGGCGCGGACATCGACGCGATCGACCACCCGGTCCCCGGCGGGCGGGACTTCACCATCGCGGTGGCCGGTCCGATCGTCCGGGCCGGCATCGAGGCCGCCCGCGCCGGCAACGGCTGGGCCGACGCCGACCTGCCCCGCCGGGTCGAGCGGGACGAGATCCGGGCCGACGTACGCGAACTCGACGTCGAACCGGTCGACGGGGCGATCCGGATGACCGGGGCGCTGACCGTGGTCGACGCGGTCCTCGGTTGCGTCGACGTCGACGCCGCCTTCCGGGCCGAGGTCGGCCTGTGCTGGAACCCCGACGGCGCGCTCGACCCGGACGGGATGCAGGCGATGGATGCCCGGGTGATCGGCGACCCGGACGTCGACCCGGAGGAGTCCACCGCGTTCTGGCTCGTCGCGATCATCCTGGCGGTGGTGAGCTGGGGAGCGGGCAGCATCCTGGTCGGGATCGTGATCGTGGTGGTGGCCGCCGTGGTCACCGGGATCGCCGCCGGCATCGGCAGCGCGACCCGCGTCGACCCGGTCACCGGCGCCGTCCGGGGCCTCACCGGATGGCCCCCGGAGCTGACCCGGATCGGCCGGGTCCGGGCGGTCTTCCACAACCCGATCACCATCAAGCCCGACGGGCTGCTCCTCACCGGCACCCTGGAGGTGGTCGGCTCCGGCGCGCGGACCCCGGTGCCCGCCGCCCGCAGCGGCGGCTCCTACACCGGCACCGCCGGCACCGCGCTCACCCTGACCGCCGGCCACACCGGCCCGGCCGCCGAGTACGCGTGGCGGCCCGGCGACGGCAGCCCGGCGGTGACCACCCGCGACCTCACCCACACCTACGCCTCGGGCGGCGTCTACCTGGCCACGCACTCCGTCACCGGCACCGAGCCGGGCGGCGCCACCAGCCACAGCTTCGCCCTGGTGCACGTGGCGAACGTGCCGCCGAGCGTCGACGCCGGCCCCGACCTGGTGGTCGACGAGGGGGAACTGGTCACGCTCGTCGGCCGCTTCACCGACCTCGACTGGACCGACACCCACGAGACCACCTGGAACTTCGGCGACGCGTCCCCGACCGAGCCGGGCACGGTGGTGGAGACGAACAAACCGCCCCGGTGCGAGGGGACCAGCACCGTGCGGCACGCCTGGTCCGACAACGGGATCTACGAGGTCACGCTGCGGGTCCGGGACCGCAACGGCGGCATCGCCACCGACAGCCGGCTGGTCACCGTACGGAACGTGCCGCCGACGGTGGACGCCGGACCGGACCTGTTCACGTACCCGAGGACGGTGCTCACCCTGACCGCCACGTTCAGCGATCCGGGCTGGTGCGACACCCACACCGCCACCTGGGCGTTCGGCGACTGCTCCGCACCGATCCCGGCGGTGGTGACCGAGCTGCACCAGCCTCCGGCGAGCCGGGGGAGCGCGGTCGCCGCCCACCGGTACCCGGACCGGGGCACGTTCCTGGCCCGCTGCACCGTCGCCGACGACGACGGTGGGGTGGGCGGCGACGAGGTGGTGATCCGGGCGGTCGACGTGGTCAACCGGCGCTTCGAGGACGGCTTCGCCCAGCGCGGCACCGGTGCGGTGGCGATCGGCTGGGAGCCGTACCCGCAGGCGCCGACGGTGGTGAACACCGCGCCCCGGCACACCGCCAGCAACGTCGTCGTACACGGTGGACGGCGGTCCCAGGGGCTCCAGGTCGGTGCCCGCGAACGGGTCGGGGTGTACCAGCGGATCGGCGCCAACCCGGACTGGTCCTACCAGCTCACCGCCTGGTACGACCTGGACCAGGCCCGGCCGGGAACGGCCCGGCTCGGCGTCGACCCGGCCGGCGGCGAGGACCCGGCCGCCGACACCATCGTCTGGAGCGACGGTACGGCGTCGCAGCAGTGGAGCCCGCTGACCGTACGGGTCACCGCCCGCTCCGCCGCGATCACGGTCTTCCTGGAGGCGTACCGCCCCGACGGGCGGGACCCGAGCCCCGGTGCCGAACGGGTCTGGTTCGACGACGTCGAGTTGCTGGCCGCGCAGCCGTACTGCCCGCCGGCCCCGCTGCCGCCGACCGAGGTCGGACTCGACTTCGCCGACCGGGAACGGGGCACCCAGTTCCCACCCGAGTGGACCGAGCAGGGCTTCGGCCTGCGTACGCCCGACGGTGGCGGCCGGGCGCTGGTGGCGCTGGACCCGCCGGCCGGCGGTACCGCGCTGCGGCTCGGGCTCGGCCTGGTGCTCGGGCTGCCGCGTCCGGCCGAGCGGGTCACGGTCACCCTGCTCAACGCCGGTGGGCGCCCGCTGTCGCTGGTCGCGGTCGACGCCGCCGGCAACATCCGGGACCGGGCCCAGGTGCCGCCGGCCACCCCGGCACTGCCGACCGCCGCCGTGCTGACCGGGCCGGGCATCGTCGCGGTCCGGATCGACGGCCGGGGGGTGGAGGCGTTCCTGGTCCGCTGCCGTGCCGTCCTGGAGCCACCCGTGCCGCCGGCCCCCCGGTCGCCGGGTTCCGCCGAGCTGCCCGCCATGCCGGATCCGGTCGAGCGGGGCCGGCGTGGCTGAGTCGAGGAGGTCCACCATGACCGCACACCCGGATCCGCCCCGCCGGTACGCGCCCGCCCGGCCGTCCGACCCCGGCCCGGTCGCGCCCCTGTCCACGGGGGTGGCGCGATGACGGTGCTCGGCGCGGCGACGGTCGACGACCGCTGGTTGACCAGCGCGCGTACCCGGAGCGCGCTGGCCGACCTGGACCGGCGGATGAAGGACGCGGTGGCGTCGGCCGACCCCGGCCTCTGGACCATGGCCACCACCCTGCTCGACCGGGGCGGTAAACGGATCCGGCCGGCGTTGCTGCTGGTCGCGGGGGAGTTCGGCACGTTCCGGCCGGACCGGCTGCTGGACGCGGCCGCCGCCCTAGAGCTGCTGCACCTGGCCACCCTCTACCACGACGACGTGCTCGACCGGGCCGTCACCCGCCGGCACGGGCCGACCGTCAACGCCGAGTGGGGCGACTCGGCCGCCCTGGTCACCGGCACGTTCCTGGTGGCGAGGGCGAGCGCGCTGATCGCCACGTTCGACGACGGCTACGGCCGGGAGACCGCGCGGGCGCTGGTCGAACTCTGCACCGGTCAGCTCCGGGAGACGGAGAACGCCTTCCACACCGGCCTGACCGAGGCCGAGTACCTGGAGATCATCGCCGGTAAGACGGCCACCCTGTTCGAACTCCCGTGCCGGTTGGGCGCCCGGCTGGCCGGCGCACCGGACCGGATCGTCACCGCCCTGTCCCGGTACGGCCACGACCTGGGCATCGCGTTCCAGATGGCGGACGACGCGCTGGACGTGTGGGGCAGCGCCGAGCGGCTGGGCAAGTACCCGCTCGGCGACGTCCGGGAGGGTGTCTACACGCTGTCCGTACTGCGGTTGCTGGCCCGTGCCACCCCGGCCGCCGACCGGGTACGGGAACTGCTGCGGGTCCTCGAACCCGGTGCCGCCCAACTGGCCGAGGTACGCAACCTGGTGCTCCGCTCCGGGGTGGTGGACCAGGTCCTCGGCGAGGCCCGCGAACTCGCCACCCGCGCCCGTGGGCACCTCGCCGGGCTCCCCGCCGGCCCGGCCCGGGAGTCGCTGTGGCGGCTGGCCGACCACGCCATCGCCCGGGCCGGTTGAGGTGGCCGGGGCGACCGGCCCGGACGGGCTCGACGCGGTGGTGGTGGGTGCCGGGCCGGCCGGTTCGGCGGCCGCGTACCACCTGGCCCGGCGGGGGCGGCGGGTGCTGCTGGTGGACCGGCGGGACTTCCCCCGGGGGAAGAGCTGCGGGGACGGGCTGACCCGGGCGGCGGTGCGGCTGCTGGCCGAGATGGGGGTGCTGGAGGAGCTGACCGGGGCGGCGCGGGTCGCCGGGGTCCGGGTCCGGATGCGCGGCCGGGGCACCCGGGACTTCCGGTACGACCGGGACGGGCCGCTGTCGTACGGGATGGTGGTGCCCCGGCTGGAACTCGACGCGAAGCTCTGCCACCGGGCGGTCCGGGCCGGTGCGACCCTCTGGGCCGACGCCCGCGCGACCTACCTGCTCGGCGAGCCCGGCGCGGTACGCGGGGTGGAGATCGAGCGGGAGGGGCGGCGGATGGCGGTCCGTGCCCCGGTGGTGGTCGCCGCCGACGGGGCGGCCTCCGGGCTGGGCCGGCAGGCGGGGCTGCGGTCCGGTGCCCGAGAGCAGACGGGTTTCGCCGCCCGTGGCTATTTCGCCGGCGTGGTGGGACTCGACCCGCTGCTGGAGATCCACCTGCCGCTGTTCGACGTGACCGAACGGCACCTGCTGCCCTCGTACGGCTGGGTCTTCCCGGTCGGCGGCGGGGTGGTGAACGTCGGGGTCGGCCTCTTCGACCCGGCCCACCGGGACAGTGTCCGCAGCCTGTACGACCGCTTCGTGACCGAGCTGACCGCGACCGACCCGAGGTTCCGCCGGGCCCGCCCGGTGGGCCGGATGAGCGGGGCACCGCTGCGGCTCGACTTCGACCCGGCCCGGTGCGGGGTGCCGGGGCTGCTGCTGGTCGGTGACGCCGCCGGGCTGGCCAGCCCGTTCACCGGTGAGGGGATCAGTTTCGCGCTGGAGTCCGGCACCCTGGCCGCCGCCACGATCGACATGGCGTTGCGGGAGTCGGCCGACGATCCGATCGACCCGGCCCCGTACGCCCGCGAACTCGGCGCCCGGCACGCCGGCTACTTCGAGACCGGCCGGCACGCGGCCCGCCGTTACCTGCTCGCCTGGCGGGTGCTGGAGTCGACCTTCGACGACGACCGCCCGATCTTCGAGCTGTGCCGGCGGCTGGCGCTGCACCCCGACGGGCCCGGTGCGGAACGGATCCTCGAATCGTTGCCGCCGCTGGACCCCGGTCTGGGCCGGACGCTGCGCCGGGACCTGGCCGCCGTGGCCGAGCTGCTCGCCGGCTGCGTACGCGACGACTGGCCGATGTTCGTCCGGCTGCTCACCGTGGACCGGGACCCGGAAACGATCTCCCTGCGTCCGGCGGTGCTCCTGCTCGCCGCCGGGTACGTCGGCGGCCGCCGGAATCCGGTCAGCCACGCGCTGGCGGCGGCGGTGGATCTCGGCCTGCTCGCCGGCCTGGCGATGGACGGTGCCGGACCCTCACCGCCCCACCCGCCCAGCGCCGGTCGCACACCGCCCGGCGGGCCGGCCTCCGGCGCCGGTCGCACACCGCCCGGCGATGCGGGGGCGTGGGTGCCGTCGCCGAGGGCGGCGCCGACCGGGGACGGGCCGGCCGCCCGCCAGGGCGGTGCCGCCGGTGCGGTGCCCTGGGGGAGCCGGTTCGCCGTACTGCTCGCCGACTACCTGCTCGCCCGCGCCTACGAGCTGGCCGCGCAGGGTGGGGCGGCGGTGGTGACGGAGTTCGCCGACGCGTTGACCGCCAGCTGCGAGGGCCGGGCCCGGGAACTGCGCGCCGAGCACGGCAATGGGGCGGGTCTGCGGGATGTGACGGCGGTGGCCGGGACCGATCGGGCGGTATCCGTGGACCTGCTCACCGCCCGGATGGCCACCATCTTCGAGTTGCCCTGCCGGCTCGGTGGGCGGCTCGGCGGGGCGAGCCCGGCGGTGGTCAACGCGCTGGCCGAGTACGGGCGGCACCTCGGGGTGAGCCACGCCCTGGCCGACGAGCTGCGGACGGCGAGGGGCGAGCGCACCGGGGCGGCGCTCGATCCGCTGACCGTGCACCGGCATCTTCCGGACGCCGCACCGGCGGAACTGGCGCGGCTGGTCGACGAGCACGCCCGGGGGGCCCGCGCGGCGCTCGGCCGGGTGCCCGACGGCCCGGCCCGGGACCTGCTGCGCCGACTCGCCCAGGGGCCGGATCCGGGCACGGGCGGCTCGCCCGGATGATCGGGGAGGGCGTCGTGGGCCGGGCGTACGAGGTGGGACGAATCAGACAATCAGGGTGGATGGCCAGGTTGGCCGGGTCCGAGGTGAGATATCCGTACCGGATCTGGCACAATGGGTCGCTGGTATCCGGCACGCGTTCGGCGCCCTCTAACCCGGCCGCGTTGCCAGTCCACCGAGTTGTCTCCGGCCCAAACCCCACTGTGCCGTTGGCGCTCACCCGCCCACCGCCCTTCCGGGCTGGTGAGAATCGCAACAGGAGCGAACAGACTGTGGCCGTAAAGATCCGGCTCCTGCGGATGGGTAAGATCCGCAACCCGCAATACCGCATCGTCGTCGCCGACTCGCGTACCAAGCGGGACGGTCGTGCGATCGAGTTCGTCGGCATCTACCAGCCGAAGGAACACCCCTCGATCATCCAGGTCAAGTCGGAACGGGTCCAGTACTGGCTGTCCGTCGGCGCGCAGCCGAGCGAGGCGGTCCAGCGTCTGCTGGAGAAGACCGGCGACTGGCAGCAGTTCAAGGGCCTGCCGGCCCCGCCGCCGCTGCTGGTGAAGGACGCGCCGGCCGACCGGCTCGCCGCCTACGAGGCCGAGGCCAAGGCCGCGGCCGGGGTTGCCGACGCGCCGGCCAAGACGGCCAAGAAGGCCGCCAAGGCGGCCGCGCCGGCCGAGGAGCCGGCGAAGACCGAGGAGCAGACTGGTGCCGCCTCCGGCGAGCAGGCCTGACGTGGCTATCCGGCCGGCACTGGAGCACCTGGTCAAGGGCATCGTCGACCACCCGGACGACGTACGCGTCCGGCTGGTCGACTCGCGCCGGGGTAAGCGCCTTGAGGTGCGGGTGCACCCCGAGGACCTCGGCACGGTGATCGGCCGCTCCGGGCGTACCGCGAAGGCGCTGCGCCAGGTGATCGGCTCGATCGGTGGTCGTGGGGTCCGGGTCGACATCGTCGACTCGTACTGATGCTCCTTATCGTCGGCCGGATCGGCCGGCCGCACGGTGTCCACGGTGAGGTCACCGTGGAGGTGCGGACCGACGAACCTGAGGCACGGTTCGCCGTCGGGTCGGTGTTTCGCGCCGACCCGGCGGCGTCCGCCCGGACGCCCGTCGCTCCCGCCCCGGTCACCGACGGGGGCGAACCGGTACGGGTGCCCGAGACGCTCACCATCGAGACGGTCCGCTGGCACCAGGGCCATCCGCTGGTGCTCTTCGAGGGCTTCTACGACCGCGACCTCGCCGAGGTGCTGCGCGGCACCCTGCTCTGGGTGGACAGCGCGGACGTCCCGCCGCCGACCGACCCGGACGAGTTCAACGACCACCAGTTGGTCGGCCTCGCCGCGGTCAGCCCGACCGGTGAGCCGCTCGGTGAGGTGACCCGGATCGACCACGCGCCCGCCTCCGACCTGCTGGTGCTGCGCCGACCCGAGGGCGGGGTCGCGCTGGTGCCGTTCGTCAAGGCGATCGTGCCCGAGGTGGACCTGGCCGCCGGCCGGGTCGTGGTCGACGCCCCCGCTGGCCTCTTCGACCTCTGACCGGCCGGTCCCGCGAGTCTTCCGACCGGCCGGTCCCCGCTAGCTGAGGTGTGAGTGGTTTGCGCGTTGACGTGGTCTCCATCTTCCCCGAGTACTTCTCGCCGCTCGATCTCTCCCTGATCGGCAAGGCGCGGACCAGCGGCGTACTCGACCTGGCCGTGCACGACCTGCGGACCTGGACGCACGACGTGCACCGCACCGTCGACGACACCCCGTACGGCGGTGGTCCGGGCATGGTGATGCGGCCGGAGCCGTGGGGTGAGGCGCTCGACGCGCTGGTTCCGGTCGGTGGCACACCACCGCCCCGGCTGCTGGTGCCGAGCCCGGCCGGGGTGCCCTTCACCCAGGCGTACGCCCACGAGCTGGCCGCCGAACCGCACCTGATCTTCGCCTGCGGCCGGTACGAGGGCATCGACCAGCGCGTGCTGGCGTACGCCGAGACCCGGATGCCGGTGACCGAGGTCTCGCTCGGCGACTACGTGCTCTTCGGCGGCGAGGTGGCGGTGATCGTGATGCTGGAGGCGATCACCCGGTTGCTGCCCGGCGTGCTCGGCAACGCGAACTCCCTGGACGAGGAGTCGCACGCGCACGGGCTGCTGGAGGCACCGGTGTACACCAAGCCGCCGAGCTGGCGGGAGCAGGACGTGCCGGAGATCCTGCGCTCCGGTGACCACGGTCGGATCGCCCGCTGGCGGCGCGACGAGGCCCTGTTGCGTACGGCCCGGCGCCGGCCGGACCTGCTGGCTGCGCTGCCCGCCGAGCACCTGGACAAACGTGACGTCGCCACCCTGCGCGGAGCCGGATTTCAGGTGCCGCCCGCCGATATGGCAAAGTAGGGAGGTTGCCGTGGTTGTCCACGCCGTGGGCGGCCACGAGGATCCCCGGTTCCTGCGGGGATCAGTATCACCCAGTCCGCGCGCCGACGCCCGGTGCGCCGTGAGCATTACGAGGATGCAGCGATGAACACCCTGGACGCGCTTGACGCCCAGTCGCAGCGGACCGACACCCCGGCCTTCCGGGCCGGTGACACCGTCAAGGTGCACGCCCGAGTCATCGAGGGTAACCGTTCCCGGGTCCAGATCTTCCAGGGCGTGGTCATCCGCCGTCAGGGCGGTGGCCTGCAGGAGACCTTCTCCGTCCGCAAGGTCAGCTTCGGTGTCGGTGTGGAGCGGACCTACCCGGTCAACAGCCCCGCGCTCGACCGGATCGAGGTCGTGACCCGCGGTGACGTCCGTCGGGCCAAGCTCTACTACCTCCGTGAGCTTCGCGGCAAGAAGGCGAAGATCAAGGAGAAGCGCGAGAAGCAGGCAAGCTGACCCGGTCCGGCATCGCCCCCGGTCGTGGGGGCGTGCCGTCCTGGCCGGCGGAGGCTACGCTGGCCGCACGGGCAGAAGCGGAACGTCTCACCGTGACGGTGTCGCGGGTGGCGGGACGCGTCCGCGCTACCGCCCGGAGCCGACGTCGGCTCGACCGGGCGGTAGTGCTGTATCTCGGGACCGGGGAGATGCGTGGTACGTAGCGTGGAAGAACAGGACGACGTCGAGCCCTGGCGCCGACGGGTCCGACGTGCCCGCAAGCAGATGCCGCTCTGGCAGGAGCTGCCACTGCTCCTCGTGGTCGCGTTCTGCCTCGCCGTACTGATCCGCAGTTTCCTGCTCCAGGCGTTCTTCATCCCCTCGGGGTCCATGGAGGACACCCTGCTGGTCGGCGACCGGGTGCTGGTCAACAAGGTCGTGTACGACATGCGGGACCCGGTTCGCGGCGAGGTCGTCGTGTTCCGGGGCACCGACCGCTGGGCGCCGCAGCAGAGCGACGAGCCCGAGCCGGGCTTCGTCGGCAAGCTCGGCCGGACCGTGGGCGACCTGGTCGGGGTCAGCCGCCCCGGCGAGAAGGACTTCATCAAGCGCGTCGTCGGGGTCCCCGGCGACCGGGTCAAGTGCTGCGACGAGCAGGGTCGGGTGACCGTCAACGACGTCCCGCTCGACGAGACGTACGTGTTGCAGGACTCGCCGCTGGACATCCCGCCGGACCCCAAGGAGTGCCGCTCCCGACGGTTCGACGAGGTGGTGGTCCCGGCGGGGCAGCTCTTCGTGATGGGCGACCATCGACTCGTCTCGCAGGACGCCCGGTGCCAGGGCCCGGTGCCGATCGAGAACGTGATCGGCCGGGCCTTTGTCGTCGTCTGGCCGTACAGCCGGTGGGACTCGCTGTCGGTGCCGGAGACCTTCGAGAAGTTGCCCGAGGTGGTCGCCGCACCGGCCGGGGCGCACCCGCCGGTCACATCGGACGGCGGCGTCGGACTCGCGGTCGTAGTGCCGATCCTGGGGCCGTTGTTGATTTCCGCGAGTTCCCGGCGCTGGCTCCCAGCTCGGCATCGTAGGCTCCACCCGTGATTGACGAGCAGACCGACAAGCCGAAGCCGCGTAACTCCTTCTGGCGGGAACTTCCGATCCTGCTGGGCGTGGCCGTGCTGGTCGCGGTCCTGGTCCGGGCATTCGTGCTGCAGACCTTCTACATCCCGTCCCCGTCGATGCAGCACACCCTGGACATCAACGACCGGGTGCTCGTCAACAAGCTGGTCTACGACTTCCGCACCCCCGACCGGGGTGAGGTCGTGGTCTTCAAGGCGCCGTTCGAGTGGAGCAACAACCCCGACGGCGAGGACTTCATCAAGCGGGTGATCGGCGTCGGCGGCGACCACATCGTCTGCTGCGACCCGCAGGACCGACTGATGATCAACGGGCACTCGCTGGACGAGCCGTACATCTTCAGCGAGAACGGGGTCCGGGACCGGGCCGCCGACGAGGAGTTCGACATCACCGTGCCGAAGGGCCGGCTCTGGGTGATGGGCGACCACCGGTCGGCCTCCGGTGACTCGTTGGAGCACTGGGAGCAGTCGAAGTCCGCCAACCCCGACGGGGACATCAACCTGGCCACCATCCCGGTGGACTCGGTGGTCGGGCGGGCCTTCACCGTCTTCTGGCCGCTGGACCGGGCCAAGTGGTTGTCGGTGCCCGACTCGTACGACGGGGTCCCCAATCCGTAACACCGGTCCATGCGGGCCCCGCTGGGTCGCCTTCCGCCCCGGGCGCCCGTATTCGGGCGGACCGGGCGCGTCTAGGCTGAGCCGGTGACCGTCTTCACCCCTCGCCGGGCCGCCCGGGTGCTGCTGCTCGACACCGCCGACCGGGTGCTGCTGTTCCACGGCTGGGATCCGGCGCGGCCCGAGCACCGCTACTGGTTCACCCCCGGCGGTGGCCTGGACGACGGCGAGTCCCCGGTCGACGGCGCGGTCCGCGAGCTGGCCGAGGAGACCGGGCTGCGGCTGACCGCCGACCAGGTCGGCGAGCCGGTCTGGCAGGAGATCACCGAGTTTCCGTTCGCCGGCCGGTGGTACCGCCAGGAGCAGGACTTCTTCGTGGTCCGGGTGCCGGCCGGACCCGCCGCCTTCGAGGTCGACACGACCGGCTTCGACCAGATCGAGCGGGACAGCATCGACGAGCACCGGTGGTGGTCGGTCGCCGAACTCGACCGCACCGACGAGCGGTTCTACCCGACCGAGCTGCCGGCCCTGCTGCGCCGCCTGCTGGGCGGTGAGCGGTAGTGCTGACCCCGCCGCGCACCGTGGTCCGCCGGGAGGGCGGCCTGTACGCGCTGGAGCGCGCCCTGCAACGACGCGGCTTCCGGCACGTCGCCGGTGCGGACGAGGCCGGACGGGGAGCCTGTGCCGGTCCGCTGGTGGCCGCCGCCGCCGTACTGCCCGAGGGGCGGCGCGGCGAGATCGACGAGCTGGCCGATTCGAAGCTGCTCACCCCGGCCGCCCGCGAGCGGGTCTACCGGTCCGTGGTCGACCAGGCGCTGGCGTACGCGGTGGTGGTCATCCCGGCGGCCGAGGTGGACGCGCGCGGGCTGCACGTGTGCAACCTGGCCGCGATGCGCCGGGCGCTGGCGTCGCTGTCCACCCGACCGGAGTACGTGCTCACCGACGGCTTCGGGGTGGACGGTCTCGGTGTGCCGGGTCTCGCCGTGTGGAAAGGTGATCAGGTTGCCGCCTGCGTCGCCGCCGCCAGCGTGCTGGCCAAGGTCACCCGTGACCGGATCATGGTGGAGCTGGACGGTCGGTACCCCGGTTACGGGTTCGCCGACCACAAGGGTTACATCACGGCGGAGCACACGGCGGCGCTGGAGCGTCACGGACCGTGCGAGGAGCACCGCTTCTCGTACGTGAACGTGGCGTCGATCTCGGGTCGGGCCGGCAGCCCGCCACGGTCCCGGCGACCGGTGCGGGTCGGTGGGGATGAGTCGA
The DNA here is from genome assembly GCF_055586685.1 of Micromonospora sp. NPDC049529. Taxonomy (NCBI): domain Bacteria; kingdom Bacillati; phylum Actinomycetota; class Actinomycetes; order Micromonosporales; family Micromonosporaceae; genus Micromonospora; species Micromonospora sp. NPDC049529. The sequence goes on from NZ_JBVJHT010000003.1 coordinate 102,825, forward strand.
GGAAGCGGACGACCCCGACAGGGGGTACCGTCGGCGTGGCGTTGGGGGAGCAGCCTCGGCCGCCAGCGTCGGTGGGGGAAGATGTGGCCATGGAAGGCGGAGTGCGATGAGCGCGGAAGATCTCGAGAAGTACGAGACCGAGATGGAACTGCAGCTCTACCGGGAGTACCGCGATATCGTCCGCCAGTTCTCCTACGTGGTCGAGACCGAGCGCCGGTTCTATCTTGCCAATCAGGTCGACCTGCACGTGCGGAACTCGGACGGCGAGGTCTACTTCGAGGTGGAGATGCACGACGCGTGGGTCTGGGATATGTACCGGCCTGCGCGCTTCGTGAAGAATGTCCGGGTCATGACGTTCAAGGACGTCAACGTGGAAGAGCTGGAAAAGCCGGAGATCTCCCTTCCGGCGGATTCCGGCTTCGGCAACTGAGTCAACCTCGGCCACCCTGCGTAACCCGAGCAACTGAGCACCGAGTTACCGGCGGGGGCCGGCGGCACGGCCGCCGACCCCCGAGCGTGGCCACTCACTCGTCGAGAACGGCGACCTCGACCCGCTGCACCAGGTTGTTGGCGAACCCGCCCCGGTTCCACGGCTGCTCCACCGGCTGAACCCGCCCCGACGCGTCGGTCGCCCGAGCGCTCAGGGTGTACCGGCCGGGCGTGGCGACCCAGTCGTACCGCCAGCGGCGCCAGGCCCACTGCGTGCCCGTCGACCCGTCGCCGGTGCCCTCGGCAGCCGGTTCGAGGGTTGCCGGGGCCCAGGTGAGGCCGCCGTCGACGGTCACCTCCACCCCGGTCACCGGGGCGTGACCGGACCAGGCGCGGCCGGTCAGCGGGACCGTACCGGGCCGCAGGGCCCGTGACCGGGACATGAAGTCGGGAAAGCCGGGCGGCTGGACCAACGCCCTCGGCTCGATCCGGGTCACCGGCACGCCCGGATCGTCGGCGTGCTGGCGTACCCGGTAGGCCTCCGCGTTCTGGTAACCGGTGAACTCCCGGTCCAGCAGCTCGATCCGGTGTAGCCACTTGACGTGCGCCATGCCGTACCAGCCGGGCACGACCAGGCGCAGCGGGGCGCCGTGCTGCGGCAACAACGGAAGACCATTCATCTCGTACGCCAGCAGCACGTCCTCGCGCAGCGCCTCCGGCACCGGCAGCGACCGCTGGTAGTCCTGCTCCACCCCGCGCTCCACGCCATGGTCGGCGCCGGTGAAGAGGACCTCGATCGCGTCCGACGCCAGCCCCGCCTCGCGCAGCAGTGGCGCCAGCGGGGTGCCGGTCCATTCCGCCGTGCCGACCGCCTCGACCAGCCACGGCTGGCTCACCGGGCGGGGCTCCAGCAGGGCCCGGCCGTTCCCGGCGCACTCCATGGTGACCCGGTGGGTGACCCGGGGGCGGCGCCTCAGCTCGGCCAGGTCGAGGACCAGCGGGGTGTCCACCCGACCGTCGACGGTGAGCGTGTGGGTCTCGGCACTGGTGTCCGGAATGTCATAGTGAGTGAGCAGGTAGTGCAGGCCGATCGGCGTCACGTCGTACCGCAGCGCCTCCAACGGCAGCCCGTGGTTGCGGGCGGCCAGTTGCAGCTCCTCCGCGCTGATCCCCTCGCCCGGCAACGCCAGCCGCGACGGGCCACTCACCTCGTCCACCGTGGTCATCAGTCGGCCTCCCCGGCTCGGGCCCGTGATCGGGCACACCGGGCCCAGCCTAGGTTCCGCCCGGCACACCCCACGGGGGTGGTCGACCGTACGTGTCGCATCACATCCGCAGGCTCCGCGCATCCTGCGACCATCCGGCACGCAGCCGCCGACCGACAGGGCGAAGGTCCCGAGCTGTCGGGCGCCCCGTCGGCCATAGCAGATCAACCGCCTCGGCGGACGTTTTCCACAGCCGGTCAGGCTGTCCACAGCCCGACCCCGACCCGGTTGTGTCGCCGGGCGCCACCGGCCACGCTCGCGCCATGAGGACGTACCGACGCCCGGCGCCACCACCGATCCCGCTCGCCGCGCTGCTGTCGGCAGCGCTGGTGGCGGGGCTGCTGACGCCCGCAGGCCGGTCGGCTGCGGTCGGGCCGTCCCGGATCGGCTCGGTCCTGTTCCGGTCGGTCGTGGTCGAGGCGGCGCCGGTCGGGTCAGGCTGGCGGTGGCCGCTCGCGGGCGTACCCCGGGTGGCCCGGCGGTTCGACCCGCCACCGGTCCCGTGGCAGTCGGGTCATCGCGGCGTCGACCTCGAAGGCCCGGCCGGCGCGCCGGTCCGCACGGCCGGCCCCGGCGTGGTGCTCTTCGCCGGTCGGGTCGCCGGCACACCGGTGGTCAGCGTCTCCCACACCGACGGGCTACGGACCACCTACCAACCCGTCGAGCCGTCGGTCCACCCAGGTGACCGGCTCACCTCCGGGGAGGCGATCGGTGCACTGCTCCCCGGCCACCCCGGCTGTCCCAGCGAGACCTGCCTGCACTGGGGGCTGCGCCGGGGCGAGCACTACCTCGACCCGCTGGCACTGCTCGGCCTGGCCAGGGTCCGGCTGCTACCGGTAACCGGCGTCAGCGGGCGGTGGCGAGCAGGTCGGGCAGGGCCTCGGCGAGCCGGTCGTACTCCTCGGCCCGGTTGTAGACCTGCGCGCTGAGCCGCAGCCAGCCCCGGCCGTTCCACGGGCCGAGGAAAACGTCGATGGCGAGGGTGTCGGCGATCCGCTGCCGCAGCGCGAGCGCGTCGGCAAAGGTGGTGCCCAGACCGTCCGGCAGCGGAACCAGGCGCATGGAGACCGTCGGTCCGCCGGGGTCCGGCAGGTCGGCCGGCCCCAGACCGAGCGCCGCACCCACCACCCGCTGCCCGTACGCGGCCAGCGCGGCGTTGTGCGCCCGAACCCGGTCGACGCCCATGCTGCGCAGGGTGAACAGACCCACCGGCGCGGCCAGCCAGCCGGAGTAGTCGAGTGTCGCCTGGTACTCGACGTTGAGCGGGAACCCGGTCTCCTGCTCCCAGGAGACGACCAGCGGTTCGATTTTCGCCCGCCACCGCGGAGCCACCACCAGTGCGGCGGTGCCACGGGGGGCGTACGCCCATTTGTGGAAGTTGCCGACCCAGAAGTCGGCGCCGATCCGGTCCACCTCGACCGGCAGCATCCCGGGGACGTGCGCCGCGTCGACGAGCACCGGCACGCCGAGTTCGCGGGCCACGGCGACGATCGCGTCGACCGGGAAGAGGCGGGCGGTGGGCGAGGTGATCTGGTCCACGATCAGCAGTTTGGTCCGCCCCGGCCGTAGACCGGACCGGATGATCTCCACGAGTTCCTCGTCCGGGGCGGCCAGCGGCACCGTCAGGATCCGCGCCACCGCGCCCGTACGCCGGCACTCCCGCTCGACGGACAGGTTGACCGCGCCGTAGCCGTGGTCGGTGCTGAGCACCTCGTCGCCCGGCTCCAGCCGCAGCGATTGCAACACCACCGCGACCCCGGTGGTGGCGTTGCCGACCAGCGCGGTCCCCTCCGGGTCGGCACCGAGGAAGGTGGCCAGGTAGCTGCGGGCGTGGGCCATCCGGTCGGTCAGCCCACGGGTGAAGAACCGCTGCGGGTTGGACTCGGTCTCGTCGCGCAGCCGCTGCTGGGCCCGCTGGACACTGATCGGCACGGTGCCGAACGAGCCGTGGTTGAGATGGGAGACCGCCGGGTCGAGCGAGAAGAACAACCGTGCCCCAGCAATCGCTTCAGGCGGCGCTGACCCTCCATCGCTCACCCAATCATCCTATCCACGCCGCCCCTTCCCCTCACCCCCAAGATCCTCACTAATACAGAGAATGAGTGGTAATTCGTGCCCCGATAGCCACTCATTCTCTGTATTAGTGCGCGCCTGGGGGTGGGGGTGGGGGTGGGGTGGGGGTTTAGGCGCGGGGGTGGGCTTGGCGGTAGGCGGCGCGGAGGCGTTCGGGGGAGACGTGGGTGTAGATCTGGGTGCTGGACAGGGAGGCGTGGCCGAGCATCTCCTGTACGGCGCGCAGGTCGGCGCCGCCTTCCAGCAGATGGGTGGCGGCGGAGTGGCGCAGCCCGTGCGGGCTCGTACGGGGCAGGCCGGCGGCCCGTGCGTAGGTGGCGACGACCCGGCGGGCGATGGTCGGCAGCAGCCGCGCCCCGCGCTGCCCGAGCAACAGCGCGTCCCCGCTGTCCGGCCCGGCCAGCGCCGGCCGCCCGAGCCGGAGCCAGTCGTCGAGCGCCTGCTGTGCCGGTGCGCCGTACGGGACCGAGCGTTCCTTGTTCCCCTTGCCGAGTACCCGAACCACCCGGCGACCGTGGTCGACGTCGCCGGTGTCGAGCCCGCACAGTTCGCTCACCCGTACCCCGGTGCCGTAGAGCAGTTCGAGCACCGCCCGGTCCCGCAGCGACAGCGGGGACGCCTCGTCGCCGGGGGCGAGTACGAGAGTGGTCGCCTGGTCGGCCCGGAGCACGCTCGGCAGTTCCCGGTGCGCCCTGGGACTGGCGAGCGGGGCGCCGACATCGGTGGCGATCCGACCGGTGCGGTGCGCCCAGCCGCTGAACGTACGGGCGGAGGCGGCTCGCCGGGCCAAACTCGTACGGGCGGCGCCGAGCGTACGAACCTTCGCCAGCCAGCTCCGTAACGCGGCGAGGTCCAGGTCGGCGGGAGTGGCGCAGCCCAGCCGGACGGCGTGGTCGAGCAGCGAGACGACGTCGGCGACGTACGCCCGGACGGTGTGCGGGGAACGGTTGTCCACCCGGGACAGGTGCCGGGCGAAGTCGTCCACCGCGTCGCGCATCGGCTGCGGCAGACGCTCGTGCATCGCCCGGGTACTGCGGGAGTCGCGGCTCATCGCCTGTGACCGTCGACCGTACGGCGACCGGAGTCAAGCCGGCTCGCCGTGCACCTTCCGCCAGCGGGGCAGGGTCAGCGGGCCGGGGCGGAGGGCGGCTTCTGCTGGCCGGTGGGCCGAGGGGAAGGGCAGCGGGCCGAGGGGAAGGGCAGCGGGCCGAGGGGAAGGGCAGCGGGCCGAGGGGAAGGGCAGCGGGCCGAGGGGAAGGGCGGCGGGCCGGGGCGGAGCGGTCTCCGGTCCGGCCCGCTGAAGGGAAGCGTTGTCAGGCGGTGGGGTTCTGGGCCTGGTCCTTGGCGCCCTGGAACCGGCTGATCAGGTCGTGCACCGGCTTGGTGCCGCTGCCGACCATCACGCCGGTGACGATCGCGTCGACCCAGACCGGCAGCCCGTCCCACTCCGGGCCGGCGATCGCGTGCAGCACGTAGAACCCGCCGGCACTGGAGGCGACCGTGGCGACCGCGGTCGCGATGCCCCAGGCCACAATGGTGCGGTTGCCGCGCGCCCGCTCGACCTGTGCCTTCGCGTGTGCCACGGCGGCAAGGTCGGCGTGGGTGGGGTTGCCGGCCCGGTTGGCCAGCGCCACGATCGTCTGTTCCAACGCGGCTTCGGTACGCCGGCCGGGGAACCAGCGGGAGAAGGGTTCCAGGACCCGCTCGACGGCGGCGGCGAAGACGAGCAACGTACCGAAAACGGCGGTGGTGTCCGGCGGCTGGATGATGGTGGCCGCCCCGCCGCTCGACCAGATCTGCCACGCACCGTAGCCGCCGGCCGCGATGGTCGCGAACGCGGCGATGACGGCACCGAAGCCGGCCTGCTGGGAGGTGGCCGAGGCGGCCTCGGCGGGCGCCTCCTCGTTGGCGCCGTCCGGCTGACCCTGGTCGGGGGTGCCGGCGGTAGCCGATGCGTCGCCGTTGACCGGTGTGGACGTGGCGGTGCCGGCCTGGGCGGCAACACGACCGACCGTCGTCACCACCAGTTGTCCGGCGTTGTCCAGAACGGACGCGCGTCGTACCAGAGCCATGGAAACCCTCCGTTTGGGCGACTTTGCGCTGAGCCGTGCGGAAGGGTACGCCCCGACGATGTCGCGGATGTCACGGGGAGAGGGGACCTGCGAGAGTCGGCCCGGTAGGGAAATTCGCGCCATCCATCGGTGTGGGGCTACTCGGCGGCGGCGGAGTAGCGGGCGGCGAGCGTACGCAGGTGGTCGCGGAGTTCGGGCGGGTCGAGCACGGTGAAGGCGACGTCGAGGTTGCCGAGGAAACCGGCGAGGTCGTGCAGCAGGTCGGAGCCGGTTTCCAGCAGGCAGTTGTGGTCGTCGATCACGGTCAGCAGGCCGGCCTCCGGGGGCATCCGTTCGGCGATGACCTCGGCGGGCACGTGCAGGCGTACCAGGGCTTTGTATTTCCAGGCCAGTGAGCGCAGGCCGCGCATGACGTGGCTGGCGGCGCCGCCCTCCGGGGGTTCGCGCGGGGTGAAGCGTGGCCCGTTCGGCAGTCGGAGGGTGATGCGGTCGGCCCGGTACGTACGCCAGTCCTCCCGGTCGGTGTCCCAGGCGACCAGGTACCAGCGGCGTCCGGTGTAGACGAGCCGGTGGGGTTCCGCCCGGCGGGTGCTGCTCCGGCCGTCCCGGTCGAGATAGTCGAAGCGGAGCAGCTCGTGGTCGCGCGCGGCGGCGGCGACGATGCTGAGCGTGTCGACGTCGACGGTTGGTCCGCCGCCCGCCGCGGATTCGGTGGCCGAGCGCAGCGCGTCGATCCGGTGGCGTAACCGGGTGGGCAACGTCTGTTCGAGTTTGGTCAGGGCCCGCAGCGACGGGTCCTCGATCCCGGCGACCGTACCCCCGGCGGCGGCCCGTAGGCCGACGGCGACGGCGACGGCCTCCTCGTCGTCGAGCAGCAGCGGGGGCAGTGCCGTGCCGGCACCGAGGCGGTAGCCGCCGGTGGTGCCGGTGGCGGAGTGCACCTGGTAGCCGAGTTGGCGCAGCCGCTCGACGTCGTTGCGGACGGTCCGGGTGGTGACGTCGAGGCGGGCGGCCAGGTCCGAGCCGGACCAGGTACGCCGGGTCTGCAACAGGGTCAGCAGGCGCAGCAGCCGGACCGAGGTTTCCAACATTCCCGAAGTCTGGCAGGCATTGAGGAACGGGACGTTCCGCAATGGCCGGTAGCGTTCTCGACAGCACCAGGGAAGCGCTTTTGACCAGCGACAACGATCTGCTTTGGAGGTTTTCACCATGAGCGGCACCCCGATCTTGCGTGGCATGGCGACGGTCACCTACTTCGCCGACGATTTCGACGCGGCGACGCGGTGGTACGCCGAACTGCTCGGCATCGAGCCGTACTTCGAGTTCCCCGGTCCGGACGGCAAGCCCGGATACCGGGAGTTCCGGATCGGCGACTACCAGCACGAGCTGGGCCTGATCGACGGCCGCTACCGGCCCGGCGGGGCGGCAGCGGCCGAGCCCGGCGGCGCGGTCCTGTTCTGGCACGTGGACGACGTGACGGCGGCCCTGGAGAAGCTGACGTCGATGGGCGCGAAGGAGTACGAGCCGCGCGTCGACCGGCCCTCGGGTTTCGTCACCGCCTCCGTGGTCGACCCGTTCGGGAACGTGCTCGGCATCATGTATAACCCGCACTACCTGGAGATCCTGGCCGCCGGCCGGGCCTGACCGCCATCATCATCATCGATGAGGCATCAGATGTCGACGGCGGTGGTCGGGCGGGGCGCGGGTGCCGCGAGGGCGTACCCGCCCTCGCGGCGGACGATCAGGTCGAGGTCTTCGAGCAGGGCAAGCTTGCGCAGCGTGAGCCGGATGTCCAGGCCGGCGCGGGCGGCCAACTCGTCCGGGCCGAGGACGCCCCGGCGCGGGAGCGCTTCGAGGACCAGGGCCGATTCGTCGTCGAGCAGGTCGCGCGGCTGCCGGGGCGCGCGGGCGAGCGGCGCCAGGTCCGCGCCGATCCGGCCGACCTCTTCGAGTACGTGTGGAACTCCGGTCACCAGCCGGGTTCGCGGATGTTCGCGGAGCAGTTCGTGGGCGCCCACGGACATCGCGGAGGTCACCGGGCCGGGGACGACCATCGCCGGGCGGTTGATCGCCAGTGCCCGCCGCAGCGTCTGGGTGGCACCACTGCGGGCGGCGGCCTCGACCAGTACGGTCCCGGCGGTGGCCGCCGCGATCAGCCGGTTGCGAATCAGGAACCGGTGGCGCAGCGGCTCCGCGCCCGGCATCCACTCGCTGATCAGCAGCCCGGTCTCCACGATCCGGTCGAACAGCGAACTGTTGCTCGCCGGATAAGGCCGATCCACCCCGCAGGCAAGTACGGCCACCGTCAGCCCGCCCGCGTTGAGCGCGCCCCGATGGGCGGCGGCGTCGATGCCGTGCGCCCCACCGGAGACCACGGTCCACTGCCGGTTGGCGAGTCCGTAGCCGAGTTCGGTGGCGATGTGACCGCCGTACGGGGTGGCGGCTCGGGCACCCACGACGGCGACCGCCCGGCCCAGCGTCTCGGCCAGCGGCCACTGTCCGCGTACCCAGATGGCCAGCGGTGGCGCGGTTTCCTGGTCGATTCTGCGTTCGGCACCGGGCAACGACAATGGTTCGAGGTCGCGGACCTGCGTCGGCCAGTCGTCGTCCTCGGGTACGACGATGCGGGCGCCGAGCCGTTCGGTGTGCGCGATCGCGGCGGCGGCGACCTCGCGCGGGTCGCCCGCCGTCCGCCGGGCCGCCACCGCAGCCAGCAACCGTCGGTCCGGTACGTCACCGGCGAGCAGCCGATCCAGGGCGTCAACCGGCCCGAACTCCCGCACGAGCCGGTAGACCGACCAGGTGCCCGGTTCGGCGACCCAGGTCAGGGCGACCCGAGCCAGCCGGATCGCGGCTCGTCCGTCGGGTGTTGACGAAGCATCCGAGGTCGGGTCAGCCGGAGCGATGGTCGGGTTCGGGGTGTTCACAGCGTCTCCCTCGTACGTAGGTTGATCGCCTCGGCGACGTCGTCGGCGCCCGGCCGGTCCCGCCCGTCGAGGTCGGAGATGGTCCACGCCATCCGGATGATCCGGTCGAAGCCCCGCGCGGAAAGGGATCCGCTGTCCAGCCGCCGCCGCAACCCGTAGGTGCTGGCCGCCGACAGCCGCCAGCGGGCCTGCCGCAGGTATGGGCCGGGTACGTCGGCGTTGACCTTCCAGCCGAGCTTCGCCCAACGGGCGGTCGCCGCCGCCCGTGCCGCCGCGACCCGAGCGCCGACCTCGGCCGACGACTCGTTCGACTCGCCGCTGTCCATCAGCTCGGCCGCCCCCAGCGGGCTCAACTCCACCTGTACGTCGATCCGGTCCAGCAGCGGACCGGAGATCCGGGACAGGTAGCGCCGACGGGCCAGCGGCGTGCACTCGCAGTGCGTGTCCCCGGCGGGCTTCGCACAGGGGCACGGGTTGGAGGCGAGGACGAGTTGCACCCTGGCCGGATACTCGGTGCCACCCTTGGCACGGTTGAGCACCACCCGGCCCTGCTCCAGCGGTTGCCGCAGCGCGTCGAGCGCCCGCGACTGGAACTCGGCCGCCTCGTCCAGGAACAGGATGCCCCGGTGGGCCAACGACACCGCTCCGGGACGGGCGAGTCCCGATCCGCCCCCGACGATCGCCGGCACCGTGGCGGTGTGGTGCGGAGCCTGGAACGGCGGGCGGCGTACGAGATCTCCGCCCGGCGGCAGGATGCCGGCGATGGAGTGCAGCGCGGTCACCTCCAGGGAGGTTTCGTCGTCCAGTTCGGGCAGAATCGACGGGAGCCGTTCGGCGAGCATCGTCTTGCCGGCGCCGGGCGGCCCGAGCAGCGCCAGGTGGTGTCCACCGGCGGCGGCGACCTCGACCGCCCGCCGCCCGAGCCCCTGACCGGCGACCTCCGCCAGATCCGGCCCGGATACGGGTGGAGCCGTCCGGCGCGGCGGTGGGTCGAGCAGCGCCACCCCGTCCCGGACGTACGCGACGAGTCGGTGCAGGCTGTCCGCCGCCCGGACCCGCACCCCCGGTACGACGGCGGCCTCGGCGGCGTTCTCGACCGGTACGACCACCTGACCGATCCCCGCACGAGCCGCCGCCACCACCATCGGCAGTACGCCCCGGATCGGCCGTACGGTCCCGTCGAGCCCCAGCTCACCGAGGATCACCACGTCCGCCAGCGGCGCCAGCGGCAGTTCACCGGAGCCGCCGAGCATCGCCGCCGCGATGGCGAGGTCGAATCCGGAGCCGTGTTTGGGCAGGGTGGCGGGGAGCAGGTTGACCGTGATCCGGCGGTTGGGCCAGTGCTGACCGGAGTTGACGATCGCGGCGCGTACCCGGTCGCGGGCTTCGTTGAGGGCGGTGTCGGGCAGGCCGGACAGGACAACGGCGGGCAGTCCGGGAGCGAGGTCGGCCTCGACCTCGACCAGATGCCCGGTCACCCCGACCAGCCCGACACAGAGCACCTTCGCGTAGCTCACCGCGTCCTGCCGGACTCGACCTTGGACGGATGGGGGCCTACGCCGACGCCCTGGACCGGCATGCCACGTATGCGGGACGAGGGTTGGGTGGGTGGTGTGGCGGCGGGCAGGGATTCGGCGTGGGGGAGTGCCGCTGGTCGATCGGATGTCATGGCAGGACGGTGACCGGTCCGGGCGGTCATCGGCAGCCCGTTCAAGGCGTCCTGTGGACGATGAAGGGCCCTGTGGACGGCCGGACGATCATGCCCTCGTTCTGCTAAGGAGGCTCCATTTACGGACATAACCGTCTTGCGGGAGACCTCCTAAACTCAGAACGCCTACCCTTGCCGGGCGGTGGGCGTGGGGTTGACAGTGCGGCGGTTTCTCGCCGTGGGAATCGGGCGGAATCATGCCCACGTCGGCTTGCAAAGGCATTACGGCACATGTACTAAATATGATGAGCGCACTAACTTGGTGAGGGAAAAGTGACGGTAGCGATCACGGCGGCGACAACGCTGGTTGTTGCAGGGCTCGGATTCCTGTTTACCTACTTTCACAGCCGCCGGCTACAGGAGCGCAACGACCGCCTTACCAGAATCAATCGCCAACTCGGCGAGCTCTACGGGCCGGCCTTCGCGCTCACTGATTCGACACGAATCTCGTTCGAGGCATTCCGAAGCAGGTACGGCGACATCCGTCAGCAGAAGGATCAGCAAGAAGTGCTGTCCGACGAACAGGTTTCGGCATGGCGGTGTTGGATGACGACAATCTTCCAGCCTGCAAACAAGAGGGTCTTCGAGTTGATCATGACTAAGGGTGACCTTCTTCTTGACGAAGAAATGCCGGAGTGTGTGTCACATTTCTGTGCGCACGTGACAAGTTATGATGTGGTCCTTGAGGGCTGGAAGGGCGATTCACCTGACATTTTTGCAGTTGTTGATTATCCGCCGGATTTCACCGACTATGTGCGCGTCTCTTATCGCACCCTCAAACGCAGGCAGTCAGTGTTGCTTGCGGAGGGCGTGTCTCGTTCGGAGATACTGACATCGAATGTAAAATGATGCCGGTCGTCGACGAATCTATGATCAATGCTGGGCGCTCTTATCTCGCAGATAACGCGTGGGGTGGCGCCTATCGTCGTTGATCGGGTAGCGGCGCCGACGACGTTGGGCGGTACGCCTGGACCCAGACGTTGATAGGGGTGAGGGCCGGTGGTGTGCATCCACCGGCCCTCCTCGTCGTGTCGCGACGCCTCGGCGGTAGCAGTCGATAGTCACGGCGCGTACCGTCGATCTCACAGGCGATCCTTCCGGGGACGTCGGTCGGGAGTACCTCGCGCAGGAGGAACACGCATGCCGGCGACCATCGGCGATGAACTGTTCGCCCAACTCGACTGGGCGCTCGGGCAGCGGGCCGGCGGCAAAGCGACCTCGGTCGTGCCGATTCTGCTCGCCGGTGCTACCCCGTGACCGCAGCCGAGGACCGGTCACTGGTAAAGGTGACCGTCAACCTCAGCCCGCGCGCGGTCGACGCGCTCGACTCGGCCTGTGGGCGTACCCGGGACACGAAGACGGACACGATCAACCGGGCGCTGGTCGTCTACAACCTGGTCCTGTGGCTGGTGGAGCGGGGCGGTGGCAGCCTCGCCGTACGCGATCCGGACGGCGGCATCGAACGCGTACACCTGTTGTAGTGCAGACGCCGGCCCGGCGACGTACGCAACGTCGCCGGGCCGGCCGAGCGGTGCCTGGTCAGGCCCGCTCGGGGGCGTCGAACTGGGCGCTGTAGATCTCCACCAGCATCGCGCGGCCCTTGATCCCGGAGACCGCCTCGGCACCGGCGATGCCCTCGATCCAGGGGAGCTGTCCGGCGCCGCCCTCCGGGCCGAGCGGGACCGCGATGATGACTCCGGCCGGCTCGTAGCTGGCGGTCCCACCCTCACCGGTGATCAGCGCCCGCAGGTTCGCAGCGACCAGTTCGGCCTGCCTGCTGGCCGTGCCGGCCAGGTTCGCGTCGGCGTCGGAGATGTCGCCGATCGCGTACACGCGGTCGTGTCCGATGACCCGCAGTTGGCGGTCGACCCGCACGTACCCCTGCTCGTTGCGGGCCTCGGCGAGCGTGCCGCGCAGGTAGTCGGTTTGCAGGCCGACGCCGAAGCAGCGGTACCAGATGTCGGCGGTCAGCTCCTCACCCGCGACCGTGGTGACCGACACCGGTCCGGCGGTAGCCGGGGCGATGCCGGGCAAAGTATCCAGCCGGCTGCCGAGCTTGAGTTCGACGCCGAGCTTGTCGAGCTGGTTGCGCAGCTCGTCGCGGAGCGCCTGGTCGAACCGGCCGGGCAGGATGTCGGATCCGGAGTCGACCAGGGTCACCTGCTTCTCCGGGAAGGACGACTTGATCTCCCCGGCGAGCTCCAGGCCGGACGGCCCGGCGCCGACCAGCAGCACCCGCTGGGCGCCGCGCAGCTCCTGGTGGGCGTCGCGGAACCTCGCCTGCGCGGTCGCGCTCTCCGACTCGTCACTCTTCGCCGGGAACGGGTAGGACGAGCCGGTGGCCAGGATCAGGTGGTCGGGCTCCAGACGCTCGCCGGAGGCGAGCGTGACCTGCCGGCCATCGACCGCCACGGCCCGGTCGCGCACGAACCGTCCGTGGTGCAGGAGCCGGCTGTACGGGAGGAAGATCCGCTCCACCCAGTCGGGCTCGACCAGCGCTCGCCAGGCGGCCACGTTGTGCAGGAAGGCGTCGGAGGGGTCGACCAGGGTCACGTCGGCGACGTCGTCGAGCGCCTTGGCGACCTTGAATCCGGCGTACCCGCCGCCGAGCACGGCCACGCTCGGGCGGGGCCGGGTTGTCTCAGTCATCTGCTCGTTGCTCCTGAATTCAGAGTTGCACCTGGTTTAGGTGTACCGACGGCAACAGTAGCCGCTTCGAAAAGCATAGCGCCAGCGGATCTGCTAGCTTTGGTGGCATGAGCAGGGCCGTCAACCACGCCGAAGCGGGAGCCTGTGACCGGGCCGACGCGGCCCTGGCGCGTGCCTTCGGGGTGCTCGGCAAGCGGTGGAGTGCCCTGGTGCTCGGCAGCCTGCGCAGCGGACCGGCCGGGTTCCGCGAGTTGTCCCGCGCCGTCGAGGGTGTGAGCGATTCGGTGCTTTCCGACCGGCTGTCCGAGTTGACCGAGGTCGGCCTCGTCGCCCGTACGGTGGACGCCGGCCCTCCGGTGTCCGTCTCCTACGAGCTGACCTCGGGCGGCCAGGCCCTCATCCCGGTCCTCACCGAGATCTCCCGCTGGGCCACCGACCACCTCCCCGACGACAAAACCTGATCTTGTCGGTCCCCGCCGATCGGGTACCCCGCTCGGTCACCGACGCGGGCTAGGCTCGGCGGGTTGACGGCGGAAGATCGCGCGCCGCCCGGAGGCTGGAGGACGTACGTGAGCACCACCGAGGCCGACCCGGAGTTCACCACCTGCGAGTCCGGTCCGGAGGGGCTCCAGATCCTCGAACCGAGGCTCGTTCCGCTCGGCGGGCTGCGGGCGTTGAACGTACGCCGGACCCTGCCGCAACGGGCCAGGTCGCTGATTGGCGCCTGGTGTTTCGTGGACCACTACGGCCCGGACGACGTGACCGAATCCGGCGGAATGGCGGTCAACGGCCACCCGCACACCGGGCTCCAGACCGTCAGCTGGCTCTTCGACGGCGAGATCGAACACAAGGACACGGTCGGCTCGGTCCGTACGGTCCGGCCCGGCGAGGTGAACCTGATGACCGCCGGCCGGGGCATCGCGCACTCCGAGTTCTCGACCCCGGACACCACGATTCTGCGCGGGGCGCAGCTCTGGGTCGCCCTGCCCGAACACGAGCGGCACAGCGAACCCCGGTTCGAGCACTACGCCCCCGAGCCGGTCACGATCGACGGTGCCCGGGTGAGCGTCTTCATCGGCTCGCTGCTCGGCTCGACCTCCCCGGTGCGCACGGCCACCCGCCTCGTCGGCGCGGAGCTGCGGCTCGACGCCGGGGCGACGGTGACGATCGAGGTGGACCCGACGTTCGAGCACGGCATCCTGGTCGACGACGGCCGGGTCAGCGTCGCCGGTGTCGGCGTCGCCCCGTCCGAACTGCTCTTCGTCCAACTCGGACCGGCCAGCCTGACCATCACCGCAGAGGCGGGACCGGCCCGGATCCTGCTGCTCGGCGGCGAACCGCTGAACGAGCGGATCATCATGTGGTGGAACTTCATCGGGCGTACGCACGAGGAGGTCGTCGCGTACCGGGACCGCTGGCAGGCGCAGGCGTTCGGCACCGCCGCCGAAGATGCCGGTGACCTGCCGTACGGGCCGTTTCCCGCCGACTGGTCGCAGCTCATCCCGGCCCCGCCCCTGCCCGGCGGCCGGTTGAAACTCCGCCCCTGAGCACCCGACCCCTACCCCCGGAGACGAGGCACACCGTGACGAACCCGAACCCCGAACCGACCGTCGAGCTGGACGAGGCCGGGCACCGCTACACCATCACCGTCGACGGAACCGTCGCCGGCTTCGCCCAGTATTTCGACAACGACGACCAGCGGGTCTTCTTCCACACCGAGATCGGCAAGGAGTACGGCGGCCAGGGGCTCGGCGGCCGGCTGGTCGGCGGAGCACTCGACCACGTACGCGCGGCCGGGCTGCGGATCGTGCCGATCTGCCCGTTCGTGAAGTCGTACCTCGGTCGCCACCACGACTACGACGACCTGGTCGACCCGGTCACGCCGAACCTGCTCGCCCGGCTCGGTGCCTAGGTGCCACCGGCCCGCCGGATCTATCTCGACAAGCAGTCACCCGCGATCTTCAAGTCGCTCGGCGCGGTCGCCGTCCAGGTACGCGCCCAGGCCACCGAACTCGGCCTGAGCCGTCGCCTGCTCGAACTGGTCAACATCCGGGTCTCGCAGCTCAACGGGTGCGGATACTGCCTGCAACTGCACACCGCGCGGGCGCTGGCCGAGGGCGAGACCAGCCACCGGCTCTCCGTACTGACGGTGTGGCGGGAGACCGAGCTGTTCGACGCGAAGGAACGGGCCGCGCTGATGCTCGCCGAGGGGGCGACCCTGGTGGCGGGCGAACGGATCACCGACGCCGACTACGCCTGGGTCTCCTCGGTGCTGACGGCCGACGAGATCTCCGTACTGAGCTGGGCGGCGATCACGATCAACTCGTTCAACCGGGTGTCGGTGCTGAGTCGTCACCCCGTACCGGTGCAGGGTCCGGCGGTGGCTGCCGCCGCCGGCTAGTCACCGCTCGCGGACCGCGCGCAGCACCAGCTCGCGCAGCAGCTCGACCACCTCGGCCGGGGTGAAGTCCATCGCGTTCTCGTGCACGCTGATCTCGAAGCTCGACCGGGTCGGATCCGGCGCGGACCGGATCCGACCGAAGAGCTGGACGCCGTGTTCGGCGAGCATCGCGGCGGCGGCCCGCTCCACGGCCGGGCCGCCCGCCGGCAGGTGCACGTGGAACAGCGGCGTCTGCGGCGGATCCGGCCAGGCCAGCGCCACCCCGTCGGCGTTGATCGCCGCCGCGATCGCGATCGCGTGCTCCCGGTAGGCCGGCATCCGGGGCAGCAGCGTGTCCAGCCCGGCGAGCGCGGGCAGGGCGAGCGACCAGGCATCGTGGATGGCCCCGCCGAGCCGGGTACGCCACACCGACGCCTGCGCGATCGTCGCCGCGTCGGCCGCCAGGATCGCACCGCGTACGCCCTGGAGGGCCTTGTAGAGGGAGACGTACACGGTGTCGAAGAGACCGGCGATCTCGTCGAACGGCCGCTGGTAGTAGGTCTGCGCCTCCCAGATCCGGGCACCGTCCAGGTGCGCCGCCGCCCCGCCGGCCCGCGCCGCCTCGACCTGCGCGCGCAGGTCGTCCCACTCGGGCAGCAGCCCGCCGATGTCGCGCTGGGGCAACTCCCACAGCACCGCGGCCAGGGGCTCACCGATCGCGTCGAGGTCCGCCCCGGTCATCAGCCGGTGGCGGTCACCGGCCGGGTGGAACCGCAGCCCGTGCACGACCTGGTAACCCTGCGCCTCCCAGGCCTCCAGGTGGGTCTGCGGGTGCGCGGCGAACGTGGGCACGCCCCGACGCTCGGCGTGGATCCGGAGCGCGACCTGCTGCGCCATCGTCCCGGTCGGGAAGAACAGCGCGGATTCCTTGCCGAGCAGGGCGGCGATCCTGCCTTCGAGCTGGGCCACCGGCCCGTCCGGCCCGCTCGGCGGGGTGTCGGCGTCGACCCGGTCGAGCAGTTGCCGGAGCACCGCGTGCGGGCTCAGCCGGATCGGCGCGTGCGCGAACAGGGATCGGCGGATCGGCGGGCGGGCATCGGGCGTCGACATGATCCAGAGCATGCTCTTGTTGCCACTGTCTCGCAATAAGGCTTGTTCCTCGTCACCCGGTTGCTTGGTTACCCGGTTCCTCGGTTACCCGGTTCGCTGCTGGCCGGTTTCTCGTCATCCGGTTGCTTCTTGGTCGGCGGCGACCGGGGGCGGCGATCCGGGGCGCGTCGCCGCCCGCAACGCGGCCAGCAGCCAGGCGAACGCGGGCACCGCCGGTGGCTCCGGGGTGATCCCGAAGAGCTCGCCCAACAGCTGCCAGTATCGCTCCACGGCGGGATCGGCCACCGCCTCCAGCCAGGCCAGCAGGGCGGCGACCTCCGACGCGGGCAGGTCGCCGGGCACGATCCGAGCCAGTACCGCCGCACCCTCGGCGGACGCCGGTCCGATCCCCTCCGCCACCGCCCGCCCCGCGTGCCTGAGCACCGCCGGGCGGATGGTGAGACCGAAGTCCAACCGGTTGTCGCCTCCGCCGCCGACCACCAACCGTCGTACGGACCGACGGAAGTCCTCGTCCGCGACCAGATTCGCCAACTCCACCCACGCGTCCACCTGCTCGACGGTCGGGTCGTCGGGCAGGTGTGCGGGCAACTCCCGCATCCACTCGGCGACAACCAGGCCGTCGGAGTCGTCGACACCGGCGAAGACCTCGTCGACGAAGGTGTCGATGATCTGCTGGCGTTCCCGTACCGAGAGTCGGGCCAGTTCGTGGATCAATGTCAGCTCCCCGGTGGTGCTGCCGCGCTTCGCGACAGTGGCGAGTACGGCCCGGCGCAGCCGCAGCGTACGGATCTCCGCGTCGAGGGCCCGTACGTGCAGTCGCGCCACCTCGGCCGGGGTCGCCTGTCCGGCGAGCACCCGGCGTACGTCATCCAAGCCCAGCCCCAGCTCACGCAGGGTTCGGACCAGGTCGAGCCGGACGACCGCGCTCGCGTCGTACCGTCGGTATCCGTTGGCGGACCGGTCCACCGGTGGCACGACGCCGACATCGGACCAGTAGCGGATCGTCCGCACCGCAAGCCCGGTACGCCGGGCCAACTGCCCGATCGTGTACCGGGCCGAGGTGTCGTCCATGGCACCAACCTGCACCTTCCACCCGCTGGAGACTCAAGCAACGCTCGCCGACGGGGCGTCCATCGTGGCCGATTCCGGTTATCTTTTCCCCCAACGGGGAGGGGGACCTGATGTCCGAAAGTGTGACCGTACGACCGGCCGGCGCGGACGACGCGCCGACGATCGCCACCGCACTCGCGGTGGCCGGTATGGACGAAGCAGTGTTCAGTTGGGTGATCCCGGACGAGCAGGTCCGGCGGGAACGGGTCACCTCCGGCGCGGAGCAGACCTCGCCTGGGTGCACGGGGTGCTCGCCACCGGTGAGATCCTGGTCGCGGGGACGGACTCCGGTGAGATCGCCGGGCTGTCCCTGTGGGAGTACGACGACGGTTCGGTTCCGGACTCCGATCCGGCCGAGTTGGACGCGTTCTTCGCCCACGCCTACGGGGAGTACGCCCCTCGGATGAGCCTCGTGTACGAGCTGACCCGGCGGCGTCACCCACACGGCGAACCACACTGGTACCTGCAACAGATGGCTGTCGTACCCGATCATCGGGGACGTGGTCTCGGCGGCGCGATGCTCGCCCACCAGTTGGCGCGGGCCGACGCCGCCGGGGTCGCGGCATACCTGGAGGCCAGCACACCGCGCAACCGCCGGCTGTACGAGCGGCACGGGTTCCGGGCGCTCGGTGGCCCGATCATCCTGCCGGACGGCGGCCCCGCCGTTCAGCCCATGTGGCGCCCGGCCGTCACACCCACCGGTCCCGCCGAAACGTGAGTTGACCGTCTCCGGCACTGCCGCCGGTACCGGCGGTACCGGCGGCGGCCGGGTTCGCGTCGGGCGGCCGGGTTCGCGTCGGGCGGCCGGGTTCGCATCGGGCGGCCGGGTCGCGAGCCCGAGCCCGCGCGACAGGCCCGCGAAATGGTGGCTACGGTCGTCCGGCAGCCCCAACTATTGGCAGGTCGGTGCGGTCGTACCAAGGCGACCGGTGAACGGCGGCTGTGATCTGGGCCTCGGTGTGACGCCCACTACGTCCGGGTCCGGGACCTGTCCTCGGCCGGATTGTCGCCCGTGTCCCGCCCGCCGGTGGCGTCCCGGCTGTCGGTCGTGACCCGGCCGTCCGTCCGGTCGGCGGGGCCGGGCTGGTGCGGGACGCGTGCCGCCGGTGACGGTGCCGCCGCCGGTGACGACGGCGAGGACGGTGACGACGGCGAGGACGGTGACGACGGCGACGGGGTTGGTGGCGGAGTCTTCGGGCGCCGTCGGGGACCGAGCAGGCGCATCATCGGGGTCTCGACGAAGCGGTACAGCAGCCCGGCGAGGAGGAGGTTGAGCAGCAGGAAGCCGATCGCGGCGGCCGGTCCCCACCAGCCGGGGAAGCCGTTCAGGTGATTGGTGGCCCGCAGCACACTGGTCACCACGAAGACGTGCACCAGGTAGTAGGCGAAGGAGACCTCACCGAGCCAGCGCATCGGCCGGGACCGCCACGGCGACCAGGTGCCTCGTACGTCGGCTTCGGCCGCGGCGGCGATCACCAGGATGTACGCGGCGGCGAGCAGCGTCGTCCACAACTCGGCACGGATCCACTGGGTGGCGGCCACCCAGGTCAGCACGAAGATCAGGGTGGCGATCTTCAGGTTGGGGCCGCGCCACCGGCCGCGCACCATCAGCTCGGCCGCCGCCACCCCCATCCAGAACTCCAGCGAACGCACCAGCGGGAACACCTGGGTGAACCACCAGCGGTCGGCCTCCGGCACCAGTAGCTGACCCGGCCAGAGGGAGAGGATCAGCAGCGGCATCGCGACGATGACGGCGACCAGCACCCAGGGCCGCAGCCGGCGGATCAGCGGGAGCACCAGCGGCAGGCAGAGGTAGAAGAACAGCTCGCAGGAGAGCGACCAGCTCACGGTGTTGACGCTGTAGAACCAGCCCGGGGTCGGGTTCCAGGCCTGCACCAGGAAGAGGTTGGTGATCGCGACCTTGAGGTTGAACGGGTCCGCCCAGTAGAGCCCGAGCAGCAGTACGGCCGCCCACAGCACCACGTGGTTGGGGAAGATCTTCGCGATCCGGCGTCGCCAGAACGCCAGCGGGGTGTCACCGGGTCGGGCCGACCAGACCAGCACGAAGCCGCTGAGGATGAAGAAGAACTGGACCCCGGACAGGCCGAGGGTGAAGACCTTGCTGACCACGGCGTGGTAGTCGGGCTCGGCGATGACCCGCATCGTCCCGACGTGGAAGCCGAAGACCAGCATGGCGGCGACCCAGCGCAAGCCGGTCAGCGACGGCAGCTTGCTCAGCGGTCGGCCGACGGCGGTGGGGTCGGTGGCGGAGGTGGTCGTCATGACGCCCGGCACTCTAACCCTTGGGCGGGTGCCGACGGCCAGCCCGGGTCCGCTTCCGTTCGGGATCGACCACTTCGGGGGCGATGAGCCGTACATCCCTGATTTGCGAAGCCGTAACTGTTTGCGGGTGGGATGTTCCCCGGTCCGTCCTACCGTGCCCACCCATGGGCTTCTCTCGATCGGGCCTCGTGCCCGTCCGCGCCACCGCCCCCGGCCGGGTCGCCATCGCACTGCTGGCGCTGGCCGCCTCGGTCGGCACCCTCACAGTGGTCGACACCACCACGCCGGCCGTCGCGGCTCCCGGCAGCGTCGTCGTCTCGGCGAACTTCGACACCGGCGGACTGCCCGCCGGGTGGCGGGCCGTCGACGGTGACTGGACGGTCAGGAACGGGCGGCTGTACGGTGCCGCCGGCAGCGGTTCGAAGAAGATCACCTTCGGTCGGCACCTGAACGACTTCCGGTTCGAGGCGACGATCCGATTCGAGTCCGTGACCGAGGCGACCCGGTGGACCGCGCTCGGGCTCGACGTACCGTCCGCCGGCACCCCGCCGTGGTGGATCGCCACCCTGCGTAGCGGTAGCACCGCCGCGAACGGGCTGGAGTTCGCCCAGCTCACCACGGCGAACACCTGGAACGTGACCAACACCGCCGCAGCACCGTCGGCGGCCGGCACCGGCCGGGACATCAGCATCGCCGCCGAGGTGCACGGCATCAACGCGCGCTGGTTCTTCGCTGGCCGGGAGGTGCTGCGGACCAGCAGTCTGCAGCGTTCGGCCGGCGGGGTGCAGGCGCTGATCGTGAACGGAGCAACCGTGTCTTTCGACAATGTCAGGGTCACCGAGCTGGCGCCGAGTCCGTACATCCGGCCGGTCGGTGCGCCGTTGACGGTCATCGCCCATCGGGGCGCCTCCGCCGTGGCGCCGGAGAACACCCTGGTCGCGCAGGACGTCGCCCGACGCGAGGGTGCCGAGTGGATCGAGAACGACGTCCAGCCGAGCAAGGACGGCGTTCCCTTCGTCATGCACGACAGCACGGTCGACCGGACCACCAACGGCACCGGTGCGATCCGCAACCTGACCGCCGCCCAGCTCAAGCAACTCGACGCCGGTTCCTGGTTCGGCCCGCAGTTCGCGGGCGTACGCCTGCCGACGCTGGCCGAGCAACTGGCCGACCTGCGTACCCGTGGCGGCAAGCTGCTGCTCGAAATCAAGGGTGCGCACACCAAAGCGCAGGTCGGCAGGATCATCGACATCATCCGGGCCGAGCAGATGACCGACCGGGTCTTCATCCAGAGCTTCGAGACCAGCGCGCTCACCTACAGCTACCAACTCGCCCCGGAGATCCCGCTCGGCCTGCTGCGCAGCACCCTCGACGCGGACCCGGTGGCGGTCGCGCGGCAGTACCACCTGACCGCGTACAACCCGTCGGTGGCGGCGTTGACCGGCCGGCCCGCCGTCATCGCCAACCTGCACACGGCCGGGGTGGCGCTGATGGTCTGGACGGTCGACTCGGCCAGCCAGTGGCAGCAGCTGAAGGGCCTCGGGGTGGACGGGATCATCACCAACCGGTCGCCCGAACTCGTCGACTGGAACGCCGCCAACCCCGGCTGACCCGTGCCGCTCTGCCTACCGGCGGTGGTTGCGCGACCGGGCGAGGGATCGCGGCCGGGCAAGGGATTCAGAACGCTCCCTTGAGGTGTTCCACCCGCGCCGCCCCGCGCGGTGGGGCGAACACCGAGACGACGTCGAAGCGGACCTCCGCCGGACGGGCTGCCGACTGTTCCAGCCACCGCGCGGCCAGCCGCCGCAACCGCCGCGCCTTCGCCGGCACCACCGCCTCGGCGGGCGGGCCGAAGGTGGCGCCACGCCTGGTCTTCACCTCGCAGAACGCGAGGACGGCACCGTCCCAGGCGATGATGTCGATCTCCCCGGCCGGGCCCTGCTCCCCGGCCGGGGTACGCCAGTTGCGGTCGACCACCCGCAGCCCGTTCGCCACCAGGTGCCGTACGGCACAGCGCTCGCCGTACGCGCCGACCGCCTTGCGTTGCAGCGTCATCCGTCGAGGGTGACCGGGCCGACGCTGCGGTGCGGCCGTCGGCGTGCGGCTGTGGACGAGGCGAGTGCCTGTGGACGGCCGGACGATCAAGCCATTGTCGTGTTACACGGGACCGGAGCCCGCCGAACCTCCTCGGCAGCCGCATCCCCTTCTCGTCGCCACCGGGAACGGGCGGCGGCTCAGGCGGCCGGCGGCGCGTACGCGTACGTCATGGGGTGCCATTCCAACCAGTCGCCGTGCCCGCCGGTGCGGCCCAGCACCTCGACGCCGGCCCGGCCGTCCCGCCAGTCGACCACGGTGAGCAGCGCGGCGGCGAGCACTCCGGGCGGCCCGGCCGCCGCCGGTCGACGGTCGAGGAACAGCTCCGCACCGGCCGCCGACGCCTCGTTGAGCACCACCGTCAGGTCCCGCCGGGCACCGACCCCGGCCAGGATCGCGGCCAGCCGGAGCCGGTCGGCACGGTCGAGGTAGGTCAGCGCCATCGAGGTGAAGACCACCGGCACCGCCGCGTCCGGCACCTGTTCGAGCAGAGCGGGCAGGGTCGCCACCATGTCCCCGGCGACCAGTCGCGGCCGGACCAGGGCCACCTCGGCCAGCGCCGCCTCCAACCGGGCCAGCCGCTCGATCTGCTCCGGCCAGACACAGGCCCGCAACCAGTCGGTGGCCACCGGGTCGGTGGCGTCGATCGGGGAGAGGTCGATGCCCACCCGGTCGGTGACGGTCAGTTCGGCGGCGGCCGGTTCGGGCCAACCGGGACCGTGCAGGCCGACGGTCATGGTCAGTGCCTCCGGCACCCCGGTCGGCCCGTACGTCTCGGTGCGGCCGTCGGGTCCGACGTACCGGCAGGCGTACCGGTCGCTGATCAGCAGCAGGCCGGCGCTGGTGCCGAGTTCCACCAGGTGCAGCGGCCGACCCTCGGCGTACGCGGCCGCCCGGCCGAACCCGGCCCGCAGCACCGCCCCCCGCCGGGCCTCGTTGGTCTGGGTGGTCCGGGTGGCGCAGAGCTCGGTCAACTCGTCCCGGTAGGCGTCGACCAGGTCGGCGAACGCGACGCCCAACCCGTCGTCGACTCCCCGGCCGCCCCCGAGGGTCGGCAGGTACGCCGCCAGCGGGTGCCCCGCAGCCGTCGTCCGGAGCAGGTACTGGACGGCGGCGAAGTAGAGGATCGCCCGTCGTTGGCCGGGGCCGGCGGCGCGCAGGGGCTCGGACAGGTCGGGTCGTTCGGCGAGCAGTTCGGACAGGTACTCGTACCGGGGTGAGACACCGCGGAACTCGTGCCGGGCGAAGCGACGGAACATCTCCGCCAGGGCGAACTCCTCGGTAACCGTCATACCGGTGATGGTCCGCCCACCGGCCGGAGCGCGCAGCGACCTTCGTCACGTGCGCGGGTGCGGCCCGGAAGGCAGGCCGATACGGCCTGCGGAAGCGGAGCCGATACGTCCTGCGGAAGCAGCACGGTGCGGTGCGGCTCCGGCAGCGGTCGGCGTGCCCGACGCACGAGGCTGCGGGCACGGTTCGGGGGAATCTCTGCACCAGGGGCCAAAGGCGGCGCCTCGCCCGGAACGCAAAGTCAGCGACAAGCCGGGCATCAAGGTCATCTAATTGGCGCCGCCTCGTGCGGGTCGTTTACGGTGCCCGTTCGTGGACGGACAACGTAACTTCCCCGAGGACCAGGAGCAGCCACGCTGGTACGCCGGCGAGCGCGGATATCCCGAGTCGGACTGGCGGACCGGCGCCGAGGCGCGCTACCCGGCGGACGGCTACCCGGCCGCCGAGTCGCGCGGGGGATCGCCCGGGGAGGGCCGCTACGCCACGATCACCGATCCGCTCGCCGACCGCTACCCGACCGAGCCGGAGCGTTTCTCGGCCGGCTCGGACCGGCACTCCGCCGACACCGACCGCTTTTCGCCCGGCCAGGACCGGCACTCCGCCGACCCGGCCTCCGACCGAGACCGTGACCTCGACCGATACCCGGTCGCCGCCGACCGGTTCGGCTCGAACCCGGACCGCTTCACCGGCGAGTCGGACCGCTTCACGGGTGAGTCGGACCGGTTCACGGCAGAGTCGGATCGGTTCACGGGCGAGTCGGACCGGTTCCGGTCCGGGGCCGACCGGTTCCGCAACGAACCCGACCGGTACGCCCCGGCCGACCGCTACCCCGACCCGATCGAAGCGGTACGTGACCCGCTCGAAGCGATCCGGGTACGGCCGGAGACCGCTCCCGCCCCCGCCGAGCGCGCCGCACGCGAGCCGGGCGAGGCGAGCCGGAGCGGCCAGGACGTCCCGCCCGGCCGGGGCGAGGCCACCGGCCGCCCGGCCGACGCGCAACTCGACGCCGGGCGGGCGACGACCGAGCCGGCCCGTGCCGCGAGCGGTGCGGAACGGCCTCCGCTGGCCGGCTACCCGATCGTCGGTGCCGGCCGGACCGCCCCGCAGTCCCCGCCGGTCGAGCCGGCCGCCGGGGCGCTGCACCTGCCGACCGGGCCGATGGTCATGGTCCCGGTCCAGCCCGGCGACCTGCCGCCGGTGGCGGAGTTCCCGCCCGTCGCCGAGTCCACCGGCCTGTACGGCGAGCCGGCCGACGGGCCGCGCCGGATCGGCACCGGTGGCGGGCCGACCGGTGACGGGGTGTACCGGACCCGGCGGCCAGCCGTCGCGCTGCTCTTCGCCGTACTCGTGGTGATTCTTGAGGTGCCGGCGCTGCGGATCCTGTTCGACGGGGCAGTGGGCGGGCCGGTGTCGGCCAGCGGGGTCATCGCGGGCACGTTCTTCGCCTTCGGCCTGCCGGCGTTCGCCGCCGGCCTGTACGCGCTGTTGACCGGTGGAGCGGCGATCGGTGATCCGGGCAGGGTGTGGCTGCGCCCGCCGACCGCGTACCTGACCATCGGGTTGGTCCTGTTCGTGGCCGCCGCGCTCGCCGCCGGCTGACCGGTCGGGATTCGCCGCGAATCGAACCGCGAGGCACTACTGGTCCCCGGCGTCACCGGTGTCCCCGTGATCGTCACCGGCTGCCGGGCTTGTGCGGGGGCGGAGGGCGCGGGGCGTACACTTGACCCTGGCGACCGCCCGTGCGGTCGACCTCGCGCGCCCTTTCCACGGTTGCCCGTGGGACGACGGCCCCCTGGTCCCGATCTTGATTGGGCCCACCATGGCCGTCGACCAGGCGCCAGGACGCCAGGCCGACCGGCCCGGCGTGACAACCAGGGACATCGAAGGAGCACCCCACCATGGCCGTAGTGACCATGCGTCAGCTGCTGGAAAGTGGTGTCCACTTCGGGCACCAGACCCGGCGCTGGAACCCGAAGATGAAGCGCTTCATCTTCACCGAGCGCAACGGTATCTACATCATCGACCTGCGCCAGACCCTCGAGTACATCGAGACCGCGTACGAGTACGTGCGCCGGACCGTCGCCGAGGGCGGCAGCATCCTGTTCGTCGGCACCAAGAAGCAGGCCCAGGAGGCGATTGCCGAGCAGGCGACCCGGGTCGGCCAGCCGTACGTCAACCACCGCTGGCTCGGTGGCATGCTGACCAACTTCCAGACGGTCTACAAGCGGCTCCAGCGGATGAAGGAGCTGGAGGCGCTGGGTGACCTCTCCGGCACCGCTGCGGGTTACACCAAGAAGGAGACCCTGCAGCTCTCCCGGGAGAAGATCAAGCTCACCCGCACGCTGGGTGGTCTGCGGGACATGACCAAGGTGCCCGCCGCGATCTGGGTTGTCGACACCAAGAAGGAGCACATCGCCGTCGACGAGGCCCGCAAGCTGGGCATCCCGGTGATCGCGGTGCTCGACACCAACTGCGACCCGGACGAGGTCGACTTCCCGATCCCGGGCAACGACGACGCGATCCGTTCCGCCGAGCTGCTCACCCGCGTGATCGCGGCGGCGGTCGGCGACGGCCTGATCGCCCGCTCGGGCAAGCACCGCGGCGGCGACGAGAAGCCGGAGCCGGGTGTGGTGGCCGCCGACGAGCCGCTCGCCGAGTGGGAGCGGGAACTGATCGAGGACACCGAGAAGAAGGCCGACGACGCGGAGCCGAAGGCGGCCGAACCGGCTGCCGCCGCCGCTGAGTGACCCTGCCGCCGGGTCGGCCGGCCGCACACCGCGGCCGGCTGGCCCGAGCGCGTACGTGGACACCACGCGCCCGGATCCGAGTTTCCCTTTAGCAGATCATCCATCGCAGTCCCAAACACCGAAGAGAGAGTCATGTCAGACTTCACCGCTGCGGATGTCAAGCGGCTCCGCGACCTGACCGGCGCCGGCATGATGGACTCCAAGAAGGCGCTCACCGAGGCTGAGGGCGACTTCGACAAGGCCATCGAGCTGCTGCGCATCAAGGGCGCCAAGGACGTCGGCAAGCGGGCCGGCCGTACCGCCGCGAACGGCCTGGTCGCGCACTCCGGCAAGGCGCTGCTCGAACTCAACTGTGAGACCGACTTCGTCGCCAAGACCGAGGACTTCATCGCGCTGGCGCAGCAGCTCGTCGAGCACGGCGTGCAGTCCGGCGTGACCGACGCCGAGGGCCTGCTCGCCTCGACGCTCAACGGCAAGACCGTCGCCGACCTGATCCAGGAGCAGTCGGCGAAGATCGGCGAGAAGCTGGTGCTGAACCGCTTCGCCGTACTCGACGGCACGGTCGCGGTCTACCTGCACCGCAAGGCGCAGGACCTGCCGCCGGCCGTCGGCGTGCTGGTCGAGTACACCGGCTCGTCGGACGAGGCGGGCGACGCGGACGCGCGCGGCGCGGCGATGCAGATCGCGGCGATGCGGCCGAAGTTCGTCACCCGCGACGAGGTGCCGGCCGAGACGGTCGAGTCCGAGCGGCGCATCGCCGAGCAGACCGCCCGCGAGGAGGGCAAGCCGGAGGCCGCCCTGCCGAAGATCGTCGAGGGTCGGGTGAACGGCTTCTTCAAGGACTACGTCCTGGTGGAGCAGCCGTCCGTGACCGACAACAAGAAGACGGTCAAGCAGGTGCTCGCCGAGGCCGGCATCACCGTCACCCGCTTCGTGCGGTTCGAGGTCGGCCAGGCCTGAGCGGATCCCAGCGTCGGTCCGGGCCCGTCCGGTCCGGGCCGGTGAGGGGACTGAGACAAACCACGAGGAGGCCGCCGGTGTACATGACAGGCACCGCGGCCTCCTCGTCACATAGGGTCGGCAGCGGCAGGTGCGGCGACGGGGCAGCGGGCGGGAAGTCCGCGGAAGAGAGGCGGGTCGGATGACGCAGGTGGTTAGTGACCGGACCCTGGCGGCGGACGATCCGACGGCGCCACCGCCCGGCCGGGCCCGCCGGGTGGTGCTCAAGCTCTCCGGTGAGGTCTTCGGCGGCGGGGCGATCGGGGTCGACCCCGACGTGGTCCAGGCCATCGCCCGGCAGATCGCAACCGTCGTACGGCGTGGTGTGCAGGTCTCCGTGGTGGTCGGCGGCGGGAACTTCTTCCGTGGCGCCGAGTTGCAGAAGCGGGGGATGGACCGGGCGCGGGCCGACTACATGGGCATGCTCGGTACGGTGATGAACTGCCTCGCGTTGCAGGACTTCCTGGAGAAGGAGGGCATCGAGACGCGGGTGCAGAGCGCGATCACGATGGCCCAGGTGGCGGAGCCGTACATTCCGCTGCGGGCGATCCGGCACCTGGAGAAGGGCCGTGTGGTGATCTTCGGCGCGGGCGCCGGGATGCCGTACTTCTCGACCGACACCGTCGCCGCCCAGCGGGCGCTGGAGATTCGTGCCGACGTGGTGTTGATGAGCAAGAACGGGGTGGACGGGGTCTACTCCGCGGACCCGCGTACCGACCCGACGGCGAGCAAGTTCGACAAGATCACTTTCTCCGAGGTGTTGCGGCGCGGGCTGCGGGTCGCCGACGCCGCCGCGTTCAGCCTCTGTGAGGAGAACGGGCTGCCGATGCTGGTCTTCGGCGCCGAGGGCGACGACACGATCATCCGCGCCGTCGGCGGCGACCGGATCGGGACCTTGATCACGGCGTGAGCCGGGACCGTCGAGTAGAGCACGGCGTGAGCCGGGACCATCGAGCAGAGCACGGCGTGAGCCGGGACCATCAAGCGGGGCGCGGCGTGAGCCGGGCACGACACGACCTAACGACTTAGCAGAGGGAGGCGAGGGAGCAGGTGATCGACGACACTCTCCTCGAGTCCGAGGAAAAGATGGAACGTGCGGTCGAGCACGCCAAGGAGGAGTTCGGTGCGATCCGCACCGGGCGGGCCACGCCGGCCATGTTCTCCAAGATCATCATCGACTACTACGGTACCCCGACGCCGCTGACCCAGATGGCCTCGGTCGGCGTACCGGAGCCCCGGATGGCGATCATCAAGCCGTACGACGCGTCGCAGCTCCAGGCGATGGAGAAGGCGATCCGCGACTCCGACCTCGGCGTCAACCCCGGCAACGAGGGTAACCAGCTCCGCATCCTGCTGCCGCAGATGACCGAGGAGCGGCGCCGGGAAATGATCAAGGTGGCGCGGAACAAGGCCGAGGAAGCCAAGGTCGCGATCCGCAACATCCGCCGCCGGGGCAAGGAAGAGCTCGACCGCATCGTCAAGGACGGCGAGGCGGGTGAGGACGAGGGACGCCGCGCCGAGAAGGAGCTGGACGACCTCACCCAGAAATACTCGACGCACGTCGACGAACTGGTCAAGCACAAGGAAGCCGAGCTGCTCGAGGTCTGATGTCCTACCTCGACCCCAGCGGCAGCGCCGAGTCCCAGGGCCGGCAGCGCCAGGACGGACCAGCCGGCCCGTACTGGCCCGATGCTCCCGACGAGCCTCGACTTCGGGCGCGGCACCCCGGTGCCGCGCCCGAGGCCGTTGCCGACGCGCCGGGCTACGCGCCCGTCTCCGGGTACCGGCACGGCGACGCGCCGGCCCGCCGGGACGGGTACGCCGGCCCGATCGGCCCGTACGCCGGCACGGACCGGCCGGACGCGCAGCCGTACCGGCCGGGGGACTCCGGCGGCGGCTTTCCGGGTGGTGACGACCGGGCCGACGCGGGCGCGAACGGGCTCACCGATCCGCTCGGCTGGGCCCCGATCCGCGGCTTCGACCAGCAGGACCTGGTCGCCCCACCGGGCCACCCCCACCAACCCGGGGCGGACCAGCTCGATCCCCGGCGGCTCCGGCCGGAACAGGCCGAGCCCGGATGGGCCCGCCCCGAGCACGTCGAGCCCGGCCCGGCCCGGTCGGTCGGCCCGCCCCGGGAGGCACCGGTGCCCGATCCGGAGGAGGCGGAGCCGGACGGCCCGCGTCCGCGTACCGGTCGCCGTCGAGCCGGCCCGGGACGGCCGGCGACCCTGCCCGCGAACAGCCGAGCCGGGCGCAACCTGCCGGCCGCGATCGGCGTCGGACTCGGCCTGGGCGCGGCGGTCGTGGTTCCGCTCGTCGTGTTCCCGCTCGCGTTCCTCGCGGTGGTCGCGGCCGCCGTCGGGGTCGGCATCTGGGAGATGACCCAGGCCGTACGCCGCAGCGGCGCTCAACCGCCGCTGGTCCCGCTGCTGGTCGGCGGCGTGCTGATGGTGGGACTCGCCTGGTTCGCCGGGCCGGACGCCCTCAGCCTCGGGCTGCTGGTGACCGTGCTGGCGACGATGGTCTGGCGGCTCGGCGACGGACCGGCGGGCTTCCAACGGGACCTCACCACCGCCACGCTGATCGCCGTCTACGTGCCGTTCCTGGGCGGCTTCGCCGCGCTGCTCGCCGCCGAGCCGACCAACGGCCCGCTGCGGGTGGTGGTGACGATCGTCGCGGTGGTGCTCTCCGACACCGGCGGGTACGCGGCCGGGGTGGCTTTCGGCAAGCACCCGATGGCGCCCTCGGTGAGCCCGAAGAAGTCCTGGGAGGGCTTTGCCGGCTCGGTGCTGGCGGCCGCCGGGGGCAGCGCGCTGCTGCTCTGGCTCCTGTTCGACGTCAACCCGCTCTGGGGAGCGGTCTTCGGGGTGGCGGTCTCGGGCTCGGCGGTCCTCGGCGACCTGGCCGAATCGATGATCAAGAGGGATCTCCGGGTCAAGGACATGAGCAATCTGCTCCCCGGACACGGCGGTCTGATGGACCGGCTGGACTCGGTGCTGTTCGCCGTACCGGTCGCCTATCTGCTGCTGGCGTTCCTGGTGCCGGTGGGCTGAGATGTTCCCACGTCCGCGACCCGACCTGGAGCACGTACCGGTTCGGACCCCTCGGCCAGGTACGTGTTTCCGTCGGCGTGGGAGACTGGACAAGCCATGACGAGCCTGCCCATGATCCCGATCAGTCCGGACGCGCCGACCGCGGCCGTGAAGTCCGCCCGCGCGGCGATGCCTCCGCGCCATCTCGCCGACCTCGCCCTGCCCGACCGGCAGGCGCTGGTCGCCGAGTTGGGCGAGCCCGCGTTCCGTGCCAAGCAGGTCTCCACCCACTACTTCGGCCGCCTGGTACGCGACCCCGCGCAGATGACGGACCTGCCGGCGGCCACCCGTGACCGCCTCGCCGAGGCGCTGCTGCCGACGCTGCTGACCCCGGTCCGCGAGTTGGCCTGCGACGACGGCGCCACCCGCAAGGCGCTCTGGCGGCTGCACGACGGCTCGATGGTCGAGAGCGTGCTGATGGGTTATCCGGACCGGATCACCGTCTGCATCTCCAGCCAGGCTGGCTGCGGGATGGCCTGCCCGTTCTGCGCCACCGGTCAGGCCGGTCTGACCCGCAACCTCTCCACCGCCGAGATCGTCGACCAGGCGGTGTACCTCGCCGGTGTGGCGGCCTCCGGCGCCGTGGCCGGGTCGCCGCCCCGGTTGTCGCACGTGGTGTTCATGGGCATGGGCGAGCCGCTGGCCAACTACTCCCGGGTCATCGCGGCCGTACGGCGGCTCTGCGCGCCGGCACCGGAGGGGCTCGGCCTGTCCCAGCGCCACATCACCGTTTCCACCGTCGGGCTGGTGCCGGCCATCCGCCGTCTGACGGGCGAGGACCTCTCGGTGACCCTTGCGTTGTCGCTGCACGCGCCCGATGATGATCTGCGCGACGAACTCGTTCCGGTCAACCAGCGGTGGAAGGTCGCCGAGGTGCTGGATGCGGCATGGGACTACGCCGACCGCACGGGCCGCCGCGTTTCCATCGAGTACGCAATGATCAAAGATGTGAACGACCAGCCGTGGCGCGCCGACCTGCTTGGCCGGCTGTTGGCCGGACGGCTGGCACACGTGAATCTCATTCCGCTCAACCCGACGCCGGGTAGTCGCTGGGACGCGAGCCCCAAGCCGGTGGAGCGGGAGTTCGTGCGACGGTTGCGCGAGGCCGGGGTGTCGACCACGGTCCGCGACACGCGTGGACGGGAGATCGACGGGGCATGTGGGCAGTTGGCCGCAGCCGAGGTGGCCACGTGACCGAGCACCTCGGATGGGTCGGCCGACGCGGTGGGCTGCGTGATGAGCGATCGAAGCAGGAGACATAGTGGCGGATCAGGGTCAACGCTTCCGGCGTAAGGCGCTCCGGCGGGGCTACAAGGTCGACGAGGTGGACACGTTCCTGGACCGGGTCGAGGCCACCCTTGCCGGCTCGCCGGCCGGCGCACCCGTCGCCTCGCAGGAGGTCCACGACGTCGTGTTCCGGGTCCGGTTCGGCGGCTACGACGAGTGGCAGGTCGACCTGCATCTCGACCGGGTCGAGCGCCAGCTCGCCGAGTTGGAGGAGCGTGGCGGCGGTAACCGGGGGGCGGATCCCCGCCTGCCGGCCCGGATGGGTCCGCCCGACCGGATGGGTGTCCCCGATCGCATGGGTCCGCCCGACCGGATGGGTCCCGGCGGCCCGATGGGTCCGCCGGACCGTATGGGTCCCCCCGATCGCATGGGTCCGCCCGACCGGATGGGTCCCGGCGGCCCGATGGGTCCGCCCGATCGTATGGGTCCCCCCGATCGCATGGGTCCCGGTGGTCCGATGGGTCCGCCGGACCGGATGGGTCCGCCGATGCGCGACGACCGGGCCCTGCCTCCGGGCGGCCCGCCGATGCCGCAGCGACCGATGCCGGCCCAGGCCGGCCCGCCGGACCCGTACGGCCGGTACGACGAGCCCACCGGCATGTTCGCCGGCGGTCACGACGCCCCGCCCCGTGGCGGTTACGACAACCGGGGCGGTCCCGGTGGCCCGCCGCCCGGCGCGCGTGGCCCGGCCGGCCTGCCCCCCGGATTCGGCCCGTCGCCCGAGGACCGTTTCGACGGTTTCGAGTCGGGGCGGCACGGTAAGACGGACATGACCGCCGAGATCCGGATGCCCGACCGTGACCTGCGTGGCCGAGGCCCCGGCCCCGGTCTCGGGTTGCCGCCCGCTGGTGGCCCGCCGATCGCCGGCCCCCCGATGGGGGGTCCCCCGGTCGGTGGTCCTCCGATGGGTGGCCCGCCGGCCGGTGGCCCGCCGCCGATGCCCGGTGGTCCCGGTGGCGACATGCAGCGGGTGGACAACATCCGACGCGGTTTCCAGGTCCGCCGCTTCGGCAGCGGATACGACCCGGAGCAGGTCGACCGGCTCTTCGACGGCATCCTGAGCGGTATGTCCGGGCGGGGACCGATGCCGGTCAACCCGGCCGAACTCGACCTGATGAAGTTCGGTCTGGTGCCCGGCGGTTACTTCGAGGCCGAGGTCGACGCCGCGCTCAAGGAGGTGCAGGACATCCTGCGCCGGCGGTGAGCCGCCATCGCCCGTCCGACGACCGGACGGGCGCTCGTCCGGGGGAACCGGACAGAACGTGAATTCAGGCCCGTCCCGGACCGGGACGGGCCTGAATCGTGTACGTTGCCGGCGCGCTCTGCGGGACCCCGGCCGCAGCCGAGGATCAGGAGCGCAGGCCGTTGCGGCGCAGTACGGTGTCGCCGATGACGATCAGCAGCAGCCCGGCCGCGATGCCGATCAGCCAGATGTCCTCGGTCGCGCCCTCGTGGTTACCGACCAGCATGGCCAGCAGAGCCGCCGCGGAGACGACAGCGCCGATCCGGCCTGCCTTGCGGTGCCCCGGCTTGTGCTGATCGGGCGACGTTACCGGCTCGCTTCCTGCCACGTTCGGTCCTTCCCCTCACGTTCGAATCTCCGGTTCAGTCTGGCACGCCGGTCACCGGTGGCGACGGAGGGTCTCCACGCTGGGGTGAGGTGGGCAACCTGGCGTCGCGGGTTGGGGCCCGTACTCGCTCCGGTAGCGTTTGGGCGTACGAGATGTTTCTCGGTTGGAGGAGTGCGCAGTGCGAGTGACAGGTACGGGACACGCCAGTATGCGGATCGACACGGGTGCGGGCAGCATCCTGTGCGATCCGTGGGTCAACCCGGCCTACTTCGCCTCGTGGTTCCCATTCCCGGACAATTCACAGCTGGACTGGGAGACCCTCGGCCAGGTCGACTACCTCTACGTCTCCCACCTGCACCGGGACCACTTCGACGCGGAGCACCTGAAGCGCTTCATCTCGAAGAAGGCGACCGTGCTCCTGCCGGCGTACCCGACCTCCGAGCTGGAGGACGAGCTGCGCGAGCTGGGCTTCACCAGTTTCCTGCGTACCACCAGCAACGAGGTGGTCGAGCTCGACGGCGGGCTCAAGGTGATGATCCAGGCGCTGACCAGCCCGACCGACGGCCCGATCGGTGACTCGTCACTCTGGGTCGAGTACGACGGCATCCGGCTGCTCAACCAGAACGACGCCCGCCCGAGCGACCTGGACATCTTCCGCGAGCTGGGCCACGTGCACGCCCAGATGATCCAGTTCTCCGGCGCCATCTGGTACCCGATGGTGTACGAAC
Organism: Micromonospora sp. NPDC049529; assembly: GCF_055586685.1. NCBI lineage: Bacteria > Bacillati > Actinomycetota > Actinomycetes > Micromonosporales > Micromonosporaceae > Micromonospora > Micromonospora sp. NPDC049529. Next base: position 136,639 of record NZ_JBVJHT010000003.1, read on the forward strand.
TGCCGGCGGCGGCGAAGACGGCCTTCGGCAAGCAGAAGCGCGACCGGCAGATGGACCGGACGATCCGCTACATCGACGACCTGAAGGCGTCGTACGTCTTCCCGATCGCCGGGCCGCCCTGCTTCCTCGACGACGACCTGTGGCAGTTCAACGACATCCACGGCGACGAGGGCAACATCTTCCCCGACCAGCAGGTCTTCCTCGACCACTACACCGGACTCGGCTACGACAACGGGGTCATCCTGCTGCCCGGCAGCGTTTCCGAGCTGACCGCCGAGACCTGCGAGACCAGCCACCCGGTCGCCGACGTGCGCGAGTTCTTCGACAACAAGGAAGAGCACCTGCGCGAGTACCAGGCCCGGCAGCGGCCGGTGATCGAGGCGGCCAAGGCGACCTGGCGGCACCCGGAGGTCGACGTCCTGGGTGAGATGAAGCGGCGGATCGAGCCGCTGCTGGACGAGTCGGTCTACCTGGCCAAGGGTGTCGGCGGTCCGATCCGGTTCGACCTGGTCGGCTACGACGGCGAGTCGGTCGAGTCGATCGTGGTGGACTTCCCGGGCAAGGAGGTGCGGGCCGCCGCCGACGAGAAGGTCCGCTACCGGTTCCGTACCGAGCGGGCGCTGATCGAGCAGTTGCTGCACTCCGGCGAGGTCGACTGGGTCAACTCGCTCTTCCTCTCCTGCCGCTTCTCGGCCGCCCGGATCGGGCAGTACAACGAATTCGTGTACGCCTTCTTCAAGTGCCTCTCCGAGGAGCGCCTCCAGTACGCCGAGGGCTGGTACGCCGAGCAGCGCCCGGATGCCGAGGACGTCAAGCTCGGCGACTGGGTCGTACAGCGCCGCTGCCCGCACCTGAAGGCCGACCTGACCCGGTTCGGCATCATCGACGGCGACCAGCTCACCTGCCAGCTGCACGGCTGGCGCTTCGACCTGCCCAGTGGCCGCTGCCTCACCAGCGTCGGCCACGAGATCCGCGCCCACCGCGCCGGCACCGAAGCCCCCGTCCCCGCCGAGTAACCCCACCCTGCGCCGCCCCCCACCCGTGGGCCGTCGACAAATGTAGAGAAAGAGTGGCTATCCGGCGCCGGATAACCACTCTTTCTCTACATGAGTGGCTTCGTCAGGGGAGGGGGGAGCGGGTGGTCAGCGGCCGAGGTCGGTGAGGATGCGTTGGGCGGCGTTGTGGCCGGCGGCGCCGATGACGCTGCCGGCGGGGTGGCAGCCGGCGCTGCCGGCGTACAGGCCGTCGATGCCGGTGGCGTACGGCATCCGGTCGGCGAACGCGACCGTGTTGTCGACGTGGTGGATGTGGCCACCGGTGATGCCGAAGTGCGCCTCGATGCCGGGCGGGGGCAGTGGCACCGCGTCGGCGACCAGGTCGGCGGTGCCGGGGGCGTACCGCTCGCAGATCGCCACCAGCTTGTCCACATAGGACGGCAGTGCCTCGGCCCAGGTGGTGCCGGCCAGCTCGTACGGGACCGACTGGACGAACAGCGCCGACGAGTGGTGCCCCGCCCCGTCGCGCAGGGACGGGTCGACGGTGGTGTGCAGGTACCACTCGATGGTGGGCTCCTGCGGCAGCCGCCCGGCCGATACGTCGGCCCACATCGCGCGCAGCGCCGCCATCGGTGACTGTTCGGCCGCCCCGTCGAGCAGGGATGCCGAGCCGGGCAGCAGGTGGATGGTCGAGCCGAACGGGCTCGGGGCATCCGCCGGCAGGCAGGAGAAACGCGGCAGCCCGGACAGGGCCAGGTTCAGCTTGAGGGTGGTGCCGGTACGGCGTACCGCCGCCATCCGGTCGGCGAGCGGGGCCGGCAGGGCACCGTCGGGCAGCAGGTCGATCAGGCGGTACGGGTCACAGGCGCCGAGCACCACCTCGGCGTCGACCTCGCGCCCGTCGGCGAGCACCACTCCGCTGGCCGTACCGCCTCCGCCGGCCGTGGCGCCGGTGAGGGTGACCGCGCTGACCGGCGTACCGGTGAAGATTGTGGCCCCGGCGGCGCGGGCGGCGTCGGCGAAGGTCCGCGAGACGGTGCCCATGCCGCCCTCGGTGATCATCCACGTGCCGTCGGCGCCCGGCAGCCGGCACATGTTGTGCACCAGGAAGTTGTGCCCGGTGCCGGGGTCGTCCGGACCGGCGTTGAGCCCGGAGAGGCCGTCGGTGACCGCGTACATGGAGACGAGCAGTTCGGAGCGGAACTCGAACCGGGCCAGGTAGTCGGCGACCGAGCCGGTGACCAGGTCGACGAACGTGTCACGCAGCGCCGGCCGGATGTACCGCTCGGCGGTCTGCGCCACCGGCAGCGGCTCGGCCAGCCAGGCCGGCGCCAGGTCGTCGCGCAGCGCCGCCAGCTCGGCCTGCATGGCGTCGTCGGCGGCCACGTCGGCCGGGGAGAAGACCGACGCCATCTGCGCGCGGGTCGCCGCCCGGTCACTGCCGAAGAGCAGGTACGGCGAGCCGAGGCCGCCCGGTGTCGGCAGGAAGTAGTGCGGGTCGCGGCGCAGCACCGGGATCTTCACGTCCAGCAGCGCGATCAGCTCCGGCGGCATCAGCCCGAGCAGGTACGACCCGGTCGAGTGGCGCAGCCCCGGCACCTTCGGGAACGGCTGTTCGGTGCGGGTCGCGCCGCCGAGCGTCTCGGACGCCTCCAGCACCACCACGTCGAGGCCGGCGCGGGCCAGCAGCACGGCGGAGACCAGGCCGTTGTGCCCCGATCCGATGATCACCACGTCGGCCCGCCGGGGCAGCTCTGCGCTCATGCCAGGGGAGCCTAGTGCGGATCGGGCCCGCTCGGGAGGGTCCTAGGCTGAAGCCCGGATCTTGGCCCGGAGGGGTGTTGATGTTCGACTGGTGGGGTACGGCGGTCGTCCGGTTCCGGTGGGCGGTGCTCGGTGCCGGGCTGGCCCTGGTCGTACTCGGTGCGACCTGGGGACTCGGCCTGCTCGGCTCGCTGACCGGCGGCGGCTTCGACGATCCGGCCAGCGAGTCCAGTCGTACCCAGCAGCGGATCGTCGCCGAGTTGGGCGAGCAGGGTGCCGACGTGCTGGTGCTCTACTCCATCGACGGCGGCAGCGACGGCGACACCGGTAGCGGTAGCGGTAGCGGTAGCGACGGCGGCACGGTGGACCAGGCGGCGGTCCGGGGGCCGGTCACCGCGACCCTGGAGCGGCTGCGCCAGCGGCCCGAGGTGGTCAGCGTGACCGACTGGTACTCCACCGGCGCCCCGGCCCTGCTCTCCACCGACCGGCGGGCCACCTACGCCCTGGTGAAACTGCGGGCCGGCGACGAGGACGCCAAGACCGCGGCCTTCGAACGGCTGCGACCGGACCTGGCCGTGCCCGGCGTACGGACCGAGGTCGGCGGCGCCGTCCCGTTCCTGGTCACCGCGAACCGGCAGACCACCGAGGACATCACCCGCGCCGAAACGCTCTCGCTGCCGGTCCTGCTGGTGCTGCTCATCCTGATCTTCGGCGGGCTGGTGGCGGCGGCCACCCCGCTGCTGATCGGCGGACTGGCGATCCTCGGTGCCTTCGTCGCCGTACGGCTGCTGCACCTGGTGACCGAGGTGTCGGTCTTCGCCGTCAACATCATCACGCTGATCGGGCTCGGCATGGCGATCGACTACGCGCTCTTCGTGGTCAGCCGGTTCCGTGAGGAACTCGCCGCCGGGCACGACACCCCGGTCGCGGTCGCCCGGGTGATGAACAGCGCCGGTCGTACGGTGCTGGTGTCGGGGTTGACCATCGCCCTTGCCCTGGCCAGCCTGCTGATCTTCCCGCAGGCGTTCCTCCGCTCGATGGGCCTGGGCGGGGTCGCGGCGGTCCTGGTCGCGATGCTCGCCGCGCTGACCGTACTGCCGGCGCTGCTCGCCGTGCTCGGGAACCGGATCAACGCGCTGCGGGTTCCGCTGCCCGGTGCCCGCCGCCGCGCCGCCCGAGCTGCTGCCACGGCGGCGGTTCCGCTCGCTGCCACTGCGTCAGCGGCTGCGACGGCGGCGGTTCCGCTCGCTGCCACTTCGTCAGCGGCTGCTTCGGCTCGGGACGGCAGTGCGGTGGCCGGGGGCGGGTGGGCGCGGTTGGCGCGCAGTGTGATGCGGCGGCCGCTGCCGTACCTGGTCGGTGTGCTGGTGGTGCTGGCCGTGCTGGCCTTTCCGTTCACGCGGATCGAGTTCGGCGGTTTCGACGAGCGGGTGCTGCCGGCCGACGCGCAGCCACGGGTGGTGACCGAGCGGATCGGGGCCGAGTTCCCCGGCGGCAACCCGAACCCGATCGACGTGCTGGTGTCGGGCGCGTCGGCCGAAGGCACCGGGCGGTTCGCCGAGCAGGTCGGCCGGGTGCCCGGCGTCACCGGCGTACGGGTGGCGGCCAGCCGGGGCGAGCACACCCTGCTCTCGGTCACCTACCGGGGTGCACCGACCGGGGAGACCGCCCAGGCGGCCGTACGCCAACTGCGGGCCCTGCCCGAGCCGGCGCCCGGTGTCGAGGTGCTGGTCGGCGGGCGGCCGGCGGCCGACGCCGACCTGCTGCACAGCCTCGGGACCCGGCTGCCCTGGATGGCGTTGATCATGGCGGCGGCCACCCTGGTCCTGCTCTTCCTCGCCTTCGGTTCGGTGGTGCTGCCGATCAAGGCGGTGGTGATGAACCTGGTCTCGATCGGCGCCTCGTTCGGCGTGGTCGTCTGGATCTTCCAGGAGGGGCACCTCGCCGGCCTGCTCGACTTCACCCCGACCGGCTTCATCGAGCCGAGCAACCCGATCCTGATGCTCGCCGTCCTGTTCGGGCTCGCCACCGACTACGAGGTCTTCCTGCTCTCCCGCGTACGCGAGGAGTGGGACCGGACCGGGGACAACACCGCCGCCGTCGCGACCGGCCTGCAACACACCGGCCGGATCATCACCGCGGCGGCGTTGCTGCTGGTCGTGGTGGTCGCCGGCTTCGCGACCGGTGGCACCACCTTCATCAAGCTGATCGGGGTCGGCATGATCGTGGCGATCGTGGTCGACGCGACCCTGGTCCGGGCCCTGCTGGTGCCGGCGACGATGCGCCTGCTCGGCCGCTGGAATTGGTGGGCCCCGGCCCCGCTGGCCCGCCTGCACCGCCGCTTCGGCATCCGGGAGCAGGGCTTCCCGTCGTGATCTTCGACACGCCGGCCCGCACCCCGGACGAGGCGGCCCGCCCGGGTCGGCCGGGCTTTTCACGATCGCGACGGGTGTCCGGACTGGTCTAGGATCGCGGGCCATGACGGGTTTCGAGACCGAGCGGCTGATCGTCCGGAGCTGGACCGAGGAGCCGGGCGACCTGGAGCGGCTCTTCCAGATCTACTCTCTGGAGGAGGTCACCCGCTGGCTCGGGGCATCGTCCGGACTCCCGCTCACCGATCCCGCGCAGGCGGTCGCGGTGGTACGGCGCTGGCACGCCCGGCACGCCGACCACGCCGGCCGGTACGGCACCTGGGCGCTCCAGCGCCGGGACACCGGCCAGGTCGCCGGCACGGTGCTGCTCAAGCTCCTGCCCGGCCTCGACGAGTCGATCCCCACCACGAACGTCGAGGTGGGCTGGCACCTGCACCCGGACTCGCAGGGGCAGGGCTTCGCCACCGAGGCCGCCCGGGGCGCGGTCGAACGCGGGTTCGCCGGCGGGGCGTCGGAGATCTACGCGGTGGTGCAGCCGGGTAACAACGCCTCCATGGCGGTCGCCCGGCGGCTGGGCATGACCCCGATCGGCCGGCGGACCGACTGGTACGGCGGCGAGGAACTCGAAGCCTTCGTCCTGCGTCGTCCGGTTTCGCCGTAGTACCCGTGTTCGCAGACGTGTCCGGCGCGTCGCGGTGGGCCGCTCGGCAGAGGTCGACGGCAGGTCAGTGACAGGGTGTACGGCGCGATGTGCGGTGGTCGGTGCGGTTCAGCGAGAATGTCCGGGTGACCGTTCCCCGTGAGATCGTGCTGCTCGGCTCGACCGGGTCAATCGGAACCCAGGCCATCGACATCGCCCGGCGCAATCCGGACCGCTTCCGGGTGGTCGCCATCGGGGCCGGTGGCGGCAACGTGGCGCAACTGGCGGCCCAGGCACTCGAACTGAAGGTCGAGGCGGTCGGGGTGGCCAAGGCGTCGGCCGCCCAGGACCTGCAACTCGCCTTCTACGCCGAGGCCGCCAAGCGCGGCTACCCGAGTGGTGGCTTCCGCATCCCCAAGATCCTGGCCGGCCCGTCGGCCATGACCGAGCTGGCGCAGTGGTCGGCCGACGTCGTCCTCAACGGCGTGGTCGGCTCGCTCGGTCTGGCACCCACCCTGGCCGCGCTGCGCGCCGGTCGTACGCTCGCGCTGGCGAACAAGGAGTCGCTGGTGGCGGGTGGCTCGATCGTACGGAGTGCGGTGCAGCGGCCGGGCCAGATCGTGCCGGTCGACTCGGAGCACTCGGCGCTGGCCCAGTGCCTGCGCTCGGGCGACCGGTCGGAGGTGCGGCGGCTGGTGCTCACCGCCAGCGGTGGCGCGTTCCGGGGCCGTCGGCGGGCCGAGTTGACCGGGGTCACACCCGAGCAGGCGCTGGCCCACCCGACCTGGAACATGGGCCCGGTGGTCACGATCAACAGCGCCACGCTGGTGAACAAGGCGCTGGAGGTGATCGAGGCGCACGAGCTGTTCGACGTCCCGTACGCCGACATCGAGGTGATGGTGCACCCGCAGTCGGTGATCCACTCGATGGTCGAGTTCGTCGACGGCTCCACCATCGCCCAGGCCAGCCCGCCGGACATGCGGCTGCCGATCGCGCTCGCCCTGGGCTGGCCGGACCGGGTGCCCGAGGCCGCCGCCGCAGTCGACTGGACCGCCGGGCACCGCTGGGATTTCGAGCCGCTGGACGACGACGCCTTCCCGGCGGTCCGGCTGGCGAAGCAGGCCGGCGTGACCGGTCGGGGCAGACCGGCCATCTACAACGCGGCCAACGAGGAGTGCGTGGCTGCCTTCGTGGCGGGTCGGCTACCGTTCCTCGGCATCGTCGACACACTGGAGCGGGTTCTGGAGGCGGCTCCGGAACTGCCCGAACCGGGTACCGTCGAGGAGGTGCTCGCGGCGGAGAGCTGGGCGCGCGAGCACGCTCAGAAGATCATCGAGATGTCGGTGAAGGGAGCTTGATGCTGTACCTGCTCGGGGTCGTGGTGGTTGCCCTCGGGATCCTCATCTCGGTGAGCTTGCATGAGGCCGGACACATGTTGACGGCCAAGAGCTTCGGGATGAAGGTCACCCGCTACTTCGTGGGCTTCGGACCCACCGTCTGGTCCTTCCGCCGGGGCGAGACCGAGTACGGACTCAAGGCGATCCCGCTCGGCGGCTTCTGCAAGATCGTCGGGATGACCCCCCAGGACGACGACGTCGACCCGGCCGACGAGCCTCGGGCGATGTGGCGGTTCCCGGTGTGGAAGCGCACCGTCGTGATGTCCGCGGGTTCGATCACCCACTTCCTGCTCGCGATCGTGGCGCTCTGGTTCGCGGCGGTCTTCATGGGCCTGCCCAACCCCGACTTCCCGACCACGGAGGAGCAGGCCCGGCAGCAGCCGGCCGTCATCGCCCTGGCCGACTGTGTCGTGGTGGAGAACGTGCAGCGGGCCTGCACGCCGAGCGACCCGCCGAGCCCGGCCGCGCAGGCACAACTGCGTACCGGTGACCGGATCACCGCGGTCAACGGCACCGCCGTCTCCACCTGGGGCGACGTGCTCGACGTGGTCCGCCGTACGCCGGCCGACGCACCGGCGAAGGTCGACTTCCTGCGCGACGGCGCCACCCAGCAGGCCGAGGTGAAGCTCGCCTCGGTGCAGCGCCCGCCGCTGGACGACGCCGCCGGACCGGTCTCCCCGGTCTCCGCGCTCGGCGTCGGACTCAGCATCCAGACCCCCGGCATGATCACCTACAGCCCGATCGACGCCTTCGGCGCGACCGCCGACTACACCGGTCAGATGGCGGTCGGCACCGTGCACGCGTTGCAGCGGATCCCGGAGAAGATCCCGGCGCTGTGGACCGCGATCACCGGCGGTGAGCGGGACGCGGACACACCGATCAGTGTGGTCGGGGCGAGCCGGCTCGGTGGCGAGGCGGTCGCCAACGACGCCTGGGAGGTGCTCGTCCTGGTGTTCATCTCGTTGAACTTCTTCGTCGGCATCTTCAACCTGCTGCCGCTGCTGCCGTTGGACGGCGGCCACATCGCCATCGCCTGGTTCGAGCGGGTCCGTACCTGGATCTTCGCCCGGCTGGGCCGTCCTGACCCAGGGCGCGTCGACTACCTGAAGTTGATGCCCGTAACGTACGTGGTGATCCTGATCGGTGGGGCATTCACGCTGCTCACCGTCACCGCGGACGTGGTAAATCCGATCACGCTTTTCTCAAGGTGAGTGTCCTGTGACCGCTGTCAGTCTCGGTATGCCGGCCGTACCGCCGCCGCCGCTCGCACCCCGGCGGACCAGCCGCCAGATCATGGTCGGTTCCGTGCCGGTCGGCGGCGGTGCCCCGGTCTCGGTGCAGTCGATGACCACGACCCTGACCTCCGACGTGAACGCCACGTTGCAGCAGATCGCCGAGCTGACCGCCTCCGGCTGCCAGATCGTCCGGGTCGCCGTGCCGTCGCAGGACGACGTCGAGGCGTTGCCGGCGATCGCCAGGAAATCCCAGATCCCGGTGATCGCGGACATCCACTTCCAGCCGAAGTACGTCTTCGCCGCGATCGACGCGGGCTGCGCGGCGGTCCGGGTGAACCCGGGCAACATCCGGCAGTTCGACGACAAGGTGGCCGAGATCGCCCGTGCCGCGCAGGCGGCCAGGGTGCCGATCCGGATCGGCGTGAACGCCGGCTCGCTGGACAAGCGGCTGCTCGCCAAGTACGGCAAGGCCACCGCCGAGGCGCTGGTCGAGTCGGCGCTCTGGGAATGCTCGCTCTTCGAGGAGCACGGCTTCCGGGACATCAAGATCTCGGTCAAGCACAACGACCCGGTCGTCATGATCCGCGCGTACCGGCAGCTCGCGCAGCAGTGTGACTACCCGCTGCACCTGGGCGTGACCGAGGCCGGTCCGGCGTTCCAGGGCACCATCAAGTCGGCGGTCGCCTTCGGCGCGCTGCTGGCCGAGGGGATCGGGGACACGATCCGGGTCTCGCTCTCCGCGCCGCCGGTCGAGGAGATCAAGGTCGGCAACCAGATCCTGGAGTCACTGGGCCTGCGCGAGCGTGGCCTGGAGATCGTCTCCTGCCCGTCCTGCGGTCGGGCCCAGGTCGACGTCTACAAGCTGGCCGAGGAGGTCACCGCCGGTCTGGAAGGGCTGCCGGTGCCGCTGCGGGTGGCCGTCATGGGCTGCGTGGTGAACGGACCGGGCGAGGCGCGGGAGGCCGACCTCGGCGTCGCGTCGGGCAACGGCAAGGGCCAGATCTTCGTACGCGGCCAGGTGGTCAAGACGGTGCCCGAGGCGCAGATCGTCGAGACGCTGATCGAAGAGGCGCTGCGGTTGGCGGACGAGATGGGGGCGGAGTTGCCCGAGGATCTGCGGGACCTGATCGTCGGGCCGACCGTAACTGTTCACTAGGTGGTTTGTCGGCGACCTGCCCACTCTGGGCGGTCAGGCTTGATCCCGCCGTGGGCAGGCCGCCGACAAACCCTGGTGCTGAGAAAGGGCATCCCCTCGTGGTGGGGATGCCCTTTCTGTTTCGGGGTAGGTGTGGGGGTCACTCGGATTCGGCGAGGATGGCGTAGAGCTTGCGGCGGGTTTCTTCGAGGACCTGGGCGGCGCGTTCGCGTTGGTCGTCGGTGCCGTTGATCATCACCTGGCGCAGCGCGTTCATCGCCTGGAAGCCGGCGTCGCGCATTTCCTGCCAGCTGTTGACGGTGTCGGGGGCGAACTCTTCCCAGGGTGGGGTCTGTGCCGCCTCGGCAGCCTCGGGCTGACCGGCCTCGGTGAGGCTGAACCGCTTGCGCCCGCCACCGGCCTCGGCCGCCGCGGCGACGATGAGGCCCTCGTCCTCCAGGAGTTGCAGGGTGGGGTAGATCGAACCGGGGCTCGGTCGCCAGGCACCGCCGGTGCGCTGGTCGAGCTCCTGGATCATCTCGTAGCCGTGCATCGGCCGCTCGGTGAGCAGGGCCAGTACGGCGCCGCGCACGTTCGGCCGGCGTCCCCGCCCGCGACCGCGTCCCCGGCCGGGGTGTCCGTGGCCGCCGGGGGAGAACGGCGGGAAGCCGAAGCCGCCGCCGCGCATCCGGGACTCCTCGTGCATCGCGTGGAACCTTCGGTGGAAACTCATCTGACTCCTCCTGTGACTATCGCTGATGTGTCGACGATATATCGCCAACGCATCGGCTGCAACCCTTCGGAGGTGCGGCGGGCAATATCGGGGCGACAAACCGTACGGTCGTACGGTTGGGTGGAGTGATGCGACTTCTGCCGGAACGCCTGTTGCCCGAGCCCGGAGCGGCCCGGATCCTCGCCGTCTCCACCCTGGTCCAGACGGTCGGACGGGGGATCTGGCTGACCGCGAGCGCGCTGTTCCTGACCCGCTCGGTCGGACTGAGCGTGGCCCAGGTCGGCCTCGGCCTCACCCTGACCGCGCTGGTCAGCCTGGTGGCGAGCGCCCCGATGGGTTACCTCGCCGACCGGTTCGGGCCGCGCGGCATCCAGTTTTCCGGCCTGCTCGCCTCGGCCGGGCTGACCGCCGCGCTGATCGCGGTCCGGTCCTTTCCGCAGTTCCTCCTGGTCGGGATCGTCACCGCGCTCGCCGACGCCGCCTTCCGGGGTGCGCGGGGCGCCATGATCGCCGGTTCGGTCCCGCCCGACCAGCGCGTACGCACCCGCGCCTACCTGCGGGCCACCACCAATCTCGGCATCTCGGCCGGCACCGTGCTGGCCGGCGTGGGACTCGCCGCCGACACCAGGGCCGCGTACGTGACGCTGATCGGGATCAACGCGGCCAGCTTCGCCGTCGCCGCTCTCATCCTGATCCCGATGGCGCCGATCCCGCCGGTACGCGGACCGGGTCACGGGCCACGCCTGATCGCGCTGCGGGACCGCCCGTTCCTGGCCTTCACGGTGCTGGACGGGCTGATGTCGATGCACTTCGGTCTGCTCAACATCGCCCTGCCGCTCTGGATCGCCCAGCACACCCACGCACCGCGCTGGCTGATCTCGGTGCTGCTGCTGGTGAACACCACCGTGATCGTGCTCTTTCAGGTACGCGCCTCGCGCGGCACCGAGCAGCTGACCGGGGCCGCCCGCGCCGCCCGTCGGGCCGGGGTCGCCATCGGTGTCGCCTGCCTGCTCTACGCCGCCAGTGGCGGGGTGTCGACCCCGGTGGCGGTCGGTCTGCTGGTGGCCGGGGCGCTGGTGCACGTGGTCGGCGAACTGTGGCACTCCGCCGCCGGCTGGGGCATCTCGTTCGGGCTGGCGCCGGCCCACGCCCAGGGCCAGTACCAGGGCGCCTACGGGATGGGGATGCAACTCGGCGGCATGCTGGCACCGGTCCTGGTGACCACGCTCGCGGTCGGCTGGGGTGCCCCCGGCTGGCTGGTGCTGGCCGTACTCTTCGCACTGCTCGGGGCGGCGCAGCCGGCGGTGGTCCGGTGGGCCGCCGGGAACCGGCCGGCCGTACCGGCGGCGCGACCGGTCGCCGTCGGCTAGCCCGGTCGGAGCGCGCCCGATGGGTGACCGGCACCGACGTCGCCCCGTCCCGCCGGTCACTCATCTGGCACGCTGGTAGGTGTGCTGATGGTTCCGGTACGGCAACTCGGTGAGGCTGAGCGGGGGGCGGTCGAACGGCTGCTCGACCTCGACCCGTACGCGGCTGCGCAGGTGGCCGAGCGGATCTCCGCGCACGGACTGTCCTGGTGGCGGGCGGACGGCCGGGTCTACGGCTACGGCGCCGGCCGCGAGATCGAGTCGCTCTGCTGGGTCGGCGGCCAGCTCACACCGGTACGCGCCACCCCGTCCGCGATCACCGCGTTCGCCGAGCTGCTCGCCACCGAGGAGCGGTTCTGCTCCTCGATCGTCGGGCGGGCCGACGAGGTGCTCGGCCTCTGGGACCAGCTTTCCGCGCACTGGGGCCCGGCCCGTGACGTACGCCCGAACCAGCCGTTGCTGGCGACCGGGGCGGCACCGGCGATCGCGGCCGACCCGGACGTGCGTCCGGTCCGCCCGGCCGAGGTCGACCTGCTCTTCCCGGCGGCGGTGGCGATGTACACCGAGGAGGTGGGCGTGTCGCCGTTGATCGAGGACGGTGGGCGCAGCTACCGCCGTCGGGTGGCCGACCTGGTCCGGGCCCGTCGGGCGTACGCCCGGTTCGTCGACGGCCAGGTGGTCTTCAAGGCCGAACTCGCGGTGGTGACCCGGCGCACAGCGCAGATCCAGGGGGTCTGGGTCGCGCCGGGCTGGCGCGGCCGGGGGATCGCCGCGGCCGCCATGGCGGCGGTGGTCTCCGACGCGCTGACCCGGGTCGCGCCGTCGGTCTCGCTCTACGTCAACGACTACAACGTGCCGGCCCGCCGGGTCTACGAGCGCTGCGGTTTCCAGCCGGTCGGCACGTTCGCCACCATCCTGTTCTGAACAAGCGCTGATGTGGCAAACCAGCTCCAAACACTGCTTACTTCCGCCAAGCTGACAACCAGGGCAAATGTGAATCCGCTGTGGCGGTTCCACGGCAGCGGGGTCGGCTAGCAGGAGGTAGACGTGTCAACGAGACTCCGCGCCACCGTGCGCGTCACCAGCGCGTTGCTCGTGGCCGGGCTCGCGGCGGCGGCTGCCGGATGCGGCGGGAACAACGACAACGGCGGCGGCAGCGGCACGACCTCCAGCAACGTGAAGGTCGCCGACGGCTTCAAGATCGGCCTGCTGCTGCCGGAGTCGAAGACCACCCGCTACGAGACCTTCGACCGCCCGCTGATCCAGGCCAAGCTCGCCGAGTTGTGTCCGAAGTGCCAGGTCCTCTACCAGAACGCCGACCAGGATCCGGCCAAGCAGCAGTCGCAGGCCGAGGCGATGCTCACCCAGGGGATCAAGGTGATGATCCTCGACGCGGTCGACGCCAAGGCCGCCGGTGCGATCGTCAGCAACGCCCAGTCGCAGAAGGTGCCGGTGGTCGCGTACGACCGGCTCGCCTCCGGCCCGGTCAGCTTCTACGTCTCGTACGACAACCGCCGGGTGGGCATGGTGCAGGGGCAGGCGCTGCTGGACCAGTTGAGCGCGAACGGGCAGAACCCGAAGCGCGGCGACATCGTGATGATCAACGGCTCGCCGACCGACCCGAACGCGGCCGACTTCAAGGCCGGCGCCCACTCCGTACTGGACGGGAAGGTCAACATCGGCAACGAGTTCGACACCCCGGACTGGTCCCCGGACCGGGCCCAGCAGGAGATGGACCAGGCGATCACCGCCATCGGGCGGGACCGGGTGATCGGGGTCTACGCCGCGAACGACGGCATGGCCGGCGGTGCGATCGCCTCGATGAAGGGCGCCGGCTTCGGTACGCCGCTGCCCCCGGTCACCGGGCAGGACGCCGAACTCGCCGGGGTCCAGCGGATCGTCTCCGGCGACCAGTTCATGACGGTCTTCAAGTCGATCAAGCCGGAGGCGGACATCGCCGGGCAGATGGCGATCGACGCCGCGACCGGGCAGGACTTCACCGCCCAGTCGACCACCATGCGCAACAACGGGACCAAGGACGTCGCGTCGGTGCTGCTGGAGCCGGTGGCCGTGACCAAGGGCAACATCAAGGACACGGTGATCAAGGACGGCTTCTACACCGTCGCGCAGATCTGTGCCGGCGCGTTCGCCGGACCGTGCGCCTCCGCCGGCATCTCCTGACCCCGTACCGGCATTTCCTGATCGTCCACAGGCGGGTCGTGATCTGAAACGGGGGTGGGGACGGTGGCCGACACACCGGTGCTCGCGCTGTCGGGCATCTCCAAACGGTTCGGCGCGGTCGAGGCGCTCGCCGACGTGTCGCTGGAGGTCTATTCCGGCGAGGTGGTCGCGCTGGTCGGCGACAACGGCGCGGGCAAGTCGACGCTGATCAAGGTGATCGCCGGGGTGAACCCCGCCGACAACGGCGAGATCCGCTGGGAGGGGCGGCCGGCCCAGATCGGCAAGCCGAGCGACGCCACCGCGCTGGGCATCGCCACCGTCTACCAGGATCTCGCCCTCTGCGACAACCTCGACGTCGTCGCCAACCTCTTCCTCGGCCGCGAACTGACCCGCAGCTTCGTGATCGACGAGATCGGGATGGAACGCCGGGCCCGGGAACTGCTGGTCAGCCTCTCGGTGAAGATCCCCTCCGTACGGCTGCCGGCCGCCGGCCTCTCCGGCGGACAGCGACAGTCGGTGGCCATCGCCCGGTCGCTGCTCGGCGAACCGAAACTGGTGCTGCTCGACGAGCCCACCGCCGCCCTCGGCGTCGCCCAGACCGCCGAGGTGCTGGACCTGATCGAACGACTCCGGCAACGGGGTCTCGGTGTCCTGCTCATCAGCCACAACCTGGCCGACGTCAAGGCGGTCGCCGACCGGGTGGTGGTGCTGCGGCTCGGCCGCAACGCCGGAGTCTTCGACCAGCGGCGGACCAGCCAGGAGGAGATCGTCCAGGCGATCACCGGGGCACTGGACAACGCGGTCACCCGGCGACGGGCCCGTTCGGCCGAGAGCGGCGGCGGTGGCCTGGCCGGCCCGGCCGCCGCCGGTGACCCGGCCGGCCCCGCTGCCGGTCCGGCCGCCGGTCCCGGTGGCCCGGGCGGCGGCCCGGTCGTCGGCGGCCCGGCCGGTGGACCGGTGCCCGACGCCCCGCCGGACCGCCCGGCCGGTGGCCCAACTTCCGGCGGTACGACCGGAGGCGCCCCGGCCGGTGGCCCGACCTCCGGTGGCCCGACCTCCGGCGGCCCGGCCGGTGGTGCCCACTCCCCGGACCCGGAGGAGCGGACGTGACACGGCGGGAGGTCTCGGCATGAGTACGGCGACCACGAGCCCGGAACCGCCCGCCGGTGACGGCCTCCAGCATCCGGCCGACCGGGGCGCGAGCGGCCCGGTGGACGCGCTGCGGCGGCGGTTGCGCGGCGGGGAACTGGGCGCCTGGCCGGTGGTCATCGGCCTGATCATCATCTGGGCGGTCTTCCAGTCGCTCAACGACGCCTTCCTCAGCCCGCAGAACCTGACCAACCTGGCCCTGCAGATCGCCGCCACGGGCACGATCAGTGTCGGCATCGTGCTGGTCCTGTTGCTGGGCGAGATCGACCTGTCGGTCGGTTCGGTGGCCGGGGTGGCCGCCGCGCTGCTGGCCGTACTGAGTGTGCGCAACAGTTGGGGCGGCGTGGCCGCGATGGTCGTCGCGATCATCTTCGGCATCGCGATCGGCATCTTCCAGGGCAGCATCTTCGCCCGGCTCGGGGTGCCCGCGTTCATCGTCACCCTCTCCGGGAACATCGGCTGGCAGGGGCTCCAGCTCTACCTGCTCAGCCCGGAGGGGACGATCAACCTCCCGTACACCGGGTTCATCGGCGGGCTGACCCACACCAACCTGGACAGCGTCTCCGGCTGGGTGATCGGCGCGGCGGCGCTGGTCGTGTACGCCCTCGCGGTGCTGGTGGACAGTCGGCGCCGGATCGCGGCCGGGTTGCCGAGTCGGGGCGTACTCGGCTCGCTGTTGCGGGTGGTGGGGCTGGGCGTACTGATCTTCGCCGCCGTGGGGGTGCTCAACGCCTGGCAGGGCGTACCGGTGGCGTTGTTGATCTTTGTCGGGTTGGTGGTCATCGTCGACCTGGTGCTGCGCCGGACCCGCTACGGGCGGAGCATCTTCGCGGTCGGCGGCAACGTCGAGGCCGCCCGGCGCGCCGGCATCAACGTCTCGCTGATCCGGATCTCGGTGTTCGCGCTCGCCTCCGCCTTCGCCGCCTTCGGTGGCGTGCTGACCGCCTCGCGCGGCTTCGCCGCCGGCCAGTCCACCGGGGCCGCCGACACCCTGCTGATCGCCATCGCCGCCGCCGTCATCGGCGGGGTGAGCCTCTTCGGCGGCCGGGGTTCGACCTACGGCGCGCTGCTCGGCAGCCTGGTGCTCGGCTCGATCACCTCGGGCATGTTCCTGCTCCAGCTGAACTCGTCGGTGCGCTTCATGATCACCGCCGGGGTGCTGCTCGCCGCCGTCATCCTCGACTCGCTCTCCCGACGCGGTCGGCGCACCACCGGCCGGGGCTAGCGGCTGAGTCGGCCGGTCACTCCCGGTTGCCGGCGGCGGAGCCGGCCGGGCGGCGAGCCGACAGGTCGCGCCGGTCGAAGCCCGCCGCCAGCGCACTGGCGATCGCCCAGAGCGCGATGACCAGCAGCAGCGCCCGTTCGACCGAGCCGACCAGCGCGCCCCGACCGACGGTGAGCATGGCCAGCCCGATCGTCACCGACAGTGGCAGCGCCAACGAGGCACCGACCAGACCGAGCCGGCGCAGCACCGGCACGCCCGTGTCGGACCAGGCGACCGCCAGCATCGCGAAGACGACGCAGGCGACCGCGAGGATGCTGCCGCTGCCGTGCACCAGGTCGGGGGTGGTGGTCGGCTCGAACGGCGGCAGCGGACAACCAGCGGTGCAGGAGACCGAGGCGGACAACCCGGTACCGGCCGCACCGACCGCCAGCAGGGCCGCCGCCGGCCGCAGCGTCGGGGGCAGGGCCGCGGCGAGCAGGAGCAGGCCGACCGCCACCGAGAAGATCCCGATCCGGTACGCGGTCGCGTACCCGCTGGAGCCGACACCGGCCTCGCTGACGTACCCGGTCAGCGGGGAGGTCGGACCGGCGACCACGGCGAGGGTCACCACGACCACTCCGGTCAGCAGGCAGGCGGCGGCGCCGCGAGCGACCAGGGTCCGGCGCATGGGGACAAACTATCTTGCCCGCTCGGGCTCCCGGTGCCGGTCCGGTACGCCGGGACCGCGCGTCGCCGCGCCGAACCCCGGTAAGGGCAGCCGGCGGGGTCGGACCTGACCCGTACTGGCTATGCTGCCGGCGTGACAGCGGCATACCTCGTCTCCGGCGTCCGTACCCCGATCGGCCGGTACGCCGGCGCGCTGGCCGGCGTACGTCCGGACGACCTCGCGGCGCACGTGATCCGGGAACTGGTGGCCCGCCACCGGACGGTGGACTGGGCGGCGGTCGACGACGTGGTGCTGGGCTGCGCCAACCAGGCCGGTGAGGACAACCGCAACGTGGCCCGGATGGCGACCCTGCTGGCCGGGCTGCCCGAGGGCGTGCCGGGGACCACGGTCAACCGGCTCTGCGGCTCCGGGCTGGACGCGGTCGGCATCGCCGCCCACGCGATCATCGCCGGCCAGGCCGACCTGATAGTGGCCGGCGGGGTGGAGAGCATGAGCCGGGCGCCGTTCGTCCTGCCGAAGGCGACCACACCGTTCTCCCGCGCGGCCGAGATCCACGACACCACCCTCGGCTGGCGGTTCGTGAACCCGCTGATGGAACGCGACTTCGGCACCGACGCCATGCCGGAGACGGCGGAGAACGTCGCCGCCGAGTACGGCGTCGACCGGGCCGCCCAGGACGCGTTCGCGTTCCGCTCCCAGCAGCGGGCCGCCCGCGCGCAGGCCAGCGGCCGGCTGGCCGAGGAGATCGCGCCGATCGAGGTGCCGGCCGGCCGCCGGGAGACCCGGCTGGTGGCCCTCGACGAGCATCCGAGGGAAACCTCGCTGGACCGGCTCGCGGCCCTGCCCACGCCGTTCCGCGACGGCGGCACCGTGACCGCCGGCAACTCCTCCGGGGTCAACGACGGCGCCGCCGCGGTGCTGGTCGCCAGCGCCGAGGCGGTACGCCGCCACGACCTCACGCCGCTGGCCCGGATCACCGGGTCGGCCGCCGCCGGGGTGCCGCCGAGGGTGATGGGGATGGGGCCGGTGCCGGCCACCAACCGCCTGCTCGGCCGGCTCGGCGTCGGCATCGGCGACGTGGACCTGGTGGAGCTGAACGAGGCGTTCGCCGCGCAGGCGGTGGCCGTCCTGCGCGAGCTGGGCCTGCCGGAGGACGCCGAGCACGTCAACCCGAACGGCGGCGCCATCGCGCTGGGGCACCCGCTGGGCGCCAGCGGCGCCCGGCTGGCGTTGACGGCCGCGCTCGAACTGGGCCACCGCCAGGCGCGGCGGGCGCTGTGCACCATGTGCATCGGGGTCGGTCAGGGCATCGCGCTGATGCTGGAGTCGGTCGACTAGTTCGTCTCGGGTGATCGGGGCATCGACGCCGGTGGGTGGGCGCGAGTCCCCGATCGGCGTGGCCGGGACGCCTTGCGGCGGAGCCGCGAGCCGGTCGGCACGCGTATGCTCGATGGCTCACCGAGCCGGCCAACCGTCGGCGGGACGAGCTGAGGCGGACGATGCAACTGCCTGACGAAGATCGCCCGGAGGTAACGCCCTCCATCGTGGACAGTGGACCGGCGGGCGGCGGTGCCGGGCGGCGGGCGGCCCCCGCCGGCCCCCTCGGCGGCTAGTCGTGCCGGCCCCCGTTCCACCCGCCGGCGGCGAGGAGTTCAGCCGGGCCGGTGTGCACCGGTACGCACAGCAGTGGGCCGAGGCCGTCACCCGGCTCGGCTTCGTACCGATGAGCGCGGCGGAGACCCAACGCCTGCTGACAGTGCACGCCGTACGTCTCGCCCAGGCCCTGCTCGCCGAACCGTTCAGCGCCGACCCGGCGGACGACGTCGGCCGGGCCCTGGTCGGGGCACACCTCACCGACCCGGCCATGCTCGACTGGTCGGTGCGCGCACTCGGCACCGGGTTCGCCGCCTCGGTGCTGCCCGACCGGTCCGACACCCCGTCCGTACGGCACCGGATCATCCAGTTGCAGGGCAGCCTGGCGGCCGGGTTCGCCCGTGCGCTGCGCGAGCTGACCTTCAGCCAGCAGGAACGGATCAGCCGCTCGGCGTGGCAGGCCCGGGACGAGTCCGAACGGGCGCTGCGGGCCAGCGAGGCGCGGTTCCGGGCGGTCTTCAGCGGTGCGGCGCTGGGCATCGGCATCACCGACACCGCCGGCCGGATCATCGACGTCAACCAGGCGTTCGCCGAGATGCTCGGCTACTCCGTCGCCGAACTGCGCGACATCGACGTGACCGGGCTCTGCCACTCCGAGGACGTGGGGCCGCTCGGTGAGCTCTACCGGGAACTGGTCGAGGGCAAGCGGGAGACGGCCAGGGTGGAGAAGCGCTACCACCGCCGCGACGGCGACGTCGTCCGGACCGACCTCGCGCTCTCCCTGATCCGGCACGACGACGGCCGGCCCCGGTTCATCGTGGCCATGGTCGAGGACATCACCGAACGGTACGAGCTCCAGCAGCGGCTGCGCTTCCAGGCGCTGCACGACCCGCTGACCGGGCTGCCGAACCGTACCCTCTTCTTCGACCGGCTGGCGGCGGTCTTCGCCGACGGTGAACCGACCGACCGGGTCGGCCTCTGCTTCCTCGACCTCGACGGCTTCAAGTCGATCAACGACAGCCTCGGGCACGACCTCGGCGACCGGCTGCTGGTCGTGGTCGCCCGCCGGCTCGCCGACTCCGTCGCCGCCCGTGGACACCTGGTGGCCCGGATGGGCGGCGACGAGTTCGTCATCCTGGTCGAGGGGAGCAGCGGCGCGCCGGAGGTGACCGAGGTGGCGGAGATCGCCCTGGCCACCGTCGCCCGCCCGGTACTGGTCGGCGACCAGCAGCTAGAGGTGTCGGCCAGCATCGGCCTGGTCGAGGGCCCGCTCGCCGGTACCTGCCCGGCCGACCTGATGAAGGCCGCGGACACCACCCTCTACTGGGCGAAGGCGGACGGCCGGGGGCGGTGGGCGGTCTACGACCCCGAGCGCGGTGCCCGCGACAACGCCCGCGCCGGCCTCGCCGCGGCGCTGCCGGCAGCGCTGGAGCGGGGCGAGTTCACCGTCGACTACCAGCCGATCGTCTGCCTGGCCGACGGGTCGACCCGGGCGGTCGAGGCGCTGGTCCGGTGGCGGCATCCGGAGCTGGGACTGCTCGGTCCGGACCAGTTCATCGGGCTGGCCGAGGAGACCGGGTTGATCATCCGGCTCGGCCGCTGGGTGCTGCACCAGGCGTGCGCGTACGGCAGCCGCTGGCGGCGCGAGTTCCCCGACGCCCACCTCGTGGTCAGCGTCAACCTGGCCGTACGGCAGGCGAACGATCCCGGCGTGGTCGACATGGTCGCCGACGTGCTGACCGAGACCGGGCTCCCGCCCGAGCTGCTGCAACTGGAGATCACCGAGAGCGCGGTGATGGCCACCGGCGGCGAGCCGGTACGGTCGCTGCGCCGGCTCGCCGCGCTCGGCGTACGGCTGGCCATCGACGACTTCGGCACCGGCTACTCGAACCTGGCGTACCTGCGGCGGCTGCCGTTCCACACGCTCAAGCTCGCCGCCCCGTTCGTCGAGGGGATCCGGACCGGCGACCCGCTCGCCCTGGTCGACGAACGGATCGTGGACGCGCTGGTCCGGTTGGCGCACGCGCTGGGCCTGTCGGTGACCGCCGAGGCGGTGGAGACCGCCGGACAGGCCGACCGGCTACGGGCGCTGACCTGCGACACCGGGCAGGGCCGGTATTTCGGGGCACCGGTCGCGGCGGACGAGATCACCGCACGACTACGCGAATCCGCTCCGGGTAGGGCAGGCTGACCGGGTGGATCTGACGGACACCGACTCGCTGGTCACGTTCCTGAGTGGACTGGCCATCCTGACCGGCATCATCGGCGTGCTCATGCCCGTGCTGCCGGCCCTGCCGCTCTGCTGGGGCGGCGTACTGCTCTGGGCGATCTTCGACGACGGCGGCTGGGGCCGGTGGGTGGTGCTCGGCATCGTCACCGCGCTGACCCTGGTCGGGACCATCATCAAGTACGCCTGGCCGGGCCGGAACCTGAAACGGACCGGGGTGCCGAACAGCACCCTGCTGGCCGGCGGGGTGCTCGGACTGGTCGGCTTCTTCGTCGTACCGGTGGTGGGCCTGGTCCTCGGGTTCGTGCTCGGGGTGTGGCTGGCCGAACGGCTCCGGCTGGGTGACAACCGGCTGGCCTGGCCGTCCACCAAGGACGCGCTCAAGGCGTTCGGCCTGGCCATGCTGGTCGAGTTGAGCGTCGCCCTCGCCATCGCGCTCACCTGGGTGATCGGCCTGGCCGTGGTCTGAGCGTCGAGCGGAGGCGCGGCGGGGAGAGGGGCGACGGCGCGGGGCGGGCGTTGGCACGGCGAATGCCGTACGGGTGAGAGAGGTGACCACGTCCCGCGCCGTCGCGTACGCCGGGCCGTCCGAGGACCCGGCGGGCCGAAGGTCCGGCCCCGGTCGGAGGCGGGTGTTACCGCCTCCGGTCGATCAGCTGTCGGCCGGACCGCCACCGACGCTCGCGCCGCACGCGCTCACGGTGGAAATCCGGTCGGTCGGGCCCGCTCCCGTCGGGGCGGGCAACCGGTGCGACCGCCGTTCGTCCCGCGGCGCCGGCACCTCCATGAGGATGCGTCCGCTCGGGCTGATGCGGCAACCGTTTATCGAACCGGTCCGGCGTCCACGCACCCACCCGGTCCCGTCCGCGTCGTCCCGCTGCCCGACTCTGTCCTGCCGGCCGCTCCGCTCGATGGCCCGATCGCTCCGGTCATGGTCACTGTCGGTGTGTGGTCCGCCACGCCACCCAACTGACCTCGATCAAAGCGTTACGGCGCTGGTCCGATCGGGTACTGGGCGGACACGGTGAGAGGGCGCAACGGCACTCCGCACCGGCGGGAGCAGGAGGCGAGATGAGCTCGGGCCCGGCAGAAGACGGCAGCCGGCAGCATGCCGGTCCGGTGCACGGGACGCGCGAACTCCCCACCGACACCGACCCGGCAGCCGGCGTCACCGCCGACACCGCCACGGTCGGCGCCACCGGCGTCGCTGGCACGGCCACCGGCGGCGGCGAGTGGTACGACGCCGTCACGGCCGTCGACGGCGATCTGGTGGTGGTGGTCGGGGACGTACTCGGGGCGGGGATGTCGGCCGTCGCGGTGATGGGGCAGCTGCGTACGGCACTGCTGGCGGACCTGCTCGCCGGAGTCAACCCCGGCACCGCCCTCACCCGGCTCAACCGGCAGTTCGCCAACGCGCTGCGCGAGTCGGACGCGATCGTGCTCTGCCTCCGGTTCGAGCCGCGTACCGGCCGGCTCTGCTACGCCAGCGCGGGACACCCGTCGCCGCTGTGCCTCGGCTCCGACGGCCGGATCGACCTGCTGCACCGGCGGCCGCTCGGCCCGGCGATCGGGGACCGGCCCGACGCCCGGTACGACACGGTCGACACCCGGCTGGCGGCCGGCGCCCGGCTGCTGTTCCACAGCGCCGTCCCCGCGCGGGCACCCACCAGGGCGCCGCTGCGGTCAGCCACCCCGGCACCCGTCCGTGCCGAGCCGCCGTCAGACATGATCTTTCCGTTCCGCCCGGCCCGGGACTCACCCCGGCCGGTCGCGGCGATCCCGGTCGGACCGGCCGAGGAGGAGATAGAGGAGCTGGTCCAGGTGCGATTCGTGCAGGCACCCCACCGACCGAGGGCCGAACAGGTCGCCATCCTGGCACTCGCGGAGACCGCCCCCAACCGGTTCGCGCTGCGCCTGCCGGCCGACCCGACCAAACTGAGCGCACTGCGCCAGCGGCTGCTGGAGTTCCTCTCCGACCACCAGGTCGGAGAGGAAGATCTTTTCGACCTCGTCGTCGCGGTCTCCGAGGCGGCGGCGAACGCGATCGAGCACCCCGTGGCGCCGGCCGACCGGACGATCACCGTCGAGGTGGCCGTGGTCGACGGCACGGTGGTGGCGACCGTACGGGACAGCGGGCAGTGGCGGGAGGCGCACGATCCCGGATTCCGGGGCCGGGGACTGGAGCTGATCCGCGCGCTCGGCGAGCTCAGCGTGAGCCGTACCGCCGAGGGCACCGAGGTCACCTTCTGGCGGCGGTTGTCCTCCTGAGCGGGGCCCGACCGGGCCGGTGGCGCGGCGGGAACGCGCCACCCCGGAACCCCTCGTGGCGGCAGTCACGGCGCGGTGAGCGCCAGGGACCCCGGCGATAGGCTGGACGCATGAACGTCCGTGCGCCACTCACCCCAGGCACCCTGTCCCCGTGGCGGCCGGTGCCACCCCAGATCGCCCGACCCGAGTACGTCGGCAAGAAGCGGCCCAAGGAGTGGCGCGGGTCGCACGTGCAGACGGCCGAGACGATCGAGAAGATGCGGGTCGCCGGGCGGATCGCCGCGCAGGCGACGCAGCTCGCCGGTGAGCACTGCAAGCCGGGGGTCAGCACCGACGAGATCGACCGGGTGGTGCACGAGTTCCTCGTCGACCAGGGCGCCTACCCGTCGACCCTCGGCTACCGGGGCTTCCCCAAGTCGTGCTGCACCAGCCTGAACGAGGTCATCTGCCACGGCATCCCCGACTCGACGCTGCTGGAGGACGGCGACATCATCAACGTCGACGTCACCGCCTTTGTCGACGGCGTGCACGGCGACACCGACGCCACCTTCTGCGTGGGCGAGGTGACGGAATCCAACCGGCTGCTGGTGGAGCGGACCCACGAGGCCATGATGCGGGGCATCCGGGCGGTCGCCCCCGGCCGGCAGATCAACGTCATCGGCCGGGTGATCGAGTCGTACGCCCGCCGGTTCGGCTACGGCGTGGTGCGCGACTTCACCGGCCACGGCATCGGCGAGGCCTTCCACAGCGGGCTCTACGTGCCGCACTACGACAGCCCCCGACCCACCGACCTGATGGAACCGGGGATGACCTTCACCATCGAACCGATGATCACCCTCGGCACGCACGAGTACGACATGTGGGCCGACGGCTGGACCGTGGTGACCAAGGACCGGCGGTGGACCGCCCAGTTCGAGCACACGATCCTGGTCACCGAGGACGGGCACGAAATCCTCACCCTGCCATGACGGAATCCCCGGCCGCACTGCGAGAGGACCACCACGCCGACGTCTCCGGCGGTTGGCTGCGTCCCGCCGTCTTCGGCGCGATGGACGGCCTGGTCACCAACATCGCACTGATCGCGGGAGTCGGCGGCGGCGGCATCGCCCCGCGCACCATCGTGCTGACCGGCGTCGCCGGCCTGGTCGCCGGAGCGATCTCGATGGGACTCGGCGAGTACACCAGCGTCCGTTCGCAGAACGAGCAACTGGCCGCCGAGGTGGCCAAGGAGCGCCGCGAGCTGGAACGGCACCCGGAGGCGGAGGCACAGGAGCTGGCCGACGCCTGGGTCGAGCGCGGGCTGCCCCGGCATCTCGCCGAGCAGGTCGCCACGGCGTTGCGGAGCAACCCCGAAGAGGCGCTGCGGGTGCACGTACGCGAGGAACTCGGGGTCGATCCGGACGAGCAGCCCAGCCCGTGGACGGCGGCGATCCTGTCGACGGTCTGCTTCTCCGTCGGCGCCCTGGTGCCGCTGCTGACGTATCTGCTCGGCTTCACCAACCTCTGGCTGGCCCTCGGTGTCGGCGCGTTGGGTCTGTTCGTGGCCGGTGCGCTGGTCGCCCGGTTCACCAGCCGACCGTGGTGGATCAGCGGCACCCGGCAGCTGCTGCTGGGTGTGGCGGCGGCCGTGGTGACGTACCTGGTCGGCCGGTTGATCGGGCTGGGCGGCCCGCTCGGCTGATCCGGCCGACCCGGCACCGGCAACGGCACCGGCACCGGCAACCGCAACGGCAACGGGACGGGCTCAGGGCGTCGGGTCGTGGGGGGTCGGTTCGGCGGTGCCGGGGCCGTCCGGGGCCAGCCGGAAGATCCGGATGTCGCGTCCGCCGGACCGTTCCACATAGGTCCGGTACGCCGGCCACTCGGCCAGCAGCAGCTGCCACAGCCGCTCCCGCTGCGCGCCCTCGGCCAGGGTGGCCCGGACCGGGAACCGGGTGCCGTCGAGGGTGACCGCCGCGGTCGGCTCGGCGAGCAGGTTGAGCGACCAGGCCGGGTGCCGGGTCTGGCCCCAGTTCGAGCCGATCACCACGTAGGCGTCGCCGTCGCGTACGTAGAGCAGCGGGTTGCTGCGCGGCTGCCCCGACCGGCGACCGGTGGTCGTGATGATCAGGGACGGGGCGATGCCGAGCGCCACCACCCGTCCCCGGGTCACCCGACCGATCAGCCGGTCGACCGGGACGAGGAACCGGACCGTCCGGGCGAACCAGCGTCGGTGGCTGAACCGGCGGACGAGCGTACCGAGGGCGGACATCGACACAGTGTGTCGGTTTCTCCGGAAAAGGAAAGCCCCGAACGGTGGAGAACCGGGCGCTGTCCGGTCGGCCCGCCCCACGGCTGTCGTGTCGGACGTGCCGCGCGGGCGACCGGAACCTACGGCGTACCGGTCGGCGGCTGGCCGAGACTCTCCATGCAGTGGTCCAGCCAGCGGATCTCCGCCTCGGTCTGGACGATCATCGCGTCCAGCACCAGCCGCCCGGAGACGTTGTCGGGGCGGGTGTCACGGACCTTGCGCCGGACGAACTCCTGGAGCGCCCGGGTGCTCGCCGCCCGCTGGGTGTGCACCACCCGGTCGACGTCGACCCCCGGTGTGGACAGGGCCAACGCCAGCTTGATCGTCAACTCGTCCCGGGGACGTTCGGTACGGCTGATCGCCGTCTCGAACCACCCGGCCAGCTCCACCCGCCCGGCCTCGGTGATCCGGTACGGCCGCTGCCCGGCATCGTGCTCCGGCAACGACTCGACCAACTCGTCCCGGACGAGGCGGCCGAGCGTGGTGTAGACCTGCCCGATGTTGAGCGGCCAGGTGGCGCCGATCGACTCCTCGAAGGCGGACCGGAGCTGGTAGCCGTACATCGGCCCGCGTTCGAGGAGGGCGAGCAGGCCGTAGCGGATGGACACGGCTACCGAGTATGTATACCGGGTATCCCGCTGGCAACCCGCGCCGGAACGGCTCCACCAACCGTCCCGGCGGCGCCCCGGTGACCTGCGGCGGCGGTCAGGTCGGCCGGCCGGGGAAGGCCACCGTGACGGGGGTGACCCCGGCGGTGCGCCGCCACCGGGTGGCCCGTACGGCGCAGTCGGTCAGCGCGTCCAGCGCCCGGCCCCGGTCCGCCCCGGTCGTGGTGGCCAGCGCCGCCCGCCACACCGCGCCGGTCCGTTCCTCGATCTCCACCGCCAACTTCAGTGCCGCCGCCGCGTCGGTCACCGGGAACGGCAACTCGTAGCTGGCGGCGGCCGCCGGTGCGGTGCCCCCGTTGCCGGTCAGCAGCAGCACTAGCGCGTCCCGCCGGGTCCGGTGGGCGGCCTCGGCGGCCCGCGCGTCGGCGGCCTGGGCACCGGTGAGCCGCACCCCGATCGGCCCGTACGCGAAGATCGCCGCGTGCTCGGCGGCGAGTGCCGCGTCCAGTGGTCCGCTCATCACGCCGCCCCCGCTCGGTTCACCGCAGCACCTCCAGGTGGGTGGCCCGCGCCGCGGCGATGGTGCCGAGCAGGACCGCCCGGTCCGCCGGTGCCTCGGTGCAGGCCTTCGCCATCGTCTCCCGGCCCTCGGTCTCGGCCGCCCGCAACGTCGCCAGGGCGCTCTTCGAGTCCCCGGCCGGTGCCGGTGTGCCGGCCGACGCGCCCACCGTCGGGCTGCCGCTGGGCAGGACGGTGCCGGTCACCCGGGCGAGTTCGGCGGCGTGCGCCCGGTGTGCCTGCGCGACCGGGCCCAGCCGGTCGGCGAGGTCGGGAAAGGCCGCCACGGCGGCGTCGTACCGGTCGGCGAGGTCGAGCGCGTTGGTGACCAGCGGGGCGAGCGGGTCGGGCGGGGGCGGCACCGGCTCGTCCCCGAACAGCCCGCAGCCGCTCAGTGAGCCCGCGCCGGTGGCGAGCGCCAACAGGCCGGCCGCCCGGATCAGGTCGCGTCGGGACCGCCCCCGTACGCGATGGTTCTCGTTGGTCTCCGCGGTCCGCACCGGGCAAGTCAACACCATGCGTCGCGGACGCCGGGCGCAAGGCCGGTACCCGGCGTACCCTTCGCCCCGGTGCGCCGCCCGGCTCGCCGGTCGGCCCGCGCGTTACGCTCTGCGCAGCCGCCGGGCGCGTCTGGGCCCGGTGGCGAACTGGCATGGCTGCCCGCCTGGGCCGCCGACGATTCGGAAAGGAGTGCGGATATGACGCAGCGTGGCCGCGCTACCAGCCGGTCGACGGCTGGGCCGCGGGCTGGTGAGCGGCGCTCGGTGGAGCGCCCTCGGAGTGATCTTACTGCTCGTCGGGCCCGGCTACGGGCCGTGATCGAGCCGGTGGTGGTCGAGGCCGGCTACGACCTGGAGGACGTCTCGGTCGCCCGCGCCGGGCGTCGGCACGTGGTGCGGATCATCGTGGACGGCGACGGCGGGATCAACCTCGACGCGGTGGCCGACGTGTCCCGGGCCGTCTCGGCGGCGCTCGACCTGGCCGAGGAGTCCGGCGGCGACATCGTCGCGGGGGAGTACCAGCTGGAGGTCAGTTCGCCCGGCGTGGACCGGCCGCTGACCCTGCCCCGGCACTGGCGGCGCAACGTCGGCCGGCTCGTGAAGGTCACCACCTCCGGTGGCGGGACGCCCGCGCCGGAGCAGCGGACGGCGGAACCGGCCACCGCCGACCGGCCGACCACCGAGCGGCAGATCACCGGACGGGTGGTCGCCGCCGACGACGAGCGGGTCCGCTTCGACCTGGACGGGACGTCCGGGGAGTGGGCCTACGCGGATCTCGGTCCCGGTCGGGTGCAGGTGGAGTTCAGCCGGCTCGACGAGGTGGCGGACTCCGATCTGGTGGAGTTCGAGGACGACCAGCCCGACATGCACGACGACGACCTGCCCGATATCGACGACACCGACGACGAAGATGTGGAGGGCGAGGAGAGGTGAACATCGACCTCGCGGCACTGCGCGCCCTGGAGCGCGAGCGGGAGATTCCGTTCGACACGATCCTCGCGGCGATCGAGACCGCGTTGCTGACCGCCTACCGGCACACCGAGGGCTCGGAGACGCACGCCCGAGTGGAGATCGACCGTAAGACCGGGGCCGCCCTGGTCTACGCCCAGGAGGTCAACGAGGAGGGCGTGGTCGGTCGGGAGTGGGACGACACCCCGCACGACTTCGGCCGGATCGCCGCGATGACCGCCAAGCAGGTGATCCTCCAGCGACTGCGGGAGGCCACCGACGAGGTGCACTTCGGCGAGTACGTGGGCCGCGAGGGTGACCTGGTCACCGGGGTGGTCCAGGCGCACGAGGGACGGGCCGAGAAGGGCATCGTCAGCGTCGACCTGGGCAAGCTGGAGGCGGTGCTGCCCGCGCCCGAGCAGGTGCCGGGCGAGATCTACGGGCACGGCCAGCGGATCCGGTGCGTGGTGGTGCACGTGGCCAAGGGCTTCCGGGGCCCGCAGATCACCCTGTCCCGTTCCCACCCGAACCTGGTGAAGAAGCTCTTCGCCCTGGAGGTGCCGGAGATCGCCGACGGCACGGTGGAGATCGCCGCGATCGCACGTGAGGCAGGTCACCGTACGAAGATTGCGGTCCGGTCGGCCGTACCGGGGGTGAACGCCAAGGGCGCCTGCATCGGGCCGATGGGTCAGCGGGTCCGCGCGGTCATGAGCGAGCTGCACGGCGAGAAGATCGACATCATCGACTGGTCGGACGACCCGGCCAACTTCGTCGGCAACGCGTTGTCGCCGGCCAAGGCGCTGCGGGTCGAGGTGGTCGACCTGGCCAGCCGCGCGGCCCGGGTGACCGTGCCGGACTTCCAGCTCTCGCTGGCGATCGGCCGGGAGGGCCAGAACGCCCGGTTGGCGGCGCGTCTGACCGGTTGGCGGATCGACATCAAGCCCGACAACGAGCAGGCGGCGAGCTCGGCTCCGACCGGTGCGCGGGCCGGTGCTGATCACGTGACGGAGCCGGGCGGAGCGATCTCGGCCGGGTAGGGGTAGACTTTCCCAGTGGTACGACGCGTGTGGCCGGAGCGCACCTGTGTGGGCTGTCGGCAACGCGCTTCGGCTGTCGATCTGCTGCGGATTGTCGCGGTCGGCGACGGGGTTGGCTACAATCTCCGACCTGATCCGGCCCGCAGGTTGCCGGGTCGGGGGGCGCATCTGCACTTTGACTCGGCTTGCTTCGCGCTGGCACAGCGGCGCCGCGCCTTCGGGCGGGCACTGCGTATCCCCGGTGTTCCTGACACCGGGGTGCTGGCCGAGCACATTGATGCGTCAACCACTACGTCCGGCCATCCGGCCGGGCGAGGGTCGCAAGCAAGGTAGGACGACCGACATGAGCACACGATGAAGTCCCTGAAATGACCAGGCTTCAAGTGCACGAGTGAGGTTGTTGCGGGTACTTGCCCGCACGACCTCGGAGTGAGGAGTGCAGTGGCAGGCAAGGCCCGCGTACACGAGCTGGCAAAAGAGCTCGGGGTCGAAAGCAAGACCGTTCTCGCCAAGCTGAAGGAAATGGGCGAGTTCGTGAAGTCCGCGTCGAGCACCGTCGAGGCGCCAGTCGCCCGCCGGCTGCGCGGCGCGTTCGTCGCGTCGTCGAACGCCGCGGCGGCCCCCGCCGCGCCGGCGACCCCAGCCCCTCCGGCGGCCCCGTCGGCGACCCCCGGGACAGCAACCCCGGGTGAGCCGAGGATCTCCGCCAAGCCCATGCCGCCCCGCCGTCCCACGGCGCCGCCGGCCCGGCCGAAGGGCCCGGTTCCGGGTCCGCCCCAGCCGGCCGCGCCGACCGCCAAGCCGGCGAGCGCGCACGACATCGAGGTAGCGGCCGCCGAGGCGCGCGCCGCCGCCCTCAAGGCGGAGCAGGAGGCGGCGGTCAAGGCCGCCCAGGCCGCCCGTCAGCAGCAACGCGACACCGTACGCCGGGAACCGCCGGCCGACGGTGGCGCGCAGACCCGGCCCCGGCCGGGTCCGAACGCCGTTCCGCCGCGTCCGGGTTCCCCGGCCGCCCGGCCGGCGACTCCGGGTGCTCCGGCACCGGGTCGCCCCGGCCCCGGCGGTCGTCCGCCGGCGCGTAGCGGTGGCAACAACCCGTTCGGCATCACCCCGGGTGGTCAGCGTCCGGCCGCTCCCGGCGGACCCCGGCCCAACCCGGCGTCGATGCCGCCCCGGCCGAGCCCGGCTTCCATGCCGCCTCGGCCCAGCCCGGCTTCCATGCCGACCCAGCGTCCCGGTCGTCCCGCTGGCGGCGGCCCCGGCCGTCCGGGCGGTCCCGGCGGCGGTGCGGGTCGTCCCGGTGGCGGCGGCGGTGCCGGTGGCGGCTTCCGTGGCGGCCCCGGTGGCGGTGGCGGCGGCGGTGGCTTCCGTCCCGGTGGCGGCGGCGGTGCCGGTGGCGGCTTCCGTCCCGGTGGCGGCGGTGGCGCCCCCGGTGGTGGCGGCGGTTACCGTGGCGGTCCCGGTGGCGGTGCGCCGGCCGGTGCGGGCGCCGGTGGCGGCCGTCCGGGTGGTGGCGGTCGCGGTCGTGGCGGCGGTGCCGCGGGTGCCTTCGGGCGTCCGGGCGGCAAGCCGACCCGTGGTCGCAAGTCGAAGAAGCAGCGCAGACAAGAGTTCGACAACCTGTCCGCGCCGACCATGAGCTCGGGTGCCCCCCGAGGTCAGGGTCAGGTCGTACGGCTGTCGCGCGGTGCCTCGCTGTCGGACTTCGCCGACCGGATCAACGCCAACCCGGGTTCGCTGGTCCAGGAGATGTTCAACCTGGGCGAGATGGTCACGGCGACCCAGTCCTGCTCGGACGAGACCCTGTTGCTCCTCGGTGAGCACCTCGGCTTCGACGTGCAGATCGTCAGCCCGGAGGACGAGGACCGCGCCCTGCTGGCGCAGTTCAACATCGACCTCGACGCCGAGGTTGACATCGCCCGACTGGTCACCCGTCCGCCGGTGGTGACCGTCATGGGTCACGTCGACCACGGTAAGACCAAGCTGCTGGACGCGATCCGCAAGACCAACATGGTCGCGGGCGAGGCCGGTGGCATCACCCAGCACATCGGTGCCTACCAGGTGTGGGTTCCGCACAACGGGGACGAGCGGGCGCTGACCTTCATCGACACCCCGGGTCACGAGGCGTTCACCGCCATGCGTGCCCGTGGTGCCCAGGTCACCGACATCGTGGTGCTGGTGGTCGCGGCCGACGACGGCGTCATGCCGCAGACGATCGAGGCGCTCAACCACGCCAAGGCGGCCGACGTGCCGATCGTGGTCGCGGTGAACAAGGTCGACAAGCCGGAGGCCAACCCGGACAAGGTCCGCCAGCAGCTGACCGAGTACGGCCTGGTCGCCGAGGAGTACGGCGGCGACACCATGTTCGTCAACGTGGCGGCCAAGCCCGGCATCGGCATCGACGAGCTGCTTGAGGCGATCCTGCTGACCGCCGACGCGTCGCTGGAGCTGACCGCTCCGATCGACGGGCCGGCGCAGGGTGTCGCGGTCGAGGCGCACCTCGACAAGGGGCGCGGTGCGGTGGCGACGGTGCTGGTGCAGAAGGGCACCCTGCGGGCCGGCGACTCGATCGTCGCCGGTGGGGCGCACGGACGTGTCCGGGCGATGCTCGACGAGAACGGCAACCAGGTCGCCGAGGCCGGACCGGCGCGTCCGGTCATGGTGCTCGGTCTGACCGCGGTGCCCAGCGCCGGTGACACGTTCCTGGCCGCGGCCGACGACCGTACGGTGCGGCAGATCGCCGAGCAGCGGCAGGCACGGCGACGGGCGGCGAGCTTCGCCAACTCCCGTGGTCGGGCCACTCTTGAGACGCTCATGGAGCAGATCAAGGAGGGCGAGAAGACCTCGCTCAACCTCATCCTCAAGGGCGATGTCTCCGGTTCCGTGGAGGCCCTGGAGGACGCGCTGTTCAAGCTGGACATCCCCGAGGAGGTTCAGCTCAAGATCCTCGACCGTGGCGTCGGTGCCATCACGGAAAGCAACGTGATGCTGGCGAGCGCTTCGGCCGAGGCGGCGACGATCATCGGCTTCAACGTGCGGGCCTCGAACAAGGTTCGCGAGATCGCCGACCGCGAGGGTGTGGAGATCCGGTACTACACCGTGATCTACCAGGCCATCGAGGAGATCGACGCGGCGCTCAAGGGTCTGCTCAAGCCGGAGTACGAAGAGGTCGAGCTCGGCAGCGCCGAGATCAGGGACGTCTTCCGGTCCTCCAAGATCGGTAACATCTCCGGTTGTATCGTCCGCTCGGGGGTCATCCGGCGTAACGCCAAGGCCCGCCTGCTGCGCGACGGGGCGGTCGTGGCGGACAACCTCACGATCAGCTCGCTCAAGCGGTTCAAGGACGACGCGACCGAGGTGCGCGAGGGCTTCGAATGCGGTCTCACCCTGGGCAACTACAACAACGTCCAGGTTGGCGACATCATCGAGACCTTCGAGATGCGGGAGAAGACCCGCGCCTGACGGATAGCTCCAACTGATCAAGGGGTTTACGCCCGTGGTGGCGTAAACCCCTTGATCATGCGGGGTGTCGGGGCGGTATCGTCCACTCGATGTTTACTGGAACCGCGGTTTTCGACGTATTGCTGCCGGGGGATTCCCGGTCGCTGAAGGAAAAGCGCTCCTATGTCCGCCCGGTGGTGGCGGCACTGCGCCGGTTCGAGATCTCGGTCGCCGAGGTGGGTGCTCTGGACCTGCACGGGCGGGCCGAGATCGCGGTGGCGGTGGTGGCGGCGGAGGCTTCCCACGTGGGCGAGGTGCTCGACAAGTGCGAGCGCCTGGTCGCCGGTCGACCCGAACTGGAACTGCTGTCGGTCCGGCGCAGACTGCACGGCGAGGACGACTGAGGGGCCGGTGCGGCCGGTGTCCCGGTGGAGGTCACCGGGCGGCGCCCCCGAGCGCCCCGTCATGGCTCGCGGGTAGTGTTCAAAAGTCGGCCGGTGGCCGTCGGCGGTGCTCCGTACCGTCGACCCGCGCCGGGAGTAGGGATGCCGTGGAGGTGCGGAAATGACGGACCCGGCCAAGGTGCGCCGGCACGCTGAGCGTGTCCGGGAGCTGGTGGCTTCCGTGGTGCGTACGCAGATCAAGGATCCCCGGCTCGGCATGATCACGATCACCGATGCCCGGATCACCGCCGATCTGCGGGAAGCCACGGTTTTCTACACCGTGCTCGGTGACGCCACCGAACAGGCCTCCACCGCCGCCGCCCTGGAAAGCGCCAAGGGCCTGCTGCGCAGCACCGTCGGCAAGGCGCTCGGGCTGCGGCACTCGCCGTCCCTGACCTTCGTCCTGGACAACGTGCAGGACCAGGTCAAGCACATCGATGACCTGCTCGCCGTCGCGCGCAACGCGGACGAGGAGGTGCAGCGGCGGGCGGCCAACGCGGCGTACGCCGGTGACGCGCAGCCGTACAAGCTCGACGAGGACGACGACTCGGACGACGACGAGGACGACCCGGCCGTCGGGCCCGGTGACCGGCGGTGACCGGCTCCGCCGGTCCGGCTCTGGCCCAGTCTCCGGCCGACGCCGGTCCCGACCCGGCTGACTGGGCGGCGGCGGTCGCCGCCGTACGCGCCCTGTCGCCGGACGCCCGGGTGCTGCTGATCTGTCACGTCAACCCGGACGGGGACGCGCTGGGCAGCATGCTCGGCTGCGCCCTCGGCCTGCGCCGGCTGGGTTTCCGGCAGCTCCAGGCGACCTTCCCCGGCCCGCCCGGGGTGGCCGAGCCGTTCGGCGCCCTGCCCGGTCTCGACCTGCTCGTGCCGGCCGCCGACACCTGGACCGATCCGGACCTGGTGCTCTGTTTCGACGCCGCCAGCGTGTCCCGGATCGGCGACCTGGTCGACCGGCTCGACCGGGCGGGTGAGGTGGTGGTGCTGGACCACCACGCCTCGAACACCCGGTTCGGCCGGATCCACCTGGTCGACCCGCTCGCCGCCGCCACCTCGGTGGTGGTGGAGGGGCTGCTCGACCGGCTGGACGTACCGCTCGACCGCGAGATCGCCGAGTGTCTCTACGTCGCGTTGACCACCGACACCGGTTCGTTCCGGTTCGCGATGACCACTCCGGCGGTGCACGAGATGGCGGCCCGGCTGCTGGCCACCGGAATCCGGCCGGAGGAGATCTCCCGCCGGGTCTTCGACACCCGACCGTTCGGTGCCGTCCGGCTCTACGGCGACGTGCTGGGCCGGGCGGTGCTCGAACCGGCCGCCGCCGCCGGCCACGGGCTGGTCTGGACCTACGCCACCCTGGACGACCTGGCCCGGCACCAGCAGCCGGCGTACGTGCTGGAGGCCCTGATCGACTCGGTGCGGTGCACCGAGGAGGCGGACGTGAGCTGCGTGCTGAAGCAGGTGGCGGCGGCCGAGTGGGCGGTCTCGATGCGGAGCAAGGGTGCGCTGGACGTGAGCCGGGTCGCGGTGGCGCTCGGTGGCGGTGGGCACCGGCTGGCCGCCGGGTTCACCGGTCGTGGCGGCCCGGCCGAGGTGATCGGGGCGATCCGGGACGAGTTGGAGCGGGCGCTGACCGGGCCGGAAGATCGGGGATAGTCCGGGGACAATGCACTTTCGGCACTCCGGCACCGCGGGCACAATCGGAAGATGGAGCAGCCCTCGGAAATAGCCGTCGTTGTGCCGCGTCCCTGGGACAAACCCCTTGTTTCGGTCCCCGTACTCGCCTGTCTGTCGCTGGTGGGCGGCCAGCTTCCCTCGTTCTCGCTGTCGGCGAACCTCTACACCCTGGGCACCGGGGGAGTGCTGATCTGGCTCGGACTCGGCAACCGGGTGCCGCGTCGGCCGCAGTCCTCCCGGCCCCGACAGGGCACGATCTGGTGGGTGCTGCCGGTAGCCGTGCTGGGGGTGTTCGAGGGGGCGACCTTCGCGCTCGGTTCCGGTGACGATTTCCCGACCCTGTCCCGCCTCGCCGATCCGCTGCTGACCGACGAGCTGACCCGGTCGGTCGCGTACTTCGGCTGGCTGGCGGCGTTCTGGGCGCTGGTGCGCCGATGAGCGCGACGCGGTTGCTGGCGATCGGCGGGTTCGCGCTGGCCTTCGTCCTGTTCGCGGTCGTCGAGTGGGCGGCCCGGCGGGAGGGCTCGCGGATCCCTACTCTCGGTGACCTCTGTGCCCAGGTGATGCGGTACGAGGTGGGCCCGGTGCCGGTGGGCCGGATCGGCCTGTTCGGCTTCTGGTGGTGGCTGGGCTGGCACTTCTTCGCCCGCTGACACCGCAGGTCACGGAATCGTACCGTTCCGTATCGCGGGAATCCGGCACAGAATGTGGACCTGAACGATAGCTTGGTTTGTGGGCGTACGACGGTGCCCCAACCCGGCACCGCGCGCCACCAGGGTCAACCGACCCGGGCTCACGCTGCTCTGACCGATCCCGTCCGGCGATCCCGGAGGGCGGGTCCGCGGCGATCAGCAGAACCCGTACGCGTCCGGCCGCGCCTCTCGGTGCGCCGACGCACCCTGGACAGGAGCCTTCCCGATGGCGACCAAAACCAAGCCCGAGACCACTGACGAGGCCCGCGAGCAGGCCCGTCGCGCCTTGCAGACGTCGATGGACACCCGCCAGTGACCGACCCGGTGCGCGGCTGACGGCGGGCCCGATCCGCTCGACCGTCGGCCGCCCATCCGTTCCACCTCGCTCCGTTCGGTAAGTCCCGCGCCGGCTTGCTCTCCTTACTGGAGGCGTGCCACGATCGGGCGCGATGAGCAAAGCCACCGTCGCCGGTCCGCACCCGCCACCGGTCACCTCGCGCGGGATCGCCCGGCTGGCCCTGCCCGCCCTGGTCGTGCTCGCCGCCGAGCCGCTGTACGTGCTGGTCGACACCGCCGTGGTGGGCCACCTGGGCCGGGTGCCGCTGGCCGCGCTGGCGGTCGCCGGCACGGTGATGACCCTGGTCGTCTGGCTCGGCACGGTCGCCGCGTACGGCACCACCGGCCGCTCGGCCCGCCGGTTCGGTGCCGGTGACCGGGCCGCCGCCGTGGCCGAGGGCGTACAGGCGTCCTGGCTGGCGCTGGCGGCCGGCGTACTGATCGTGGTCGTGGCCCAGGTCGCGGCCGGGCCGTTGGCGCGGACGCTGGCCGGGGACGACCCGGCGGTGGCCGGTGCCGCCGCCGACTGGCTCCGGATCGCCGTCCTCGGCGCCCCCGGACTGCTGCTCGCGGCCGCCGGCAACGGCTGGCTGCGCGGCGTGCAGGACACCCGGCGCCCACTGTTCTTCGTGCTCGGCCCCAACCTGCTCTCCGCCGTGCTCTGCCCGCTGCTGGTCTACCCGGCCGGGCTCGGCCTGGTCGGCAGCGCGGTCGCCAACGCGACCGCGCAGACCCTCGGCGGTCTCCTCTTCGTCGGCGCCCTGGTCGCCGAACGGGTCCCGCTGCGTCCCCGCCCGTCGGCGATCGTCGGACAGCTCGTCCTCAGCCGGGACCTGCTGGTACGCGGAGCGGCCTTCCAGGCCAGCTTCCTGTCCGCCACCGCCGTCGCCGCCCGGTTCGGGGCCGCCTCCGTCGCCGCCCACCAGATCGCCCTGCAACTCTGGTTCTTCACCGCGCTGGTCCTGGACGCCCTCGCGATCGCCGCGCAGGCGCTGATCGGGGCGGCGCTCGGCGCCGGTGACGTGGCCGGCGCGCGGGCGCTGGCCCGCCGGCTCGCCCTGATCGGCGGCGGCTGCGGGATCGCCTTCGCGCTGCTCGTCGCCGCCGGGGCCCCGGTCGTGCCGTCCTGGTTCAGCGCCGACCCGCAGGTACGCGAACAGGCGCTGGTCGCCTGGCCGTGGTTCGTCGGGATGCAGCCGGTGGCCGGGGTCGTGTTCGCCCTGGACGGGGTGCTGATCGGCGCGGGTGACCTGCGTTACATGCGCGACCTCACCATCGTCGCCGCGCTCGGTGCCTTCCTACCGGCGATCTGGGCCGCGTACGCCCTCGATCTGGGGCTCGGCGGGATCTGGGCCGGACTGGCACTGTTCCTGGTCGTACGCCTGGTCGGCCTGCTGCTGCGGCTGCGCAGCGGCGCCTGGGCGGTCGCCGGCGCGACCCGCTGACGACACCGGGTCGGGGCGGGCGGGCCGGCGTGGCGGCCCGGTCGGCGTCTGGCAGGCTTGGCGGTCGTGAGCGTCGACGGTCTGATCGTGGTGGACAAGCCCAGCGGCATGACGTCGCACGACGTGGTGGCGCGGATCCGCCGGTTCGCCAAGACCCGCAGGGTCGGGCACGGCGGCACCCTGGACCCGATGGCGACCGGGGTGCTGGTGATCGGCGTCAACCGGGCGACCCGGCTGCTCACGTACGTGATCGGCGCAGGTAAGCGGTACACCGCCACGATCCGGCTCGGCCAGTCGACGATCACCGACGACGCCGAGGGCGACGTGGTCACCGAGGTCTCCGCCAGCGGCGTCACCGACGAGCTGGTCCGTGCCGGCCTGCTGCCGCTGACCGGCGAGATCGACCAGGTGCCCAGCGCGGTGAGCGCGATCAAGGTGGACGGGCAGCGGGCGTACAAGCGGGTGCGCGACGGCGAGGCGGTGACGCTGGCCGCCCGCCGGGTGACCGTCTCCCGGCTGGACCTGCTGGCGGTGCGGCGCCCGACACCGGACCTGGTGGATCTCGACGTCGACGTGACCTGCTCCTCCGGGACGTACATCCGGGCGATCGCCCGTGACCTCGGTGCCGCGCTCGGGGTCGGCGGGCACCTGACCGCGCTGCGGCGTACCGCCGTGGGCGGCTTCGACCTGGCCGAGGCGGTGACCCTGGACGAGTTGGCCCAGCGGGAGCCGTCGGACGTGGTCAACCTGCCGGTCGAGGCGGCGGCCCGGAGGTTCTTCGCCACCCGGCAGGCCGATGCCGCCGAGGCGAAGGTGCTCTCGCACGGCGGTCCGCTGGAGCCGGCCGGGATCGACGGGCCGTACGCCGTGTTCGATCCCGACGGCGGCCTGATCGCTATCGTCAGCGAGCGGGGCGGCCGGGCCCGCGCGGAGATCGTGCTCTCCCCGGCCTGACCGGCCGGCGGACTGGGCCGACGGGCACGAGCAAGCTGGCGGGGAACGAGCGGAAGGGGGAGCGGATGCAGCGCTGGCGGGGGTACGACGGGGTGCCGGGTGGCTGGGGCCGGTCGGTGGTGACCATCGGCGTCTTCGACGGGGTGCACCAGGGGCATCAGGCGATCATCGGGTACGCCGCGAAGCGGGCCCGCGAACTCGGCGTGCAGTCGGTGGTGGTCACCTTCGACCCGCACCCGTCCGAGGTGGTCCGGCCGGGTACCCACCCGGCGGTGCTGACCGAGCCGAACCGGCGGGCGGAGCTGATCGAGTCGCTCGGCGTCGACGTGCTCTGGGTGGTGCCGTTCACGCCCGAGTTCTCCCGGCTGACCGCCGAGGGGTTCGTGCACAACGTGCTGGTGGAGAACCTGCACGCGGCGCTGGTCGTGGTCGGGGAGAACTTCCGGTTCGGGCACCGGGCCGCCGGTGACGTGGTGCTGCTGGAGCGGCTCGGCCGTACCTTCGGCTTCGCGGTGGAGGGGGCGCCGCTGGTCGCCCGGGACGACACGGTCTTCTCCTCGACGTACATCCGGGCCTGTGTGGCGGCGGGGGACGTGACCGCCGCGTCGGCGGCGCTCGGCCGCCCGCACCGGCTCGACGGTGTGGTGGTCCGGGGTGACCAGCGGGGGCGGGAGATCGGTTTCCCGACCGCCAACCTGCTCTGCCACCGCTATGCGGCGGTCCCGGCGGACGGGATCTACGCCGCCCGGCTGGTCCGGCACGGCGGGCGGCCCGGTCAGGTTCCGGAGGTGCTGCCGGCGGCGGTGTCGATCGGCACGAACCCGACCTTCAACGGCCGGGAGCGCCGGATCGAGGCGTACGTGCTCGACTTCGCCGGTGATCTCTACGGGGAGCGGTTGGCGCTGGACTTCGTCGCCCGGCTGCGCGAGACCCGCCACTACGACGGCATCGAACCGCTGGTGGCGCAGATCAACGAGGACGTGGCGCAGGTCCGGGAGCTGCTCGGTTGAGCGGCGCGGCCGGCCCTTCGGGGGGTTGACGTACCACGGGCTGGTAATGTGACGGGGACGTCGGGTCACCGACGAGGGTCCTCGCGCGCCTGCACGACGCCGCGGGTGCGAGGTATTCACTGAAACCCACCAGAAACAGGGAGAAAATGGCGCTCGACCAGGAAGCAAAGAGCAAGATCCGGCAGGAGTACGCGACCGTCGAGGGCGACACCGGTTCGCCGGAGGTCCAGGTCGCGGTCCTCACCAAGCGGATCGCCGACCTCACCGAGCACCTGAAGGTGCACAAGCACGACCACCACAGCCGTCGTGGTCTGCTGCTGCTGGTCGGCCGTCGCCGCCGGCTGCTCAACTACATGCAGAAGAAGGACATCAGCCGCTACCGGACGCTCATCGAGCGTCTCGGCCTGCGGAGGTGACGCAGCGGGGGAGTGACGACGTCGGGTTCGGCCCGACGACGGCGCTCCCCCGGCCCGTCGCCAACGAATAACAGGGGCCAGCGCGACCACCCAACGGGAGCGGGTCGGCACCGGTCCTCGGTAGTGGCCCCCGGGCGCCCGGCACGAGCCGGCACCCCGGGCGCTTCGATCGAAGACCGGCCGTTCGAACAGTTCCCCCAGTGCCAACCGGGCGCGCACCGGAACCTACCGGCGCGCAGGGCGGTCGTGAGCCCCACGACCGAAGGAGTGCAACACACTCATGACCGAGCAGAACAATCTCGGCACCGAGCACAGCAAGGCAGTGATCGACAACGGTGCGTTCGGCACCCGCGAGATCACCTTCTCCACCGGCCGCCTGGCCCGCCAGGCCGCCGGCTCCGTCATCGCCCAGCTCGGCGAGACGGTGGTCCTCTCCACGACCACCGCGGGCAAGCAGCCCAAGGAGCAGTTCGACTTCTTCCCGCTCACCGTCGACGTCGAGGAGCGGATGTACGCCGCGGGCCGGATCCCCGGCTCGTTCTTCCGCCGCGAGGGGCGCCCGAGCGAGGACGCGATCCTCACCTGCCGCCTGATCGACCGGCCGCTGCGCCCGTCCTTCGTCAAGGGCCTGCGCAACGAGGTCCAGGTCGTCGAGACCGTGCTCGCGCTCGACCCGCAGCACCCGTACGACGTCGTCGCGATCAACGCCGCGTCGATGTCCACCAAGCTCTCCGGCCTGCCGTTCTCCG
Source organism: Micromonospora sp. NPDC049529 (assembly GCF_055586685.1). NCBI lineage: Bacteria > Bacillati > Actinomycetota > Actinomycetes > Micromonosporales > Micromonosporaceae > Micromonospora > Micromonospora sp. NPDC049529. The sequence continues at coordinate 176,697 of NZ_JBVJHT010000003.1, forward strand.
GCCCGATCGGGGCGACCCGGATGGCGCACGTGGACGGCCAGTGGGTGGCCTTCCCGACCCACGAGGAGCTGGGCCGGGCCACCTTCGACATGGTCGTGGCCGGTCGGACGCTGCCGGACGGCGACGTCGCGATCATGATGGTCGAGGCCGAGGCGACCGAGCACACCGTGGCCCTGGTCGCGGGCGGCGCGACCGCCCCGACCGAGGAGGTCGTGGCGAGCGGTCTGGAGGCCGCCAAGCCGGCCATCCGCGAGCTGTGCCGGGCGCAGAGCGAGCTGGCCGACGTCGCGGCGAAGCCGGTGGCCGAGTTCCCGATCTTCCTGGACTACCAGGACGACGTCTTCGAGGCGGTCGCCACGGCGGCCCGTGGCGACGTCGCCGAGGCGCTCAAGATCGCCGGCAAGGCCGAGCGCGAGGACGCCCTGGACCGGATCAAGGAGCGGGTGCGCGAGCAGCTCGCCGCCGACTACGAGGGCCGCGAGCGCGAGGTCGGCGCCGCCTTCCGGTCGCTGACCAAGTCCGAGGTACGCAACCGGGTGCTGCGCGAGCAGGTCCGGATCGACGGCCGGGGCCCGCGTGACATCCGGCCGCTGACCGCCGAGATCCAGGTGCTGCCCCGGGTGCACGGTTCGGCGCTGTTCGAGCGCGGCGAGACGCAGATCCTCGGCGTCACCACGCTGAACATGCTCCGGATGGAGCAGGCGCTGGACACCCTCTCCCCGGAGAAGTCCAAGCGCTACATGCACAACTACAACTTCCCGCCGTACTCCACCGGTGAGACCGGTCGGGTCGGTGCCCCCAAGCGCCGCGAGATCGGCCACGGGGCGCTCGCCGAGCGGGCCCTCATCCCGGTGCTGCCGGCGCGGGAGGAGTTCCCGTACGCCATCCGGCAGGTCTCCGAGGCGCTCGGCTCGAACGGCTCGACCAGCATGGGTTCGGTCTGCGCGTCCACCCTGGCGCTGCTCAGTGCCGGTGTGCCGCTCAAGGCGCCGGTCGCCGGCATCGCCATGGGTCTGATCTCGGACGAGGTCGACGGCAAGACCCAGTACGTGACGCTGACCGACATCCTCGGTGCCGAGGACGCGTTCGGTGACATGGACTTCAAGGTCGCCGGTACGCCGGAGTTCGTCACCGCGCTCCAGCTCGACACCAAGCTCGACGGCATCCCGTCGGACGTGCTGGCCGCCGCGTTGCAGCAGGCGCACGAGGCCCGGACCACGATCCTCGGCGTGATGCAGCAGGCGATCGAGGGCCCGGCCACGATGTCGGACTACGCGCCGCGGGTGACCACGGTGCGGATCCCGGTCGACAAGATCGGCATGGTGATCGGGCCGAAGGGCCAGACCATCAACGCCATCCAGGACGAGACCGGCGCCGAGATCTCGATCGAGGACGACGGCACGATCTACGTCGGCGCGACCAACGGCCCGTCGGCCGAGGCCGCGGTGGAGCGGATCAACGCGATCGCCAACCCGACGCTGCCGAAGGTCGGGGACAAGTTCCTCGGCACCGTGGTGAAGACCGCCCCGTTCGGCGCCTTCGTCTCGCTGCTGCCCGGCCGCGACGGTCTGCTGCACATCTCCAAGGTCGGCGACGGCAAGCGGGTCGAGCGGGTCGAGGACTTCCTCAACGTCGGCGACCGGGTCGAGGTGTCGATCGCCGACATCGACGCCCGGGGCAAGATCTACCTGGACAAGGTGCGGCCCGAGGGCGAGGAGGCACCGGCCGACGCGGACGGCGCCGACCGTCCGGCCGGCCGTGGTGGCGACCGGGGTCCGCGTGACCGTGGCGACCGGGACCGTGGCGACCGGGGCCCGAGCCGTGGTGACGGCGAGGGTGGCGGTGAGGGCGGCGGCGAGCGTCGTCGTCGGGACCGTCGTAGCTGATCAACGGGTGTGACCCACCGGGCCGTGTCCTGTCGATCATGTCGATGGGACACGGCCCGTCCATTTCCACCGAGCTAGGAGTCCTGGTTCCTTGAAGCGGGATACGCAACCACCCTCTCTCCTGACTCGGTCGGGACCGGGCCGAACCGGCGGCGCGCACCGGGCGCCGGCCGCTCGGGCCGTGACCCGTACGCTCAGCGCCGATCCGCTCGGCGGCACCGTGCGCCGTACCGTGCTCCCCAGCGGGCTGCGCATCCTCACCGAGGCGATCCCGACCGTACGCAGCGTGTCGTTCGGCGTCTGGGTGTCGGTCGGCTCGCGGGACGAGACCGGGTCGTCGGCCGGTGTCTCGCACTTCCTCGAACACCTGCTGTTCAAGGGCACCAACAAGCGGACCGCGCTGGAGATCTCGGCCGAGATTGAGGCGGTGGGCGGCGAGACGAACGCCTTCACCACCAAGGAGTACACCTGCTACTACGCGCGGGTGCTCGACCAGGACCTGCCGCTGGCCATCGACGTGATGTGCGACCTGGTCGCCGACTCGGTGCTCGACCCGGCCGACGTGGAGACCGAGCGCGGGGTGATCCTCGAAGAGATCGCCATGCACGACGACGAGCCCGGCGACGAGGTGCACGACCTGTTCGCCACGGCGATCTACGGCGACCACCCGCTCGGCCGGCTGATCTCGGGTACCGAGGAGACCATCTCCCCGATGACCCGCCGGCAGATCCAGACGTTCTACAAGAAGCGCTACACCGCGCCGAACATCGTGATCTCCGCCGCCGGCAACCTCGACCACGCGACCGTGGTCAAGCTGGTCCGCCAGGCGCTGCGCGGGACCCCGCTGGACACCCCGGCGGCCGAGCCGGCACCGCCGCGTGCGGCCGCCCCGGCGGTGAAGACCAGGACCGGGCGTACGGCGGTGGAGCACAAGGAGACCGAGCAGGCGCACGTGATCCTGGGCTGTGCCGGGATCGGGCGGGTCGACGAGCGGCGGTTCGCGCTCGGCGTACTGAACAACGTGCTCGGCGGGGGTATGTCCAGCCGGCTGTTCCAGGAGGTCCGGGAGCAGCGCGGGTTGGCGTACTCGGTCTACTCCTACGCCAGCCAGTACGCCGACAGTGGGGTGTTCGCCGTCTACGCCGGTTGCGCGCCGGGCAAGGTCGAGGAGGTTCTGGGCCTGGTCCGGGCCGAGTTGGCCGAGGTCGCCGCGAACGGTGTCAGCGCCGCCGAACTGGCCCGGGGCAAGGGCATGGCGAAGGGCTCGTACGTGCTGGGCCTGGAGGACACGGGGTCGCGGATGAGCCGGCTGGCAAAGGGCGAGCTGCTCTTCGGTGATCTGCTCTCGGTGGACCAGTTGCTGGCCCGGGTGGACGCGGTGACGGCCGAGGAGGTCAACGCGCTCGCCGCCGACCTGCTGGCCCGCCCGATGTCGCTCGCGGTGGTGGGCCCGTTCGGCGCGGACGACTTCGCGGCCCCGAGCTGACGGTGTCGATCATCGCACCGCTGCCGTCCGGTGGGACGTCCTCGGGTGTGATCGGTCCGGGTGGGATAGGTTGTGCCCCGTGAGTGACGGACTTGAAGCACTGGCGGAGACCTCGGCGGAGCCGCTCCGGGTCGGGGTGCTCGGCGCCCGGGGTCGGATGGGGATCGAGGTGTGCCGGGCGGTGGACGCCGCCGACGACCTCGAACTGGTGGCGATGATCGACCAGGGGGACTGGTTGTTCAACGCCTCGGACGCGGGTGCCGAGGTCGTCGTCGACTTCACCACCCCCGACGTGGTGATGGACAACCTGCACTGGTGTGTCGACCAGGGCATCAGTGTGGTGGTCGGTACCAGCGGGTTCACCGATCAGCGGCTCGACCGGGTGCGCAACTGGCTGTCGCGCAAGCCGGGTGTCGGTGTGGTGATCGCCCCCAACTTCGGCATCGGCGCGGTGCTGATGATGCAGTTCGCCGCCCGGGCCGCGCGGTTCTTCGAGTCGGTCGAGGTGATCGAGCAGCACCACCCGGGCAAGGTCGACGCCCCCAGCGGCACCGCGACGCACACCGCCCGGCTGATCGCGGCGGCGCGGGCCGAGGCCGGCCTGGGCGCCGCACCGGACGCCACCAAGGACGAGGTGCCGGGTGCGCGCGGGGCCGAGATCAACGGGGTACGGGTGCACTCGGTCCGGGCCACCGGCCTGGTCGCGCACCAGGAGGTCCTGTTCGGTACGAGCGGCGAGACGCTCACCATCCGGCACGACTCGTACGACCGGGCGTCGTTCATGCCCGGCGTACTGCTCGCCATCCGGTCGGTGTCGCGTCGGCCGGGTCTGACCCTCGGTCTCGACGCATTGCTGGACTGAGCAGGGCAAACTCCGGGCAGCCGATCGTCCGGCGTCCCACATGCTGGGGGCGCCCGGACACTGGGCATTCCTGAATACGTCGCCGTCCCGGCACCGGTCGATCCGGTGCCGGGACGTTTGCCGTTCGATGGAGGCGTTACCGCCCGTCGCGCGGCGGGACCTTTGGCGTCCGGCAGAGGTGTTACCGCTCGTCGAGCACGGTGAGTCCGGCCGGTAGCCCGGTGACGGTGGCGACTCCGGCCCGGTCCACCGAGACGTCGACCGGGGCGCCGGCCACCCGCAGCCGCTGGGCGCTGACCGCGCCGAGCGGGGCGCCGTGCAGCGGACGGAGTCGTACGACGCCGGCCGGCACGTCCGGGTAGAGGCCGACCGCCGCCTGGAGCAGCACCACGGCGGCGGCGGCGGACCAGGCCTGTGGCTGGCAGGCCGCCGGGTACGGTGCCGGCCGACCGAGCGTGCTCCGGTCGTCGCCGCTGATCAGTTCGGGCAGCCGGTAGTCGAACGCCTCGGCGGCACTGAGCAGCCCTTCGGCGAGGTGCGCGGCCGGGGCGGTGAAGCCCTCGCGGGCCAGCCCGGCGATGACGATCGCGGTGTCGTGCGCCCAGATCGAGCCACAGTGGTACGACAGCGGGCTGAAGCCGCCGTCGGTGGCGGACATGGTCCGCAGCCCGTACCCGCCGGACAGGCCGGGGGTGGCGAGGGCGGCGGCGACCCGCGCGGACTCGTCCGCCGTCAGCAGGCCGGTGCCGAGCAGGTGGCCGATGTTGCTGGTCAGCGCGTCGACCGGGCGCTTGTCCCGGTCCAGGGCCAGGGCCGGGTACGCCCCGTCGTGGCCGTCGACCCAGAACCGGGCGCGGAACCGTGCCGCGAGCGCCCCGGCGTAGTCGAGCCAGCGTTGCGCGCCGGGCCGGCCGAACGCGTCGAGCAGCGCCGCGCCCTGCACCGCCGCCTGGTACGCGTATCCCTGCACCTCGGCCAGGGCGATCGGGGCGTGGGCGAGCGAGCCGTCGCGGAATCGTACGGAGTCGAAGGAGTCCTTCCAGCCCTGGTTGGCCAGGCCCCGGCCGCTGGTGTCGACGTACTCGACGAAGCCGTCCCCGTCGGCGTCGGCGTGGTCGGCGAGCCAGCTCAGCGCCGATTCCAGGGCGGGGAGCAGGTCGGCGACCTCGTTGTCGGGCAGGCCCCAGCGCCAGGCGTCGTGCAGCAGGTTGACCCAGAGCATGGTGGCGTCGACGGTGCCGTAGTAGGCGGCGGGCAGGTGCAGGCCGTTGCCGGCGACGGTGAACTCGTCCCGGCGCAGCTCGTGCATGATCTTGCCGGGGGCCTCGCCGGAGTTGGCGTCGACCTTGGTGCCCTGCCGGCGGGCGAGCACCCGCAGCGTGCTGGCGGCCAGGTCGGTGCCGAGCGGCAGCATCATTTTGGCCGCCCAGAGGCTGTCCCGGCCGAACAGGGTGAGGAACCAGGGCACCCCGGCGCCGAGGAAGACGTCCTGCGGGTTGCCGGCCTCGGCGAGCCGCAGGCCGCGCAGGTCGTCCAGGGAGCGGTCGAGCAGCCGGGTCAGTCGCCGGTCGTCGGCCCGTACCTCGGGGCGGGACCAGGCGGGTTCGGCGGGCGGGGCGACGACCACGGCGCGCGGGTCGTCGACCAGCAGCCGCCAGCGCAGGATGGCCGAGGTGCGCGGGGCCAGCTCGACCGGCCAGACCAGCCGGGCGGTGCCGTCCCCGGCGACGGCGCTCACCGTGCCGGTGGTGGTCGTCGCGCCGGCCGCGCTGGTCGTCGCGCCGGACGCTGCGGGGTCGACCGTCGCGCCGGCTGCCGTGGGCGCGCCGATCGTCGTGCCGGCGAGGGCCGGTTCGCCGGTGACGACGACGGTGATCCCGTCGCCGGCCCAGGTGAGCTGGCCGGGTTCGCCGCTCTTGGCTTCCAGGTCGACGGTGGCTCCGCCGGACTTGACCACCTCGATCGGGGCCAGGTCGCAGCCGAGGTCGAGGGTGATCTCGGCCCGGACGGGTGCGGTGGCGGTGGAGAAGACGTGGATCTCCTCGGTGAGCCCGCGCGGGGTCATCCGGCGGATCCGGTCGATCCGTACGGTCGGGTCGGGGGTTTCGTCGCCCAGCCAGCGGGCCAGCGAGACGAACCTGGCCCCGTGCGGGCCGTCGGTCCCGTGGGTGATCGACTCCGGTTCGCGGCCGTCGACGAGGAGTTCGGCGCGGGCCAGCACCCGGGCGTCGGCGTGGAACACGCCCTGTACGCCGGCCGGCCGGATCTGCCCGTCCCGGCCGCTCAGTGTGCTGGTCGGAGCGAGTACGACACCGACGAGATCGTGCAGCAACGGTTGCAGGTGGCGGTTGGTCACGGGGAGCTCCTGAGCGGGGGGCGGGGTGTTGACGCACCCTTGACAAAGTTGTTGCGGGCGGTGCAACATGCGAAACATTCCAGAAACTTGAACGATCCAATGATGCCCCATCGAAGTTTGAACGTTCAAGACGGGAGGAGGGATTCATGGCACAGAAAGTGACCATCGCGACAGTCGCCCGCCGCGCCGGGGTCAGTCGCCAGACCGTCTCGAACGTGATCCACAGCCCGGAGATCGTCCGCGAGGAGACCCGCGAACGGGTCCGGGAGGCCATCTCCGCCCTCGGCTACCGGGCCAGCCAGGCGGCCCGGCAGATGCGTACCGGGCGGTCGCAGTTGATCGCTGTACGGATCGAGCCCACCCGCGACGGGATCAACGGCTCTGTGCTGGACCGCTTCCTGCACGGGCTGACCGAGGCGGCGGGCGAGGCCGGCTACCGGGTGATGCTCTACACCGCCGAGAACCCGGCCACCGAGATCGCCACCTACGACGACCTGCTCGGTGCGTACGACCTGGACGCGTTCGTGCTCACCGGCACCGACCACGGTGACATCCGGACCGCCTGGCTGGCCGAACGGAAGGTGCCGTTCGTCACCTTCGGTCGGTCCTGGGACGCGCCCGAGCGCTACCCCTGGGTGGACGTCGACGGTGCCGCCGGGACCGCCTCGGCCACCTCTCATCTGGTCACTCAGGGTCATCGGCGGATAGCCTTCGTTGGCTGGCCGGCTGGTTCCGGGGTGGGCGACAACCGCCGTGCCGGCTGGGCATCGACCGTCCGGGCAACCGGCGCCGACCCGACCGAACTCGACCGGGAAACCCCGGACGGCATTACCCAGGGTGAGACGGTGGCGCATGAACTGTTCGACCTGGCCGCACCGCCGACCGCGTTGGTCTGCGCCAGTGACTCGCTGGCGCTCGGGGCCCTGCAAGCGGTCCGGGCCCGTAGCGTGAACGTCGCGGTCACCGGCTTCGACGACACCCCGGTCGCCCAGGCGATCGGGCTGACCAGCGTCAGTCAGCCGCTGGCCCAGGCGGCGGCGAGCTGCGTGGACCTGCTGGCCGGCGTACTCGACGGCGACGGCGTCTCGGACGGTGCCGGGGGCGGCGTACCGGCCCAGGTGCTGTTGACGCCGTCACTGGTGGTGCGCCAGTCCGGCTGAGACGCCGACCGGCCGCCACCGCCCGAGGACCCCATATCCCGTACCACCGCACCACCGGTAACCCCACCCCCCATCAGGAGATTGACATGGCACGACGTTTCATCCGGCGCTCCGCCGTGGCGGGCATCGCCGTAGCGGCGCTGTTCGGTTCCGCCGCCTGTGGCGGCGGCTTCGACGACGACCAGTCCGACAGCGCCCAGAGCAGCGGCCCGGCCAGCATCCAGATCCTGATCGGCTCGTCCGGCGCGGCCGAGACCAAGGCGGTGCAGGACGCGGCGAGCGCCTGGGCCAGCAGCTCCGGCAACACCGCCACCGTCACCCCGGCACAGGACCTCACCCAGCAACTCGGCCAGGCCCTCGCCGGCGGCACCCCGCCGGACGTCTTCTACGTCGACGCCGGGCGCTTCGCCGACTACGCCAGCGTCGGCGCGTTGGAGCCGTACGGCGACAAGCTCGCCGACGGCGGTGACTTCTACGAGAGTCTGCGCAAGACGTTCACCTACGACGGCAAGTTCTACTGCGCGCCGAAGGACTTCTCCACCCTCGCCCTGGAGATCAACACCGACCTGTGGGCCAAGGCCGGGCTGACCGACGCGGACATCCCGACCACCTGGGAGCAGCTGACCGCGACCGCCCAGAAGATCAAGGCCAAGGGCATCACCCCGCTCGCGATCGGCGACACCCGCGACCGGGTCGGCGCCTTCCTCGCCCAGGCCGGCGGCTGGGTCACCAGCCCGGACGGCAAGCAGGCCACCGCCGACAGCCCGGCCAACCTCCAGGCCCTGGAGTACGTCAAGACCCTGCTCGCCGGTGGTCTGGCCCAGTACCCGAAGCAGCTCGACGCCGGCTGGGCCGGTGAGGCCTTCGGCAAGGGCAAGGTCGCGATGACCATCGAGGGCAACTGGATCAAGGGCGGTATGCAGAACGACTTCCCGGACGTCAAGTACACCGTGCACCCGCTGCCGGCCGGCCCGAAGGGCAAGGGCACGCTCTCCTTCACCAACTGCTGGGGGATCGCGGCCAAGAGTCAGCACAAGGAGCAGGCGATCAAGTTCGTCGAGGCGATGACCAGCGTCGATGCGCAGATGACCTTCGCGAAGGCGTTCGGTGTGATGCCGTCGCGCGAGTCCGCCCGGGACCAGTACACCCAGGCGTTCCCGGCGGACAAGCCGTTCATCGACGGCGCCGAGTACGCCCAGGGCCCGGTGAACGCCCCGAAGATGGACAGCGTCCTGGTCGACTTCGACGCCCAGCTCTCCGCGCTGGCCAGCACTGACCCGAAGACGATCCTGCAGAGCCTCCAGAAGAACACCACCGCCGCCCTCGGCGGCTGACGCCCTGCGCAGGGGCCCCGGTCGGGGCCCCTGCGAACACCCCTTCCCCCCTCGAAAGTTCCCCCTCGAAAAGAGGAAGCATGGCTTCCGGAGTCCCGGCCGTTCCCCGCCGCCTACGTGGTGGGATCCGCGGCAACGAGCGGATCGCCGGCTGGGTCTTCGTCGCCCCGGTCGTGGTGATCCTCGGCGTCTTCATGCTGCTGCCGATCCTGATGGCGCTCTGGGTGAGCCTCACCTCCTGGAACGGTCAGGGCAGCCCGTTCACCGGCAAGGTCCCGTTCGTCGGGGCGGACAACTACACCCACCTGTTCACCGAGGACGGGTTGGCCCGCCGCGACTTCATGACCTCGATCCGGAACAACATCTACTACGTGGCGATCGTCGTACCGGTGCAGACCGCGCTCGCCCTCTTCCTCGCCCTGGTGGTCAACCACCGGATGCTCAAGGGCAAGTCGTTCTTCCGGACCGCGTTCTACTTCCCGTCGGTCACCAGCTCGGTGGCGATCAGCGTGGTCTTCCTGTTCATGTTCGCCAACTCCGGGGCGATCAACGGGCTGCTGGGGATGTTCGGGATCGACGGGCCGCAGTGGTTCGCCGACTCGCGCGGCACCCTGCACCTGTTCTTCGGCCTGTTCGGGGTGGACCAGCCGCCGGCCGCGTTGAGCAGCGGCGGGCCGCTCGGGCTGACCTGGTGGGACTGGCTGTCCGGGCCGAGCGTGGCGATGACCGCGATCATCGCGCTGGTCATCTGGACCACCTCGGGCACCTTCATGCTGATGTTCCTCGCCGCGCTCCAGAACGTGCCGGTGACGCTGGAGGAGGCCAGCGTGCTCGACGGGACCACCCGGTGGCAGCGGCTGCGTTACCTGACCCTGCCGATGATCAGGCCAACCCTGTTCCTGGTGCTGACCCTCGGCCTGATCGGATCGTGGCAGGTCTTCGACCAGATCTACGTGATGAGCCAGGGCAACCCGGCGAAGACCACGCTCACCCCGGCGTACCTGTCCTACCGGACCGCGTTCCGGGACTTCGACTACGGCAGCGGCGCGGCGATCTCGTTCGTCCTGTTCCTGATCATTATCGTGCTGACCCTGGTGCAGCGGCGGCTGATGCGCGACCGGGACACCGGCCGCACGTCGCGCTGGTGGCGCCGGTCCGAGCGGAGGTCGTGAGATGTCGATCGTGACCGACCCACCGACCAGGGGGCACGCCCCGGCCGGCAGTCCGCCGCCACCGGCGGGCCGGGCACCAGCGTCCGCCGCCACGCCGGGCCGTCGGCGGGAGCCGCGCGGCCTGGTGACCAGCTTCGTCGGGTACGCCATCCTGATCTTCTTCGCGCTGGTCTTCCTCTACCCGTTCGTGATCCAGATCGCCAGCTCGTTCAAGACCGAGCCGGACGCGGCGGCGAACCCGCTCTCCCCGGTGCCGAACCCGGTCGACCTGGACAGCTTCCAGCGGATCTTCGAGGGGACGAACTTCCCGCTCTGGCTCGGCAACTCGCTGCTGGTCACGATCGTGGTCACGCTCGGCCGGGTGTTCCTGGACTCGCTCGCCGGCTACGCCCTGGCCCGGTTGCGCTTCCGGGGCCGAGGGGCGATCTTCGCCGCCGTGGTGGCGGTGATGGCGGTCCCCGGTGTGGTGCTGCTGATCCCGAAGTTCCTGGTCCTCAACCAACTCGGCATCTACAACACGTACACCGCGCTGATCCTGCCGCTGCTGGTGGACGCCGCCGGGGTCTTCATCATGAAACAGTTCTTCGAGTCGGTGCCGGCCAGCGTCGAGGAGGCGGCCCGGATCGACGGCGCGGGCGTGTTCCGTACGTTCTGGTCGGTGGTGCTGCCGACCGCCCGACCGGCCCTGATCACGCTGACCATCCTGTCGTTCCAGGGCTCCTGGAACGAGTTCCCGCACAGCCTGGTCGCGGTCCAGGACCCGGACCTGTTCACCCTGCCACGCGGGCTCGCCGACCTGGTCAGCGGCTCATTCGGGTCGGGCACCCAGTACCCGCTCAAGCTCGGCGCCGCGCTGCTGGCCACCATCCCGGTGGCGATCATCTTCGTGATCTTCCAGCGGTACTTCGTGCGCGACGCCAACCAGGGCGCCGACAAGGGCTGACCGCGCCCGCCCTCGGCCGCACCGGACGGGCCCGTCGACGCTCACGAAGCGTCGGCGGGCTCCTCGCCGTCGGCCGGCGGCTCGGCGTCCAGGGCCACGTGCAGGCGCAGCTGGGGGACCAGCATGTCGTCCACGTCCAACGCCCGGGTCGCCCCGTCCGGCTCCCAGCCCGTGCTGGCCAGGAACGCCCGGCTCGCCTCGTCGCCGTCGAAGACCCAGGCGAGGGCCGTACGGGCGCCGTCCTCCCGCCACAGGTCGACGCTTGCCGCCAGCAGCCGACTGCCGTGCCCACGACGGCCCCAGCGCGGCTCGACCAGCAGGTCGGTCACCCCGATCAGGTCCGGCACCAGCGTTTCGGCCGGCTCGTCCGGGGCAAGTGACTGCTCGTCTGCCGGTCCGGATGCGGCAAAACCCACCAGATAAGATTGTTCGGCCTGCTCGATCGCCACCAGCACCCGGTGCCGGGGGGACGGCGGTGCCTCGATCGCGGCGGACCACCGCTTGCCGAGCCACCCCTCGTCCAGCCGTTCGAGCACGTGCCTGGGCAGCAACCGGCGATAGGCGACCCGCCAGGTCGCGAGCTGTATGCGTGCGATCTCGGCGGCGTCGGCAGGACGCGCCGGGCGGACGTACCCGAGAGCCATGAACGGTGAGCGTACGGACGCTAAGGAGGCGACGGTGGCGCAGGGTGCCCTCCGGCAGACCCGGTACCAGGTGCTCTTCGTGATCGTTCTGGCCGGACTGGTCGCCGTCTTCCTGTCGTACGCCGCCGTCGGGCACGGGTTCTTCGACCTGAAGGTCTACTCCGGCGCCCTGCACTACTGGGCCCGCGAGGGCGGCGAGATCTACGACTGGCTCAAACCGAACAGCAAGTACGGCTTCACCTACCCTCCGTTCGCCGCCCTGCTGATGCTGCCGCTGGCGTACCTGCCGTTCACGCTGTCGATGGTGCTCAGCGTCGCCGCCACCGTCGTGGTGAGCCTGCTGCTGCTCTGGTGGCTGGTCGACCCGATCGCCCGCCGGGTTGGCTGGACCCGCTGGTTCGCCCTGGCGGTCGCGGCCCTGCTGGCGGCGGCGTTCGAGCCGATGCGCGAGACGGTCGACTTCGGCCAGGTCAACATGCTGCTGCTGGTACTGGTCGCGGCCGACCTGCTGTGGCTGGTCCGCCCCGGTTACGCCGCGCCGGGACGGGTCGTACCCGGCAGTTTCCTGCCCTGGTGGTCGCCGGCCGGCGGCCGACGCAACCCGGCCCGCTACAAGCGCTGGGCCGGGGTGGGCATCGGGCTGGCCACCGCGATCAAGCTCACGCCCGGCATCTTCATCGTCTACCTGCTGGTCACCGGGCGCTGGCGGGCGGCGCTCACGGCCAGCGGCACCGCCGCCGTGGCCACCCTGGTCGCCGCCGCGATCGCCCCGGACGCCTCGCGGGAGTTCTGGACCACCGCCCTCTGGGACACCGACCGGGTCGGCGAACTGGCGTTCATCTCGAACCAGTCGTTGCAGGGGCTCGTCGCCCGGCTCGACCCGGCCCAGCCGAGCAAACTGGCCTGGGCGATCCTGGTCGCCGCCGCGCTGGTCATCTGGGCCTGGCGGGTACGCGCCGCGGTGCGGGCCGGCGACGAGGTGACCGGGCTGGCGCTGACCGGGGTGCTCGGCGCGCTGGTCAGCCCGGTGACCTGGGTGCACCACCTGGTGTGGCTGATCCCGGCGCTGGTGCTGCTGGTCGACCACGCGTACGCGGCACCCGCCCGCAGCCTCCGTCGACGCTGGCTGCTGGCCTTCGCGATCGTCGCGTACCTGGTGCTGTGCAGCCGGCTGGTCTGGCACTGGGAGCACGACTTCACCGGCGTCGGCGGCTTCCTCGGCAGCAACGGTTACGTCTGGATCAGCATCGCCCTGCTGGTCGGCCTGCCGGTCGGCAACGACCGGACCCGGCTGCCCGAGGGCTCCTCACGCGTCGCCGAGCCGGGCGGCGTACCGCAGCTCGACCAACCCGACCGGCGGCCGCCCGCCGGAGGGGTGTAGCTCGTACGTCGACTGCTCGCCGTCGGTGACCAGTCCGGCGCGTTCGTAGAAGCGGCGGGCCCGCAGGTTGTCGGCCAGCACCCAGAGCCGCAGGTCGCGCCAGCCGCGCTCGCTCAGCCCGGTCAGCCCGGCCAGCATCAGCTCCCGGCCGACGCCGGTGCCCCAGTGGTCCGGGTCGACGTACATGGTGAGGATCTCGCCGCAGCTGTGGTCGAGGTCGTCCCGGTCCTGGTTGTTGCGGTACGGCCCGAAGGTGGTGAAGCCGACGACGGTCTCGTCGCGCTCCGCCAGCAGGGTGACGAACGGGTGCTCCGGGTCGGCGGTGCCGACGTCCCGCCGCCGCTGCGCCCACGCCTGTACGTTCAGCCGGCCCAGCACCTCGTCCGGCATGATCCCCGCGTACCCGGCCTGCCAGGTGCGTACGTGCACACTGGCGACCGCCTCGGCGTCGGCGGGTTCCTCCGCTCGGATGGTCAGCACGTCCTTGTTGTAGCCCGTGCCGGGCGGCGAGTCCAGCCCATCCGGTCGAGCCCCGCCCCCGGACAGCGCGGTCGGGTGTCGGGGGCTTCGGTTAGGGTGCGAGCCGATGACCGTACCCGAATCTTTGTCGCTGGCCCAGGCCCGGCGGGTGGCGCTCGCCGCGCAGGGTTTCGCCGACCCGGTGCCGACCGCCGTGCCCACCGCCCGCCACCTGCGCCGGGTGCTCGGCCGCACCGGGCTGCTCCAGATGGACTCGGTCAACGTGTTGCAGCGGGCCCACTACCTGCCGCTCTACAGCCGGCTCGGCCCCTACCCGACCGAGTTGCTCGACCGGGCCGCCTACCGGCCGCCGCGCGAGGTGTTCGAATACTGGGGGCACGAGGCGTCGCTGGTCCCGGTCGACCTGCACCCGCTGCTGCGCTGGCGGATGGCGGCGGCGCGGGATGCCGCCTGGGGCGGGATGCGGCGGATCGCCCAGGAGCAGCCGCAGCTCGTCTCCTGGGTGCGCGACGAGGTCGCCGCCCGTGGCCCGCTGACCGCCGCCGAGATCGAGCACGACGCGCCCCGGCAGACCGGTAACTGGGGCTGGAACTGGTCGGACGTGAAACGGGCGCTGGAGTTCCTGTTCTGGGCCGGCGAGGTTGCCGCCGCCAGCCGGACGAACTCCTTCGCCCGCCGCTACGACCTGCCCGAACGGGTGCTGCCGGCGCGGGTCCTGGACACCCCGACGCCGGCACCGGCGGACGCGTACCGGGGGTTGGTGGCGATCGCCGCCCGGTGCCTGGGGGTGGCCGCCGAGCCGGAGCTGCGCGACTACTTCCGGTTGCCGGTGGCGGCGGCGCGGGTGGCGGTGGCGGAGCTGGTCGAGGCGGGGGAGTTGCGGCCGGTGACGGTGCAGGGCTGGCGGCTGCCGGCGTACCTGCACAGCGAGGCCCGGCTGCCCCGCTGGATCCGGGCGAACACCCTGGTCAGCCCGTTCGACCCGGTGGTCTGGGAGCGGGCCCGGACCGAGCGGCTGTTCGACTTCAGCTACCGGATCGAGATCTACGTCCCGGCCCCGCAGCGGATCTACGGCTACTACGTGCTGCCGTTCCTCCAGGGGGAGCGGTTCACCGCCCGGGTCGACCTGAAGGCCGACCGGAAGGCCGGCGTACTGCTGGTCCCGGCGGCCTGGTCGGAGCCGGGCGCGGACCCGGCGGACACCGCGTTGGCGCTCGCCGCCGAGCTGCGCCGGCTCGCCGGCTGGCTCGGCCTGAGCGCGGTCGCGCCGCCCGTCGCGGGCGATCTCGCCGGCCCGCTCACCGCCGCGTTGGCTTCCACCACCGGTGTACGGTGAGAGCGCGGCCGGTGCGACGAGTGGGGTGGCGATGACCAGCGCGGGTGGACCGACAACACCGCCCGAGGCGAGTCCTGCCGAGGCGTCGGCGGTCGGGCCGCACTGGTCGCCCGATCCGGAAGACGCCCGGCAGTGGTATCCGGTGGCCGCCGAGCCGGACCGGATCACCCGCTTCTTCGACCGGCTCGCCACCCGGTCCCCGCGCTGGCTGGGGCCGCTGGCGATCCTGGCCTGCCTGGGCGGCGCGGTCGGTTACACGCTCTACGCCGACCCGACCCGCAGCGCCCCCGACGCCGCCCCGACCTGCCTGCTGAAGCTGACCACCGGGCTGGACTGTCCCGGTTGCGGCGGCACCCGCGCGTTCTGGTACCTGCTCCACGGGGACCTGCCGGCCGCCGCCCGGCACCACATCGTCTTCGTCTTCGTCGTCCCGTTCCTGGTCTACCTCTATGTCGCCTGGGCCGGTAAACGGCTCTTCGGCTGGCGACTCCCGCAACTCTCGGTGGGCCCGGTCACCCTCGGTGTCTTCCTCGCCGCCTGGCTGGCCTTCTCGGTGCTGCGCAACCTCCCGTGGACCCCGTTCACCTGGTTCTACGTGTAACACCCGCGGCCCCTTGGTGAGCGCCCGCACCGGCAGCCACTAGAGTCCCAGGAATGCCGGAAATCGTGTCACCGCAGGTCAAGCTCATCGCGTGGACCCAGTTCGAGGCGCCCGAGGAGGTGCCCTGGTCGACCGACGCCGACGGGGGCCAGGCGCTCGCCGAGTTTGCCGGCCGGGCCTGCTACCAGTCCTGGAAGAAGCCGAACCCGGCCACCGCGACCAACGCCGGTTACCTCGCGCACATCCTTGAGGTCGGCCACCTCTCCGTGCTGGAGCACGGCAGTGTGACGTTCTACTTCACCGGGGTCTCCCGGTCGTTCACCCACGAGCTGATCCGGCACCGGCACTTCTCGTACTCGCAGCTGTCGCAGCGGTACGTGCCGGAGCGCGACGCCGCCTTCGTGGAGCCGTCGGTGATCGCCGAGGACGCCGAGCTGCACAAGCGGTTCGTCGAGGCGACCGAGGCCAGCGTACGGGCGTACACCGAGTTGCTGGAGGGGCTGGAGCAGCGGTTCGCCGACGTGACGAACCCGACGCTGCGGCGCAAGCAGGCCCGGCAGGCGGCCCGCGCGGTGCTGCCGAACGCCACCGAGACCCGGATCGTGGTCAGCGGCAACTACCGGGCCTGGCGGCACTTCGTGTCGATGCGGGCCACCGAGCACGCCGATGTCGAGATTCGCGAGCTGGCCGTGGAGTGCCTGCGTCAGCTCCAGCGGGTGGCGCCGAACGTCTTCGCCGACTTCGTGATCAGCACCCTGCCGGACGGCACCGAGGTGGCCGCCAGCCCGTACGCCGAGCAGTCCTGAGCACTTCCCCGGCGGCCGGGTGCTGGGCGTCCGATAGGTTAGCGGTATGACGCACGACCACCCTGCCGCCGCCGACCGGGCGGTGCCCCGTCCCTTCGGGCGACTGCTCACGGCCATGGTCACGCCGTTCACCGCGGACGGCTCGCTGGATCTCGACGGCGCGGCCCGCCTCGCCACCTACCTGGTGGACGAGCAGGCCAACGACGCACTCGTGATCAGCGGCACCACCGGCGAGTCGCCCACGACCACCGACGCGGAAAAGGAACGCCTGCTCCGGGCGGTGGTGGAGGCGGTCGGTGACCGGGCCCTGGTGGTCGCCGGGGTCGGCACCAACGACACCCGCCACACGATCGAGCTGGCCGCCGCCGCGGAGAAGGCCGGCGCGCACGGGCTGCTGGTGGTGACGCCGTACTACAACAAGCCGCCGCAGGCGGGGCTGCTGCGGCACTTCACCGCGGTCGCCGACGCGTCCAACGTTCCGATCATGCTCTACGACATCCCGCACCGCGCCGGGGTGCCGATCGACTCCGAGACGCTGGTGCGGCTGGCCGAGCACGAGCGGATCGTCGGGGTGAAGGACGCCAAGGGCGACCTGTTCGCCACCTCGTGGGTGACCAGCCGTACCGATCTGGCGTTCTACTCCGGCGAGGACGCGCTGACGCTGCCGTTCCTGTCGATCGGCGGGGTCGGCCTGGTCGGCACCTCCACCCACTTCACCGGTGCGCTCACCAAGCAGTTGATCGAGGCGTACGAGCGCGGCGAGCACGACACCGCACTGCTGCTGCACCGGCGACTGCTGCCGCTGTTCACCGGAATCTTCCGTACCCAGGGCACGATCCTGGTGAAGGCGGGCCTGGCCGCGTCGGGTCTACCGGCCGGTCCGGTCCGGCCGCCGCTGGTCGACGCGACCGAGGCGGAACTCGCCCAGTTGCGCGCCGACTGCGCGGATGCGGGTCTGGAGTTGCCGGCATGAGTGGGTCAATCAGTAAGGTCGGCGGCATGGGCAAGCTGAACAGTGAGACGACGGTAGTGACCGCACGTGGCGAGGCGGTGGCATGAGCCAGCCGCAGGCGCGGGAGTTGGAACTTCCCCCACCGTTGCCCGTGGGTGGGCTGCGGGTGATACCGCTCGGCGGACTGGGCGCCATCGGGCGCAACATGACCGTGTTCGAGTACGACGGCAAGCTGCTGGTGGTCGACTGCGGGGTGCTCTTCCCCGACGTCGAACAGCCCGGTGTCGACCTGATCCTGCCCGACTTCGCACCGATCCTCGATCGGCTGGAGGACGTGCAGGCGATCGTGTTGACACACGGGCACGAGGACCACATCGGGGCGGTGCCGTACCTGCTCGCTCACAAACCCGACATTCCGCTGGTGGGTTCGCAGTTCACGCTCGCGCTGGTCGAGGCGAAGCTCGCCGAGCGGCGGATCGAGCCGTACACGCTGACGGTGCGCGAGGGCGCGCGCGAGCGGCTGGGCCCGTTCGAGGTCGAGTTCTTCGCGGTGAACCACTCGATTCCGGACGCGCTCGCGGTGGCCATCCGTACCCCGGCCGGGCTGGTGCTGCACACCGGTGACTTCAAGATGGACCAACTTCCGCTCGACGGTCGGCTGACCGACCTGGCCGGGTTCGCCCGGCTCGGCGCCGAAGGCGTCGACCTGCTCCTCTCCGACTCGACCAACGCGGAGATCCCCGGTTTCGTGACGCCGGAGCGGGAGATCGGCCCGATCCTCGGCTCGATCTTCGGCAAGGCGCGCGGCCGGATCATCGTGGCGTCGTTCGCCTCGCACGTGCACCGGGTGCAGCAGGTGCTCGACGCGGCGACGGAGTACAACCGCAAGGTGGCCCTGATCGGCCGCTCGATGGTGCGCAACATGGGCATCGCCCGCGACCTCGGGCTGCTCCAGATCCCGCCGGGTCTGGTGGTCGGGCTGGACGAGGCGACCACGTTGCCGCCGAACCAGATCGTGTTCATGTCGACCGGTTCGCAGGGCGAGCCGATGAGCGCGCTCGGCCGGATGGCCACCGGCGACCACCGGCACATCACGGTGGCGTCCGGTGACACCGTCGTGCTGGCAAGTTCGCTGGTGCCGGGGAACGAGACCTCGGTCTACCGGGTGATCAACCGGCTGTCCCGCGCCGGTGCGACCGTCATCCACAAGGACGTGGCGAAGGTGCACGTCTCCGGGCACGCCCCCGCCGGTGAGCTGCTCTACCTGCTCAACGTCGTACGCCCGAGCAACCTGCTGCCGGTGCACGGCGAGTGGCGGCACCTGCGGGCGCACGCCCGGCTGGGCATCGAGTCCGGCGTGGCCCCCGACCGGGTGGTGATCGCCGAGGACGGCGACGTGGTGGACCTGGTCGAGGGTCGGGCCACCCTGGTCGGTCACGTGCAGAGCCGGTACGTCTACGTCGACGGTCTCGCCGTCGGCGACGTGGGTGAGTCGTTGCTCACCGAGCGGCGGATGCTCGGCGACGGTGGTTTCATCGCCGCGACCGTGGTGGTCGACTCGGTGACCGGCAAGGTCGTCGGCGGTCCGACCGTCTCCGCGAAGGGCTTCTCCGACGACCCGGACGCGTTCAACCCGGTGATCCCGCTGATCACCGAGGCGCTGAGCCGGGCGGCGACGGAGGGCATCACCGATCCACACCAGCTCCAGCAGATCGTCCGCCGTACGGTCGGGCGCTGGGTGAACGACGCGTACCGCCGCCGGCCGATGATCGTGCCGAACGTCGTCGAGGTCTGACCCACCCCGTACTGACATCCGGGGTGACGCGGCAACTGCCGCGTCACCCCGTTTCCTTGGTCCCGTGATCGTGGAAGGTTCGGCCGGCCGGAGCGAGCCGAACTCTCCCGGATCATCGAGTTTTCCGTGCTCAGTCGGCGGTGAACCAGGCGGGTACGTCCAGGGGGAACGTGTCGGACGGGGTGAGCGTGCGCAGGTCGGTTTCGAAGGCGCGGAGGCGGTCGGGGCCGAGTGCGGTGGCCCAGCGGGCGCGGATCTGCTCGAAGATGCGCGCCGACCGGACGAGTGAGTCGACCCCGCGTTCGGTGAGGCGTACGACCTTGCGGCGGGCGTCGAGCGGGTCGGATTCGCGTACGACGTAGCCGAGGCGCTCCAGCCCGTCGAGGGTCTTGCCGGCGGCCTGTTTGGAGACGCCGAGCCGGCGGCCGAGTTCGACCGCGGTGGTGCCGTCGGGGCCGATCGCCTGGAAGACGAAGCCGTGCATCGGCCGCAGGTCGGGGTGCCCCTGCCGGGCGAGTTCCGCGTGCAGTTCGTCGATCATGAGGCGGAAGCCCTGGAACAGCCGGAGCGGCAGCTCCCAGCCGGGCATCTCACTTGACATGTTCGACAACCTGGTTAACTATTTCGACAACCACGTTGTCTAACTTAGGGGATCCGACCATGCCTGTCATCCGCCACGCCGAGAGCCGCCGTACCGAGACCACGAACGCGACGATGACCACCCTCGCCTCACCCACCCAGGGTGGCGCCGGCCAACTCGTCTGGCGGGTCGACATGGGCGCCGACCAGGCCGGACCCCTGCACGGCATCGACACCGAGCAGGTCTGGACCGTCCTGGCCGGGGCGGCCACCGTCGAACTCGCCGACGAGGTGCACATCATCGAGCCGGGCGACACGCTCGTCATCCCGGCCGACGCCCCGCGCCGGATCACCGCCGGCCCGGACGGGTTCGCCGCCGTCGTGGTCGCACCGGTCGGGATGCGGGCGTACCGGCTCGACAGTGCGCTGGTGGCGGCGCACTGTGCCGTACCGGACGGGGACAAGCTCGTACCGGCCTGGGTGGTCTGAGGCAGCGGACGGGTCAGACCGGGCGCAGGCGTCGGCGTACCGGTGGATCGTGGATCCAGCCGACGAACCGTGCGTCGGCCTGCTCGGCCGTCAGGTCGTCCAGGTCGGCCGTTGCCCGGTCCCGGAAGTGCCGCATGAACGCCGCCAGCCGCTCCCGGTCCTTACGGGTAGAGCGACCACATCCAGCCTGCCGGCCACCCGGCACGTCGGTCGTTGACCATGAAGTTGGCGCAGCGATCCGGCCGGATAACCGCGCCAACTTCATGATCAACGGTGGTTGGTGGGGGTGCGGGGGATGCCCCTCATGCCCGAGGGCTCCAGGAACTCGACTCGGGCGCCCGCCAGGTACGGTTCCTTTTCGGCGTGGAAGCGTACGACGTGGGGTTGACGCTCGTGTGAGTCGAATGCCTCCCGGTCGCGGTAGACCTCGTAGAAGACTCGGGCGAGCGGTTCGTGCTCGACCCGGTGGGTCGCGTAGACGAGCGTGCCGGGCTCGTGGCTCTCGATGAGCGGCAGAGTTTCCGAGGTCAACCGGTCGAACTCCGCACCGGCCGCCTCGTCGCGAAGATCAAACCGGACCACAAGTGCAAACACGACGCACCCCATCCCACGCTGTCACCGGCATTGTTGACCATGAAGTTAGCGCATAAATTCGGTCTCGACGGCGCGCTAACTTCATGATCAACGGCAGGAGGGCGGGGCGAGGGCGGGGGGCGGTGCCCCGGTGGTTGGGGTTAGGGGAGTTGGCCGGGGTGGTCGACGATCGCGGTCCGGAGTCTGGCGGTGCTCATGAACAGCGACTCTTGGCCGTCCTGTCCCAGCATGTCGCGGTCGCCGAGGTAGGCGTACGTTTCCGCGTCGAAGATGACATCAAGGGTCCCACCGATGACTCCCGGCGTACGCAGCGCCACCCCGCGCCGCCCCGCCGCGTCGGTCACGCCGCCCGGAACCACCACGGTTCCGGGAACGCCTGCCATCGCCTCGAACACCGCGCCCATCGACTCCGGTGGCAGGTAGCCCTCAAGCAGCCACGTCGCCGTGCTGAACGCCGTGGTCGGGTCGGCGGCGATGGCCGCCTCGTCCGCACCGGCGGGCAGATCGAGATCCGGTGGGTTCTCCCGCAGGTACCGCAGCATCCCCTCGGGTTCGGTCGGCAGTCCGGTCAGGTAACCGGCGGGCCGTGGCCTGTCGTCCTGAATCGGGTTGTCGCGCCACGCGTTTGGTTCGGACTCCGGCCGCATACGCTGCTGCCACTGGGCGCCGTCGCCGGCCGTCACCCAGCGCTGGAACCGGTAGGTGTGGTAGGGCCCGCTCATCGGCTCCTCCCGGTACGTCATCAGGAACTCCGTGAAGACGTACTGGTCGGGTCGGGCGGTGAGCGCGGGTTGCCGGCGTGCGGCCAGGGCGGCGTCGAGCAGGACCTGCGCGGCGCTCGCCTCGGCCGGTCGGTCCGGGGCCCCGATCGTCTGGACCACCAGCACACCGGCGGTGAGTACCGTGGCAACCCCCGCCGCGACGGCGACCCGCCACGGTCGTACGGGCGAGCGCCGAACCGCCCGGCCGACGGCGTCCGCCGGGGACAGCGCGTGCCCGATGGACCGATCGAGATTCCGAGCCGTGATCTCGTTCTTCAACTCGACGAGCAGTCGCTCCTCGAAACCGGACCGATCGGACCGGTCGGATCTGGTCGATGTCATGGTCGTCTCCTCACGAGAACGCGGGGTCGGGGTGGGCGAGCCGGAGGCGTACGGTTCGGCGTGCGCGGTGCAGCCGGACTCGGGCGGCGATCGGGGAGATTTCCAACGCCTGGGCGGCCTCGGCGACGGAGAGACCGTCGACGGCGACGAGTTCGAGCAGCGCTCTGGTCTGTTCCGGTAGCTCGCCCAGTGCCTGGTACGTCCGGCGGGCCACCGCCTCGGCGTCGATGCGCTCCTCGATCCGCGCGATGTCGTCGGGGTCGAGCAGGCGCCGCCCGGCAACCCGTCCGCTCGCCCGGTGCTGGCGCACCGACCGTCGCCGTTCGGCGGCGATGACGTTGCGCGCCACCCCGAAGAGCCAGCCGAGCGGGCTGCCCCGGTCGGCGCGGTAGCCCGCCGCCGAGTGGATTACCGCGAGGAAGACCTCCGCCGTCAGGTCGGCGGCGGTGTGCGGGTCGTCCACCCGCCGGGCCACGAACCGGCCGACGATGTCGACGTGCGCCCGGTAGAAGATCTCGAACGCCGCCGGGTCGTGCCCGATCGTGGCAAGGTCGCCCTCCTGCGTGCCGGAGTCGTTCACAAGTCCGTCCTCCTGGTAGCCGTTTCACCCCTTCCTTGGCTCGGTGCACCCGTGGCGTTACATCTGCGGCGACCGGATCGTGCGGTTGTCCGTCGGGTGCCGGTCAGCCCGTCAGGTTCCGGTGCAGGCGGTAGCGCCTGACGCTCAGCAGCCGTACGCCCTCCATGGTCTGGACCCGGTCCCAGAGCGGACCCTGCGAGATCGCGTTGTTGTTCGCCGCCAGGGCCTCGATGTGTGCTTCCGGAGTTGTCCACTCGGCGTAGTTCAACACGTGGATGCCGTCGTCGCTGATGTGGAAGAAGCCGCCGATGCCCCCGGCGGGCAGTCCCTCGTCGGCCCCGAGCGCGTCGAATACCGCGTCGATCCAGACCCGCGAGCGTTCGGGGCCGTCGGTGTCGACCCGGACCGCCACGACCACGCCCGGAATCCGGCCGTCGTCGGCCCTGGTCCCCCGGTGGATGCGGTACCGGGCCAGGTCGCGCCGCTCGATGCCGGGCACGGCGGCGTCGATCCGCTCCACCCGGGGACCGCGACCGGTCCGCATGAAGGCATCGACCGCCACGTCGTCCGTCCACTGTGAGTAGTTCCGGATCAGGTCGCCGTCGGTGTCGAGGTAGATGGCGTACGACAGCAGCCCCGTCGGCCAGTCGGCGTCCTGCCAGGCGGCGACTGTCGCCTCGGCGGCGGCACGTTGTCGCTCGGGGGTGCCGAGCACCCACTCGCTCGACAGGGCGACCCCCACATCCGTACGGGTGAGGTCGGGAAGTTGTTCGGTGACACGCACGGGTCGGCTCCTCGGGGTGGGTCACGTGGTGCTGGTAGCGGCCGACGGTAGGACCCCAACCAATGTTGAGGTCAAGGAGGTTGCCGTCCGATCTTGGATCTCATTTGTCGGGTCTGCTGCGGCGCGAGGTGATCTGGGCAATCACGAGAACTCTCCGAATGGCGAGGCGAATTGATTGTCAGGCGTCGATCGGCGATGAAAAATCCAGCCAGTTGCCGCGCGCACGGGTCGCTTGCGGACCCGCGCGATGCGGACATGGCTCACACAGGGAGAGTGAACATGCTGCGTCGTGTCTTCGTCGCCGTGGTGCTCGCCATCGGCATCACCGCACTCATTCCCAGCGCACCGGCCCAGGCCCTCTACCCCTGCCCGGCCGGCAACATGTGCCTGCACACCTGGTACGCCGACGCCGCCCACACGATCTGGAAGGGCAGCTACAGCATCAACTGCGACGCGGTGGTACTCCGGCTCGGCACCCAGTCCGGATACCTGGTCTTCACCAAGAGCCCGTGCGGGGGTGTGACGCCACCGCCGGAGAGCTGACACCGGCCGCGCCCGTCGAGTTGGAGGCGTTCTGGTTGCGCTCGGTGACGCACTGTGCGGATGGTGGAAAGCGCCCCGCGACGATCGGCGAAGGTCAGCCGCAATGCGATCGGCGCCCTGCTGGCGCTGCTCCTGCTCGGCCTCACCGTCTTCTACGGGCTGCGTGAGATCCGTTCGCCAGAGGGTGCCGCTGAGCGTGGTCGCCGTCGCCCAGCCTGGTCAGGACGCGTAGGAACGCCTCGTCGGTGGACACATCCTGGGGGTCGACGAGCGGTACACGATGGTCCTGCCCGGGCAGGGCGGGATCGAGATGCTGAGCAACGAGCAGATCCGCTCGCAGCTCACCTGCCTTCGGGTCGAACCGCAGCGCTACGACCTCCGCCTGCTCACCGTGCCCTGGACCAGTCCCTGCTGGACCGGCTCGCCCGCGACCAACGGCCGGCCCTGACCTCCGACCCCGGCTGCCGCCCGGTGCTGCGCTGACCCCGTTGTGCCGCCGGGCGCCCATGGCTGACAGTCGGTCACCACGGCGAAGGCGAACGGGTTCGAGTTCGACGACTGACGTGAGCGGCCCTGCCCGCCCCGAATAGGGTGAACCCGGTCGAGCCGCCTGGCGCGTTTCACTGTGGGAGGGATCCGGTCGATGCGTCTGCACGTGGGATGCGCCATGTGGACTCACAAGTCGTGGCAGGGGCGGTTGCTCGCGCATCCGCTGCCGGCGCACGAGCGGCTGCGGCACTACGCCAGCTGGTGTGACGCGGTCGAGGGGAACACGACGTTCTACGCCACCCCGGCCAGGGACACCGTGGTCTCGTGGGCGCAGCAGACCGACCCCGATTTCCGGTTCGTGATCAAGCTGCCGAAGCCGATCACGCACGAACGCAGGCTCACCGACGTCGACGACGCGCTGCGGGTGTTCCTGGACGCGATGGAGCCGCTCGGGCCGCGTACGCATGCGCTCTGGGTGCAGTTGCCGGGATCGTTCGCGCCGGCCGACGTGCCGGTACTCGCCCGGTTCCTGCGTCAGGCTCCCGTGTCGCACCGGTACGCGGTGGAGGTTCGCCATCCCACGTTCTTCGACGACCCGCGGGCGACGGCGCTGCTGGAGAGCGTGCTGACCGCCGCCGGTGCCGAGTGGGTTCCGTTCGACACCACCGCGTTCTTCCGGAGCCCGCCGACCAGTGACGCGGAACGGGACGCGTGGATGAAGAAGCCGCGTGTGCCACTGCGGTCCCGCGCGCTGACCGACCGGCCGATCGTCCGGTACCTCGGCCGCGACGACACCGCGCGGACGGTCGAGGGCTGGCAGCACTGGATCGACGTCGTCACGGGCTGGCTGCGCGAGGGCCGCTCGCCGACCGTGTTCATCCATACCCCGGACAACGCCGATGCCCCGGTGCTCGCCCGACGCTTCCACGACGACGTACGCGCCCGCGTGCCCGAACTCGCACCGCTGCCCGAGCCGATCCCGGCCGAACCCCTGACCCTCTTCTGACGGGTCACCCGGTGATCAGCCGGTCCAGCGTACGGCGCCCGATGGCGGCCATGGTCGGGTTGCTCTCGGCGTAGTACCAGACCAGCCCCATCGACTGGACGAACGCCCAACCCCGGCCCCGTTCCCACTCCGGGTCGTCGCTTCCCAGTCTTTCGCGGAACACCCGCCTCGGGCCGGCGTCGAGCAGGTGCCACGCGCCGACGAGGTCCAGTGCGGGATCGGCCGGTCCGAAACCGCCGACGTCGATCACCCCGGCCAGCCGCCCGGCCGTGACGAGCACGTTGCCCGGCATCAGGTCGCCGTGGCTCATCACGTCCGGCCGGTCGAGCCGGGGTGTCGTACGCAGCTCCGCCCACATCCGCCGCAGCCGCCGTACGTCCAGCAGCCCCTCACTGTGTGCGAAACAGGTCTCCATCCAGCCGTCGTGGGAGGTCAGCTCGCCTCCCCGCCCCGAACCGGCGAACCTCCGGCCCCGGGTGTCGAGGGCCCGCAGGTCGGCGACGAACTCGGCGAGGTCGCGGGCGAAGTCCTCCGAACCGGCCGGGTCCGCCTCGCTGGCAACAGTGCCGGGCACCCAGGACTGCACCGACCACGGCAGCGGGTAGCCGTGGCCGGGCCGCCCGAGGGCGATCGGCTCGGGAGTGGGAAACCGGGTCCGCCCGTACAGTTCCCGTGCCGCCGCCGCCTCGGTTTCGAGCCACCGCCGCTTCGCCTCGACCGGCCCCGGTTCGAGCGGGAACCGGGCCGCCAGCCGGTCCCCGATGCGGAACAGCGTGTTGACCGTCCCGTACGAGGTCACGGCCCGGATCGGTAGCTCCGCCCAGGCGGGGAACTGTTCGGCCACCAGCGCCCGCGCGATGTCGACCGGCACGACGAGGTGGTCGGGATGCATCAGCATCGGCTGAGCATCCACCGCCGCACCACCGGGCCGCACCACCTTTTGGACAACCCGTGCGGGCTGTGCAGCCGCTCGAACTGTCCGTGTACGAACGGAGCGTTCGCGTGTTGTACTCCTCGGGTGACCGGGCGGCGGGTACAGGCGGGACTTGTGGCACTCGTGCTGGTCGTCGGGCTCTCCGGGTACGCGGGGTGGCGTTGGTGGCACAACCGACCGCCGTACGGCCCCGAGGTGCTCGCCGCCGCCGCGACGCTGAAGTTCGTCGGCAACGAGGACGCCAGCGAGGCGCTGGGTGAAAAGAACGTGCCCTGGGCGGACGCCGGTGACCAACTGCTGCTCGGCCGGGTCACGTGGCAGATCCCGGCCGAACCTCAACGCGACGCCATGCTCTGGATCGTCGTGCTCGACAAGCGCAGCCGGTCCATGCCCGGAATTCTCGGGTTCGTCTCACCACGACAGGGCGAGGTGGGCATCGGATCCCACGGGTACCTGCAAAAGGCGGTCGACCGCTATCCCTGGTTGCGGGGTGTGGGCGGACAGGAGGTCGACGGTAGGTGGTGGACGACCGGCAACGCACTCTCCGTATCGGAGCCCGATGCGGCGCCGGTGACGTTCGTCGCGATCTTCCCGGACCGGGAAGATCGCGCGCGGTCGAACGTGCCGATGGCGAGCGCACCGGTGGCCATCTCCGATGTGCTCGTCGCACTGGTCCACATGGGCCCGGACGGGCAGCTCTACTGGGCCCAGCGACTTATGGGCTGAACGTCGCGACGGGAACCGCGTGCTCGGAAGACAGAGGGCGGGCCGGTGGTCCGAGTGCGCACGTTCGAAGACGGAACGCAACCGTTGCAGCACATAGAGTGCTGCGCATGGCATCCACTGGCAGTGCCGTGGTGGTCGGCGGGAGCATGGGCGGGCTGCTCGCGGCCCGCGCGCTCAGTGACACGTACGCCCGGGTCGTGGTCATCGACCGGGACCGGTTACCGGTCCAGGCGGCGAGCCGGCGCGGCGTGCCGCAGGGCCGGCAGTTGCACGTCCTGCTGGCGCGTGGCCGGGAGGCGTTCGACGAGTTGTTCCCCGGCCTGACCCAGGAGCTGAAGTCGCGTGGTGCGTCGCTGGTGGACCTGCACGGGCGGGTGCACTGGTACAACGACGGCTACCTGATGCGGCAGGCCCCGTCGTCGCTGTTCGCGGTCGGGATCAGCCGACCACTGCTCGAACACGCCGTACGGGCACGGGTCGCGGCGCTGCCCGGCGTCGAGTTCCTCAGCATGACCGAGGTGCTGGGGCTCACCAGCACACCGGACGGGAGCCGGGTCACCGGCGTCCGGGTGCTGCCGAACGGGGCGGACGCGGAAGAGGCGTACACGATCGACGCCGACCTGATCGTGGACGCCGGCGGCCGGGCCTCCCGTACGCCGCTCTGGCTGGACCAACTCGGCTATCCGCGCCCGGTCGAGGAACTGGTACGCGTCGACGTCACCTACGTGACCCGCACCTACCGGCGGGAGCCGCAGCACATCGGTGGCCTGCTGGGCGTGCTGACGAACGCCGTACCGGGCCGGCCACGGGCGGCGATCATCGCGGTCCGTGAGGATGACCAGTTCGCGGTCGCCTTCGCCGGCGTGCTCGGCGAGGAACCGCCCACCGACGACGAGGGTATGGCCGAGTTCGCGAAATCGCTCGTCGGGTCCGAGTACGCCGAGGTCCTGCGCAGCGCCGTCCCGACCAGCCAACCGGCGAAGATGCGCTTCCCGGCGAGCATCCGGCGGCGGTACGAGCGTCTGCGTCGGTTCCCCGACGGCTACCTGGTGGTGGCCGACGCGCTGTGCAGCTTCAACCCGATCTACGGCCAGGGTATGACCGTGGCGAGCCTGGAGGCGCTGCTGCTGCGGCAGCTGCTCGCCGGCGGCACGGAGGACCTGGCCCCCCGGTTCTTCCGGGGAGCCGCCCGGCTGATCGACGCGCCGTGGTCGATCGCGGTCGGCACCGACCTGCGCTTTCCCGAGGTGGTGGGACGCCGGACGGCCAAGGTCCGGTTCGTCAACGCGTACATCCACCGGCTGCACCGGGCGGCCACGGCCGATCCCGTACTCGGGGCCGCGTTCATCCGCGTGCTGAACCTGATCGACCCGCCGACCAGCCTGCTCGCGCCGGGCATCATGCTCCGGGTGCTGCGTGGCGTCTTCCGGGGCGCGACCGCGAACCGCCCCAGCGACAGCACGGCGGCGGACCACTGGTCCGTAAACAACAGACCGCAGGGCTGATACCCTCGGCAGATGACGGACGGGATCGCCGAATTTCAGCGCGCCAGGCGTCCTGAGCAGGTGGAACTGCGCCGGACCAGGATCCTCGACACCGCGCTGTCGATGCTCGCCGAACGGCCGGTGGCGGAGATCAGCCTGCGTGAACTCAGCGAGCGGGTGGGACTGGCGAAGTCGAACGTGCTGCGCTACTTCGACAGCCGCGAAGCGATCTTCCTGGAGGTGCTGGACGCCACCTGGACCGCCTGGCTGGACCGCATCGAGATCGAACTGCGGGAGAACGCCGGGCTGCGGGAGAACGCCGGGCTGCGGGAGACCCCGGAACCGGCGGCGGATCCGGGCCCGTACGCACGGGAGATCCTGGTCGCCACCGTCATCGCCGACTCGCTGGCCGGCGAGCGCCTGCTCTGCGAACTGATCAGCAACATGGCCGGCACCCTCGAACGGAACATCTCGGTCGACTACGCCCGCAGGTTCAGGCGCCGCGCCACGCTGAACACGGACCGGCTCGCCGGACTGGTCCGGGCGCGGCTGCCGCACCTGAGCGCGGCGGACACCGCCCACTTCGCCGGTGCCGTGTTCGTCATCGTCACCGGACTCTGGCCCTACGTCGCGCCGACCGAGGCGATCATCACGGTGACCCGCGAGATGGGCTTCCCCGCCGCCGACGTGGTGTTCCCGAGCAACCTGCGGGAGGGACTGGTCAACCAACTCGTCGGGCTCTCCGTCCGGGCCGGCACCGGATAAATCCGCCGGGTTGAGTGCGCGTACCCAGGGTCCGCGGGGCGGTAGCTGCGTAGCCTGGCCTGCGGAGGCGTACATGGGCTATCGGTTGCTGACCATGGTGATCCTGGTGGTGCACTTCGGCTTTCTGGCCTACCTGCTGCTCGGTGGGTTCGTCGCCTGGCGGTGGCGGCGGACGATCTGGTCGCACCTGGTCGCCGCCGGCTGGGGGGTGACGGTCGTCGTGGGCAAGCTGGTCTGCCCGCTCACCTACGCCGAGCACTGGTCGAGACGCCGGGCCGGCGAGGTCGGCCCGGCCACCACCCAGGGTTTCATCGACCGGTACGTCGAGGGCGTGCTCTTCCCCGAACGCCTCACCGCCCTCGCCCAGGCCCTGCTCGCGATCACCGTGATCGTCTCCTGGACCGGGTTCGTCCTGCGCGGCCGACGCGTCCCGCGCCCCTCGCTGCGCGCCTGACCGTCACCGGCCCGACAAACGGCAGTCCCGACGAAGGGGACTGCCGTTTGTCGGCGTCGATCGGGCCGTCAGGGCAGGTCGGCCACCGCGTCGCCGAAGGCGGCGCCGGTCGCCACCGTGGCGTTGACCAGGGCGGCCAACTGCGGCCCGCTGACGCCGTGCTCCAGGTCGGTGGTGACGTCACCGGCGATGATCAGCTCACCCTCGCCGGTGTCGTGCACGTACGCCTTCGGCAGCAACTGGTCGTGGTTCCAGGAGTTGCAGAACTCGTACGCCTCGGCCAGCCGGTCGGCCGCCAACCGGCGGTCGGCGATCACCCGCGCGTGCAGGATCTCCTGCCGCTCGCCGATCTGCTGGAACTGGATCACGGCCGAGCCCCAGCGTCCACCGACCGTGCCGTCCTCGTCCACCAGGTAGTGGTCGCCCCGCTCCTGCAACACCGCGACGATCGCCTCGATCCGCAGCGGCGCCACCACGTCCTGCCGCCCCTCCGGCGGCAACGCGGCCGGCATCGCCCAGTCGCCCGGCGGTTCGTCCGGCGGCAGCACCACCTCCGCGTCCACCGGCCGTTCGGCCAGCCAGGCGGCCATCCGGCCAGACTGGTGACTGGAGCCGTTGCGGGCGTCGAACCGCCCGGCGAGATCCTGGGCGGTCGCCAGCAGGTCGGCACCGAGCGCCGCCAGCGACATGTCGGCGGCGGCGCGTTCGCCGTACGCCGGGCGTTGGATCTTGCGGTCGACGCCGGCCTCCGCCGCGAGCCGGCAGACCAGCGCGCCCGCCGCGGAGAACTCCATCGCCGACGAGTCGTCGTAGGGCCGGTCCAGCCAGCCCAGGTGGGTGCCGAGGATCTCCAGCCCGCGCTCGTGCTGACCGGTCAGGGCGCAGAACCGCAGGTGCTCGGCGAGGAACGGGAACGCGTCCCGCTCGTGCCGGTGCCGGCGGTACGCCCGCACGTGCGCCTGGGCCGCCTCGTCGTAGCGCCCCAGCCGCAGGTACGCGATCAGCACCGTGACCAGCGCCTTCTCCGGCTGTTCGGCGCAACCGAGGGCCCCGGAGAGGACCGGCTCGACGGTGTTCACCGCCTCCTCCCACTCACCCCAGCCGGCCAGCAGCTCGGCCTGGCGGGACGGGTCACACCCGGCGCAGTCGCTGTTCTCGTCCCGGCGGGCCGAGCGCCACCTGCCCAGCCACTCCCGCGCCCCGGCCTCGTCGCCCAGGTGGTCCGCGACCCGGCAGCGCAGGTTGTAGACCGCCTGGAGGCTGCGCCCGCCGGCCCGGAAACGCCGTTCGAGATCGTCCAGGGCAGCCTGGGTCTGCGCCAGCCCCACCCTCGGGGTGCTGCGCAGCGCCGCGATCGCCCACTTGTGGTACCAGCGCAGCATCTCCGCGTCCCAGTCGTCGAAGAGCGACGGGTCACGGTCGAAGGCGGCCAGGCACCAACTGAACGGAGGTAGCATCCGCCACCGCTCGGTGTGGTTGTTGTACGCGTCGATCACGGCGAACCGGGCGTCGAAACCGAGCCGTACGTTGCCGGCGGCGTCGGCGTGGGCGACGATCCGTTCCAACTCGGCGATCTTCCCGTCGCCGTCCGGCAGGTCCCGGGCGTCCTCCAACGCCTCGATCAACTCATCCTGGTCGCTCATGCCGCCGCCTCGCTTCGCTCACCGGCAGCATGAGCGGTCCTGGCACTGAGCCTGCTGATTCGCTCACTTCGTTCGCTCATGCCGCCGCCTCGCTTCGCTCACCGGCAGCATGAGCGGTCCTGGCACTGAGCCTGCTGATTCGCTCACTTCGTTCGCTCATGCCGCCGCCTCGCTTCGCTCACCGGCAGCGTGAGCCGTCCTGGCACTGAGCCTGCTGATTCGCTCACTTCGTTCGCTCATGCGGCGTCCTCGCGGCACGAGAGGCGGGCGGTCATGACATCTCCTCGGGGGGCGGATCCGCGGCGGGCAGCGCGCCGGTGCCGGCCGGCGGGCCGGCGAAGGCGCGGTCGAGCAGGGCGAGAAAGGAGCGGTTCAGGGCGGCGGTGTCGACCGCGCGCAGCGGGTGGTGGCCGGCGAGCAGCGCCTGTCCGTACAGCGCCTCGATGCCGTGCCGGAGGGTGGCGCCGGGCGGGCCCGCGGTGATCCGCCGGATCAGCGGGTGCCGCCAGTTGAACACGAGCTCCGGGCGGTGCTCGATCTTCACGTCGGCGAAGGCGGAGAGCACGTCGGACCAGAGTTCGTCGGCCTCGGCCAGGTTCCGGGTCACCGACTCCTGCTCGTGCGCCCGCCGGCTGACCACGTACAACGCCGGTACGGTCACCGGGTCGAACTGCCGGATCAGCGGCACACACCCGAACTCGGCCAGCACGCCCCGGGCGACCCCGAGGAACGTCGCCAGCCCCGCCTCCTGCTCGGTCGGCAACGGCTCCAACCGGGCGGCCAGCTCACCGGGATCCAACCGCCGTACGGTCACCGACCGGTCGATCCGGTGCAGCCGCTCCAGGATCTCGGTGTCGTACGCGTACCCGGCGTTGATCAGGGGAGTGCCGGCGGCGCTGGCGATCGCGGCCAGCGCGCGGAACTCGTCCACCGTCTCGGCGTACCGCAGCACCGGGGCGCCGCCGCGCCGGAACGCGCGCAGCGTCATCGTGCCCCGGCTGGTCTCGAACGGCAGCCCGGCGTCGACCAGGCGCAGCATCTCGTCGTCGCGTACGGCGAGCGCCTTCACGCCCAGGTGGTGCACCCGCAGGAAGGCGGCCAGCCGGTCCGGGTGGTGCACGGCCAGATCCAGCAGCCAGTCCCGGATCTGCCCGCCGAGCGACTCCTGCACCCGCGACAGCAGGTCGTCGTCGTAGAGCCCCTCCCGGCTGGCGGTGGGCCGCAGCACCGAGGTGTCCACCACGCAGCGGACGAAGAACGCCCACTCCGGCACCAACCCGACCGCGTTCTCGCTGAGCAGCATCCGTTTCAGGTAGACCCGGTGCCCGCCCGGCTGGACCGCACCGGCGGTCGGCAGGACGAAGCCGATGCCGACCAGGCCGGCCTCCGGCACCCGCAGGTCGAGTACGTCCATCGGGCGGCTGCCGAGTAGTTCCGCCCCGTAGTCGAGCAGCGCGCTCCGGCGTACCTCCGGGTCGTCGTGGCCGACCTCCCACGGCGCCTGCGGTTCGGTCAGCCGCAGCTCGGCGGTGTCCGGGGCGTGCCGGACCACCTCGACGTCGAGCAGGTGCCCGTACGCCCGGACCAGGTCCGCGACCTGATCCGGCGCGAACCAGTGCGCGCCGCCGGGTCGGGGCCGCAGGGTCACGGTGGTGCCAACCGCCGGTCGGGCCGCGTCGTCGACCTCGACGGTGTACCGCCCGTCGGCGTGGCCGGTCCAGTGCACCGCCGGGGTGCCGGTCACCGATCGGGAGACCACCTCGATGGTGTCGGCGACCATGAAGCAGGAGAGCAGACCGATGCCGAACTGGCCGAGGAAGTCCTGCCGGGCGAAACCCAGCTCGTCGCGTTTCGAGGTACGCCCGACGCTGGCCAGGAAGGTGTGCACCTCGGGCTCGGTCAGCCCGACACCGTTGTCGTGGACCCGGAGCGTGCCGTCCGGGTCGATCTCGAACACGACCCGCCCCGGTTCGGGTGCCGGATCGGCGTCCGGGCCGAGCGCCCGCCGGGCGGTGATCGCGTCGGCGGCGTTCTGCAACAGCTCGCGGGCGTAGACCCGGGGGCTGCTGTAGAGGTGCTGGCTGAGCAGGTCGACGACACCGCGCAGGTCGACCCGGAACCGTTGCTCCATGGTGGATCCCCGCGCTCAGGGCCGCAGTTCGGCGGCGGACTCGGCGAGCTGGCAACCGGTCGAGATGCCGCAGTTGATCAGCTGGTCGAGCTGGTGCAGCGTCACCCCCTGGGCCAGGTCGGCCGTCACCTCGCCGCAGACCCGGGCACTGCCGTCGTCGTTGACGTGCACGAACGCCTTGGGCCACAACCGGTCGTGGTTCCACGAGTTGCAGAACGCGTACAGCTCGGGCACCCGCTCGATCGGGAACGTCGTCGCCGCCATCGTGCGTACCTGGAGCAGCTCGCCATCCGGGCCGAGCCGGAAGAAGTAGATCAGGTTGTCGTCCCACCGGCCGACCAGGTCACCGTCGCCATCCGTGTAGAAGGAGAAGCCCCGGGCGCTCAACACCGCCGCGATGAGGTCGTTGGTCAGCGGTTGCAGCGTCTGCAACTGCCCGGCCCCGACGGGCTCATCCGGGGAGTGCGGGAAACCCGGCTCATCCGGGGAGTGCGGGAAACCCGGCGATGACATGCGACGTCCCCCATTACGGCAAGATGGGCTGGTTGGTCTGCCCGTGATGTTAGGCGGATCACGCGACCCGGCATAGTTCGCACCGGACCGTCTGGCACGTTCGACCGCACCGTCGGCGTCATCACAGACGACCGGGCGCGGACACGACCGGTAAAAGCGCGGATATCCGCGACGGCAGGGCTAACGTGTGACCTTATGGCGGGCCGTACCCCTCAGGCGAACCGGCGCCGAAGCGGGTCGTCCACGCGCGGCGCCGCCGCTTCACGTACCCGGCAACCCACGCGTGCCCAGCAGTCTGCCCGCACCCGCGCGGCGGCCCGCAAACCGGCCCGCACCCCACCGGCGGTCTTCGTCGGTCGCGCGGTCAACACGATGTGGATGGGGCTGGCGCACGGCGTCGGCTGGGCGTTCCGCGCCGCCGGCCGGCAGGCCGCCACCGCCCGCGACCTCGACCCGGAGCACCGCCGCGACGGCGCCGGGCTGCTCATGCTCGGACTGTCCATCCTGACCGCGGTCGCGGTCTGGTTCTCCTCCGCCGGCCCGCTCGGCGCCCGGCTGGCCGACACCGTCCGGCTCTTCCTCGGCGCGATCTCCGTGGTCCTGCCGCTGCTGCTGCTGATCGGCGCGATCCGGCTGATGCGGGTGCCGACCGATCCGGAGCACCGGGGCCGGGGACTGGTCGGTTGGTCGGCGCTGTTCCTGGGCACCGGCGGGCTGCTGCACATCGGCCACCAGCCGGTGAACAACCAGGAACGGGACTACGCCGGTGGGCTGATCGGCGCCGGCATCGGCCGGCTGCTGGAGGACGCGTTCACGCCCTGGGTGGCCGTACCGCTGTTGGTGCTGCTGGTCCTGTTCGGGCTGCTGGTGGTCACCGCGACACCGATCAACAAGGTCCCGCAGCGGTTGGGACTGTTCGCCGAGGCGATCACCGGCCGGGGCGGCGGCACCCGTACCGACGACGACGCCGACGAGATCGACGACGCCGACCCCGACGAGGAACCGCCGGCCCGCCGCCGGTCGACCCGGCGACGCGGCGGCAGCCGGGTCGGCTCCACCGGCGACCCCGACGGGTACGACGCCGAGGAGTTCCCCGACGAGCCGGTCCCGGTGCCCCGCCGGCCACCGGCGAAGGTCCCCGCCACCCGCAAGGCCGCCGAGCCGCCCGAGCACTCGCCACCGCCGACCCGGGCCGAACAGCTCGCCATCACCGGCCTCGGCGGCGACTACGTCCTGCCACCGGCCAACCTGCTGCGCAGCGGCACCGCGCCGAAGACCCGGAGCAAGGCCAACGACGAGGTGATCGCCGCCCTCACCGGCGTTTTCGACCAGTTCGACGTGGACGCCGCGGTGACCGGCTTCACCCGTGGCCCGACCGTCACCCGCTACGAGGTGGAACTCGGCCACGGGGTGAAGGTGGAACGGATCACCCAGCTCTCCCGCAACATCGCGTACGCGGTGAAGTCCCCCGACGTACGGATCCTGAGCCCGATCCCGGGCAAGAGCGCGGTCGGGGTGGAGATCCCGAACAGTGACCGGGAGGACGTGGCGCTCGGCGACGTCCTGCGCTCCCGGGCGGCCGGCAGCGACCACCACCCGATGCTGGTGGCGCTCGGCAAGGACATCGAGGGCGGCTACGTGGTGGCCAACCTGGCCAAGATGCCGCACATCCTGATCGCCGGGGCGACCGGCGCGGGCAAGTCGTCCTGCCTGAACTCGCTGCTGGTCTCGATCCTGAGCCGGGCCACCCCGGACGAGGTACGGCTGCTGCTGATCGACCCGAAGCGGGTCGAGATGACCAGCTACGAGGGGATCCCGCACCTGGTCACGCCGATCGTGACGAACCCGAAGAAGGCGGCCGACTCGCTGGACTGGGTGGTCCGCGAGATGGACATGCGCTACGACGACCTCGCCGCCGCCGGGGTACGCCACATCGACGACTACAACCGCAAGGTCCGGGCCGGTCAGATCAAGCCGCCACCGGGCAGCGAGCGGGAGATCCGGCCGTACCCGTACCTGCTGGTGATCGTGGACGAGTTGGCCGACCTGATGATGGTCGCCCCGCGCGACGTCGAGGACTCGGTGGTCCGGATCACCCAGCTCGCCCGCGCCGCCGGCATCCACCTGGTGCTCGCCACCCAGCGCCCCTCGGTCGACGTGGTCACCGGCCTGATCAAGGCCAACGTGCCGTCCCGGTTGGCGTTCGCCACCTCCTCGCTGGCCGACTCGCGGGTCATCCTGGACCAGCCCGGCGCGGAGAAGCTGATCGGCCGGGGCGACGGGCTGTTCCTGCCGATGGGCGCCTCCAAGCCGGTCCGGATCCAGGGCGCCTGGGTCAACGAGTCCGAGATCAGCGACATCGTGAAGTTCTGCAAGGACCAGCGGGAGCCGGAGTTCCGGCCGGACGTGCTCGCCCCGGCGAAGGACACGAAGAAGAAGGTCGACGAGGACATCGGCGACGACCTGGACATCCTCGTGCAGGCGATCGAGCTGGTGGTCACCTCGCAGTTCGGCTCCACCTCGATGCTCCAGCGCAAGCTGCGGGTCGGCTTCGCCAAGGCCGGCCGCCTGATGGACCTGATGGAAACCCGAGGCGTGGTCGGCCCCTCCGAGGGCTCCAAGGCCCGCGACGTCCTCATCAAACCCGACGAACTCGAAGACGTCCTCTCCACCCTCCAAGGCGAAGACCCCAACTAACCCCCCGCCCCGCCCCCACCCAGGCGCGCGCAGTTGTAGAGAAAGAGGGGCTATCGCGCGTCGGATAGCGCCTCTTTCTCTACAAGAGGGGTCAGGATTGGTCGGGGTGGGGGCGGGGGGTGGGGCGGTGGCGGAGGGTTTGGGTGAGGGAGATGAGGGAGACGACGGTCCAGGTGCCCTCCAGCAGGAGGAAGCCCCAGGAGCGGTGGGTCGCGGCGAGCACCGCGAGGATGCCGGCGCCGACGACGTTGAGCAGGAGATAGCGGACGGAGTGCGGGTCCATCCGGCGCAGCTGGTTGGCGGCGAACGCGGCCAGGATCAGCAGGGCACCGAGGACCTCGATCAGGTCAAGTGTGGTCATCACCGTCTGCGCGCCGTCTTTGCCTGGCCGGGTACGGCACGCGCTCGTCCGGGGCGTACGCGACAGCGTCCACCTGCGGCACAGTCTAGCCAGCGGCCGACCCCGAACCGGTGTGTGGGAAACCTCACTCGGTCGACTTGACCTCAAGTCCGGTTCAACTATCAGGATTTCCCCATGACCCTGCTACTGACCGACGACGAGGTCGCCGAACGGCTCGACGGTCCGACCGCCGTCGCCGCGATGCGCGCCGCGCTGCTGGCCGCGTACACCGGGCGGTTGGTCGCGCCGCCGCGCGCGTCCGCCGCCCTGCGCGGAGGACGCCTGGTCACGGCCGCCGGGCAGTTGGCCGACGAGTGGTACGGGTTCCGCTCCTACGACACCTTCGGCCACGCGGGCGCCGAGCAGGTCGTCGTGCTGCACGAGTCCGGCTCCGGCCGGATCCGGGCGATCGCGGTCGGCGAGGAGATCGGCTCGCGGGCCAGTGGGGCACTCGGGGCGGTGGCGGTCGACACCCTCGCCCGCCCCGACGCCGCCACCCTGGGAGTGCTCGGTGCCGGCCGGCAGGCCTGGGCCCAGATCTGGGCGATCGCGGCGGTACGCCCGCTGCGCGAGGTGACCGTCCACTGCCGTACGCCGGCCGTCCGGGACGCGTTCGCCGCCCGGGTCCGGGCCGAACTGGGCATACCCGCGCACGCGGTGGGCAACCCCGGTGCGGCCGTACGGGACCGTGACGTGGTGGTGCTCGCCACCGACAGCCCGACCCCGGTGGTCGACCCGGCCGAGCTGGCCCCCGGCACCCACGTGAACGTGGTCGGCTTCAAGCAGCAGGGCCGGGCGGAGTTCGGGCCGGAGCTGCTGGACCTGGCGGAGGTGCTGGTCACCGACTCGGTGGAGCAGGCGATGGACTACCGGCCGCCGATGCTCGCCGCCGTCGCGCCGTACGTCGACCGGCTGCGCCACCTCGGCGGGGGGGGGGGGGGGGGGGGGGGGGAGCGGGGGGAAGCCGACCACGGAGCCCGGTCCCACTCAGGAGGGGTAGCCGGTGC
>NZ_JBVJHT010000003.1:214821-405877 GCF_055586685.1 Micromonospora sp. NPDC049529
CACCCCCCCCCCCCGCCCCCCCCCCCCCTCCCCCCCCCCCCCCCCCCCCCCCCCCCCCCCCACCCCCCCCCCCCCCCCCCCCCCCCGGGTCGGGGCGCCGCCGACCAGGTGACCCTGTTCTGCTCGGTGGGGCTGGCCGGCGCCGAGGTCTTCCTGCTCGACCGGCTGGCCCGGCTCGACCCGATGGGCCGCGTTGCCGCCCCGCACGCCGACGACCGGGTCGGGGCGGCACTGCACGCCTAGCGGGCGCGGGGCTTCCGGAGCGGCCCGGTACCCTCGGATGGTGTCTGCCAATTCCTCTTCCTCGACCACCGGCCGCCGGGTGGCGTTGCTGACCCTCGGCTGTGCCCGCAACGAGGTCGACTCGGAGGAGCTGGCGGCCCGCCTCGACGCCGACGGCTGGCAGGTGACCACCGACGGCGAGGGCGCCGACGTGGTCCTCGTCAACACCTGCGGGTTCGTCGAGAAGGCCAAGCAGGACTCGATCGAGACGCTGCTCGCCGCCGCCGACACCGGGGCGAAGGTGGTCGCCGCCGGCTGCATGGCCGAGCGCTACGGCCGTGAGCTGGCCGACAGCCTGCCCGAGGCCGGCGCCGTGCTGAGCTTCGACGACTACCCGGACATCTCGTCTCGGCTGAACGCCGTGCTCGCCGGTGAGCAGGTGGTCGCGCACACCCCCAGGGACCGGCGCGAGCTGCTCCCGCTGACCCCGGTCGACCGGCACGGCAGCGGTGTGGTGCTGCCCGGTCACGCGCAGGCCTCCAGACCGACCGGTGGTGCCCTGGTCACCGACGAGCACACCCCGGCGCACCTGCGGCCGGTGCTGCGCCACCGGCTCGACTCGGGTCCCGTCGCCTCGCTCAAGCTCGCCAGCGGCTGCGACCGGCGGTGCGCGTTCTGCGCCATCCCGGCGTTCCGGGGCGCCTTCGTCTCCCGGCCGCCGGAAGAGCTGCTGGCCGAGGCGGAGTGGCTGGCCCGCACGGGCGTACGCGAACTGGTGCTGGTCAGCGAGAACTCCACCTCGTACGGCAAGGATCTCGGCGACCCGCGCCTGCTGGAGAAGCTGCTGCCGCAGCTCGCCGCCGTCAACGGGATCGTCCGGGTCCGGGCGAGCTACCTGCAACCGGCGGAGACCCGGCCGGGGCTGGTCGAGACGATCGCCACCACCCCCGGGGTGGCGGCCTACTTCGACCTGTCGTTCCAGCACTCCAGCGAGCCGGTGCTGCGCCGGATGCGGCGTTTCGGGTCCACCGCCCGATTCCTCGAACTGCTCGGCTCGGCCCGCGAGCTGGCCCCGGCCGCCGGGGCGCGGAGCAACTTCATCGTCGGCTTCCCCGGTGAGACCCGCGCCGACGTGGACGAGTTGGTCCGGTTCCTCTCCGAGGCCCGGCTCGACGCGATCGGCATGTTCGACTACAGCGACGAGGACGGCACCGAGGCCGCCGGCCTGCCCGGCAAGGTCGCCGCGGCGACGATCAAGCGGCGGTACGACCGGCTGAGCGCGCTCGCCGACGAACTCTGCTCGCAGCGGGCCGAGGAACGGCTCGGCTCGACCGTCGAGGTGCTGGTCGACACGATCGACGGCGGGATCGTCGAGGGACGCGCCGAGCACCAGGCGCCCGAGGTCGACGGTTCGACGACGCTGGTGGCTCCGGTGGGCGGTGGGGTCGACCTGGCCGCGCTGCGCCCCGGCGACCTGGTCCGGGCCACCGTCACCGGGACCGAGGGGGTCGACCTGGTCGCCGTACCGGTCGAGCTGGTGTCCGCGGCGGCGAGCCCGCCGGGCGGCGCGAGGTGACGGAGGCGTCGGAGCCTTCCGCCCCGGCCGCCACGGTCGAGCCGGTGCCCGTCGTCAACGCGGCCAATGCGCTCACCGCCCTGCGGCTCGTTCTGGTGCCGGTTTTCGTGGTGCTGGCGGTCGTCTCGGAGATGACCCACCCGGCCTGGCGGATCGCCGCCTGCCTGACCTTTGCCGTGGCGTCCGCGACCGACCTGCTCGACGGTTGGATCGCCCGCCGGTTCAAGCTGGTCACGGCGGTCGGCAAGGTGGCCGACCCGATCGCGGACAAGGCGCTGACCGGCGCCGCCCTGGTCCTGCTCTCCTGGTACGACCTGCTGCCCTGGTGGGTCACCCTGCTGATCCTGGCCCGGGAGTTCGGCGTCACGCTGATCCGGTTCTGGGTGATCCGGTTCGGCGTGATCGCCGCCAGCCGGGGCGGGAAGGCCAAGACGGCGTTGCAGATCCTCGCGATCGTCTGGTATCTCTGGCCGGTGCCGGAGCAGGCGACCTTCGTCGGCCCGTGGATCATGGGCATCGCCCTGGTGGTGACGATGATCACTGGCCTCGATTACGTGGTACGGGCACTGCGGCTGCGGCGCCGGGCCAGCTAGCGCACCGCCGGGCCAGCTGGCGCGCAGCCGGCCGTCACCGGGAGCGGTCGGCGCGGGTTGGTCGGTGAGACGGGTGGGAGGCGGGATGACTGGCGATGCCCGGACACGGGCCGCGCTGACCGAGGCGGCGGCGGTGGTGCACCCGCTGGCCGAACGGGGCGAGACGCTGGCCGTGGTGGAATCGCTCACCGGCGGGCTGCTGGCCGCCACGATCGTGGACATCGCCGGGGTGAGCGCCGTCTTCCGCGGCGGGCTGGTGGTCTACGCCACCGACCTGAAGGAATCCCTGGCCGGCGTACCCGCCGAACTGCTCGCCGCGCGGGGTCCGGTCGATCCGGACGTGGCCGGCGCGCTGGCCGAGGGCGGGCGCTGGCGGTGCGGCGCCGACTGGTGCCTGGCCACCACCGGGGTCGCCGGCCCGGAGCCGCAGAACGGGCGCCCGGTCGGGCTGGTCTTTGTCGCGGCGGCCGGACCGGTCGGCACCGAGGTCCGGGAACTGCGCCTCGGCGGCGGTCGGGACCAGATCCGCAGGGACACGGTCACCGAGGCGTTGCGGCTGCTCGCGGAGCAGGTGCACGGCGTACAGCCGCCGCCGGTGCGGGGTTGAGCGGGACCGCTGTCGGATGCCGGCGGGAATCCGGACCGGCGGGGTGGGATGTCGTGCGGGCCGGCAACGGGTACGGTTGCGGGAAGGTCCCGGCAGCGGCCGGGATTGGGGGTCGGAGTCGCTCCACGCGGCGTTGTGCTGACTGCCGCCGGAGCAACGGTCCCACGTGAGGGGGAGGTGCGATGGTCCTGCTACGCCGGGTGATCGGTGACGCGTTGCGTGCTCGCCGGCAGGGTCAGCACCGCACCCTGCGCGAGGTTTCCTCGGCCGCCAACGTGAGCCTCGGTTACCTCTCTGAGATCGAGCGTGGCCAGAAGGAGGCGTCGAGCGAGCTGCTCGCCGCCATCTGTGACGCCCTCGGTGCCCGCCTCTCCGAGCTGTTGCGCGAGGTCAGCGACACGGTCGCGCTGGGCGAGCAGATGTCCGGGGTGCTGGCACCGGTGCAGGAACGGTCGACGGTCGACGTCCCGGCCCGCACGGTGCTCACCGACTCCGGCGTGCGTACGGTGACCGACTCCGGCGTACGGCAGGTCGCCACCGACGGGAACGTCTCCGTCTCGGTGCGCCAGGACTCGCCGCTCAAGGCCACGCTGCGTACCACCCGCCGGGTCCGGTCCACGACCGACCGGGGCCGGGACATCGTTCGCGCCGCCTGAGCGGTGCTCGGCCCGCTCACCTCGGCGTAGGGTGGCAGTTCCAGCGGCGTCTGCCGGCCGATATCCCCACGGTCGTCTGCCGGTGTGGCGCCGGACTGGGACGATGGTGATCGTGCCGCGTTCACCGGTCCAGGCCGGGTGGGCGACGGCTGGCCGAAGCGGATGACACCGAGGGGATAACGCGAAGATGGCGAGTCCGTTCGTCAAGGGATGGCGCTACCTGATGGCGCTGTTCGGCGCCAAGATCGATGAGCACGCTGATCCGAAGGTGCAGATCCAGCAGGCCATCGAGGAGTCCCAGCGCCAGCACCAGGCGCTGGTGCAGCAGGCGGCGGCGGTCATCGGCAACCAGCACCAGCTTGAGATGAAACTCTCCCGGCAGATGTCCGAGGTCGAGCGGTTGCAGGGGATGGCCCGCCAGTCGCTGGTCCTCGCCGACCGGGCCCGGGCCGGCGGCGACGAGGCCGAGGCGCAGAAGTTCGAGCAGACCGCGCAGACCCTGGCCGCCCAACTGGTCTCCGCCGAGCAGTCGACCGAGGACCTCAAGGCTCTGCACGACCAGGCGCTCGCCGCCGCCGGGCAGGCCCGCCGCGCGGTCGAGAACAACAGCATGATTCTCCAGCAGAAGCTGGCCGAGCGGACCAAGCTGCTCAGCCAGCTCGAACAGGCCAAGATGCAGGAGAGCGTGGCGAAGTCGCTGGAGTCGATGTCGACGCTGTCGGCGCCGGGCACCACCCCCTCGCTGGACGAGGTCCGCGACAAGATCGAACGCCGTTACGCCAACGCCATGGGCCGTGCCGAACTCGCCGGCAACTCCGTCGAGGGCCGGATGCTCGAAATCCAGAAGAGCAGCCTGGACCTGGCCGGCTCGGCCCGGCTGGAGCAGATCCGGGCGAGCATGGCCGGGGAACAGCTCGGCGGCCAGAGCCAGCCGGCGGTCGACCAGGCCAACCGGGCGGCGGACAACGCCGGGGTGGCCCGACTCGACGAGATCCGGCGGAGCATGGCCAAGGAGAAGCCGACCGGCGACCAGAGCGCCGCCGGCTGAGCGGGCGGGCAGGGAGAGGGCGGCCATGGCAGACGAGCGAGCCCGCTACTTCCGGCGGTTGCGCGGCCTGCGCCGCTCCGCCCGTTGGTGGAGCGTCTGGGCCGGCGCACTGGGCGGCGCGGCGGCGGTCCTCACCCCGTACCAGGGGTTGGGTCTGCCGGACGCGGCCTGGGTCGCCGGTGCCGGCGGCACCACCGTGCTCGCCGTCTGGCGCTGGGCCGACCTGCGCCGGCTGGCGGCCCAGCCGGCACCGCCGCCGCTCGACCCGGCCGTCGCGGCCGAGCAGACCCGCGCCCGGCTGATCGCCGCCGTCGAACGGTTGCCCGCCGGGCCCGGCATGGTGGCGGAGGTACGCCGCCAGCGGGCCCGGATCGCCCTGCGCGGCTCGGCGGCGGCCGCGCCGTGGGAACGGCTCTCCCGCGCCTCGGCCACCCTGACCGGGCTCGCCGGCCGGCTGCCCGCCCTGGCCGGGCCGGCGGTGTTGGAGGCGACCGCGGCCGAGCGCTCGCTGCACGACCTGGCGCACCAGGTGGCCGGCCTGGAGAAGGCGAGGCGGTCCGCACCGGTCCAGTCCCGCCCGGCGCTGGAGTCGGCCCACCGGGACCTGCTCCGGCAACTCGACCGGGGCGTCGCCGCCTACGAGGCGCTGGTCGTCGCGGCAGCCGGCTACCTGGCCGAGGACACCCGGTCCACCGGCGTGCACCCGGCGGCGGACCGGCTCACCGAGGCGACCGACCTGCTGCACGGCGTCGCCGCCGGCCTCGCCCAACTGCGCGACCCCGGCACCGCCACCGGGCGCTAGACGGGTCGGCTCGGCGGCCGGACCGCCAGCGCGCGCCGAGCGGTCGGTCTCCGCCGCTGGCCGGCGCCCCGGCCGGTGGCGGCCGGCCACGCCGAGCGCGGTCAGTCCGGCGGCTGGACCACCAGCGGGGTGGTGAAGGCGGAGGTGCCGACCGCGTTGAAGGCCTGGATCCGCCAGTGGAAGACGGTGCCCGCAGGCAGCCCGGTGTTGGTGAACGAGCGGGCCGTACCGGCGATGGTGAAGCTGGCCAGACCGGTGCTGAACGAGGCGTCGTTGGCCCGTTGCAGGGTGAAGCCACTGACCGTGCTGCCCGCGCTCTCGAACCAGTTGAGCTGCACGCTGACCGAGTCCGGGGCGGTGACCGAGGCCGTCGCCGACAGGCTGTGCGGCACCGCCGGTATGGTCGGCACCGTCACCACCGACACCGTCGACCACGGTGACGGGGCACCGAGGTAACTGGTCCGCACCCGGTGGTAGTACGTCGTGTTCGG
The DNA here is from genome assembly GCF_055586685.1 of Micromonospora sp. NPDC049529. Taxonomy (NCBI): domain Bacteria; kingdom Bacillati; phylum Actinomycetota; class Actinomycetes; order Micromonosporales; family Micromonosporaceae; genus Micromonospora; species Micromonospora sp. NPDC049529. Next base: position 220,817 of record NZ_JBVJHT010000003.1, read on the forward strand.
GCTCACCGTGCTGTCCGTCCAGGCGGCGGTCAACGGCCCGGAGACGCTGACCAGCCCACTGGTGAAGGTCGGGTTCACCGCCCGCTGGACCTCGACCCCGGTGGCGAACGAACGGTTGCGCCAGGCCAGGTCGACCCGGACCGGCGCGGACGGGGCCACCGAGGCGGTCAGGCCGCTCGGCGCGATCAGGCGTACGACCGCCGAGGCGGTGTTCGACCAGCCGGAGTAGCCGACGGCGGTCTCCGTACGGACCCGGTAGTGGTACGTGGTGCCGGGCGTGACGGTCGAGTCGCTGGTCGTACTGACGGTCGGGGGCAGGGTGAACCGGGTGACGCCGGTGCTGAACGCGGCGTTCGTGGCCCGCTCGACGAGATGGTTCGTGGCCGCCGGACGGGTCGCGTTGTTCGTCCAGGCGAGCGCGATCGACGGCGGCACGCTCGGCGAGCCGGGTGCCGCCGTCGCGGTCAGCCCGGTCGGCTGCGCCGGGGAGAGCCGCAGCACCAGCGGGCGGCTCAGCTCACTGCCCTCGTGCCCGACCAGGTGCCCCTGCCAGGCGTACTCCCAGCCGAAGTTGAACAGCTGGTTCGTCACCACCGCCGGCTCCCCGGTACGCGGGTTGACCTGGGTGAAGCCGCTGGTCGTACCGGCCGGGCGGGTCGGGTCGAGCAGCCGTACGCTGTCGCCGACCTTGAACGGCAGAGCATCCGGCACGGTCGGCCGGACGGCGACGATGGTGTCCTCCAGCGGGTTCATCCGGACCGTCTCCTTCCAGCCCAGTTCGTTCGGGTCCGGCGGTCGGATCGCGCCGTCCCAGCCGACCCGGTTGATCACCTGCACCACCAGGTGGTGGAAGTGGATGGCGCGGGTCCCGGCCCCGTTGTGGGTGACCTTCCAGATCTGGGTGCCGTCACCGGGGGCGCCGACCGGGATGGCGGGGTCGGCCGGGGCGAGGATCTCGGTCGGCGGGTCGACGTACGTCAGTGGTGTGGTCGTCTGGACCAGCGCGCTGACCTTCGGCAGTTCCACTCCGAGGGTGGCGTTCATCCGGCCGTACTCGGGTTCGAAGAGTTCCTGGATCGCCTTTGCCCGCAGTGGCATGGTGACCGGGGCGGTCCGGCCGGCGGGCGTGAACGTGATCGTGTTGCTGTGGATCGGCACGTGCGTGTTCTTCGGCGTGCGGGTGCCGAAGGCGGTGTCGTACGCCGGCTGCGGCACGATCGGCGGCGGTTGGCTGGCCCCGTACGCCAGCGGCAGCCGGGCCCGGAGCGGGTCCAGGTCGTACGGCGCTGCGGGCTCGCCCACCACCTGGAACTGGAGCAGCGTACGGGTGTTCGGCCCGTAGCCGGGCTGGGTGGTCGGGGCACCTCCGGCACTGGTCCGGTCGGGGTCGCCGGTGTAGTAGTCGTACCGGGTGTCGAAGGCCGGCATCGGTGCCGGACAGTCGTTGTACAGGATGATCTTCGAGCCGGGCGGGGCGGCGGAGAAGTCGACGATCACGTCGGCCCGCTCGCCGGGGCCGAGCAGCAGCGCGTGCTCGGAGACGTTCAGCGCGGCGATGTCCCGGCGGTTGTAGACGTAGTTGATCGGCTGGTTGGGTATCACCGCCACCTCGGGCAGCAGGCCACCCTCGGTGCCGATCTGGATCCAGTCCGGCCCGGCGCTGGCCGGGTCGGGGACGCCACCGGCCCGGCCGTCGGTCGGCCAGGTGGGCGGGTGGTCCGGGTGGGCGGTGGCGTCGACCATCGGCACCTCGCCGGCCGCGCCGTCGCCGAGCGTGCCGTCCGGATGCCACATCGGCCCGTGCGAGGCGGCGTAGTAGAGCTGGAGATTGAGGCTGCGGTCGTTGCAGGCGTTGAGGATCCGGAACCGGTACGCCTTCGGCTCCACCCGCAGGTACGGGTACGCGCAGCCGTTGACCAGCGGGGTGTCCAGGAACGCCTCCGGTACCACCGACGGGTTCGGGGTACCGGGCATCACCGGTGGTTGCCAGGGTGCGTGGGCCGGATCGTGGTGCGGGTTCTGTGCCGGCCCGTGCGCCGTCCCGGTGTACGGCGGCCAGAACCACGGCCCGTAGTCCCAGCGCCCCATCGGGTTGGTCCCGGACTCGTTGTACGGGTTCTGGTTCGGCATGTAGACGTGCGGGTACCAGAGGTTCCCGCGACCGCCCCAGGTGGTCCGGTCCCAGGTCGGGTCCTGCGCGTCGAGCTGGGCGTCGCCGGGCACGAAGGTCTTGTCCTGGATCACCAGCGGGATCTCGTCGGCCGGGACGACCCCGTCGGCGACCAGTTGTCGTTCCGCCTCGTCGCGGAGCAGGTAGAGGCCGAGCTGCCCGGAGTAGACGGTCAGCCGGGCGATGCCGAGCGTGTGGTCGTGGTACCAGAGCAGCCGAGCGCCGGCCTGGTTCGGGTAGTACAGCGTCACCGCGCCGGGTCCCGGGTCGGCCATGTCCGGCACGTTCACCAGGCCCGTACCGGTGGGGTAGGGCGTCGGCTCGCCGGCCGGGGTGAGCCACTGGTCCGGGCCGCCGTTGCTGATCCAGGGCGTGGTCCCGCCGTGCAGGTGCAGCACGGCCCGGTTCTGCGGATAGTGCTCCGCCCCGCCGAGGGGGCCGGGTCCGGCGCCGCGCACGGTCGGGTCGACCGGCAGCGGTAGCCGCCCGGCGGCGCCGGTCGGCAGCCCGTTGACGAACTTCACCCGGACCGGACGGTTGCGGTCCGCGATGATCACCGGCCCGAGATGGTACGGCCGGGTCGGCGGGCTGACCGTGTTGCGCCCGTTGGCGTCGGTGCCGTTGTTCAGTTGTCGGTACCCGCGCAGCCGGGTCGGGCCGAGATCCCGGTGCAGTTGCTGGGTGAACTGCTCCAACCCGATCTCGTAGTAGTCGCAGCCGGGGTAGCTGACCGTGTCCGGTACGGCGACGGGCAGGTGGTTGCCGAGGTTGTTGTGCCGTCCCTCGCCGACACCGGGCAGCGAGTCGACGAATTTCCGCAGGCCGGTGCCGGGCACCACCTGACCGGCGGGGTCGAGGCGGGGCAGCGGGCTGTTCGCGTAGTTGGGGACGAAGCCGAAATAGTCCGGGGTCGGCAGCGGCGCCGGGCCCGCCGGCCGGGTCTGCGCCGGGGTCTGCTGTGGAATGTCGGGCCGGGATTCCTCCGGTGCCTGGGCGGGGGCGGCGGTCCCGGTGGTTTCGGTGTCCTGCTTCGCCCTGCGGGCCAGGCGGTGCGCCGCGAGTTTCTTGAACATGACCGTGCTCCCTCCCCGGTTGCCTGCTCGACCGGAGGTTCCGCCAGTGGGCCGGTCGAGTCGATCAGTCGGCCATCGCTGACGATCCGTAAGCAACTAACCGCGCCAAGCGACGATTGGATACGGGCCGCTCGGCGTCGGTTCGCCCGGAACGTGCCTGGTACGAGCGGGGTCAGTCCGGGGCGGGCTGGCAGCGCGGGCACCAGTACGTCACCCGGTCGCCCTGTTCGGTCTTCTCCACCAGCATGCCGCAGCGGCGACAGGGTTGGCCGCGCCGGCCGTACACGTAGCTGGTCTGGCCCCGGTGTAGCGAGCCGGTGGTGCTCTGGGTCCACCGTCCCCGGTTCGCCGCCAGCAGCCGCTGGGCCAGCGTCACCAGCCCGGTCAGCTCCGGCACCGCCGCCACCGGTGTCCACGGGTGCACGCCCCGCAGGAACAGCAGCTCCGACTTGTAGAGGTTGCCGATGCCGGCCAGGTTGTGTTGGTCGAGCAGCGCCTCGGCGATGCTCTCCTGCGGGTGGGCGGCGAGCCGGCGTACCGCCTCGGCCGGGTCCCAGTCCGGGCCGAGCAGGTCGGGGCCGAGCCCGCCGACGAGTTCGTCCTCCCGGCCGGTCGGCACCAGGGCGACCTCGTGCAGGTGGTAGCCGACCGCGATCGCGTCCGCCGTACGCAGCACCAGCCGGATCAGGTGCGCCGGCCGGGCGGCCCAGCGAACACCCGGCGGGTAGACCCGCCAGGCCCCGTCCATCCGCAGGTGCGAGTGCACGGTGAGGCGCGGCTCGCCCCCGTCGCCGCCGCTGGTGCCGGACGGGTCGGCGTTGGTGCTGGTGTGCGGGGTGCCGGGCGGGGCGGCGAGCCGGACGAGCAGGTGTTTGCCCCGGCTGACCACCTCCAGGACGGTCCAGCCGGCCAGGTCGGTGGTGGCGAGTCGGGGCACGCGGAAGTCGGACGCGGTCAGCCGGCCACCGGCCAGCGCGCGGTGCAGCGCGCGAGCGGTGTTCCAGACCGTGTCGCCTTCGGGCACCCGTCCATCCTGCCCGCTAGCGCGGTGTCAGGGCTGCTCTTCGAGCCGGGGGGCGCGGACCATGTCCTGGTAGCGGGGGTGGCTGGCGCCGTAGATGGCGTAGTTGAGTCGGGCGTGGGCCAGGCTCAGGTCGCCGTTCGGGCTGTCCTCAAGGACGACGTCCTCACCCCCCTGCCGGCCGTCGTTGGTCCAGAAACAGACCGGACAGGTCCCACCTTCTCCGGTGAAAAAGCCGCAGCATGGACATGCTTGTACATCGATCGAATGCTTCCCCACCGGTCAAGCATTCCATAGTGGTCCATCCGTCGCAGCTCCGTGTCCGCGATGCGGAAGTAGATCAGCTAGCGTCCGCTATCCGTAGTACCTGCCCCGGTACCAGCGAAAGTAGGGCATCCGCACGGCCGCCGTTCACCGCCAGCGCCACCCGACCGGCGGAGTCCACGAGTACGGCGAGAGCCCCGGCCGGTACGTCACCGAACGTCGTCGCCCGCTGGGCCGGCACCCCGTCCACCAGCAGCGCCGGCCGCAGCCCGTCCAGCGTGGCAGCGGGGGCGGCGAGCTGCACGTTGCCGAAGTGGTCCACCGACGCCACCTCGGCGGTGAGCCAGCCCGGCCCGCTGTCCACCACCGGATCGGGGAGCCGGACCAGGGTGGCCGGGTCGACCGCCGGTCCGGCGTCGGCCAACTCGGCGCCGAGCGCCAGCCGGGCGGCGACCGGGGCGAAGACGTCCCGGCCGTGGAACGTGGGCGAGACGGTCGCCGCGAGCCAGGCCGGGTTGGTCAGCTCCACCGCGCGTTCGGTGCCGCCGAGCGCGTCGGCCGCCGGGCACAGCAGCCCGTTGTCCGGTCCGACCAGCAGCCCGCCGGGAGTTCGCAGGGCGACTCCGCGCCGAGCCGTACCGACGCCCGGGTCGACGACCGCCACGTGCACCGCCGGTGGCAGGTCCACCACCGTCTGGGCGAGTACGGTCGCACCCCGTCCGATGTCCCCGGCCGGCACCAGGTGGGTGACGTCGAGCACCCGTACGGTGGGGGCGAGTCGGGCGACCGCCCCGTGGCAGGCGGCGACGAACCCGTCGGAGAGTCCGTAGTCGGTGGTCAGGCTGATCCAGTCATAGCCGGGCATGACCAGCACGTTAACGGCTGTGGTCGGCGGCGGCGACGGCCCCTCCGCCGGCAGGGTCGGGTGGCGGAACTGGCAAGCTGGTCGGCATGCGATTGGTCATCTTCACCGAGCCGCAGGACGGCGCGACGTACCGGGACCTGCTCCGGGTGGCGCGGCACGCGCAGGATCTCGGCTTCGACGGTTTCTTCCGCTCCGACCACTATCTGCACATGAACGGGGACGGGGCACCCGGCCCGACCGACGCCTGGCTGACCCTGGCCGGGCTCGCCCTCCAGACCGAGCGGATCCGGCTCGGCACCCTGGTCACCTCGGCCACCTTCCGGCTGCCCGGCCCGCTGGCCATCTCGGTCGCCCAGGTCGACGAGATGAGCGGTGGGCGGGTGGAACTGGGCCTGGGCACGGGTTGGTTCGAGGCGGAGCACCGGGCGTACGGCATTCCGTTCCCGCCGCTGAAGGAGCGGTTCGACCGGCTGACCGAGCAGTTGGAGGTGGTCACCGGGCTGTGGGGGACCCCGCCGGGGGAGACCTTCACCTACCGGGGCGGCTACTACGACCTCTACGACTCCCCGGCGATGCCGAAGCCGGTGCAGCAGCCGGGACCGCCGGTCATCGTCGGTGGCACCGGGCTGAAGCGGACGCCGGTGCTGGCCGCCCGGTTCGCCGACGAGTACAACGTCCCGTTCCAGTCGGCGCAGGCGGCGGCGAAGAACTTCGAGGCGGTCGTCGAGGCCTGTGAGCGGATCGGTCGGGACGCGGCCGGGCGGGCCCCGCTGACGCTCTCGGCCGCGGTCACCGTGGTCTGCGGGCGCAACGACGCCGAGGTGCGCCGCCGGGCCGACGCGATCGGCCGGGACCTGGACGAGCTGCGCGCCGGGCCGGGTGTGGTCGGGACGCCCGGCGAGGTGGTCGAGCAACTGCACGAGTACGCCAAGGGCGGCGCGTCCCGCTTCTTCCTCCAGTTCCTGGACCTCGCCGACCTGGATCAGCTCGACCTGATCGCCGCCGAGGTCGCCCCGCAGCTCTGACCGCCGATCGGCACTAACATCCGTGTTACTAACGTCAGTGTTAGTAACACGGATGTCAGTGACATCGGCGGTGTTACCGCTCCGCGTCGACCACCGGGGCGGGGGTTTCCGGGGCCGGCTGGAGCGGTACGGGCTGGGTCGGCAGCACGATGTCGCGTACGGCGAGATAGACGGCGCGTACGGCGAGCGTCCGTTCGACCTCGTCCAGGATCGGGGCGAAGAACTGACGCCGGTGCTCGACGTCGCTCATCGAGGTGACGGCGAAGTACATGCTGCCGAACCCGGCCAGCAGGGCGGCGTTGCGCAACAGCGCCAGCGGCACCGGCAGCCCGTCGGCGAGCATCGCCGGTGGCTCGCCGATCCACTGCTCGGCGGTTTCCGGCTGGACCACGATCAGGCCGAGCAGCAGGAAGAAGCAGAACAGCCCGATCCCGACCACCAGCGCCTGGACGAGTTGCCGGGTGGCGAGCATGAGCAGCAGGTTGCCGACCTGCCGGGCGTTCAGCGGCACCGGCCGCAGCGGACCGTCCGGGGCGACCTCCTCGATCGGCAGGCTGCTCAGCGGGGTGCGCTTGCAGGACGAGGAGAGTCGTTCGGCGCTGAGGTCCTGTTCCACCCGGCCGATCTCGTCGCGCAGTCGGCCGGCGGCGGCCAGGATGGTGACTGCGGTGAAGAGGCTGAGCACCAGTCCCAGCCGGTGCCAGGGTAGCCGGTTCATCGCCTGCCACAGCTCGCCGGTGAAGAAGAAGAACAGGGTGACGAAGAGCAGCAGCGGCAGGGCCCGGCCCTGGAGCCGGACGCTGTTGCGCATGTCGTCGACCGCGTGCCGTACGGCCCGGCGCAGCAGCGGCACCACGCCGTAGCTGGTGGCCAGCCACGATCCGCTGAACAGCAGCGCGAACGCGGCGATCGAGGTGACCGTGATCTTCACCTGGCCGTCGTGCAGCCAGAGCGCCAGCGGCGGTACGACCACCGGCACCACCGCGTACGCGACCAGGATCGTGATCATGGCGCGGCGGGAGAAGTGCGGCAGCCGCCGGCCGAACCTGGTCAGCCCGGACCAGCCGGCCAGTCCGGCCGCGACCACGATCGTGAGCAGTACCCAGCGGGCGGTGCCGGTGCCGGCCTGGAGGATCACCCAGACCAGGTCGGCCACCACGACCACGGCGAGGAACGGCAGCATCCGGGGGAGGATGTGCCGGTCGAAGTCGTACCCGGCGATCATCTGGGGTACGCCGTGGCGGACGAACCAGCGCTCGGCTTGCCGGACCAGGGCGCGGGAGGCGGTGAGTGGCACCCGCTGATCCTGTCAGAGCGCGGGCCGGGGTGATCCGCCGTGGCGGCCCCGGCACCCCACCTGCCCCGGCACCGCAGCCCATGACCGGTGGTGACTCAGGCCGGCTCGGCGTGCCCGTCCCCGTCGCCGTCCTCGATTCGGATGCCGAGCGCGTGCGCCAGCGTGTACGACAACGCGATCAGGTCGTGCCGGGCGACGGTGGCGCCGGCCAGGCTCGTCACCCCGCCGATGCCGGCCAGGGAGCAGCCGGCGAACCGGGTGCCGGCCGTCTTCGCGTGGCTGAACTGGGCACCGCTCAGGTCGCAGTCGGTGAACCGTACGCCGCGCAGGTCGGCGCCGGAGAAATCCGCCCGGGTCAGGTTGCACCCCTCGAACGCCACGTGCTGGAAGATCGAGAAGCGCAACGACGCCAGATCGAGCCGGCACTGCGAGAACGTCACGTCGCGCAGGGTGCCGCCGACCCAGTGCAGCCCGGTCATCCGGGCCGTCGAGAGGCGTACCCGCAGCAGGCTCGACTTCTCCGCCCGCAGGTTGGCCAGGTTGGAGCTTTCGACCAGGCAGTCGGTGAACCGCGCCCCGTCGAGCGAGGTGCCGCTCAGGTCGGTGCCCCGGAACCGGCACTGCTCGAACTCGACCGCGTCCGCCGACCGGCCGGAGAGGTCGAGGTCCGCGAAACCCAGCCGGCGGTAGGACGCCTCGTGGTCGAGGTCGTGCTCCCCGATGGTGGCCGGGTCAACCGTCGCCGGGTGTTTCGGCTCCACCGGCGCCCGCTCGCGCGACTGGGCACCGTCGCGGCGTACCGATCGCACTGGCATGCCCGCACGGTAACCCAGCGGGCCGGAGCCACCCCCGGGGCGGGTGTGGATCGGGGTGCCCGCTGGGTATGACCTGACCCATGACGTACTCCGATGTGCGACCGGTGGGCCGATGACCAGGGTCGCGGTGGTCGCCCACCGCAAGAAGACGCTCGGCGGGGGCCTGGACGAGCTGCGTACGCGGCTCACCGACGAGGGCGTCACCGACCTGCTCTGGTACGAGGTGCCCAAGAGTCGCAAAGCGCCTAAGAAGGTACGGAAAGCCGTCGGCAAGGGAGCCGAACTGATCCTGGTCTGGGGCGGGGACGGCATGGTCCAGCACTGTGTGGACACCCTCGCCGGCTGGGACGGTGCCACCGGGATCATCCCGGCCGGTACGGCCAACCTGCTCGCCACCAATCTCGGCATCCCGCAGGATCTCGAAGAGGCGGTCCGGATCGCCCTGCACGGCGAGCGCCGCCGGATCGACCTCGGTCGGGTCAACGGTCAGCACTTCGCGGTGATGGCCGGGGCCGGATTCGACGCCGAGATGATCTCGGACGCGGACCGGCAGCTCAAGGACAACATGGGCAAACTGGCCTACGTCTGGACCGGCCTGCGGCACGTACGCGACGAGGTCGTCCCGGTGACGATCAAGGTCGACGGGGAGAAGTGGTTCGACGGCGAGGCGAGCTGCGTGCTGTTCGGCAACGTCAGCACGATCACCGGCGGAATCGAGGCGTTCGACGACGCCCGCCCCGACGACGGCCGGCTGGAGGTCGGTGTCGCCACCGGGCACGGGGTGATCGACTGGGCCCGTACGCTCGGCCGGATGGCCGTCGGCCGGTCCGAGAACTCGCCGCTGCTGGAGATCACCCAGGGGCGGAAGGTCGACGTGCGGTTCGGCACGCCGCAGACGTACGAGCTCGACGGTGGTGCGTGCGGCACCGAGAAGCGGTTGAAGGTACGGGTGGTGCCGTCCGCGATCACGGTCTGCGTACCCGCCCAGCGCGACGGCGACTAACCGGTGGGGCCGCCGTCGCCGACCGGATCCTCGGGCGGCGGCTCCCGGTCGATGCCGAGGACGGCGTTGAGGCCGTGGGTGTAGACCTCCGTGGGGACCGCGTCGGGGTCGATCAGGTGCTGGAAGGCCACCCCGACGTCGAGTGCGGTCATCAGGGCGGCCAATTGGTCGGCGGGCAGGGGTGGTCGCCCCCCGGTCCGTTCGATGATCTCCTTCGTGTTCGCCGCCCGGACCGTGCGCAGCCACTGCGCGATCGACTCCCGGGCGGCCGGCGTGCGCATCCCGTACAGCCAGAACTCGACGAAGGCCATGGCGAAGCGGCGTACCTCCGGCAGGCCGAGGGCTGAGTCGTAGCCGCTGCCGAGCTGGTGCAGCCAGCCGGCCAGCGAGACCTCGGGATCGACCTCGGGTGCGCCGTTGGCCGGGTGCTCCTCGCTGAGTCGGCGGTCGAGGATCGCCGCCACCAGCCCGTTCTTGCCCTCGAAGTTGGCGTAGATCGCGCCCTTGGTCAGCCCGGCCTCGGCCGCCACCTCGTCGAGCGAGGTCGGGTGGATGCCCCGCTCGCCGAAGAGCGTCTCGGCCGCGTCCAGCAGGTGCTGGCGGGTGCGCTGTTGCTGCTGCGCGCGGGTGAGTCGCTCGCTCATGTCGTGATCCTGCCACACTCCGTCCGTTGACATCCTTGTTGGTATCCGGATACTCAACGGTATCCGAATACCAGTCGGTATGTGAAGGAGTGGTGCCGGTGCTGCACGTCGAACGACTGACCAAGATCTACCGAGGGGGCCTGCGGGCCAACGACGACCTCAGCCTCACCGTCCACCCCGGGGAGGTGCTCGGTCTGCTCGGACACAACGGAGCCGGCAAGACCACCCTGCTCAACCAGGTCGCCGGCCTGGTCCGGCCGACCTCCGGCACGCTCCGGCTGGACGGGCGCGACCCGGTCGCCGACCCGGCGTACGCGCGGGCGGTCTGCTCGGTCCAACTCCAGGCACAGGCACCACTGACCGGGGTCACCCCGAGGCAGGCGATCGAGATCGTCGGCCGGATCCGGGGCGGCGGACGCAAACGGGTACGGCAACGTACCGAAGAACTGCTGACCGCGCTCGACCTCGCCGAGTGGGCGGACGTACCCGGAGAAAGCCTCTCCGGCGGTGTCCGCCGGCTGACCGCGTTCTGCATGGCGGCGGTCGAACCCGGCCGGCTGGTCATGCTCGACGAGCCCACCAACGACGTCGACCCGGTCCGCCGCCGCCTGCTCTGGCAGTCAGTACGCCACCTCGCCGCCGACGGCTGCGCGGTCATCCTGGTCACCCACAACGTGGCCGAGGCCGAGCGGAGCGTCGACCGGATCGTCGTGCTCGACCACGGCCGGACGGTGGTCAGCGGCACCCCGGCCGAACTACGCCACCGGGTCACCGCCGACCTGCGGCTGGAACTCACCCGTACGCCGGGCCTGCCGCCGCCACCGCCGCCACCCTGGGCCGGCACCGCGACCGTCACCGACCGCCGGATCGTGCTGCCGGTCGACACCGCGCAGACCGAACGGGCCGTCGCCTGGGCGCTCGGCCAACGCGCCGCCGGAACCATCACCGAATTCGCCCTGCACCCGGTCAGCCTCGAAGACGTCTACATCGGCCTGACCAGCGCCGGAAAGGAGGCCGGCGATGCGGTCCTGGCTGCGTAGCTACCTGCTGCTGGTCCGCTGGAGCGGCATCCGGCTCAGGCACACCCTCCCGCTGATGGTCATCATCCAGACCATGCTGGCGGTCGGCATCGTGATCGGCTTCTCGTTCCTGCTGCCGGCGATCGACCAGAACACCGCGCTCTACCTGGCCACCGGCGCACCCACCCTCGGCCTGATCACCGTCGGCATGGTGCTCGCCCCGCAGATGGTCGCCGAGGCGAAGACCGCCGGCACCTTCGACTACAACCGCACCCTGCCGGTGCCCCGCTCCGCGATCCTCGCCGCCGACCTCAGCACCTGGCTCGCCACCGCCCTGCCCGGACTGGTCCTCGCCCTGCTCGCGGCCACCATCCGGTTCGACCTCACCCTCGATGTCAGCCCGCTGGTCGTGGCGGCCGTCCTGCTCGTCGCGCTGACCGCGACCGCGATCGGGTACGCCATCGCGTACGGCACCTCGCCGACGGTCGCGAACCTGATCGCCCAACTGATCGTCTTCGTCGCGCTGATGTTCTCCCCGATCAACTTTCCCACCGACCGATTGCCCGACTGGCTCCAGACCGTGCACCGGGTGCTGCCGTTCCAGTACATGGCCGAGGCCGTACGCGACACCCTGGTCACCCCGCCGGACGGGGTCAGCGCGCTGCCGTTCGCCGTACTCGCCGCCTGGTTCGCCCTCGGACTCGCCATCACCCTGCGAATCATGACCCGTCGCGCGTGAGCCCGTCCTCGTCCTCGTTTTCGTCTTCGCGTTCGTCTTCGCGTTCGTCTTCGCGTTCGTTTTCGCGTTCGTTTTCGCGTTCGCGTTCGCGCATCATCGCCTCGTACTCGGCGAACGGGCCGAGGCCGACGCTGCGCCGACGTTCGTCGAGACCGTCGGGGTCCTCGATCGGTTGGGGAGTCAGCCGCTCGGAGTTCTCCGGCCCGTACCAGAACTGGGTGCCGTACACCTGGGGTCTGCCCTGCGCCCGGCGGACCCGATCGGTGAGGTAGGCCAGGTGCGACGGGCTCGCCTCAGCGTCGCGTACCGCCCGGTCGAGCAGGGCCAGACACTCGCGCTGGAAGTCCGGGTCACGGTCGGCGTGCTGGGCCAGCAGCCAGGCCGCTCGCGCCGCCTGCTCGCCGACATCGCTGCGGCGGGGCCAGCCGTGCCGGTCGAGCACCACCTTCAGCCAGGTGGTGTTCTCGGCGTCGACCGACTCGACCGCGGCCCACATGGCGCGGGTGGCGCCACGGGTCGGGATCCTGTTGCGGGCCTCCTGGTCCCGGTCCATCCGCTCGACGAGTTCCACCGCCAACGGCCGCCCGCCGGGCTCTGGCTGGTCCGCTGGGCCGGTCACGACCGGGCCGAAACGCCGGGCGACGGGGAGGGGGCCACGATCAGGACCGGGTTCCCGTCCGCGTCGGCGACGTACGCGGCCCGCTCGTCCCAAGGCTGGTCGGCCGGTTCGAACAACACCGGCACCCCGGCGGCGCGCAGGTCCTCGATCGCCCGGTCGACGTCATCGGTGTAGACGCACACCTCCGTCCGGCGGCCGTTGTCCGTTCCACGGGGAGTGCCGTGCAGACCGTTGTCGTCCGCCCGACCGAAGGTGAACCGGGCGGCGCCGAGACCGAGCACGACAAACTCCGGCTCGTCGTCCTGCTCGGCCGGAAAACGGTACGACTCCTCGAATCCGAAACGCTCTCGATATAACCGGGTCAGCCGGGCCGGATCGTCGCTTAGGACGATCGGAAACGGATCACGGAAAGCAACCGCCATGTTCCTGACCATAGGCAGCACGGTGAATGCCGGCAATACGACCGGGCGTGTCTACCGGTTTCCAGCTCATGCGATGTGACCAGGCAGGGCCGCCGGTTTCTGGGCTCGTGCGGGGGTGGTGGACACCGCTGGTGGAGAATTCGTCACCATGGAACAACAGGTGCACTTCGTGACGGTGGCGACCGCCGACCTCGACGCCGCGCGGCGGTTCTACGTCGACGGACTCGGCTGGAGCCCGACGCTCGACGTACCCGGGGAGATCCTTTTCTTCCAGATCGGACCGGGGATGATGCTCGGCCTGTACGAGGCGGCGCAGTTCACCGCCGACCTCGGCCCGGGTGATCTCGGCGCCGCCCATCTCGGCGCGGCCGCACCGGCCGACGCCACGCCGCGCGGTGTCACCCTCTCGCACAACGTGTCGAGCCCGCAGGAGGTCGACCGGGTGCTCGCCGCGGCGGCGGCCGCCGGTGCCGCCATCCGCAAATTGGGCCAGCCGGCGGCCTTCGGCGGCTACCACGGCCACTTCGCCGACCCGAACGGCCTGCTCTGGGAGATCGCCCACAACCCCGGCTGGTCCGTCACCCCCACCGGCACCGTCCTCCTCGGCCCCGCCAACCCCGAAACCTCTCGTTGATCATGAACTTAGCGCGCTCCGGGAGCGAAAATCCTGCGCTAACTTCATGATCAACGACCGGGTCGGGGGTCGGGGTCGGGGTCGGGGTCAGCCGCGGAGGCGGAGGCCTCGGGGGGTGGGGCGGAAGCCGGCGGTGGTGAGGGCCGCGCCCAGCGGCGAGGACTGCACGGCCTCGCCGTCGGCGCGTTCCACCGACAGCGGGCCGAGAGCGCCGGAGTGGACCGCGTCGGCCAGTGCCTTCGCCGCCAGGGACAGCGTCTGCTCGTCGTCCACGAAGGACAGCAGGGTGCGGCCACCGCGTTCGACGTACAGGGTCAGGTCGCCGTTGACCAGGATCACCAGGGCACCCGCCTTGCGACCGGCCCGGTGCCCGCTCGCTTCACGTTCACCGTTGCCGGAGTCAATCGCCCGCTCCGGCCAGGGCAGGGCTGCGCCGTACGGGTTCGCCGGATCGGTGGCGGCCAGCACCAGCGCGCTGCCGGTGCGTCGCCGGCCGTCGTCCGGCTCGGCCAGCGCCCGCAGCCGGTCCACCGCCCCCGGTACGGCGAACTGCGCCGCCCCCAGCCCCTCGACGAAGTAGCCCCGCCGGGCGGCACCGCGTTCCTCCATCGCCACCAGTACCGGGTAGACGGCGGCGAACCCGCCGACCACCCCCTCGGCGGCGACCGCCCCACGGGTGACCAGCCCGTGCCGCTCCAGCAGCAGGTCGGCCAGGGCGGCGGCCCGCCGGGTCGGGTCGGTGTCCCGTTCGGGCAGGCGGGACCAGCGACCGGCGACCGCCGGTGGCCCACCCCGCGCGGGCAGTGCCGGCCGACCCGGGCGCCGGTAACGGGTGCGCGCGGCGGCGGGGCGGGCCCGGTGCGCGCCCCGGCCGCCGAGCAGCGCCCGCAGCGGGGCGATGGTGTCGTTGGTCAACCAGCCGGCCCAGGCCAGTTCCCAGACGGCGGCGACCAGGGAATCGTCGTCGATGGAGCCGACCCGGTCGGCCAACGCCCGGAAGAAGAGAGCCTGCCCGTCGCCGAGCGCGTCCAGCACCGACTGGTGCAGCGGGGTGAGGGCGAGCGCCGGATCGGGCGGCGGCAGCAGCAGTGGCGCGGAGTCGGCGTACGCCAGGCTGACCCAGCCGTCGGCCGCGCCGATCGCACCGGTCCCGGCCCAGGTCACCTCGCCGCTGGCACACAGCTCGTCCAGGTACGCGGGGGAGTAGTCGGCCACCCGCGCCGGCAGGATCAGGCTCTCCAGTGCCGAGGCCGGCACCGCCGTGCCCTGCAACTGCTCGATCGCGGCGGCCACCGCCTCGATGCCCCTGGCGTTGCCGCCGACCTGCTGCCAGCGGGGCAGGAAGGTGGCCAGCGTCTGCGGCGGCACCGGCTCGATCTCCCGGCGCAGCGCGGCCAGGGAACGGCGGCGCAGCAGCCGCAGCACCTCCGCGCCGCACCACTCGGTGCCGGTGCCGGCCGGGGAGAACTCGCCGGAGACCACCTGACCGGTGGCGGCGAGCCGGCGCAGCGCCTGCTCCACCACGAACACCCCGAGCCCGAACCGGGCGGCGCAGGTGGCCGCCGGGAACGGCCCGTGCGTACGGGCGTAGCGGGCCACCAGGTCGCCGAGCGGGTCGACCACCGGCTCCAGGTACGCCTGCGCGATGCCGACCGGCAGCGCCACCCCGAGCGCGTCGGAGAACCGGCCGGCGTCCTCGACCCCGATCCAGCGCTCCTGCCCGGCGATGCGGACCCGCAGGATCCGCCGGCTCGCCTCCAGGTCGGTCAGCCACTCCGGGCGGGCGCCGCGTTCGACCAGTTCCGCCTCGGTCCGGTCGCCGAGCAGCCGGAGCAGTTCGACCACGTCCTCGGCGTCGCGGGGGCGGCGTTGCTCGGTCAGCCACTGCAACTGCCGCTCGGTCTCGGCGACCACCGCCGGGTCGAGCAGTTCCCGCAGGTCGACCCGGCCGAGCAGTTCGCCGAGCAGGGCCGAGTCGAGGGCGAGCGCGGCGGCCCGGCGCTCGGCCAGCGGGGCGTCGCCCTCGTAGAGGAAGGCGCCGACGTACCCGAAGAGCAGCGACCGGGCGAACGGCGACGGCTGGCTGGTCTCGACCTCGACCAGTCGGATCTTCCGGGCGGCGAGATCGCGCATCAGCCCGACCAGTGCCGGTACGTCGAAGACGTCCTGGAGGCATTCGCGGGCCGCCTCCAGGGTGATCGGGAAGTCGGCGTACTCGCGGGCCACGTCGAGCAGTTGGGCGGCGCGTTGGCGCTGCTGCCAGAGCGGTTGGCGGCGCCGGGGGTCGCGTCGGGGCAGCAGCAGGGCGCGGGCGGCGCACTCGCGGAACCGGGCGGCGAACATCGCCGAGCCGCCGACCGCGTCCTGCACGATCTGGGCGATCTCGTCGGGGTCGAAGCCGACCAGGTCCGCGCCGGGCGGCTCGTCGGCGGTGTCGGGCAGCCGCACCACGATGCCGTCGTCGCTCGGTACGACCTGCGCGTCCACCCCGTACCGTTCGGCCAGCCGGCGGTTGATGGCCAGCGCCCACGGGCCGTTGACCCGGGCCCCGAGGACCGAGTGCACGGTCAGCCGCCAGTCGCCCAACTCGTCGCGGAAGCGCTCGACCACCACGGTCCGGTCGTCCGGCAGCGACCGGGTCGCCGCCTGCTGCTCGCGCAGGTACGCGATCAGGTTGCCGGCCGCCCAGGCGTCCAGCCCGCCGTCGCGCAGTGCCGTGGTGGCCGCCTCGTCGTCCTGTTTGACCAGGGTGCGCAGTCGGGCGCCGATGGCCCGGCCCAGCTCGATCGGGCGGCCGAGGCTGTCGCCCTTCCAGAACGGCATCCGGGCCGCCTGGCCGGGGGCGGGGGAGACCAGCACCCGGTCCGGCGTGATGTCCTCGATCCGCCAGGACGAGGAACCGAGCAGGAAGACGTCGCCGATCCGGGACTCGTAGACCATCTCCTCGTCGAGTTCGCCGACCCGTGCGGCGCGGGTCGCCCCGGCGAGGAAGACGCCGAACAGGCCCCGGTCGGGGATGGTGCCGCCGCTGGTGACGGCGAGGCGCTGGGCGCCGGCCCGGCCGGTGAGCAGGTCGGTGCCCCGGTCCCAGACCAGCCGGGGGCGCAGTTCCGCGAAGGCGGTCGACGGGTAGCGCCCGGAGAGCATGTCCAGTACGGCGTGCAGGGCCGAGTCGGGCAGCTCGGCGAAGGGCGCGGCCCGGCGGACCAGGGCGGCGAGGTCGGGCACTTGCCACTCGTCCAGCGCGACCATCGCGATGATCTGCTGCGCCAGTACGTCGAGCGGGTTGCGCGGGTAGTGCAGCTCCTCGATCGCCCCGTCGCCCATCCGTTGCGCGACCACCGCGCAGGAGATCAGGTCGCCCCGGTGTTTGGGGAAGACGACGCCCCGGGAGATCGCCCCGACCTGGTGTCCGGCCCGGCCGACGCGTTGCAGCCCGGCCGCGACGCTCGGCGGTGCCTCGATCTGGACCACCAGGTCGACCGCGCCCATGTCGATGCCGAGTTCGAGGCTGGAGGTGGCGACGACGGCGGGAAGCTGGCCGGACTTGAGTGCCTCCTCGATGTGCTTGCGTTCCTCGCGGGACACGCTGCCGTGGTGCGCCCGCGCGATCACCGCTGCGGCGCCGGTCGCGGCGCCGGACTGGGCCATGATCTCGGCCGGCAGCCGGTCGGGCGTCCCGGTCCGGGCCGCGACCGTCTCGGGTACGACCACCTCGGGTACGACCCCGGCCTGCTCGTCGGCGGCGAGTTCGTTGAGCCGGGCGCAGAAGCGTTCGGCGCCCCGCCGGGAGTTGGTGAACACGATCGTCGACCGGTGTTCCCGGATGAGCTGGTAGACCCGTTCCTCGACCGCCGGCCAGATCGAGGCGCGGCGGGGGGTGCCGAGGTCGTCGGCGGGTGGGTCGCGTTCGTCGAGCCGGGTCATGTCCTCCACCGGCACCTCGACGCTGACCTCGATGGTCTTGGGCGTGCGGGGCTGGACCACGTCCACCGGTCGGGCCCCGGCGAGGAAGCGGGCGGTGGCGTCGATCGGCCGTACGGTGGCGGAGAGGCCGATCCGCTGTGCCGGCCGGGGCAGCAGCGCGTCCAGCCGTTCCAGGGAGAGGGCCAGGTGGGCGCCGCGTTTGGTGGCGGCGACGGCGTGCACCTCGTCGACGATCACCGACTCCACCCCGCGCAGGGAGTCGCGGGCGGCGGAGGTGAGCAGCAGGAACAGCGACTCGGGTGTGGTGATCAGGATGTCCGGCGGGGTACGGGCGAACGCCCGCCGCTCGTCGGCCGGGGTGTCCCCGGTACGCATCCCGACGGTGATCTCCGGTGGCGGCAGCCCGAGCCGGGCGGACGCCTGCCGGATGCCGGTGAGCGGGGCGCGCAGGTTGCGTTCGACGTCGACGGCGAGGGCCTTGAGCGGGCTGACGTAGAGCACCCGGCAGCGCTGCTTCGGGTCCTCCGGGCGGGGCTCGCGGGCCAGCCGGTCCAGTGACCAGAGGAAGGCGGCGAGGGTCTTGCCGGATCCGGTCGGCGCGACGACGAGGGCGTTGTGGCCGGCACCGATGGACTGCCAGGCTCCGGCCTGGGCGGCGGTGGGTGCGGCGAAGGCGGCGGCGAACCACTCCCGGGTCGCCAGCCCGAACCGCTCCAAGACGTCCGCCATGGCGCCAATCCTGCCCCGTGGTTACGACAATCGGTGTACCGCGGTGACGGAATGCCAGGCTTGTACCCTTAAAGGCTGGTTCCTACGTTAAGTGTCACTTAACTGCTTGCTGATGTAGTGCGACATAAAGTAACTTCTCCGGCAGCCCGAGGTCGGTACGGAGGGGGCCGGATGACCGCCGAACAGCACCGCACCGCCGAACAGCACCGCACCGCCGCGCAGCCCGGCACCGATCAGCACCGGACCGCCGAACAGCATCCCGCCGAGCGTGGCACGGACGTCCTCATCCGGAAGGTCGACGGGCACCTGGCCGCACTCCGGCTCGGGCTGCGGGGCGCCGACCTCGAACTCGCCGAACGGGTCGGCGCCTGCCTGCGCGTACTGGTACTCGACACCGCCCAGGCCAGCGCGGCCGACCGGGCCCGGGTCCGGGTCGCCGTGCACTACTTCGTGTTGCGCCGCGAGGGGCGCGGCTCCCTCGTCCCGGTGCGCTCGCTGGCCGCGGCCCAGCACCTGGTGAACCGGGTGGTGCTCCAGCTCGGCCGGCCGGACCTGCTGGTCCGATCCACTGTGGACTGAGTGGCACCCCGGCGGCGCCCGGTAGACTGCACCCGCCGACGAGGTGGACGCCGCGCGGGACGCGGCCGACGGCGGGGACACCGACCGGACGGGGGGCGACACACGATGTGGGACGGACGCCCGATCCGCCGGTTCACGCACGGCACCGCACCGGCCGCCACCGAACCGATCGGTCGGCTGGTCGTCGCGGTCCTGCTCACCCTGCTCGCGCTCACCGCCGTACACGGCGCCAGTTCCGCCGACACCCCGACCGGGGCCCTGGCCACACCGAACGCGTCGATCGGCGCCGCGCTGCACCACCCGCACCAGGTGCACGGCCGGACCGAGGCGGAAGCCAGGTCCGGTCGCTCGGCCGTAAGGGCGGCGGCTGGCTCGGAACTGCGCCCGCCCGCCCCGGTTCAGTTCGCCCTGCCAGTGCGGGCCGTCGCCCCGCCGGTCGTACCGGTCGCGGTCTCCGCGCCGGTCACCGGGGACCGGACGGCCCCACGGTCACGGACCGTCGCCGGGCCGTCCAGCCGCGCACCGCCGGCCTGAGTCCGCGTCACCGGCACCGCCCGGGTCGGCGTGTGACCGGCACCGTCGCGCCGCCGGCTGACTTCACCGTCCGCTCCGGTCGCCGCGCCGCCGGCTGATCTCCGCCGGTCGGTCCCGGTCCGGCCCACCCACCCTCACCCGCCAGCTGTACGTCGTGCCGCCCGGCCACCCGGCCCGGTGGCCCGGTGTCGTCGCCGCTGACCGGGTTTAGTCCGACTTTCGTTATTTGCCGGCATTATCGACGTTTATGCCGCCTGATCCCCCGCAGCCACAGACCCTGGACAAGGGCCTGCGATGACACCTACCTGGAGAACGCATGCTGGTGCTGCTGAGCCTCCACCTCGCGCTGGCGCTGATCGCGCCACTGCTCGTCCGTTGGTGGGGTCGCCGCGCCTGCTACCTGCTGGCGCTCGCCCCGGCGGCCGTCCTCGGCTGGGCGGTCGCCCAGACCCGTACGGTCCGCGACGGCGGCACGGTGGCGCAGACGTACGGCTGGGTCCGGCAACTCCACCTCGACCTGGACCTGCGGCTCACCACCCTGTCCTGGCTGATGGTGCTCCTGGTCGCCGGCGTGGGCGCCCTGGTGCTGGTCTACTGCGCCCGCTACTTCAGCGCCGACGACACCGGCGTCGGCCGCTTCGCCGCCACCTTCGTCGGCTTCGCCGGAGCCATGTTCGGCCTCGTCGTGGCCGACAACCTGATCCTGCTCTACGTGTTCTGGGAACTGACCACGGTCTGCTCCTACCTGCTGATCGGCCAGAACCCGGAGAAGTGGGCCAGCCGCCGGGCCGCCGCCCAGGCCCTCGTCGTCACCACCGTCGGCGGGCTGGCCATGCTGATCGGGCTGATCATGCTCGGCCAGCGGGCCGGCACCTACCGGATCTCCGAACTGGCGAGCGCACCGCTGCCGACCGACGGCTACCTCGCCACCCTGGTCGTCCTGCTCCTGATCGGCGCGCTCACCAAGTCGGCGATCTTCCCGGTCAGCTTCTGGCTGCCCGCCGCGATGGCCGCACCCACCCCGGTCAGCGCGTACCTGCACGCGGCGGCGATGGTGAAGGCCGGGGTCTACCTCGTCGCCCTGTTCGCCCCACTGTTCGCCGACGACGGGCCGTGGCGGCCACTGCTGCTCGTCACCGGGGCGGTCACCATGCTGCTCGGCGGCTGGGCCGCGCTGCGCCAGACCGACCTGAAGCTACTGCTGGCGTACGGCACCGTCAGCCAACTGGGGCTGCTGTTCGTCCTCACCGGTGCCGGCACCCGCGACGCCGAGCTCGCCGGGCTCACCATGCTGCTCGCCCACGCCCTGTTCAAATCCGCGCTCTTCCTGGTCGTCGGCATCGTCGACCACAGCGCCGGCACCCGTGAACTGCCCGCGCTGTCCGGGCTGTGGCGGCGGATGCCACTGGTCTTCGCCGCCGCCGTACTCGCCGTGGCGTCGATGGCCGGGCTGCCCCCGCTGCTCGGCTTCGTCGCCAAGGAGGCGGTCTTCGAGGCGTTCCGGGACGACCCGCTGCTGCTGGCCGTCCTGGTCGTCGGCACCACCCTGACCGTGGCGTACAGCCTGCGTTTCCTCTGGGGGGCGTTCGCCACCAAACCGGCCCTGCCGGCGACCCCGACCGAGCCGGTGGCGGTTGCCATGCTCGCCCCGGTCGGGCTGCTGGCCGTGGCCGGGCTGGCGCTCGGCGTACTGGCCCGGCCGGTGGACGACCTGCTGGTCCCGTACGCCGGGCAGTTCGGTCCGGGGGACTATCACCTGGCGCTCTGGCACGGGCCCGGCCTGGCGGTCGGGCTCACCCTGGTCGCGCTGGCCGGCGGCGGGCTGCTCTTCGCCCAACGCGACCGGATGGCCCGGGTGGTCGGGCGGCTGCGCGCCCCGTTCGACGGCGGCACCGCCTACGAGCGGGTGACCTACTGGCTGGACCGGGTGGCGGTCGAGGTCACCGGCGCCACCCAGCGCGGGTCGCTGCCGCAGTACCTGGGCACCATCCTGGTCGTCCTGGTGGTGGTGCCGGGCGGCGCGCTGCTGATCGGGTGGCCGTGGCCGGACCGGGTCGCGCTCTGGCACAGCCCGGTGCAACTGGTGATCGCGGTGGTGCTCGCCACCGCCGCCGTGCTCACCGTACGGGCCCGCCGCCGGCTCACCGCGATGGTGCTGGTCGGGGTCACCGGCTACGGCACGGCGATGCTGTTCATCCTCAACGGCGCCCCCGACCTGGCGCTCACCCAGTTCCTCGTCGAGACCGTCTCGATCGTGATGTTCGTGCTGGTCCTGCGCCGATTGCCGGCCAACTTCTCGGCCCGCCCGCTGCGCCGCAGCCGGTGGTTGCGCCTCGCCATCGGCACCGCCGTCGGTACGGTGACGGCCGGGCTGGCGCTCGCCGCGGCCGGTGGCCGCCAGGCGGTGCCGATCTCGGTCGACTTCGCCGAACTCGCCGTCTCGTACGGCCACGGCCGCAACATCGTCAACGTCACGCTGGTCGACATCCGGGCCTGGGACACCATGGGCGAGATCGCGGTGCTGGTGGTGGCGGCGACCGGGGTGGCCAGCCTGATCTTCCAGCGTCCCCGCGCCGGCCCCGGTCCCCGCCGGCCGAACGTCGCCCGCCGCAGCCGCCCCGAGCGCCGCCGGGAACGGGTCTGGCTGCGGGCCGGACCGACCCTGCGCGACCGGCGCCGCTCGATCGTCTTCGAGGTGGTGACCCGGCTGATCTTCCACACCATCGTGCTCTTCTCCCTCTACCTGGTCTTCTCCGGACACAACGCACCCGGTGGCGGGTTCAGCGGCGGCCTGGTGGTCGGGCTGGCGCTGGCCGTGCGCTACCTCGCCGGTGGCCGGTACGAACTCGACGAGGCCGCACCGGTCGACGCCGGCCTGGTTCTCGGCGCCGGACTGTTCGTCTCGGTCGGCGCCGGGGCGCTGGCCCTGCTGGCCGGGGCCGAGGTGTTGCAGAGCGCCGTACTCGACCTGTACCTGCCGGTGATCGGCGAGGTGCACCTGGTCACGTCGCTCTTCTTCGACGTCGGCGTGTACCTGATCGTGGTCGGCCTGGTGCTGGACATCCTGCGCAGCCTCGGCGCCGAGGTGGACCGGCAGATCGAGGCCGGTGAGGGGCCCGAGATCGAACTCGAACCGTTGCGAGAGCGGGAGCTGACATGACCCCCCAACCCGATCGGGAGCCGACATGACCCCCAACCTGGTCCAGGCGCTGACCGTCGGTGTGCTCGTCGGTGCCGGTGTCACCCTGCTGCTCGAACGCAGCCTGACCCGGGTGCTGCTCGGCGTCATCATGCTCGGCAACGGGGTCAACTTGATGATCCTGCTCGGCGGCGTCGTCGGTCACGCGCCGATCGTCGGCGTCACGCCGGAGGCGCGGATGAGTGACCCGCTGCCGCAGGCGATGGTGCTCACCGCGATCGTCATCACCCTCGGCATCACCGCGTTCCTGCTCGCCGTCGGTTACCGCAGCTGGCAACTCTTCGGGCACGACGAGGTCCAGGACGACCTGGAGGACCAGCGGATCATGGTGCTGGCCGAGCGGGACGAGGTGACCAACGCCGACGAGCAGGTCGACGAGAGCACCGACGACGGGCCCGACCCGGAACAGGTGCCCGGCCCGGCCGGGCCGTTCACCCGCCCCGACGCGTCCGCGGGTCGCGACGGCTCCGGCGGTGCCCGATGAGGTACCTGGTCCCGTTGCCCGTGGTGATCCCGCTGCTGGCGGCCGCGTTGACGCTGGTCCTGGCCCGGTACCCGGTCGTCCAGCGGCTGGTCAGCGTCGCCGCGCTCACCGGCACGCTCGGCGTCGCGGTCGCCCTGCTGGTGCAGGCGAGCCGGGAGGGCCCGCTGGTCGTCTACGTCGGCGGCTGGCCGGCACCGGTCGGCATCGTGCTCGTCGCCGACCAGCTCTCGGCGCTGATGCTGGTGGTCTCCGCCGCGGTGACCCTCTGCGTGCTGCTCTACTCGATCGGCGAGGGCCGGGCGGACGGTGCGGAGGCCACCCCGGTCGCCATCTACCACCCCACCTACCTGGTGCTGACCGCCGGTGTGACGAACGCGTTCCTCTCCGGCGACCTGTTCAACCTCTTCGTCGGCTTCGAGATGCTGCTCGCCGCGAGCTACGTGCTCATCACCCTGAGCGGCACCGGGGTACGGATCCGAGGCGGTACGACGTACGTGGTGGTCAGCCTGCTCTCCTCGATGATCTTCCTGAGCGCGATCGGGCTGATCTACGCGGCCACCGGCACCCTCAACCTGGCCCAACTCGCCGGCCGGCTCGACGCCCTCCCGGCCGAGCTCCGGCTGGTCCTGCACCTGATGCTGCTGCTGGCCTTCGGCATCAAGGCGGCGGTCTTCCCGCTGTCGGCCTGGCTGCCGGACAGCTACCCGACCGCCCCGGCACCGGTCACCGCGGTCTTCGCCGGCCTGCTCACCAAGGTCGGCGTGTACGCCATCATCCGTACCGAGACGCTGCTCTTCCCCGGTGGGCAGGTCGACGACCTGCTGCTGATCGTCGCGCTGCTCACGATGGTGATCGGCATCCTCGGCGCGGTCGCCCAGTCCGACATCAAACGGCTGCTCTCCTTCACCCTGCTCAGCCACATCGGATACATGATCTTCGGGGTGGCGTTGACCTCACTGGCCGGACTCTCCGGGGCGATCTTCTACGTGGTGCACCACATCACCGTGCAGACCACCCTCTTCCTCGCCACCGGGCTGGTCGAACGCCGGGGCGGCAGCACCAACCTGGACCGGCTCGGCGGGCTGGCCCGGGTGGCGCCACTGCTCGGCATCCTGTTCCTCGTACCCGCGCTCAACCTGGCCGGGATCCCGCCGTTCTCCGGCTTCCTCGGCAAGCTCGGCCTGCTCCAGGCCGGGGTGGTCGAAGGCGGGGCACTGCCCTGGCTGCTGGTCATCGGCGGCACCCTGACCAGCCTGCTCACCCTCTACGCCACGATGAAGGTCTGGAACCTGGCCTTCTGGCGGGCACCGAAGCTGGCCGACCCGCACGCCCCGCCCGGACTCTCGCCGATCATGGTCGGCGCCACCGGAGCCCTGGTCGCCCTCGGGATCGGACTGACCGTGATCGCCGGGCCGCTCTACCAGCTCAGCGGCGACGCCGCCGAGGACCTGCGCCAACGTACGCCGTACGTGGAGGCCGTCTTCCCGGTGGGCACCCCGTGACCGGGCCGTCGCAGGCGACCACCAGCCGACCCGTGACGACCCGGGGACGGTGGCGCGACCAGCTGGTCACCGTGATCTGGCTGGTGCTGGTCTGGAACCTGCTCTGGGGCGAGTTCACCTGGGGCAACGTGCTCGGCGGAACACTGGTCGCGCTGCTGGTCCTGGTCTTCTTCCCGCTGCCGAGGGTGACCTTCGACGGCCGGATCCGGCCGCTGGGGCTGCTCCGGTTCGCCGCCCGGTTCGTCGCCGAACTGCTCACCGCCAGCGTGCAGGTCGCCTGGATCGCGCTGCGGCCGGGCGGCGTACGGCACAGCGCGATCATCGCCGTGCCGCTGCGGGTGCGCTCGGACCTGAACCTGACCCTGACCGCCGAGGCCCTGTCCCTGGTCCCCGGCACGCTCATCGTCGAGGCGGTACGCGACACCGGCACCCTCTACGTGCACGTGCTGGACGTCCGCGACCCGGCCGACGTGGACCGGGCCCGGCGCGAGGTCCTCGCGGTCGAGGAACGGATCGTCCGGGCCACCGGTTCCGCCGCCGAACTGCGCCTGCTCACCGGACCCGGCCCGTCGGCACCCGACCAGCCACCGTCCACCCCGGACGGACCACCGTCCTCCACCCCGACCGATCGAAAGGAGTGACCGGATGAGTGCCGTCGCCCGTACCAATGAAGGAGTGACCGGATGAACGTCGTCGTCGTGATCGTCACCGCGTTGCTGTCGGTGGCGGCGCTGCTGGCGCTGTACCGCATCGTCCGCGGCCCGTCCCTGCTCGACCGGGTCGTCGCCACCGATCTGCTGCTGGCCGTCCTGGTCGGCGCGGTCGGCACCGAGGCGGCGATCAACCGGCACGCGACCACGCTGCCGATCCTGGTGGTGCTCGCCATCCTGGGCTTCGTGGCCTCGGTCGGCATCGTCCGGTTCGCCGCCCGGGAGGACTCGTGACCGGCGTCGCCGACCTGCTCTCGGCCGGCTTCCTGATCGCCGGTGCGCTGCTCAGCCTCGCCGCCGGCATCGGCGTGGTGCGGTTCCCCGACGTGCTCACCCGGATGCACGCGGCGACCAAGCCGCAGATCCTCGGGCTGCTGCTGATCCTGATCGGGGTGGGACTGCGGCTGCGGACCGGCGCGGACATCGCCACCCTGGTCCTGGTCGGGGTGTTCCAGTTGGCGACCGCGCCGGTGGCCGCGCAGATGGTCGGGCGGGCCGCGTACCGCTCCCACCGGCACCGGGCCGACCTGCTGGTGGTCGACGAACTCGCCGACGCGTCCGGGTCCGGCTCCGGACCGGACCGCTGAACGGACGCGGGGCAGGACGGGAGCGGGTGCGTCCCAATTCGGGGCAGGTGACGAATTGGGCAGTTGCGTATTGCCGGCCGGGGGTGGGATCGACAACGTATCCAGCGGTGATCGTCGATCCCACCAACCCCCAGGAGGACATGTGAGACTCCGTCCGCTCCGCGCCGTCGGCATCCCGGCCCTGATCGTCGCCACCGCGTTCGCGTCGGCCGGTGTCGCGCCGGCCGCGTCGGCCACACCGCACCGGATCGCGCCGGTCGCCGCCGGCCCGGTCGGTGCGCTCGCCGCACCCGACATCCCGCTGGGGAACGTCAAGGCGCACCTGACCCAGTTGCAGGCGATCGCCACCGCCAACGGCGGCAACCGGGCGCACGGCCGGCCCGGCTACCTCGCCTCGGTCAACTACGTGAAGGCGCAGCTCGACGCGGTCGGCTTCGTCACCACCGTGCAGTCGTTCACGTACAGCGGGGCGACCGGTTACAACCTCATCGCCGACTGGCCGGGCGGTGACCCGAACAACGTGCTGATGACCGGGGCACACCTGGACGGCGTCACCGCCGGGCCGGGCATCAACGACAACGGCTCCGGGTCGGCGGCGATCCTGGAGGTGGCGCTCGCGGTGGCCCGGACCAACCCGACACCGGCCAAGCACCTGCGGTTCGGCTGGTGGGGCGCGGAGGAACTCGGGCTGCGCGGGTCGCAGTACTACGTCAACAACCTGCCGAGCGCCGAGCGGACGAGGATCAAGCAGTACCTCAACTTCGACATGGTCGGCTCGCCCAACGCCGGCTACTTCGTGTACGACGGCGACAACTCCGACGGTGTCGGCTCGGGCCCCGGACCCGCCGGGTCGGCGCAGATCGAGCAGACCATCCAGGCGTACTTCACCTCGATCGGGGTGCCGACCCGGGGCACCGACTTCGACGGCCGCAGCGACTACGGTCCGTTCATCGCCGCCGGGATCCCCGCCGGTGGCACCTTCACCGGTGCCGAGGGCACCAAGTCCAGCGCCCAGGCCACCCTCTGGGGCGGGACCGCGGGCAGCGCGTTCGACCCGTGCTACCACCGGGCCTGCGACACCACCACCAACATCAACGACAGCGCGCTCGACCGCAACGCGGACGCGATCGCGTACACGGTGTGGGAGCTGGCCGCGACCGCGCCGCCGGCCGGCACCACCGTCTACAGCGACACCTTCGAGACCGCCGGTGGCTGGGCCGCGAACCCGGCCGGCACCGACACCGCGACCGCCGGCCAGTTCGTCCGGGGCGACCCGGCGGCGACCAGTTCCGGGGTGGCCACCCAGCTCGGCACCACGGTCAGCGGCAGCTTCGACCTGGTCACCGGGGCGGCGGCCGGCACCTCGGCCGGGGACTTCGACCTGGACGGCGGGGTGAGTAGCATCCAGTCACCGCTGATCGCCCTGCCGGCGAGCGGCACCCTGACCCTGTCGTTCTCCTACTACCTGGCCCACCTGAACAACTCCAGCAGCGCCGACTACCTGCGCGTACGCGTCGTCGGCGCCAGCACCGCGACGGTGCTGAACGTGACCGGGGCGGCCAGCAACCGGGCCGCCGCCTGGCAGACCGCGACCGCCACCCTGTCCGGTTTCGCCGGGCAGAGCGTACGGATCCTGGTCGACGCGGCCGATGCCAGCGGCGCCAGCCTGGTCGAGGCCGCCGTCGACGACGTGAAGATCGTGCAGAGCTGAATCCGGGCAGACGAGATGGGAAGGGCCCCTTCCCGCACAAATGACGTTAACGAGGGGCCCTTCCGTACCGGTCGGGGTTCGGGACTGACTAGCGAGGGTTCGGCCGATTCGCCGGGACCTCCGGATAAACTGATCGGCATGATCGACTCCACTGCCCAGGAGGGCAGTAGTAGCCAGCCGGGTCCGACCCGGCGCCCCTCCCACCGACCGACGAACCGGGGAGCCCTGAGCCCTCCGTGTTGATCGCGATCGGCCTTCTTCTGATCATCGTGCTCACGGCCGCGACGGGCTACTTCGTGGCCCAGGAGTTCGGCTACGTCGCCGTCGACCGCGGCAAACTCAAACAACTCGCCGACGACGGCGACCCCGCCGCCGAACGCGCCCTCAAGGTCACCGGACGGCTCTCGTTCATGCTCTCCGGCGCGCAGCTCGGCATCACCCTCACCGCCCTGCTCGTCGGCTACGTCGCCGAGCCCTTCCTCGGCGACGGGCTAGCCGACCTGTTCGGCGTCGCCGGGGTGCCCGACGGCATCACCATGCCGCTGTCCATCGCGCTGTCGCTGGTCATCGCCACCATCGTCCAGATGGTGCTCGGCGAGCTGGCACCGAAGAACCTCGCCATCGCCCGCGCCGAGATGCTGGCGCTGAAGCTCAGCCGCTCGACCCTGATCTACCTGACCGTGGCCGCCCCGGTGATCCGCCTCTTCGACGCCGCCGCCACCCGGCTGCTGCGCCGGGTCGGCATCGAGCCGATCGAGGAACTGCCCAGCGGTGCCACCCCGGAGGACCTGGAACAGATCATCGCCGAGTCGCGCCAGGAGGGGCAGCTCGACGTGGCCATGTCCACCCTGCTCGACCGGGGGCTCGACTTCCGGCAGCTCACCGCCGCCGAGGCGATGGTGCCCCGGGTGGCGGTGCACACCGTACAGGCCGACGAACCGGTGAGCCGGCTGGTGGAACTGCTCGACACCGGCCACTCCCGTTTCCCCGTACGGGGGACCGAGGGCGTGGACGACGTGATCGGGGTCGCCGGCATCGCCGACGTACTCGGGGTGCCGCCGGAGCGGCGGTCGACCGTACGGGTCGCCGAGGTCGCCGTACCCCCGTTGCTGGTGCCGACCACGCTGCCGCTGCCGACGGTGCTGGACCGGCTGCGGGCCGGGCACCGCCAGCTCGCCTGCGTCGTCGACGAATACGGCGGTTTCGCCGGCGTGATCACCCTGGAGGACATCGCCGAGGAACTCGTCGGCCCGATCCGGGACGAGGACGACCCGCCGGAGCCGACCCCGATCCGGCAGCCGGACGGTTCGTGGGTGGTGCCCGCCCGCTGGCGGATCGACGAGGTCGCCGACAGCACCGGCATCGCCCTGCCCGAGGCGCCCGAGTACGACACCCTCTCCGGGCTCGTCATGCGGGAGCTGGGCCGGGTGCCGGAGGTCGGCGACCGGTTGGAGATCAACCTGTCGGCCGAGTCCGAACACCCCCGCCCGCACCCGAAGGCCCTGGTCGAGGTGCTGGCGGTCGACCGGCACGTCGCCGACTCGGTCCGGCTCGCCCTGGTCGGCCAGAACGCGGCCGGCGCCGGCTCCGAACACCCCGAGGTGACCGCATGAGTACGACCTGGGCGCTGCTCATCTCGCTGCTCCTGCTCGCCCTGAACGGCTTCTTCGTGGCGGCCGAGTTCGCCCTGGTGGCGAGCAAGCGGTACCGGCTCGAACAGGTCGCGGCCAACGGCGGCCGGGCGGCGAAGGCGGCCCTGGACGGGGTACGCGAACTCGGCCTGATGCTGGCCGGCGCGCAGCTCGGCATCACCGTCTGCACCCTGGGCCTCGGTGCCCTCGCCGAGCCGGCGATCGAGCACCTGGCCAGTCCGGTGCTGCACGCGGTGGGTCTGCCCGACGCGCCCAGCCACGTGATCGCCCTGCTGTTCGCGCTGCTGCTGGTGACGTTCCTGCATCTGGTGGTCGGCGAGATGGCGCCGAAGTCGTGGGCGATCACCGACGCCGAGCGGTCGGCGGTGCTGCTGGCGCTGCCGTTCCGGGGCTTCGCCCGGGTGGCCCGGCCGGTGCTCACCGCGCTCAACGGCCTGGCCAACGTGGTCCTGCGGCTGGCCAACGTACGACCGCAGGACCAGTTGGCCCAGGCTCACGGGCCGGAGGAGCTGCGGATGCTGCTGGAACAGTCGGCCGAGCACGGGCTGCTCGCCGCCGACCAGCAGCAGTTGCTGACCAGCATGCTGGAGTTGCAGGGGACCACGGTGGCCGACGTGATGGAGCCGGTGGACCGGATCGTGTCGGTCCGCCGGGGGGACACCGCCGACCGGATCGAGGCGGTGAGCCGGGACAGTGGCCGGTCGCGCCTGGCGGTGCTGGAGGGCTCGGGCCTGGTGGCCGGGATGGTGCACGTCCGCGAGGCCGTACGCGCCACCACGGCGGGCCGGGCGGCGACGGCGGAGCAGCTGATGACCCCGGTGTTCAGCCTGGCGGCGACCGCGACGGTGACCGAGGCGGTGGCCGCGATGCGGGCCCGGCAGGCGCAGTTGGCCCTGGTCACCGATCGGGTCGGTGCCGGCCGGCCGATCGGGTTCGTGGCCCTGGAGGACCTCCTGGAGGAGGTCATCGGCGAGTTCGACGACGAGACCGACCAGGTGCCGCGCGGCCGTCGGCTGCGCTGATCCGTCATTCGCGCGGGTGACCGGGCGGGGTGGTCGAATCGACCGCCCCGCCCGTGCCGTTTGCGGCAGGATCGGCAGGGCAGGGCCCCAGCGTGGAGGGACGGCCGACGGTGCTCTTCGGCGGAGTGTCACCCGGTACGGGTTTCGCCGTCCGTACCGTGCTGACCAATCCGAGCACCCGGCCGGGACTCGACCTGCCGGGGCGGGTACGGATGGTCGGCGGCGATCGCCCGGTGCCGATCGGGCACGTGGTGCTGGGGCTGGTCACCCGGGCCGAGCCGGCGGACGGCGGGGACGGTTACCTGGAGTTCGAGTTCGGTCGGGTGCCGGTCGCCGGGGCGGTCGTGCTCGGGCCGGGGGAGCGGCGGGACGTGGCGTTCGCCGTACCGATGCCGTGGGAGCTTCCGGTGACGGTGGTGAACGGGCATCCCCGGCTCAACCTGCCGATGGCGTTGCGGACCGAGGTGGCGCTCGGCCCGGACCTGGACCGGGGCGGCCTGACCGGGGTTTTCGTCCATCCGCTGCCGGCCCAGGAGCGGATCATGTCGACCCTCGACAGTCTCGGTTTCACGCTGCGCCAGGTCGGCCTGCAACAGGGGCAGCTGCCGGGGGTGGCGCAGACCCTGCCGTTCCACCAGAAGATCGGCTACTGGGCGGCGCCGCTCTACGCGGGCCCGTTCACCGAGATCGAGCTGACCTTCCTGGCCGGTCCTCGGGGCCTGGACGTGGTCTTCGCGCTGGACCGGCGGCTGGCGCTCGCCGGAGCCAGCCACTACAGCCTGACCCGGTTCCGGGTTCGGCACGCCGACGTCGACCGGATGAACTGGGTCGAGCTGGTGGACAGTTGGGTCCGGCACGCGGTGGCTCGGCACGCGGCGGTCCGCTCGGGTGCCCAGGACGGCCCGGTGCTGCCCGAGTCGGTGGACACGAGCCGTCCCCCGGACCTGCCGCCCGAGGGTGAGGGCATCAGCGGCACCGCCGGCGGCGAGGGCGGCATCTGAGCCCTGCGCCGGTCGCCGCCGGTGGCGCAGTCCGCCGACAGTGCGGCTCAGCCGCTGGCGGTGGCGAGCTTGAGGCCGAAGCCGAGGAAGAGGACACCGACGCCGGTGGTCATCGCCGCGGCCAGCCGGCGGCGACGGCGGAACTGGGCGGCCAGGTAGGTGCCGGTCAGGATCAGCACGGTCAGGTAGAGCACGCTGGCGACCTGCGCGATCACCCCGAGCAGCAGGAAGGAGAGCGCCGGGTAGGGGTAGGTCGGGTCGACGAACTGGATGAAGAAGGAGATGAAGAAGAGGATCGCCTTCGGGTTCAGCAGGCTGATCACGGCCGCCCGCCGGAACGGGTTGCGCTCCGGGGCCGACTCGGCCCCGTCGATCAGCCGGGGTGCGCCCGGGTCGTTGCGGACCCGCCAGCGTCGCCACGCGCCGCGCAGCATGGTCAACCCCACATAACCGAGGTACGCCGCACCGCCGTACTTGATCACCATGAAGATCGGCGGGTACGCCTTCAGCAACGACGCCACCCCGGCGGCGGAGAGCACCATCAGTACGGTGTCGCCGAGGAACACCCCGGCGGCCGCCTGGTAGCCGACCCGTACCCCGCGTTTGGCGGCGGAGGAGAGCACGAAGAGCGAGTTCGGTCCGGGCAGCAGCACGATGGCGACGGTGCCCAGCACATAGGTCCAGATGTCGGTGATCCCCAGCACGGGCGTCATCATCACCCCAGCGGTGCCGGCGGGCGAAGCGAATTCCGGAGCGTGAGCTGTGCCTTTGGCCACTCCTGCGCGATCATGGAGTAGACCACGGTGTCCCGCCACGAGCCGTCCGGCCGTTGCCGGTGCCGCCGCAGCACCCCTTCGCGCTGCGCGCCGAGGCGTTCGATCGCCCGCTGGGAGCGCTCGTTGCGGATGTCGGTGTGCCAGACCACCCGCTCCGCGCCCAGTTCGTCGAAGGCCCGGCCGAGCAGGAGCAGCTTGGCCTCGGTGTTGATCCCGGTACGCCAGCTCGCCGGACCGAGGAAGGTGTGCCCGATCGCCACCGTCCGCCGGGCCTCGTCGATCTCGTAGTAGGAGGTGCTGCCGACGATCCGGCCGGTCCGGGCGTCGCGCTGCACCCAGGGCACCCGGGTTCCGGCGTGCTGGGCGTGCAGCGCCTCGGCGATGATCGCGCGCAGGTCGTCGCGGTGCGCCGGGCGCGGGCTGCTCAGGTGGCGCCAGACCTCGGCGTCGTCGGTGGCCGCGTACAGGTCGTCGGTGTGGGCGAGGTCGAGCGGTTCCAGCCGTACGTGCGAGCCGGCCATCGGGGTCGCGGTGTGCCAGGGCGAGCGGGGCGGGCGCAGGTAGTCGGGGACCGGCGCGGTGACCCCGGTGTCCGGCTCGGCCGGCCCGGCGACCTGCCGCAGCGGCAGCACCCCGGCCCAGTGCGGAAGGGTGTAGTCCTCGGGCTCGTCGATCACCGGCCCGGTCCGGGCCCGGACCGAGACCTCTCGCAGCGGCAGCGCCAGCACCGCCGTCTCGGCCAGTTCCCGTCGGGTCGGCGGGCGGCTGTCGGCGGCCCGACCCCGGCCGACCTTCTCCACCAGCGCGGTCATCGCGGCCAGCTTCTCGGCGGCGTCGGTGACCAGGTGGGCGGTGCCGTGCGCGACCACCGAGCGGTAGTTGGCGCTGTGGTGGAACTGGGACCGGCCGTAGACGAGCCCGTCGAGCAGGGTGACGCCGAGGCAGACCGGCAGCCCGTCCGGTCCCCGGGCGGCGAGCAGCGGCCGGCTGCCGGTGGAGCCGTGCAGGTAGACCGTGTCGTCGACGCGTACGTGCAGGGTGGGCAGGAGTCTCGGCTCGCCGTCGACGGTGAAAGCGAGGGTGCAGTGGTACGCCTCGTCCAGGATCGCGTGCACGGTGTCCCGCTGGTAGTTCATCCGGTCACGGTTCCGGTTGGGCGTGGTCCGTTCCGTCGGCTGGTACACCTGGCGCCTCCCCAATTGTTCTAGTACAATCCAAAAACTGTGGCAGCACATTATCAGATCGAGGGTGGTACGGCAGCCGAGATTTCGGCCAGCGTCGAAACCGGCGTACGCGTCGGAGCCCTGCCCGCCGGTGCCGCCCTGCCGGCGGTCCGGACCCTGGCCGGACAACTCGCCGTCAGCCCGGCCACGGTCGCCAAGGCGTACCAGGCGCTGCGCCAGCGCGGGCTGGTGGAGACCGCCGGACGCAACGGCACCCGGATCCGGCCCCGCCCACCGGTCGCCGCGTCCCGCTCGGCGTTCCGGCTGCCCCCGGTGGCCGGGGCGCTCGACCTGTCCACCGGCGAGCCCGACCACCGACTGCTGCCCGCGTTCGGCCCGCACCTGGCCGCCCTCGCCCACGTCGGCGGCACCCCGATCGGCTACGGCGACGCCGGGGTACTGCCCGAACTGGTCGACCTCGCCGGGCGGCGGCTCGGCGCCGACGGGGTGCCGACCGACTCGATCACCGTGACCAGTGGTGCCCTCGACGGCATCGAACGGCTGCTCACCGCCCGCCTGCGCCCCGGTGACCCGGTCGGGGTCGAGGACCCGGGCTGGGCCAACCTGCTCGACCTGGTCGCCGCGCTGGGCTTCCGGCCGGTCGGCGTACCGGTCGACGACGACGGCCCCACCCCGGCCGGCGTACGGGCCGCGCTGACCCTCGGCGTACGGGCGCTGGTGGTCACCAGCCGGGCGCAGAACCCGACCGGGGCGGTGGTCACCGCAGACCGGGCGGCGATCCTGCGTGACCTGCTCGCTGCCCACCACGACCTGCTGCTGATCGAGGACGACCACGCCGCCGAACTGGCCGCGACGCCGCTGCACAGCCTCGCCGGGACGACCCGGAGCTGGGCGTTCGTCCGATCGACCAGCAAGCCGTACGGCCCGGACCTGCGCCTGGCGGTGCTCGCCGGGGACGAGGCGACGGTGGCCCGGGTGGCCGGCCGGATGCGGGTCGGTGCCGGTTGGGTCTCCACCCTGCTGCAACGGCTCGCCATCCGGCTCTGGCGGGATCCGGAGGTGGCCGCCGGGGTGGCCGAGGCCGGCGAGAGTTACCAGCGGCGGCGGGAGGGCCTGCGGGCGGCGTTGGCCCGGCGGGGGCTGACCGCGCACGGCCGCAGCGGGATCAACGTCTGGGTGCCGGTGCCGGACGAGATCCGCGCGGTGACCGGTCTGCGCGACGCCGGTTACGCGGTCGCGCCCGGCTCGCTCTACCGGCTCGCCACCGGACCGGCCGTCCGGATCACCATCAGCCCGCTCGCCGACGGCGACATCGAGCCGCTGGCCGACGCGCTGCTGCGGGTGACCGACCCCGGCGCACCCGCACCGTTCGGCGCCTGACCCGCCCACGCGCGTGCGGGACCCGGTGCCTGACCCGCCCACGGGTGTGCGGGACCCGGCGCATGAGCGCGGTCGGCCGGGGTAGAAGAGGTTGCATGGCGCAGACCCGGACCGCCCCCGGTGCACGGGAGTTCATCCCGACCGGCGCGAAGAGCCTGACCGCGCTGCGTACGGCCGCGACCTCCTGCGAGGGCTGCGACCTGTTCCACGAGGCGAACCAGACGGTCTTCGGCCGGGGCGCCGCCCACGCCCGGATGGTCATGGTCGGTGAGCAGCCCGGCGACGTCGAGGACAAGGAAGGGGTGCCGTTCGTCGGTCCGGCCGGCCGGGTGCTGCGCCGGGCGGTCGACGACGCCGGCCTGGACCCGGGACAGCTCTACCTGACCAACGCGGTCAAGCACTTCCGGTTCACGATGCGCGGCAAGCGGCGGCTGCACCAGACACCGGACCAGGTGCACATCGTCGCCTGCCGGCCCTGGCTGGTCGCCGAGTTCGCCGTACTGCGCCCGGAGGTCGTCGTGGTGCTCGGCGCGATCGCGGCGAAGTCGCTGCTCGGCCCGGCGTTCCGGGTCACCCGCGACCGTGGGGTGCTGCTGCCGTGGCCCGAGTCGGCCCAGCGGCCGGAGGACTTCACCCGCTCGCCTGCCACCGCGAAGGGGCCGGTCGGACCGACCCGTCTGCTGGCCACCATCCACCCGTCGGCGGTGCTGCGCGCCGACGACCGGGACGACGCGTACGCCGGCCTGGTCGCCGACCTGACCGTGGCCGCCGGGGCGCTCGTCTGAGCGGGCACCTGCGTCGGCAGCCGGTGTCGGGTCGCACCCGTTCGCGGTGGCGGTACCGGTGGCGCTAGCGTTGGCGGTCGGCGCCGGCGGGTGGTGGCGCGGCGATCCGGCGTCCGCGTCGGGTCCGGTGGACGCGAGGGGGTCGGGTCGGTGCGGCTGACGGATTTCTGGACGCGGCTGGAGCAGGTGTTCGGCCCGGCGTACGCGACCAGCATCGCCGCCGATCAGGTGCTGTCCCAGTTGGGTGGCCGGACGGTCGAGCAGGCGCTCGCCGAGGGTGAGGCGACGGTGGTCGTCTGGCGCGCGGTGGTCGCCGCGTACCCCGATCGAGTGCCGGCCCGACTACGCTGAGCTGCTGTTACGGCCTTGTGGCGTGTCGTGGGCGCAGTCGTACACCTGTTCGGCTATTGTCCACAGCGAGGTGCTCGTCCACAGCTCACGGCCGGTCGGCTGTTTTCTGTCGGACCTAGCGCCTAGCGTGTCCGCGTGACGAAAAGTTCAGCAAAGCCGGCGAAGGCAGGGGTGGCAACCATGGCGCCAGGACCTGACCGGGAGAAGGCTCTAGACCTTGCTCTCGCTCAGATCGACAAGCAGTTCGGTAAGGGCTCGGTGATGCGGCTGGGCGAACGGCCGCAGATCCAGATGGCCGTTATCCCGACCGGCTCGATCGCACTTGACGTGGCACTCGGCGTGGGCGGTCTGCCGCGCGGCCGGGTGGTCGAGATCTACGGCCCGGAGAGCAGCGGTAAGACCACCGTCGCGCTGCACGCGGTGGCGAGCGCCCAGCGGGCCGGCGGCATCGCGGCCTTCATCGACGCCGAGCACGCGCTCGACCCGGAATACGCCAAGGCGCTCGGGGTCGACACCGACGCGATGCTGGTCTCCCAGCCCGACACCGGTGAGCAGGCGCTGGAGATCGCGGACATGCTGATCCGCTCCGGCGCGCTGGACATCATCGTGATCGACTCGGTGGCCGCACTGGTCCCCCGGGCCGAGATCGAGGGCGAGATGGGCGACAGCCACGTGGGCCTCCAGGCCCGGCTGATGAGCCAGGCGCTGCGGAAGATCACCGGTGTGCTCAGCAACACCAACACCACCGCGATCTTCATCAACCAGCTCCGGGAGAAGATCGGTGTCATGTTCGGCAGCCCGGAGACCACCACCGGTGGCCGGGCGCTGAAGTTCTACGCGTCGGTCCGGCTCGACGTGCGCCGGATCGAGAGCCTCAAGGACGGCACCGACGTGGTCGGTAACCGGACCAGGGTCAAGGTGGTGAAGAACAAGGTCGCCGCGCCGTTCAAGCAGGCCGAGTTCGACATCATGTACGGCAAGGGCATCTCCCGCGAGGGCTCGCTGATCGACGTCGGCGTGGAGCAGACGATCATCCGCAAGTCCGGCGCCTGGTACACCTACGACGGTGACCAGCTCGGCCAGGGCAAGGAGAAGGCCCGGGAGTTCCTCAAGGAGAACCCGGACGTGGCGGCCGAGATCGAGAAGAAGATCCTGGAGAAGCTCGGCGTCGGGGTCAGCGCGAGCGACGCCGCTGGTGGCCCGGAGCTGCCGCCGGTGGATTTCTGACCGGTCGCTGAGTCTTCCTCTTCATCATGGTGGGACGACGAGGGGCCAGGTCGGGGCGTGGCTGGGATGCCGCACCGCCCCGATCGGGTGGCGGGACCGTGGGGCGTTCGCGGCGGGGGCGTGCCGCGAACGCCGATTCGACCGGTGGCTTCGAGTCGATCGGTGACGCCGGTCCGGCCGGCTGGTCCGAGGACGACCAGGGCTGGCCGGAGGGCGCCTCGGCGTCGCCAGGACAGACCGGCACCGGGTCCGGCTCGGAACGGCCGGGTGGGGCCGACGGCCGACGGCGTGGGCGCGGCGGGGACGCCGCCGCTGCCGGGCCGCCCCGCGACGAGGGGGAGGTGGCTCGCGAGATCTGCCTGCGTCAGCTGGCCGTGCGCCCGCGTACCCGGGCCGAACTGGCGACCGCGCTCGCCCGACGGGGCATCAGCGAGGAGGTCGCCCACCAGGTGCTCGACCGGTACGACGAGGTCGGCATCATCGACGACGCCGCCTTCGCGCGGGCCTGGGTCACCAGTCGCCACCAGGGACGGGGTCTGGCCCGCCGGGCGCTGGCCAACGAGCTGCGCCAGCGGGGCGTCGACCGTGACATCGCCATCGAGGCGCTCGGTGAGCTGGACGAGACGACCGAGGGTGAGACCGCCCGCACGCTGGTGGATCGCAAGCTGCGGACCGCACGGGGCACGCCGGACGCGGTGTTCCGCCGGCTGGTGGCCATGCTCGCCCGCAAGGGCTATCCGCCCGGCGTGGCGATCCGGGCGGTGAAGGACGCGTTGGCGGCGCAGAGCGCCGAGGCGGCCGAGTTCGCCGAGTACATCGACCCGGACGCGCTCGCCGACGCCGAGTCCGAGCTCGACCGGGACAGCCGCGCGGGGGAGTAGCGGCATCGGACGTCCCGCCCGGCGGCGGCAACCGCCGGGCCGGGCTTCCCGAGGGCCTTCGGCCGGCCGGCTCGTCCGGGTATGCCCCACCCGTCATGAGCTGCGGGTAGGCATCCGTGTGCCGTACGTCCGACTCATGCTGGATCATGAGTCCTTGACCGAAGGGCCCCTCGCGACCTAGCCTCGCGTTACAGGTGAGACTGCCCGACCATCGCAGGCTAAACGCACAACATAGATCGCGTAACAGTACGGCATCACTTTGGCCAGTTCAGGGGCCAGATAGCGCGTCACCGGACAGGCCGGTTCCGGTGACGTCACGAACACGGTTCCCGGTCATCGGCGGTGTACCAACACACCGCCGATGGAACCTATCCTCGGCCAGCCGCCTCGGTCGGGCGTCTCGACAGCCGTAGGGCGCGTCATCAGGAGGGCGGACCCTCCGGCGCCGGGCGGTGAGGGGAGGCGGCCATGACCGGGCGGCGCGGGGACATCGGTACGAGTCGCTGTGGGGCGTCGGCATGAGCGCGCTCGAATGGGGGTTGCTCGTCGCGATCGCGGTGCTCGCCGTCCTCGTACTGGCCGCTCTGGTGCTGGGCGCACGGGCACTGCGCCGGATCGGTCTCACCGGGACCGGCCCGGCTCCGGACGACTCCGCCTTCGTCGCCGAGAAGGACCGCCAGGAGCAGTCGCTCGCGGCGCTGCGGTCCGCCGCCGACGAGGCGTACACGACCGTCGACACGGCGAAGTCCGCTGCCGCCGCCGCACGGGCCGAGGCCGCCGCCGCGAAGGCCGAGGCGAGCGCGGCACGGGCCGAGGCCCGCCGGGTGCTGGACGCCGCCCGGGTCGAGGCGGACACCGTACTCGACCGGGCACACCGTCAGGCCGAGACCGACGCCGAGCAGGTCCGCACCGCGGCCCGGCGCAGCGGCGAGCGGGAGATCGCCTCGCTCGCCGCCACGATCAAGGAACAGGCCGTCGAGCTCGAACGACGGGCGGCCAGGATGGACGAGCGGGAGCGGCTGCACACCGAGGAGGTCGAGCGGCTCACCGAGCGGGAACGCCGGCTGACCACCGCGGCGACCGAGCTGGCCGAACGGGAGGCCGCGCTGGCCGTCCGGGAGACCACCCTGGTCGAGGCCGAGGAGCAGCGGCGACGGGAACTGGAACGGGTGGCCGGCCTGACCGCCGACGCGGCCCGTGGTGAGCTGGTCGAGGCGATCGAGGTGCAGGCCAAGCGTGAGGCGGCGCTCCTGGTCCGGGACATCGAGGCCGACGCGCGCAACACCGCCGACCAGCGGGCCCGGCATATCGTGGTGGACGCGATCCAGCGGGTGGCCAGCGAGCAGACCGCCGAAAGCGTGGTCAGTGTGCTGCACCTGCCCGGCGACGAGATGAAGGGCCGGATCATCGGCCGCGAGGGGCGCAACATCCGCGCCTTCGAGTCCGTCACCGGGGTCAACCTGATCATCGACGACACCCCCGAGGCGGTACTGCTCTCCTGCTTCGACCCGGTACGCCGGGAGATCGGCCGGCTCACCCTGGAGAAGCTGGTGCTGGACGGCCGGATCCACCCGCACCGGATCGAGGAGGTCTTCGAGACCGCCAAGCACGAGGTGGAGCGGCTCTGTCAGCGGGCCGCCGAGGACGCCCTGGTCGAGGTCGGCATCACCGAGATCCACCCGGAGCTGGTCACCCTGCTCGGTCGGTTGCGCTACCGGACGTCGTACGGGCAGAACGTGCTCAAGCACCTGGTCGAGACCGCGCACATCGCCGGCATCATGGCCGCCGAGCTGCGGCTGGACGCCCCGACGATCAAGCGGTGTGCGTTCCTGCACGACATCGGCAAGGCGCTCACCCACGAGGTGGAGGGCAGCCACGCGCTGATCGGCGCCGACCTGGCCCGCAAGTACGGGGAGTCCGACGAGGTCGTGCACGCGATCGAGGCGCACCACAACGAGGTGCAGCCGCAGACCATCGAGGCGGTGCTGACCCAGGCGTCGGATGCCTGCTCCGGTGGTCGGCCGGGTGCGCGCCGGGAGAGCCTGGAGGCGTACGTCAAGCGCCTGGAGCGGATCGAGGAGATCGCCGGCGGCAAGTCCGGGGTGGAGAAGGTCTTCGCCATGCAGGCGGGTCGGGAGATCCGGGTGATGGTGAAGCCGGACGACGTCGACGACATCGGTGCGGCGGTGCTGGCCCGTGACGTGGCCAAGCAGATCGAGGAGGAGCTGACCTATCCGGGTCAGATCCGGGTCACCGTCGTACGCGAGTCCCGGGTCACCGAGATCGCCCGCTGACCGGACGGGCACCACCCCGGCATACGAACGAACCCGGGTCAGCCGGAGGGCTGGACCCGGGTTCGGTGGTGGGTGATCCCGCTCAGGCGGCTCCCGCGCTCCCGTCGGCGCCGGCACGGGCCGGCGTCATGATGTTGATCGGGGGCAGACCCTTGGTCTTGCGGCCCCGGGCGAGTCGCCGTTGGACGTACTCGGCGAGCTTGGAGAGCAGGTAGTTGAGCAGGATGTAGATGGCGCCGACCACGGCGTACACCTGGATCGGGTTCTCCAGGTTGCCGATGAGGAACGCACTGACCCGGAGCACCTCCTCGTAGCCGATGATGAAGCCGAGCGAGGTGTCCTTGAGGACCACCACCAGTTGGCTGATCAGCGCCGGCAGCATGATCCGCAGCGCCTGCGGCAGCAGGATCATGCGGGTGATCTGGAACGAGCTGAGGCCGCAGGCCAGGGCCGCCTCGCGTTGCCCGCCGGGCAGCCCCTCCATCCCGGAGCGCATGATCTCGCCGATCACCACGCTGTTGTAGATGGTCAGGCCGATCACCAGGTACCAGAGCCGGTCGCCGAGGTCGACGCCGACGTCGGGCAGGGCGGTCGCCACGAAGAAGATGGTGATCACGACCGGGAGGCCCCGGAAGACCTCGACGCAGAACCGGGTGATCGTGTTGAGCACCCAGCTCAGCACCCGCAGTCCGAGCGCGGCCGGGGCGGGCAGGCCGACGAAGCGCCGCTCGCGCAGTGCCTTGAGCTGGACCCGCAGGACGGCCAGCGCGAGGCCGACGACCAGTGAGCCGACGATCGCCAGGCCGGCGGCGGTGAGGGTGGCGATGAAGCCGTCCCGGATCCGGGCCCAGACCAGCGAGAAGACCTCGTTCTCCGGGTCGACCAGCGGTCCCCATTTTTCCATCGTGAACTGGCCGCTCTCGTCCAGCGGCCGGTAGACGAGGAAGTAGGCGAAGGCGGCGACGCCGATGACGGCGATGACGCTGCCGATCAGGGTCAACCGTCGGGCCCGGGGGCCGGGGTTGTCGTAGAGCACCGACTGCTGCTGGTTCATGCCGCGTCCTCGCCGTGCGTCGCGTACCGCTCGATGTTTCGCTCGTTCATCGGACGCCGACCGCCCGTCGTCGCTCGACCCGGTCCAGCAGGAGGCCGAGCGGCACGGTCAGCAGCAGGAAGCCGATGCTGATGCCGATGAAGACCGGGATGATCGCCTCACCGGCCTGACTGGTCAGGTTCGTGCCGGAGCTGGTGAGGTCGCCGGTCACGCCGAAGAAGCCGGCCAGCGCGGAAT
This sequence comes from Micromonospora sp. NPDC049529, assembly GCF_055586685.1. Classification (NCBI taxonomy): domain Bacteria; kingdom Bacillati; phylum Actinomycetota; class Actinomycetes; order Micromonosporales; family Micromonosporaceae; genus Micromonospora; species Micromonospora sp. NPDC049529. Next base: position 262,233 of record NZ_JBVJHT010000003.1, read on the forward strand.
TCTTGATCATTGCGATGATGACGCTGCCCAGCGGCACGATCGCCGACTTCCACGCCTGCGGCAGGACGACCAGCCGCAGGTTCTGGGTGAACGTCAGGCCGATCGCCCGGGCGGCCTCGGCCTGGCCGGGCGAGACCGCGTTGATGCCGCTGCGGATCGCCTCGCAGACGAAGGCGGCGGTGTAGAGGCTCAGCGCGATGATCACGAACCGGAAGTACGGCAGTTCGTTGCCGAGCCGGGTGGAGATCGAGCTCAGCCCCGGAATCCGGAGAAAGTCGCCGTTCGATCCCAGTGCCGGCAGGACGAAGGCGGAGAAGAAGAGCACGATCGTCAGCGGACAGTTGCGGAACACCGTCACGTACGCCGTGCCGATCCACTGCAGAGGTGGCACCGGCGAGATCCGCAGGACCGCCACGAGGGTGCCGATCAGTAGGGCACCGATCGCGGAAAACACGCAGAGCTGGAGGGTGACCCAGAGTCCTCCGGCGAAGACGTCGAAGTTGTCGACGAGCACACTCACGGACAGGCCTCTCTCATGGTCACCCTCCAGCTCCAGCGGTGAAACTCAGTACCGGCCGTAACGCGGTACCAGGGGAAACTCAGTACCGGTTGATGCTCGGGCCGGTCGGTACGGCCGAGTCGAACTTGCCCGCGGTGTCGGTCCACGCCTTGGCGTAACGGCCGTCGGTGTAGATCTTCTCAAGGGTGTCGTTGATGAAGTCACGGAAGGCGGTGTCGCCCTTCTTGACCCCGATGCCGTACGGCTCGTCGGTGAACTTCTGGCCGGCGAGCTTGAACTTGCCCTCGTTCTTGGCGATGAAGCCGGTGAGGATGACGTTGTCGGTGGTGACGGCGTCGACCTGGCCGCCGGTCAGGGCGTCCACGCACTTCTGGTAGACGTCGAAGACCACCAGCTGGGCGACCTTGTCGGCCAGGTACTTCTCGATGTTCGCGGCGGGCGTCGAACCCGCGACCGAGCAGACCTTCTTGCCGCTGGTCTTGAACGAGTCCGGGCCGGTGATGCTGGTGTCGTCCGCCTTGACCATGATGTGCTGACCGGCGACGTAGTACGGACCGGCGAAGTCGATCCGCTCCTTGCGCTTGTCGTTGATGGTGTACGTCGCCACCACGATGTCGGCCTTGCCCTGCTCCAGGACCTCCTCGCGGACGGCCGACGGGGTCTCGATGTATTCGATCTTGCTCTCCGGGATGCCGAGCTCATCCGCGATGATCTTGCCGATCTCCACGTCGAAGCCGGCCGGCTTGTTGTCCAGACCCTTCAGGCCGAAGCCGGGCTGGTCGAACTTGGTGCCGATGACGATCTTCTGGGCCTTGTTCAGCTTCTCCATGGTGGTGCCGGCGGCGAAGCTCTTCGCCTCCGGTGCCGCACCGGTTCCGTCACTGTCGTCGCCACCGCACGCGGCAACACCCAGCGTCAGGGCTGCGACGGCGGCCAGCGTGGCCACTCGCGAGATACGCATGTACATCTCCTTCTTCGACGAAGCGGTCGCCCCCGGCCGGGGCGCTCCACACTGGACGCCCTAGTGCGTCAAGATCTTGGACAGAAAGTCCTTGGCCCGCTCACTGCGGGGGTTCGCGAAGAACTCCTCCGGGGGAGCGTCCTCGACGAGCTGGCCGTCGGCCATGAAGATGACCCGGTTCGCCGCGTGCCGGGCGAAGCCCATCTCGTGGGTCACCACCACCATCGTCATCCCGTCCCGGGCCAACGAGGTCATCACGTCCAGCACCTCGCCGACCATCTCCGGGTCCAGGGCGCTGGTCGGCTCGTCGAAGAGCATCGCCTTGGGCTGCATCGCCAGGGCGCGGGCGATCGCCACGCGCTGCTGCTGTCCACCGGAGAGCTGCGCCGGGTACTTGTCGGCCTGGTTGGCGATGCCGACCCGGTCCAGCAGTGCCAGGGCGCGCTCGCGCGCGGCGGCCGGCTTCTCCTTGCGTACCTTCACCGGACCGAGCGTGACGTTCTGCAGGATCGTCTTGTGCGCGAAGAGGTTGAACGACTGGAACACCATGCCGACCTCGCTGCGCAGGCGGGCCAGGGCCCGACCCTCGGCCGGCAGCGGCTGGCCGTCGAAGACGATGGTGCCCGAGTTGATCGGCTCCAGGCGGTTGATCGCACGGCAGAGCGTCGACTTGCCCGAGCCGGACGGCCCGATCACGACGACCACCTCACCGCGGTTGACGGAGAGATTCACGTCGTGCAGCACATGGAGCGGGCCGAACCATTTGTTGACCCCGTCAAGCTTGATGAGCGGTTGGTCGGTCGCCGCGGTCATGCCCCCACCTGTCTGGTCTGTGGCCCCCTGTGTGGGCCCCAGTCTGCTTTGGTTACGCAACTGTAGGGGACCTGACGTGCGGCGACGCAAACGATCTGGTCACGAGGCGGTAACACGGCCCGGACGTCGGCGGGTTGCGGTCCGCCCGTCCGGTTCGCTTCAGACCACCGGCGTACGGGCCTGGCCTGCGAAAACTTGTGGCGGAGGCGTACGGGAATCGAACCCGCCCGGCCGAGTTGCTCGACCGCATCGGTTTTGAAGACCGAGAGGACCACCAGGCACCCGCCCGCCTCCATCTTCAGCACCTTAGCGTTCGCCCTGGTCACAGCCTTGGTAACGACCCACCATCCAGCCGAACGTCGCACTCGTCACGTCTGCTGGCTGCGCCGCGCCCTCGGACCGTCCCACGTCGGCCGCCGGGTAACAGTTGGAACACGGCCCGGACCACGGTGGTCCCCCCCCGGGGCCTCATCCGGTCCGGTGCCGGTTGCCGCCGGCCGGACCGGTCAGAGCAGGTGCACCCGTTCGGTGTCACCGTCGGTGTTCCGTACGGTGAGGCTCCCGCCGCCGCGTTCCACCAGGTCGAGCACCAGGTGGTAGACGACGAGCGCCCGGTTGATCGTGTCCGTCTTCGTGTCCCTGGTTCGCGCGCACGCCGCGTCCAGGGCGTCGACCGCGCGTGGGTTGAGGTTGACCGTGACCTTCGTCAGCGTCCGGTCCGGCTCGGCGGCGGTCACGGGGTCGCGGCGGCGAGCAGGATCGGTACCATCTCGCCCGCCTTGCCGCCGGCCCGCTGTCGGAGCGCCCAGGCCAACTGCTCACACCCGTCCGGCCGGCACTGCGGGCACCGGCGCTCACCGAGGTGCCCGTCGATGGTCCGGGTCGCCGCCCACCAGAGCGCCGCTGGGGTGAGCGGTTCGTCCTGGCTCACGGCCCGCTCCAGCTTCCGTGCGCCCTGATGGCCCGTTCCACCGCAGCCACCGCGACGTACTCCGCGACGCAGGGCGGGTGCGACGGGTGGGCATCGCACGCGTCCTGGTGGCCGGACACCCAGATCTCGTGATGCCTGCCGCCCTCGCCGACCTGTCGGCCGTGGATCCGGTCGGCGCCGACCAGCCGGATCGTCTTGCGGGTGGCGGCCAGCACCCCGGACTTCGCGTACCACTCGCCCGGCTCCAAGGTCACGACCAGGCCATCCAGCAGCGATGCTCGCACCACCTCACCACCTCACCGCCGGGCCCGGTGGCCGTCACCACTCGCCCGGCAGTTCCACCAGGGCCCGCGCCTTGTCGAGGGCCGGGCAGCCGTCCTCGGTGCACCGCTCGCACGTGCTCTCACGGTGCTGGGCGGCGATCCGCAGCGCGTCCCGGATCATCTGTTCCGCCTCGCTGCTCACAGCCACCGCCCACGGTTGCCGCGCGCCGGGCGGACACGGGTACCGGTCCGGCGCGGGCCGCCGATCGCCACCGCGCCCACGATCAGGGTCACGAGGATCCGCTCGGGTTGGACGGCCTCCGGTTCCGAGTCGGGTGCCGGCCGGGAAGCCGCCGGCTCGATCGAACCGGGGTCGGGTCCGTCGGCGAACCACTTCCGCCGAGTGCTGTTGATCGCCACTGCTCACCTCCAAGTCAGGTGGAGCACGGGACCCGACACGGGAAAATTGGGTCCGGTGCCCCGCTGGTGGACGCACTGGCAGCCCGCATCGCCACTGATCAGGCAAGAGTCGCCACGTCCGTGATCAGGACGCTACTGATCGCAACCGGTGCGAGTGGAACGCTTACGCACCACTACCTCAGACGGCGACGCCCATCCGCTCACACAGCCCCCGTAGCTCGGATCCCCCCGCGCCCCGGCGTAGCAGCGCTCTCGCGGTCTCCCGGGTCGATGAGGACGATCGGGCATGCTGAGGACCAACCCGCTCGGCGGTCAGGAGCCACCGCACCGCGTCCCGGTCACGGCCCAGGTCGGTGTGGCCCCGGGCCATGTCCATGTAGAAGTACACCTGACGCTGCGCGGGAAGCCCGTCGACTCGCACCCGGGCTGCGGTCTCCATCGCCTCGCCCGACCGTCCCGTGTCGAGCTGGTTGGCCATCTGCCACAACGCCACGTTGCGGGGGCCCCACGTCATGTCCCAGCTCGTCGTCTCCCCGGTCCGCTGCGCGATCCGGGACGCCTCGGCCAGGTGGCTTTCCGCTGCGGCGGCGTCGCGGACGCCCGCCGAGTGGTGTGCCCGCGCCAGGTGCAGGAAGCCGAGCAGGTCCAGGGCGGCCGGCGCGTTGAGATGGTGCTCCAGGTCCTCGGTCGCCCTCTCGGCGGTGGAACGAGCCGGGCCGTACGCTCCCGAGTACGACAGAACCCGAGCCCTGTTCGCGGCGGCCACCGCCAGCGCCACCGGGTCCTCAAGCCGTCGCGCGGCTTCCTCGCAGTGGTCTACGGCAAGCCACGCCTGCGCCGGGTAGCCGACGTTCAGCAGACAGCCCATCGCTACCCCGTACACCGGGACCATCGCCTTCAGTGTCTCCCGCTGCTCCTTCAGATCATGCAACGCGGGGATCAGGGTCACGAGGCGGTGCAACGCCCCGGCGTAGTCGCACCGGCCGTAGAGATCCCGCACGAGCGCGGATTCCCGCAGCAGCGCACCGGCGGGCACCGGGGACCGCGTGACCGGCTCGGTGAGCGGGTGGCTCATCATCGTCCGCCAGACCCGCTCGGCGTCGATGCGGGCGGACTCCAGTTGTCGGTCCGCCGACGTGTACGGCTGGCCGGTCAGCTCGACCACGGAGCATTCGAGAGCGGCAGCCAGGTCAACGATCATGTATCGATCGGTACGCTGCTGCCCACGCTCGATGCGCGACCACGACGTGTGTGAGATGCCAGCCCGGCTGGCCGCGTGGCGGACGCTCCATCCGTGAAGTTCACGACGGTGGCGGATGCGTTCCCCGATGGACGGGTCGGACGGCACGGGCCGACGAGGCATAGGGGTGAACCTTCCCAGGTAGGGCTGGGGGCGGCGGCACGCCAGGCCCTACCCCGGCGGGCCGCCAATTCGGACGGTACACCGTCAGAACGATCGAGGGAGCGGGACCGAGACGCCGCCAACCCGGACCATCGCGGTCCGGGCCGGCTCGCCCAGCCTTCTGTTCTGGAGAACAGGAGGCTGGGCTACTTCGCCTTCGCCACCTCGCCGAATTCGTCCGCGGACCGCATAGGCTCCGGCAGTGAGCGACTACCTCCAGGTGGTCACGGCAACCGAGACGAGTGCCGTAGCCGTCGACCTCGCGCAGTCCGCCGTAGCCGCCCGCCTGGCCGGCGGCGCCCAGGTCATCGGCCCGGTCGTCAGCGTGTTCTGGCACCTCGGCAAGCAGGGCACCGGCGAAGAATGGCGGCTGGTGCTCTACACCATGGCCGACCGGTACGACGCCCTGGAAGCGCACCTGCTGGAGCACCACCCCTGGGGCAATCCCCAAATCATCGCCACACCGATCGTCGCGGGTTCTACGGAGTACCTGGAGTGGCTCCGGCGATCAGTCGGCGCTGCTGGGCCCACTGCGTAGCCTCGTCTCCAACTCATGGACGTAGGACTTGGAGTGAAAGGTCAACTTGGCCAGGTCACGTAACGACAGGCTCCGGTCGGCGCGGAGCTGACGCATTCGCGCGGGGAACGACGGATCAACTACGCGTGCCCCCGGTGCCTCCCAGATAGGGAGGACACCGGGCCCAACCCCAGCAGGCCGCCACTTCGGACGGTGCAGGCTCAGAACGATCGATGGGGTACGGCTGAAACGCGGCCATCGGCCTCGATCCGTCGAGAGCCCGTCTCCACGGCTCCGTCCGCCTCCCCGGCCGACACCGGTACGACTCCGCCGAGTGTCGGTAAACCTACTGCTGCCGGTGGAATACGCTAAGTGAGTGCGGCCGAAAATCGGGAGCGGTAGAGTGTCACCACTCGATTACGGTAGGTAATGGGATAGGCGGATTTCGGCAGATATGGTCACAGACCGGTAACTTAGCCCCGCGCGGCGTCGGCTGCCGGTCACCATCGTCAGTAGGGGCCGTTGCTGCGGCCGTGGCTGCGCACAGCGAGGAGGCGGCGTGACCGAGCTGTGGAACTGGAAGATCGACGACCGTTCGACCGTCGCGGAGGTCTGCTCCGCGCTCGGCGACGTACTCGGGCTGGCGGTGGTGCCGTTGAGCACGGCCGACCCGGCCCGCCTACCGCACGACGCGGTGGTCTGCGACGTGTGGCACAGGCCCGGGGAGTTCCCGACCTCGGTGGACTTCTACGGCATCCCGGACGGGCTGCCCGAGGTGACGGTGATCGCGGCCTTCGCCCGGCGGTTGGGCCGACCGTGCCTGCTGGCGGACGACACCCTCGACCCCGGACGGCACCTGCTGGTCGGATCGGACGGCACGATCCGTCCGGTGCACCTCGACGTCACCGAGGACGACGACGGCGACATCCTCAGCGACCTGCGGCTGTGCAGCGCGCACAGTCCACGGTGCCGGGCCTGGTCGCAGTGCCACCAGTCCGAGTGGGGGCCGGACTCGGTCATCCCGGCACTCGCCGCGGCCTGACCGCCCCGGCTCGCCGACCGTCGGCCTGACCGTCTCGGCCCGCCGAGCGTCGGATGGGCTGACCGGCCCGCCGCGCGTCCGGGGGACCGGGGGTGACCGGACCGCTCGTGGCCCGAGGGGCGTCACGGGCGGGTCCGGTCCGGGGTGGGGAGGCGGCGGCCGGTCAGCCGGCGCTCGTCGTCGCGGTCCGGGCGTCACCGGCACCGGCCTGCGCCGTACCGCTGCCCCGGACCACGAGCTGGTCGAGCAGGGTCCGGGTGGCCTCGGCCACCGCGTCGACCGCGGCCTGGAACGCTGCCGCGTTGTGCGCCGCCGGGCTGCGGAACCCGGAGATCTTCCGGACGTACTGCAACGCCGCCGCCTCGATGTCGGCCACCGTGACCTCCTCGGCGTACGGCTCACGCAGGGTCTTGATGCTGCGGCACATGCTTCCTCCTGGTTCTCCGGTTGCCCGGAGCCCGGTCGAGCCGGACCCGGATGGTGGCGCCGGTCGGTCGGCCGAGCGCGCTGCCCCGTTCACTCTGCCACCGACGCGGGCATCCGGCGGTGCCGCGTCACCCGCCACCGGCGGGTCAGCGGCGTACCGGGGTTCCGGCCCGGCCCCACCCGTCCCGGTCGGGACGAGACGGACGGCTACGCTTGGTGGCCGTGGGAGAGGGGCATCCGACTGTGTCGAAGAGCTACCAGGTCGTGACCTACGGCTGCCAGATGAACGTGCACGACTCGGAGCGGATCTCCGGCCTGCTGGAGCAGGCCGGTTACGTACGTGCCGCCGAGGTCGACGAGCCGGACGTGGTGGTCTTCAACACCTGTGCCGTACGCGAGAACGCCGACAACCGGCTCTACGGCAACCTCGGCCACCTTCGCCCGGTGAAGGACAAACGCCCCGGCATGCAGATCGCGGTCGGCGGCTGCCTGGCGCAGAAGGACCGCAGCGAGATCGTCCGCAAGGCGCCCTGGGTCGACGTCGTCTTCGGCACCCACAACATCGGCTCGCTGCCGGTGCTGCTGGAGCGGGCCCGGCACAACTCCAGTGCCGAGGTGGAGATCCTGGAGTCGCTGGACGTCTTCCCGTCCACGCTGCCGGCCCGGCGCGAGTCGACCTACGCCGGCTGGGTGTCGATCTCGGTCGGCTGCAACAACACCTGCACCTTCTGCATCGTGCCGTCGCTGCGGGGCAAGGAGAAGGACCGGCGCCCCGGCGACGTGCTCGCCGAGGTGCGCGCCCTGGTCGCCGAGGGCGTACTGGAGGTGACGCTGCTCGGGCAGAACGTCAACTCGTACGGGGTCGAGTTCGGTGACCGGCTCGCGTTCGGCAAGCTGTTGCGCGCCACCGGGGAGATCGACGGGCTGGAGCGGGTCCGGTTCACCAGCCCGCACCCGAAGGACTTCACCGACGACGTGATCGCGGCGATGGCGGAGACGCCCAACGTCTGCCACTCGCTGCACATGCCGTTGCAGTCGGGCTCCGACGACGTGCTCAAGGCGATGCGGCGCTCGTACCGGTCGGACCGCTACCTGGGGATCATCGAGAAGGTCCGGGCGGCCATGCCGGACGCGGCGATCACCACCGACATCATCGTCGGTTTCCCCGGCGAGACCGAGGCCGACTTCCAGCGGACCCTCGACGTGGTGCGCGAGGCCCGGTTCTCCTCCGCCTTCACGTTCCAGTACTCGAAGCGCCCCGGCACCCCGGCCGCGACCATGGACGGCCAGCTGCCGAAGCAGGTCGTGCAGGAGCGCTACGAGCGGCTGATCGCATGCGTCGAGGAGATCACCTGGGCGGAGAACACGAAGCTGGTCGGCGAAACCGTCGAGCTGCTGGTCGCGGTCGGTGAGGGGCGCAAGGACGAACGTACCGGGCGGATGTCCGGGCGGGCCCGTGACGGCCGGCTGGTGCACTTCGACGCCGGCCCGGACGGCGCGTCGGTCCGCCCCGGCGACATCGTGCACACGGTGGTGACCTACGCGGCGCCGCACCACCTCAACGCCGACTCCGCGCCACTGGCTCACCGCCGGACGCGGGCCGGTGACGCGTACGAGGCGGGCCGGGTTCCGCGTACGTCGGCGGTGTCGCTGGGCCTGCCGACGCTCGGCGCACCGCCGCTCGCCCCGGCCGCCAGCGCCTGCGACCGCTGAGCCGCAGGGCGGGACCCCTCGCACACCTTGGTCACCGGCGGGGAGGCGGCGCCGGGCGGCGGTTCACCTCCGGTGGCCGTGCCCTGGTCGGCGCCGGTGATCCCGCCGGGTCGACATCGTCCGGCTTTTTTTGCCGTACGGATCGAACCGTGGTCGAAGTGTCTGGCTCCCGCGTTCGCTTGCCCGGGGCAAGCGCTTTCCTGAGGCAACCATGGATGTGAATCGATGTAAAGCCTCACCCCGGACCGAACAGACGAAAGGGCCCCACCCCACCGGACTACGGCGGGAGGGGCCCGATCAGTTCGCCTGCTTCGCCAACCGGCGAATCGGTCCGGTCAGCTCGCCTGCTCCGCCAACTGGAGGAACTGCCGCTTGGCGGCGAGCGCCGACTCGGCCTCGCGGATCCGCTTGGCGTCCCCGGCCGCCTGGGCCCGAGCCAGCCGCTGCTCGGCCTCGGCCACCTGCTCGCGCATCTGCACCAGCAACGGATTGGCCGACGGCTCCGTACGCCGCCAGGCCGAGTCCATCGCCTGCCGTACCTTCTCGTCGACAACCCGCAGCCGGCGGTCCAGCCCGGCGGCCGCCTCGCGCGGCACCCGCCCGGCGTCGTGCCACGCCCCCTGGATCTCCCGCAGCTTGGCCTGCGCGGCCCGGGGGTCGCCGTCCACGTCCAACGCCTCGGCCTCGGCCAGCAACGCCTGCTTGCGCTCCAGGTTGCCGCGCTGCTCGTTGTCCCGCGCCGAGAAGACCTCACTGCGGCGGGAGAAGAACGCGTCCTGGGCGGCCCGGAACCGGTCCCAGAGCTTCTGCTCGGCCTCCTTCGACGCGCGGGGGGCCGCCTTCCACTGCGTCATCAGGTCCTTGAGCCGGTTCGCGGTGACCGCCCAGTCCGTCGACTCGGCCAGCGTCTCGGCCTCGGCGACCAACTCCTCCTTCGCGCCCTGGGCCTGCTTGCGCTGGGCGTCCAGGGTGGCGAAGTGCGCCCCGCGGCGACGGGTGAACCCGTCCCGCGCGGCGGCGAACCGCTTCCACAGCTCACCGTCGGTCTTCTTGTCGACCCCGCGAATGCTCTTCCACTCGTCCAGGATCTCCTTGAGCCGGTCACCGGCGGTCTTCCAGCCGGTCGACTCGGCGGCCAGCTTCTCGGCCTCCTCGACCAGCGCGGTCTTGCGAGCCAGTGCCTCGGTCCGGGCCGACTCGCGAGCCGCCCGTGCCTCACCCGCCTTCTCGTCGGCGACACCGGCCAACTTGTCCAGCCGGGCGGCGAGCGCGTCGATGTCACCCACCACGTGCGCCTCGGCCAACGACCCGCGCAGCCGCCGCACGCTCGCCAGTGAGTGCGCCGCGTCAGCGGCGCCGGAGTTGAGCCGCGCCTCGATCAGGTCCACCTCGGTGACCAGGTCGGCGAAGCGGCGGGCGAAGTGCGCCAACCCCTCCTCCGGTGCCCCGGCCTGCCAGGAACCGACCACCCGCTCGCCCTCGGCCGTCTTGACGTAGACCGTGCCGTCCGCGTCCACCCGTCCGAAGGCCGTCCAGTCGCTCATGTGCCCATCCTCGTTCTCCCGGCGCCACCGAAGAAAGAGGTCCCCCGGGGTCGCCGCCACGGCGCAGTCATATTGCAGCGAAGTTTCTCCCCGGCATTGTCACAGGTCCCACCGGGTCCGCGTCGAGCGCCTGTGGTCGACCGTGACCATACGGTGTCCTTGACCATGGCCGATCGGTATGCAAGCGGGTGTAAGGTCCGAACCCAGCTACGGTGGTGGCGTGTCTCTGATCGCCGCCGCCGTCTGCCCGCACCCGCCGATGATCGTGCCCGAGATCGCGGGTTCGGCCGCCGTCGAACTCGACGACCTACGGTACGCCGCCGACGCGGCGATCGCACAACTACTTTCCGTCGCCCCCGATCTGCTGGTGGTACTCGGCGGCGGCGACCGTACCGAAACCCTGCCCGGCCCGTACGCGGGGAGTTTCGCGCCCTGGGGAGTGGAGACCGGATTCGTCCTCGGCGAGCGGTCGGCGGGGACCGGGGACCGGTCCGAGCGGCGGACCGGGCCACTGAGCCTGCTGGTCGGTGGCTGGCTGCTCAGCCGGCACGACCTCGGGGCGGCCGAACTCAGCCTGGACTGCGTCGACACCGCCGCGACCGCCGGGGAGTGCGCCGCGCTCGGTGCCGGGCTGGCCGACCGCCGGCCCAGGGTCGCGCTGCTCGTACTCGGGGACGGGTCGGCCTGCCGGGGGGAGAAGTCACCCGGCTACGACGACCCGCGCGCCGTCGCGTACGACGAGGGGGTTGCCTCGGCCCTCGCCGGGGCGGACACCGACGCCCTGCTCGACCTGGACCCGATGCTCTCCACCGAGTTGCGGGTGGCCGGGCGGGCGCCGTGGCAGGTGCTCGCCGGCGCGGCCGGACCCGGCTGGACCGGTGCGATCGGCTACCACGCGGCACCGTACGGTGTCGGCTACTTCGTGGCCGGCTGGCAGCGGGAGGAGCGCTCATGAGCCTCGTCGTCGCCGTCGTCGGCCCGACCGCCGCCGGCAAGTCGGCGCTCAGCATCGCGCTCGCCGAGGCGCTCGGCGGTGAGGTGGTCAACGCCGACTCGATGCAGCTCTACCGGGGCATGGACATCGGCACCGCCAAACTCACCCCGGCCGAGCGGGCCGGAGTGCCGCACCACCTGCTGGACATCTGGGACGTCACCGAGCCGGCCAGCGTGGCCGAGTACCAGCGGCTGGCCCGCGCCGCGGTCGACGACATCCTCGCCCGGGGCCGGGTGCCGCTGCTGGTCGGCGGCTCCGGCCTGTACGTCCGCGCGGTCCTGGAGGAGTTCGAGTTCCCCGGCACCGACCCGGCCCTGCGGGCCCGGCTGGAAGCGGAACTGGCCGACACCGGCCCGGCCCCGCTGCACGCCCGGCTGCGGGCGGTCGACCCGGACGCGGCGGCCAGCATCCTGCCCGGCAACGGTCGGCGGATCGTCCGCGCCCTGGAGGTGATCGAGCTGACCGGCGGCCCGTTCACCGCCGCCCTCCCGGAACCGAAACCCTGGTACGAATCGGTGCAACTCGGCGTCGACCGGGACACCGCGCTCCTAGACGAGCGGATCGCCACCCGGGTCGACCTGATGTGGGCGGCCGGCCTCGTCGACGAGGTACGCGAACTTGCCGGGCGGGGCCTGCGCGACGGCCGGACCGCCGGCCGGGCGCTCGGCTACCAGCAGGCGCTGCGCCAACTCGACGGAGAGCTGACCGAGGAGCAGGCACGCGCCGAGACGGTCCAGGCGACCCGCCGGTTCGTCCGCCGCCAACGCAAGTGGTTCCGCCGCGACCCCCGGATTGGCTGGCTCGACGCGGCCCGGTCGGACCTGGTCGAGGCGGGGCTGAAGGTGGTCGAGACCGCTCGGGAGCGGGCTCGGGGATGATTGCGCCGATGATCGGGAATGATGGGCTGGTGAAGTTCACCAAGGGTCATGGCACCGGCAACGACTTCGTCATCCTCGCCGATCCGGACGGCGAGCTCGCGCTCACTCCGGCCCTGGTCGCCGCGCTCTGCGACCGGCGGCGGGGGATCGGGGCGGACGGCGTACTCCGGGTGATCCGGGCGGCGAAGCATCCGGAGGGCACCGCGTACGCGGGCGAGGCCGAGTGGTTCATGGACTACTGGAACGCCGACGGGTCACTGGCCGAGATGTGCGGCAACGGGGTCCGGGTGTTCACCCGCTACCTGCTCGACACCGGTCTCGCCGAACCCGCCGACGGCGGGCTGCCGATCGCCACCCGGTCCGGCGTCGTCCGGGCCGTGGCCGGGCCGGCCACCGTCGCCGGCACGCTGGTCGCGGACCGGGAGATCTCCGTCGACCTCGGCGCCCCCCGGCTGTACGGCGACAGCACCGCCACCGTCGAACACCCGACCGACTCCGTCGGGCCGAGCGACTCCGTCGGGCCGAGCGACTCCGTCGGGCCGAGCGACTCCGGCGGGCTCGACGGGTACGCCCGGTCGACCCTCACCGGCACGGCGGTGGACTGCGGCAACCCGCACCTCGTCTGCGTGCTGCCGGCCGGCGTGGAGCTCTCCGCGCTGGACCTGACCCGGGCGCCCGGATTCGATCCCGACTTCTTCCCGGCCGGGGTCAACGTCGAGTTCGTCGTCCCGGCCGAGCCGGTGGCCGGCACCGACCTGCACGTACTGATGCGGGTCTACGAGCGCGGTTCGGCGGAGACCCTCTCCTGCGGTTCCGGCGCGGTGGCGGTGGCCGCGGTGGCCCTGCGCGATGCCGGCCTGACCAGTGGCGCGGTCACGGTGGACGTACCCGGTGGCCGCCTCACCATCACCCTCGACGGCGAAAGCGCCTGGCTCACCGGCCCCGCCCTCCTCACCGCCGAAGGCACCCTCCTCCCCTAACCGCCCCCACCCACCCGACTCGTCGATCTAGGGCAAATGGTGGCCGTTGAAGATCAACTCACCTGTATTTGCCCTAGATCGACGAGGTGTGGGGTGGGGACGGGGGGTGGGGTGGGGGGTGGGGTGGGGTGGGTTAGTTGGTGGTGGCTAGGGGGGCGGTGGGGGCGGCGGCGGTGGCGGCGATCTCGGGGAGGTCGGCGGGGCCGGGGTCGGCGGCCGGCGGCGGGGTGGGCTGCTGGGCGGCGGCGCGTACGGCGGCGGCGACGGCGGTGGCCACCCGCGCGTCGAAGACGCTGGGCACGATCACCGTTGGGTTGATCTTGTCTTCGCCCACCACGTCGGCGATCGCCCGAGCCGCCGCGAGCGCCATCTCCTCGGTGAACTCCTCGGCGTGCGCGTCGAGCATGCCCCGGAACACGCCCGGGAAGGCGAGCACGTTGTTGATCTGGTTCGGCTGGTCGGACCGGCCGGTGGCGACCACGGCCGCGTACTTGCGGGCCTCCCGGGGGTCGACCTCCGGGTCCGGGTTGGCCAGCGCGAAGACGATCGAGTCCTTCGCCATGCCGGCGATGTCGTCGCCGGTGAGCAGGTTCGGCGCGCTCACCCCGATGAAGACGTCGGCACCCCGGATCGCGCCCGGCAGGTCGCCGCTGTAGTTCTCCTTGTTGGTGTTCTCGGCCAGCCACTTCCAGGCCGGGTTGGTGTCGGCCAACCCACGGTGCAGGGCACCCGCCCGGTCGTACGCGATGATGTCGCCGACACCCTGGCGCAGCAGCAGCTTCATGATCGCCGTACCGGCGGCGCCGGCTCCGGAGACGACCACCTTGACGTCGGCGAGCCGCTTGCCCACCACCCGCAGCGCGTTGGTCAGCGCGGCGAGTACCACGATCGCGGTGCCGTGCTGGTCGTCGTGGAAGACCGGGATGTCGAGCAGGTCACGCAGCTTGGCCTCGACCTCGAAGCAACGCGGGGCGGCGATGTCCTCCAGGTTGATCCCGCCGTACGCCGGTGCGATCGCCCGCACGATCGAGACGATCTCGTCCACGTCCTGGGTGTCCAGCACCACCGGCCAGGCGTCCACCCCGCCGAAGCGCTTGAACAGCGCCGCCTTGCCCTCCATCACCGGCAGCGACGCGGCCGGCCCGAGGTTGCCCAGCCCGAGTACGGCCGACCCGTCGGTGACCACGGCGACGGTGTTGCGCTTGATGGTGAGCCGGCGCGCGTCGGCCGGGTTCTCCGCGATCGCCAGGCAGACCCGCGCCACCCCCGGGGTGTACGCGCGGGACAACTCGTCCCGGTTGCGCAGCGCGACCTTCGGGGTGACCTCGATCTTGCCCCCGAGGTGCAGCAGGAACGTACGGTCGGAGACCTTGCGGACGTCCACGCCGTCGAGCGCGGTCAGCGACTTCACCACCTGGTCGGCGTGGTTCGCGTCGGCGGTGTCGCAGGTGAGGTCGACGATGACCGTGGTCGGGTCGGAGTCGACCACGTCCAGGGCGGTGACGATCGCGCCGGCTTCGCCGACACAGGTGGTGAGCCGGCCGATGGCCGAGGCGTCAGCGGTGACGCCGATCCGGATGGTGATCGAGAATCCGGCACTCGGCAGGCGGGTGGTGGTCACGGGGTCCCTCCGTCGTTGGCGGGTGCGACCGGTCGGCCGCCGCATTCGCATTCTTACCCGTTCGACTCCGGGCCGCTTCCGGCGCATCCCCCACGGGTGTCGTAAACGACCCTCCTGCGCACACAAACGACCCTTTTCGGCCGGTGACGTACCCGTCACGTCGGACGGACCGATCAGCCGGGGTGACGGATTATGGCGGTGCGATCGTCGGCGGAGCGTGTCACGATTGAGGTCAGGGATCAAACGGACAGGAGACCCGCTTGCGAAATCAGGAAAGCTTCGCTCCGCTGACCGACCAGGACCTCGACGCCCTGCTCGGCGAGGAGGTCACCACCGGTGAGATGGAGCGGGAGGACCGCGCGGCACTGCGCCGGGTGGCCGGGCTCTCCACCGAGCTCACCGACGTCACCGAGGTCGAGTACCGGCAACTCCGGTTGGAGCGGGTGGTCCTGGTCGGGGTCTGGACCGAGGGCACCATGACCGACGCGGAGAACTCGCTCACCGAGCTGGCCGCGCTCGCCGAGACCGCCGGTTCCGAGGTGCTGGAAGGGCTGATCCAGCGGCGTACCCGGCCCGACCCGGCGACGTACATCGGCCGCGGCAAGGTCGAGGACCTGGCCGCCGAGGTGCTCGCCTCCGGCGCGGACACGGTGATCTGCGACGGGGAGCTCTCCCCGTCCCAGTTGCGCAACCTGGAACAGCGGACCAAGGTCAAGGTCGTCGACCGGACCGCGCTGATCCTGGACATCTTCGCCCAACACGCGAAGAGCAAGGAAGGCAAGGCGCAGGTCGAGCTGGCCCAGCTCGAATACCTGCTGCCCCGGCTGCGTGGTTGGGGTGAGAGCCTGTCCCGGCAGGCCGGCGGCAGCGGCCGTGGCGGCGGCGCCGGCGGCGGTGTCGGCACCCGTGGTCCCGGTGAGACCAAGCTGGAGACCGACCGGCGCCGGATCCGCCACCGCATCTCCCGCCTGCGGCGCGAGATCAAGGCAATGCGCACCGTACGCCAGACCAAGCGCGCCCGGCGCAGCCGCAACGCCGTTCCGGCGATCGCCATCGCCGGTTACACCAACGCCGGCAAGTCCAGCATCCTCAACCGGCTGACCGGGGCGGGAGTCCTGGTCGAGGACGCGCTCTTCGCCACCCTGGACCCGACCACCCGCCGGACCGAAGCCGCCGACGGGCGGGTCTACACCCTCTCCGACACGGTCGGCTTCGTCCGGCACCTGCCGCACCAGATCGTCGAGGCGTTCCGCTCGACGCTGGAGGAGGTGGCCGACGCCGACTTGGTCGTCCACGTGGTCGACGGGGCGCACCCGGACCCCGAGGAGCAGGTACGGGCGGTCCACGAGGTGCTCGCCGAGGTGGGCGCGGACAAGTTGCCCGAGCTGCTGGTGGTGAACAAGACCGACGCCGCCGACGAGGAGACGCTGCTGCGGCTCAAGCGGGAGTGGCCGGACGCCGTCTTCGTCTCCGCCCGGGCCGGGCAGGGGATCGACGAGCTTCGCGCCACGATCGAGGCCCGGCTGCCGAGGCCGGCGGTCGAGCTGCGGGCGGTGCTGCCGTACGCCCGGGGTGACCTGGTCGCCCGGGTGCACCGGCGCGGGGAGGTACTCGGCACCACACACCTCGCCGAGGGGACTCTGCTGCACGTGCGGGTCGATGAGGCGTTGGCGGCTGAATTAACCCCATATCGGGCTGCCGGGGAGTAGCTTGGAACCACCCGAACGGCGGCTTCGGGTCAAAGGATCACGGCCTTCCCGCCGTGCGTCTGCGACGTGCGACACTTGGCCGATGCGGCGTGTCCTCTCCTCGGTCGTGGTAGTCGGTGGTGTGGTCGGTGCGTGCCTGGGGCTGTCCGCCGCCCCGGCGCTCGCCGCACCGGCCAAGGTCTGCACCATCGACGACAACCGGACGAACGAGCTCTCCGGCATGGTCGCGACGAAGACCGGCTACGTCGTGATCAACGACAGCACCGACGTGCAGAGCCACGACCAGATCTTCTTCCTGAACAGCAAGTGCAAGGTGACCGACACGGTCCCGTACACCGGTCGGGGATCGCGCGATCCGGAGGACCTGGCGCTCTCCGCCGACGGCGAGACCCTCTGGGTGGCCGACATCGGGGACAACGCCGACGCCGCCGAACGGCGCCCCAACGTGGTGCTCTGGAGCCTGCCCGTGGACGGGTCGGGCAAGCCGGTGCTGCACCGGCTGGCCTACCCGGGCAATAAGCCGCACGACGCCGAGGCGCTGCTGCTCGGCGAGGACGGTTCGGCGTACGTGATCACCAAGACCGGCACCGAGAAGAGCGAGATCTACCGGGCACCGGCGCCGCTGCCGAAGGACAACGCCACGGGCGTGCCGATGGAGCTGGCCGGCGAGATCACCCTGCCGAAGAGCACCACGGAGAACCTGCTCACGGTGACCGGCCGATTGATGATCACCGGTGCGGCCCGTTCGCCGGACGGCAGCCGGGTGGCGCTGCGGACGTACGCCGACGCGTTCGAGTGGGACGTACCCGACGGCGACATCGTCAAGGCGCTGACCACCGGCAAGCCCCGGATGACGCCGCTGGCCGACGCCTTCGGCGAGTCGATCTCGTACACCCCGGACGGCAAGTCGTTCGTCACCGTCTCGGACGTCGGCAGTCTCGCCGACGATGCCGAGGTCGTGGTCCAGAGCTACGTGCCGTCGGCGAAGGTCGCCGAGGCGCCGGCGGCGGCGGGCAACGACAACGCCAAGGGGGCGACCGAGAGCGGCAAGTCCTGGACCTCCCAGCTCACCCTGTCGGACATCACGTACCTGATCGGGGCCGTGGGGGTGCTCGGTGCACTGCTGGTCGGGTTGGGGATCTTCGGCATCGTCCGGTCCCGGCGCAGGCGGGCGGCCGAGCCGGCGGAACTGGACGGCTCACCCGGTGACGGCGACGGGCCGCGGGTCGGCCGGCAGGGCGCCGGTGATCTCCCGGCCGAACCGCCGGGGCGGTCGCGCGGCACCACCTACGGTGGGGGTGCCCAGGACGGCGGTTGGACCGGGGCGCCCGGCGCCGCCGGGGCGAATGGTTACCCGCACACCGGTGCCGACTACGAGCCGTCCGGTCGGCCCCAGGCGGGTGTCTACGGTGGCCAGCAGGGTGGCGGCGGCGGGGTCTACGGCGGCGCGGCCCGACCCCCGGCCGGTGCGCCCGGCCCGGGGGTGTACGGCGGTGCCGGCTCCCGGCCGCCCGGTGGCGGTGCCGGTCCCCGGCCGTCGGGTGGCGGTGCGCCGGGTCCGGTCTACGGTGGCGGTCGGGGTGGCTACCCGCCGGCCGACCCACGCGGACAGGCCGGTGATCGCCGCAACGGCCAGCCGCCGGTGAACGGCTACGGCCAGCCGGGTGGCGGCGGCCAGTACGGGCCGGGACGGCCGGCTCCGCAGGGGCACCCGGGCAACGGCTACCCGGCAAACGGCTACCCGGAGCAGGGTTATCCCGAACAGGGCTACCCCGAGCAGGGTTATCCGGAGCAGGGTCGGCGCTGAGCCGACACCGGCCGTTGGACGGGTCTGGAGACGTCGAAGCCGTCGCGGCCGGGGCGACGGGGCCCCGTGACGCCGCGACGGCTGAGCGTGTGCCGCTGTTCGTCGTCGGTGCGGGAGACTAGATCCGGCGGAGTACGGCCACCACCCGGCCCATGATCGACGCGCTGTCGCCGGGGATCGGGTCGAACGCCGAGTTCGCCGGCATCAGCCAGACGTGCCCGTCCCGTCGGCGGTAGGTCTTCACCGTCGCCTCGCCGTCCAGCATGGCGGCGACGATCTCACCCGAGTCGGCGGTCGGCTGCTGGCGCACCACCACCCAGTCGCCGTCGCAGATCGCCGCGTCGAGCATCGAGTCGCCCTTGACCTTGAGCATGAAGACCTCGCCCTCGCCGACCAGTTCGCGGGGCAGCGGGAAGACGTCCTCCACGGCCTGCTCGGCCAGGATCGGGCCACCGGCCGCGATCCGACCCAGCATCGGCACGTACGCCGGGGTGGGGCGTTGGGCGCGGGCCGCCTCGTCGTCCATCAGGTCGCTCGGCGGACGCACGTCCACCGCCCGGGGGCGGTTCGGGTCGCGCCGCAGGAAGCCCTTGCGCTCCAGTTCCTTGAGCTGGTAGGCGACGCTGGACGGGGAGACCAGGCCGACCGCCTCACCGATCTCGCGCACGCTCGGCGGGTAGCCGTAGCGCTCGACCCAGTCCCGGATGAACTCCAGGATCCGCCGCTGCCGGGCGGTCAGGTCCGCGCTGACCAGGTCGGGGAAGTGGCTCACCACCGAGGTGACGGCGCGCAGGGTCGGCTGCTCGGCGGCGCGGGCGCGGGCCGGGCCGCGGCGACGGGCCGAGGTGGCGCCGGATCCAGCGGCGGCCTCTTGCGGATGTTGCTGCCGGTTCGTCCGGTCGTCGGTCGACACGTCCGTCCTCCCTGCTCGGCGGTGGTGCCGGTATGGCACGTGGTGCGCATGGGCCCGGATCCGGCACGGCCGTGTGCCGGCCGGGATCGGTTGTTCACGACCGTATAGGTGAGATCAGACAGTTTCAAACATCTGTACGACGTGGCGTCGGCGTGTCGTGCCCGTACGCTCGACATCCGTACGCCTGTTCTGATACACCATCGTACGTCTGTTCTATCGAACTGGCGTACGATCTTGGAGGTCAGCGTGGGTGCACCGGACATCTCCCGGCCCTCGCCGAACGCTCGGCTCCGGCTGACCCGACGCGGTCGGGTGGTGCTGGTCGGTTTTTTCCTGGTCCTCGTGGCCGGGCTGGCGGTGGCGCTCGCCCCCTCCTCCCGGGCGGCCGATCCGCCCGGTCCGGCGCCCACCGCCGAGGTGCTTCCCGGTGACACGCTCTGGTCGGTGGCGCAGCGGCACCGGCCGGCCCGGCAGCCGTTCCGGGTGATCGACGAGATCCGCCGGCTCAACGGGATGGACGACTACATCATCCATCCGGGGCAGCGGCTGATCCTGCCGCGCGAGGAGTGACTCTCCGGGGATTCGGGGGCGACACGGGGTGGTCGGCTGACCGTCCGTCGGGGGTCGGTAACCGCCGGCAGACCGGTGGTGTTGGGAAGATAACGCGAGACGCGCGCGGGCCTTCCGTAACTTGACCACGGCCGCTCTGCGGCATACGGTCGACCCCTAGATGTAGTAGTGACAACGGTGTGAGTCGCCCACAGGTTGGGTTCGGCTACCCGCAGCTCCCCACTCACCAGCACGGCGGCGGCCACCTCGCAGTGGCTCCCGCCGGCTGTTCGGGTGTCCGGGGGATGGCGGGCACCCCACAGTGCGGTGAAAGGAGGTCGGCCATGCGGTGTCCATACTGCCGGCACGCCGACTCCCGGGTCGTCGACTCGCGCGAAGCCGACGACGGCCAACTGATCCGCCGCCGGCGGTCGTGCCCGGAGTGCGGTAAGCGGTTCACCACGGTCGAGGAGGCGGTCCTCGCGGTCGTCAAGCGCAGCGGGGTGACCGAGCCGTTCAGCCGTACGAAGATCATCGGCGGGGTGCGCAAGGCGTGCCAGGGCCGCCCGGTCGACGAGGACAGGATCGCCCTGCTCGCCCAGCGGGTGGAGGAGACCGTCCGGGCCAAGGGCGCCGCCGAGATCCCGAGCCACGACGTCGGGCTGGCCATCCTCGGGCCGCTGCGGGAGCTGGACGAGGTGGCCTACCTCCGCTTCGCCAGCGTCTACCGCTCGTTCGACTCCCTGGGGGACTTCGAGCGCGAGATCGAGTCACTGCGCGCGGCGGCGGCCGCCCGGACGGCGGCGCGGACCGGTGCCGCCCCGGAGTCGGCGACTCCGGCCGAGGCGGAACCGGCCGGCGGCCGTACCAGTTAGCTTTCTGTTTTTTTGATCATGCCAGTGGCGCGGCGGCGGACCGTGCCGGTAAGGGGGCGGATGAGATGGCGGGGGAAGGTATGACAGCGAACAAGAGCCGGTCACGGGCGGCTACCACGGCCGGACTGAAGGTCGAGCGGGTCTGGACCACCGAGGGGGTTCACCCCTACGACGAGGTGACCTGGGAACGCCGGGACGTCGTCATGACGAACTGGCGGGACGGCTCGATCAACTTCGAGCAGCGCGGGGTCGAGTACCCCGACTCGTGGAGCGTCAACGCGGCCAACATCGTGACCACCAAGTACTTCCGCGGCGCCGTCGGCACCCCGGAGCGGGAATGGTCGCTCAAGCAGCTCATCGACCGGGTGGTGAAGACCTACCGGGCCGCGGGGGAGCAGCACGGCTACTTCGCCACCACGGGTGACGCGGAGATCTTCGAGCACGAGCTGACCTGGATGCTGCTGCACCAGGTGTTCAGCTTCAACTCGCCGGTCTGGTTCAACGTCGGCACCGCCTCGCCGCAGCAGGTCAGCGCCTGCTTCATCCTGGCCGTCGACGACTCGATGGACTCGATCCTCGACTGGTACAAGGAAGAGGGGCTGATCTTCAAGGGCGGCTCCGGCTCCGGGGTCAACCTCTCCCGGATCCGGTCCTCGCGGGAACTGCTCTCCAGCGGCGGCACCGCCTCCGGCCCGGTCAGCTTCATGCGCGGCGCGGACGCCAGCGCCGGCACCATCAAGTCCGGCGGCGCCACCCGGCGCGCGGCCAAGATGGTCATCCTCGACGTCGACCACCCGGACATCGAGGAGTTCGTCACCACCAAGGCGCGCGAGGAGCACAAGATCCGCGCCCTGCGGGACGCCGGGTTCGACATGGACCTCGGCGGCTCCGACATCGTCAGCGTGCAGTACCAGAACGCCAACAACTCGGTCCGGGTCACCGACGAGTTCATGCGGGCGGTCGAGGGCGCCGGCACGTTCGACCTGCGCGGCCGGCTCGACGGCGCGGTGATCGACACCATCGACGCCAAGGGGCTGTTCCGGACCATCGCCCAGGCCGCCTGGGAGTGCGCCGACCCCGGCCTCCAGTACGACGACACCATCAACGACTGGCACACCAGCCCGGAGACCGGGCGGATCACCGCCTCCAACCCGTGCTCGGAGTACCTGCACCTGGACAACTCCTCGTGCAACCTGGCCTCGCTCAACCTGATGAAGTTCCTCCGCGCCGACGGCGGCTTCGAGGTGGAGAAGTTCGTCCGCTCGGTCGAGTTCGTGATCACCGCGATGGACATCTCGATCTGCTTCGCCGACTTCCCGACCGAGAAGATCGGCGAGACCACCCGCGCCTACCGGCAGCTCGGAATCGGCTACGCCAACCTCGGCGCGCTGCTGATGGCGACCGGCCACCCGTACGACTCGGAGACCGGGCGCTCGGTCGCCGCCGCGATCACCTCGCTGATGACCGGCACCGCGTACCGCCGCTCGGCCGAACTGGCCGGTGTCGTCGGCGCCTACGACGGGTACGCCCGCAACGCCGAGCCGCACAAGCGGGTCATGCGCAAGCACGCCGCCGCCAACGACGAGATCAAGCCCTCCGGTACGGTCGCCACCGCGATCGTCCGCGAGGCCACCAAGCAGTGGACCCAGGGCAACAAGCTCGGTGACCGCAACGGCTGGCGCAACGCCCAGGCGTCGGTGCTCGCCCCGACCGGCACCATCGGCCTGATGATGGACTGCGACACCACCGGCGTCGAGCCCGACCTGGCACTGGTCAAGTTCAAGAAGCTGGTCGGCGGCGGCTCGATGCAGATCGTCAACCAGACCGTGCCGCGCGCCCTGCGCAGCCTCGGCTACCCCGAGGAGCAGGTCGAGGCGATCGTCGAGCACATCGCCGACCACGGCCACGTCGTCGACGCGCCCGGCCTCAAGCCGGAGCACTACGCCGTCTTCGACTGCGCCATGGGCGAGCGTTCCATCGCCCCGATGGGGCACGTCCGGATGATGGCCGCCGTACAGCCGTTCATCTCCGGCGCCATCTCGAAGACGGTCAACATGCCGGAGGCGGCCACCGTCGCCGACGTCGAGGAGATCTACTTCGAGGGCTGGAAGCTCGGCCTCAAGGCGCTGGCGATCTACCGCGACAACTGCAAGGTCGGCCAGCCGCTCTCGGTGGCCAAGCCGAACAAGGCCGTCGAGACCGCCTCCGCCCCGGCCGAGGTCGCGCCGGTCAGCGCGGAGAAGATCGTCGAGAAGGTCATCGAGTACCGGCCGGTGCGCAAGCGCCTGCCGAAGAAGCGCCCGTCGGAGACGGTCTCCTTCTCGGTCGGCGGCGCCGAGGGCTACCTCACCGCGTCGTCGTACCCGGACGACGGCCTGGGCGAGGTCTTCCTCAAGATGTCCAAGCAGGGCTCCACGCTGGCCGGAGTGATGGACGCCTTCTCGGTGGCCATCTCGATCGGTTTGCAGTACGGCGTCCCGCTGGAGACGTACGTCAGCAAGTTCACCAACATGCGGTTCGAACCGGCCGGGATGACCGACGACCCGGACATCCGGATGGCCGCCTCGGTGATGGACTACATCTTCCGCCGGCTGGCGCTGGACTTCCTGCCGTACGAGCGCCGGGCCGAACTGGGCATCTTCACCGCGACCGAGCGGGCCGCGCAGCTGCGGGCCGAGGCGGAGGCGGAGAACAACCTGGAGCTGTCCGTGATGGCCTCGTCCGCCCCGGTGGCGGCACCGGCCGAGGCGAAGCCGGAGCCGGCGGCGGCGCCGGTCACCGAGCCGGTGTCGGCCGAGGCCGCACCCGAGGTGGTCGGGACCAAGCAGTTGGGGGTCCGGATCGGTTCCTCGACCGAGCTGCTGGAATCGGTGCTCGGCAAGGCGGCGGACGCACCGCTCTGCTTCACCTGCGGCACGAAGATGCGCCCGGCCGGCAGCTGCTACGTCTGCGAGGGCTGCGGCTCCACCTCGGGTTGCAGCTGATATCGGATAGGACCGCATCGGCTGCGACATTCGGCATGGGCTAGCCAGGCCGAAGATCGTTGCGAGGAGAAGGGGAGCCGGGCACAAGCCGGCTCCCCTTCTCCTCGTACGGACCAGCCACGAGGTGGCATCACGCGACGGCGGTCCCTTCGAGTTCGACCATCAGGTCGGGGATCGCCAACCGGGTCACTCCGAGCATCGTGCTGGTCGGTGCCACCCCGGCGGCGCCCAACCGCGACGCCAGCACGCCGTAGTGCGCGAAGAGCCGATCGACGTCGGTCGTGTAGACGTTGAGCCGGACGAGGTTCGCCAGGGACATGTCGGCCGCACCGAGAACGGCCTCCAGGTTGTCGATGCTCAGCGCCAACTGTGCCGCCATGTCACCGGCATGCTGGGGCTTGCCGTCGCCGCTCATGGCGGTCTGCCCGGCGCAGTACAGGGTCCGGGTGTGTCCGGAGACGATCTCAGCCTGGTTGTACCCCAACTCCACCGACCACGTCCACGGGTTGACCGCCGATCGATCCACTGTCATCTCAGCTCCATTTCGTCGAGAGTGTGGGTACGCGGGGGCTCTCGCCCTCGCGTTGGTGAGCCTCTCAACTAATCACGACATCCTGTGTCGTGTATTCCTGGCACAATTTCCGCATGCGAGCTGACCGGTTGGTCGCGCTGGTGCTGCTGCTACGCCAGCGCGGCCGGCTGTCCGCCGCCACCCTGGCCCGCGAGCTTGAGGTATCCACCCGCACCGTGCTGCGCGACATCGAGGCGCTCTCCGCAGCCGGCGTTCCGGTCTACGCCGAACGCGGTCGGCACGGCGGGTTCGCGTTGCTGCCCGGTTTCCAGACGGAACTCACCGGACTGAACCACGACGAGGCACTTGCCCTGCTGATCGTCGGATCGCGCCGCGCCGAGCAGGCGTTCGGCCTCGGCCCGGCGCTCGCCTCGGCCATGCGCAAGGTGGTTGACGCCCTGCCGGAAGGCCACCGGGAGATCGCGACCGGCGCGGCCCGGCGACTACTCGTCGACCCCGAGACCGACCTGCTGTCACAGCGGCTGGTCACCGAGGAGGTCCCCGACCCCGTCGTGACCGAGATCCGGCGCGCGGTGCTCGCCGGCCACAAGCTGCGCATCCACTACGCGGCCGCGGACCAGGCACCGCGGTGGCGCACGGTGGACCCGATCGGCATGGTCACCGTGCGCGACCGGGGCTACCTGCTGGCCATGAGGTCCGGCGCGGACCGCACCTACCGGTTGTCGCGGGTGTTGGCTGCCGAGGAACTCCCCGAACCGGCACAGCGACCACACCAGATCGATCTGGATCGGGCCTGGCGGGAACGGTGCGCGCGGTTGCTGGCCGGCGGCGACCCGGTCACCGTGCTGGTACGGGTGCACGTGGCGCGTCGGGAGGACCTGGTACGCAACGCGCTCGCCGTCCGCTCCGAGGAGCCCGACACGGACAACTGGCTGCGGCTGGAGGTGACCTTCGGCGAGGCGGAACATGCCGAATGGGCGCTGTGGCAGCTCTCCACCAACGCGGAGGCCCTGGCCCCGCAGTGGCTGCGTACCGCCCTGCGCAACCGCGCCGCCGAGATCGCCACCCGTTACGAGATGGCATCCGAGTGCTGAGGGGCGTACGAAGTGGTGGTCGATGTGGTGCCGGTGGGATCGCCCGAGGGTCAGATCACATGGCGCCGGACGAGGCGGATCCTCGATCATCGGAAGATGACGATCTCCGAGAGGTACGCCGAGTTCGCGATCCGCGAGGCGCGCGGGGTGTCGCCCGTGTACGAGCGGTTGTCCCTTGCGGTCTCCCGTGACGAGAAGCTGCTCGCCCTGCTCGACACGCTCCCGCCGGCCAAGCGGCAGCCGAACCTGCTGTTCGGGGTCGTACGGCTGCTCGGTGGCCCGGTCGACGATCCGGCCGCGTTCCACGGGTACACGGTGCGGAACTGGCCGGCGATCGAGGCCGAGATACGGGTGCGGGCGACCCAGACGAACGAGGCCGGACGGTGTGCCGTACTGCTGCCGGTGCTCGCCGCGCTGCCACAGCCACTCGCGCTGCTGGAGGTGGGCGCGTCCGCCGGGCTGAACCTCTACCCGGACCGGTACGCCTACCGCTACGGCGACCGGTTGCTCGGTACGGGCGAGCCGCTGCTCGACTGCGAGGCGACCGGGGTGCCGCTTCCGGCCGAGCTGCCCGAGGTGGTGTGGCGGGGCGGGCTGGACCTGAACCCGCTCGACGTGACCGACCCGAACGACGTCGGCTGGCTCGACGCGCTGATCTGGCCGGAGCACACGCACCGCCGGGACCGGCTCCGGGCGGCGGCCGCCGTCGCCTCGGCCGAGCCGCCGACCCTCGTACGCGGTGATCTGGTGGACGACCTGCCGGCGCTGGCCGCGCGGGCACCGGCCGACGCGACGCTGGTGGTGTTCCACACCTCCGTGCTGTACCAGGTGCCGGTGCCCCGCCGGGAGGCGTTCGTCGAGCTGGTACGCGGGCTGCCCGGCCACTGGATCTCGAACGAGGCGCCGGACGTGCTGCCCCACGACGCGTTGCCGCAGCCGCCGGACGGGGCGCTGTACAACGTGCTGGCGTTGGACGGGAAGCCGCTCGCCTGGACGCGGGGACACGGGCAGGCGATGACCTGGTTCGGGTGAGGTTCCGGCGCTGCCGTGCCGGGCGGCGGGGTCAGGCCGCCGGCATGTCGCGCATGCGCCGCAGCGGGGAGAAGAAGACGAACAGGGCCGCGCTCCAGGTGCCGAGTACGCAGATCCACAGTGTCGGCCGCAGGCCCAGCTGACTGCCGAGCAGGCCGCCGAACAGGGCGCCGAGCGGGACCGCCCCGAGGCAGATCCACAGGAACGCGGCGTTGACCCGACCGAGCAGTCCGGCCGGGGTGATCCGCTGTCGGTACGTCATTCCCGCGACGTTGAACAGGACCGCGTTGCCGGAGAACGCGGCCAGCCCGATGCCGTAGAGCAGCACGCCCCAGCCGGGCTGCGCCAGGGGCATGAGCAGGTACAGCGGACCGGGCGCGGCCATCGCCACCCAGATGATCCGGGCGGAGCCGATCCACCGGGACAGCCGGCTCGCGTACGCGCCCGCCAGCAGGCCGCCGAGGGCGCTGAGGCTGAAGACGAGGCCGACCAGTTGTGGTGGGGCGTGCAGTTCGCGAACCATGAAGGTGACCTCGATGGAACCCGCCGCCATGACGAAGAAGTTGGATGTCGTGGTGCAGGCCAGGATCGCGGTCAGGATCGGCTGGCGGCGGATGAAGGTCAGCCCGTCGGTCATCGCGACCCGCAGCGGGACCGGTCCGTTGTCCGGCCCGTTGTCCGGTCCGGCCGGTTTCCGCTGCTCCGGGGTCTCCCGGATCAGCCCGAGTGACACGGCGCTGACCAGGAAGGCGAGGCCGTTGCCGAGGAAGGTCCGGGCTGCGCCGACGAGCCCGACCAGTGCACCGCCGATGCTCACGCCGGCAAGTTCGGCGAACTCCTGGCTCATCCCCAGTTTCGCGTTGGCGTCGACGAGCTGGTCCGGTGCGACGAGCCGGGGGAGCCGGCTGCGGTAGGCGACGGTGAACAGGACGGTCAGCACCCCGCAGAGCCCCACGACGAGGTAGAGGTACCACAGCGTCAGCTTGCCGGCGTACGCGACCAGCGGCACCGACAGCATCAGCGTCATCCGGCCCAGATCGCAGACGATCATCAGTTTCCGCTGGTCGACCCGGTCGGCGAGGATCCCGGCGGGCAGTGAGAAGAGCAGGTACGGCAGCCAGGCGAGGAAGGTCAGCAGGGAGATCTGGAAGACGGTGGCGTCGAGGTCCTCGGCCGCGAGCAGCGGCACCGCGATGCCGGCGATCCGGGTGCCCAGCTCGCTGACGGTCTGACCGCCCCAGAGCAGCAGGAAGTTCCTGCTCCGCCAGAGCGACGGTGGTCGCACCGGGTCGATCTCCGGGGCCGGGGCGAGGTGTCGTGTCATCGATGGGGTGCCGATCCGTGCGGGGGTGGTCGACCGGTACGGGCGGCCCCCGCCGTCGTGCGGGGGTGGCCGGGTCGCACCCTACCGACGACCGCGAGCGGCGGGGTACCGCATTTATCCGGCCGGGCGCACGGCTGCGCACCTGCTCGACGGCGGCCCGGCGGTGCCAGGGTGCGGTGTCGGGGGTGGCGACCGTCACGGCGGTGTCGGGGATCCGTTCTTGACATCCCGGCGGCTTGGTTACATGGTTAGTTACATGAGTAATGAACCGGCTAACCTCGACCCGCTCGACCCCTCATCGGGCAGGTGCGGGTGATGGAGGAAGGCCGACCGATCTTTCTCCAGGTCGCGGAGCTGCTGGAGACCGCGATCATCGACGGCACCCTCGCCGAGGAGACCCAGGTCCCCTCGACCAACGAGCTGGCCGCCTTCCACCGGATCAACCCCGCGACCGCCGCGAAGGGCGTCAACCAGCTCGTCGACGACGGCGTTCTATACAAGAAACGAGGAATCGGGATGTTCGTCGCCACCGGCGCCCGCACCCGCCTGCGGGAACGGCGCCGCGAAGAGTTCGCCGACCAGTACGTCCGACCCCTGCTCGCACAGGCCCGCCGACTCGGCATCGACGCCGAGGAACTCAAGTCGATGATCGACCGCAGGGAGGGGGAACGATGAACCCGGTGGTGACCGCGCGGGGCGTCTCCAAGCGATTCGGCCGGACGACCGCGCTCGACAACGTCAGCTTCTCCCTGGCCGAGAACACCATCCACGGCCTGCTCGGCCGCAACGGCGCCGGCAAGACCACCCTGATGCAGATCCTCACCGGACAGAACTTCGCCACCACCGGCGAGCTGTCGGTGTTCGGGCAGCACCCGTACGAGAACAGTCAGGTGCTGTCGGAGGTCTGCTTCATCAAGGAGAGCCAGACCTACCCCCAGACCTTCCAGGTACGGCACGCGCTCGCCGCCGGCCGCCTGCTCTTTCCGCGCTGGGACGAGGAGTTCGCCGCCGCCCTGGTCGACGACTTCCAACTGCCCCTGCGGCGACAGGTGCGCCGGCTCTCCCGGGGCATGCTCTCCGCGCTCGGCGTCACCATCGGACTCGCCGCGCGGGCACCGCTCACCTTCTTCGACGAGCCGTACCTCGGGCTGGACGCCACCGCCCGGCAGATCTTCTACGACCGGCTGCTCGCCGACTACGCCGAGCACCCGCGCACGATCGTGCTCTCCACCCACCTGATCGACGAGGTCAGCAACCTGATCGAGCACGTGCTGCTGATCGACCGGGGGCGGATCCTGCTGGACGAGAGCGCGGAGTCACTGCGTACCGAACTGGTCACCGTCTCCGGGCCGCTGGCGGCGGTCGAACAGGCGGTCGCGAACGTCGAGGAACTGCACCGCGAGCAGATGGGCAACCTGGCCCGGGTCACCGTGCGGGGACCGTTCGAGCCGGGCGAGCAGGCCCGGTTCGCCGGGCTCGGAGTGGACCTGGCGCCGGTGCCGCTACAGGAACTGGTGGTCCGGCTCACCAACACGTCGAACGGTGCCGGGAACGTCCGTACGGCAGGCAAGGGAGCCAACCGATGAACCGCGTCATGTCCGCGACCCGGATCCATTTGCTCACCTGGCCGGCCCTGGTCGCCTGGCCGTGGGGCATCCTGCTCTCCAGCTTCGTGATCAACCTGGCCCTGTTCGCCTCTATCGGAGACGAGATTCCCGACGGGCCGCAGACCGGCGGCCTGCTCAGCATCTACATCGTGATGATGGTCAGCTCCGCTCAGTCGGTCACCCAGTTCTTCTCGTTCTCCCTCGGGCTGAGCCTGACCCGGCGGACCTTCTACACCGCAATCTCCCTGCTGCTGGTCGGCGAGTCGGTGCTCTTCGGAGTCCTGCTCTACCTCTGCAAGCTGGCCGAGCGGGCGACCGACGGGTGGGGCATCTCGATGCGCTTCTTCGCCCTGTCGTTCATGAGCACCGACAACCCGGTGGCGCAGATCCTGATCTACACCGTGCCGTTCCTGGTGCTCGGCTTCGTCGGGATCTTCGCGGCCCTGGTGGTGAAGCGCTGGGGCGTCAGCGGCCTCTACACGCTGAGCATCGCGCTGATCTTCCTCTTCGGCCTGCTCGCCGTCCTGATCACCTGGCAGGGCTGGTGGCCGGCGGTCGGACGGTGGTTCGGCGACCAGTCCGCGGTCACCCTCTTCGCCGGCTGGCCGGCGCTGCTCGCCCTGGTACTGGCCGGAGTCGGGCTGCTGACCATCCGCCGGGCGACGCCCTGACCTGTCTGGTAGATGGCGCGGGTCCGGTTTGGTAGATGGCGCGGGTCCGGCTCACTCGGGGGAGCCGGACCCGTCGCGGTCGGCGGGCGTACGCGGTCGGCGTAGCCTCGCGGAATGGGTGACGGTGAGCGGGGGCGGCGACTGCCGCTGGCGCCCCGGCCGCTGGAACAGCCGCATCCGTCCCGACTGGCACCGGACCACCCGCGTCGGGCGACGATCCTGGCCGCGCACGCCTCCGCCCTCGCCGCCGGGCAGGCCGGCTATCCGGACCCGGCGACCGGACTCTTCGTCCTCACCGCCGGTTTCCTCGCCCGCCGGGGCACCTGCTGCGGTCGGGGGTGCCGGCACTGTCCGTACGTCGACGACGAGCCGGCCGGTGACCCGGCTCCCGGTGGCGCCGCGAGCCGGTAGCGTCTGCGCCCATGGCGAGGTACGTGGTCATCGGTGGCGGCATCGTCGGGCTGGCAACGGCCCACCGGATTCTCCTGGACCGGCCGGACGCCGAGGTGACCGTGCTGGAGAAGGAGAACCGGCTGGCGGCCCACCAGACCGGCCACAACTCCGGTGTGATCCACGCCGGGGTCTACTACAAACCGGGCAGTCTCAAGGCCGAACTCTGCCGGGCCGGCAGCAGCTCCATGGTGGACTTCTGCGCCGAGCAGGACATCCCGGTGCAGCGCTGCGGCAAGCTGATCGTCGCCACCGACGAGGCGGAACTGCCCCGGCTGCGGGCCCTGCACGAACGGGCGCTGGCCAACCGGCTCCCGGTCCACCTGCTCACTCCCGCCGAGGCCGCCGAGTACGAGCCGGCGGTCCGCTGCGTCGCGGCGCTGCGGGTCGAGTCGACCGGCATCGTCGACTTCACCGAGGTCTGCGCCGCCCTGGCCACCCTGGCGGAGAAGGCGGGTGCCCGGATCCGGCTCGGCGCCCGGGTCACCGGCATCGGCACCCGCCGTGGCGGTTCGGCCGGCGCCGAGGAACTGGTGGTGACGAGTACGGCCGGCGCGGTGGTCGCGGACGTACTGGTCAACTGCGCCGGGCTGCACGCCGATCGGGTGGCCCGGCTGGCCGGGGTCACGCCGTCCGCCCGGATCATCCCGTTCCGGGGCGAGTACTACGAACTGCGACCGGAGCGGCGGGACCTGGTCCGTGGCCTGATCTACCCGGTGCCGGACCCGCAGTTCCCGTTCCTCGGCGTACACCTGACCCGCATGATCGACGGCAGTGTGCACGCCGGCCCGAACGCGGTGCTGGCGCTGGCCCGCGAGGGCTACTCGTGGGGGCGGATCAACCTGCGGGAGCTGGCCGACGCGGTCGGCTATCCGGGCCTGTGGCGGCTGGGCCGAAAACATTTCGGGTACGGCCTGACCGAGGTACGCCGCTCGCTGTCCCGGCAACTGTTCGCCGCCAGCCTGGCCCGACTGGTGCCGGAGCTGACCGAGCGGGACCTGGTGCCCAGCGCTGCCGGCGTACGCGCCCAGGCGATCGCCCGGGACGGGTCGCTCGTCGACGACTTCCTCATCGTGGCGGCGCACCGGCAGGTGCACGTACTCAACGCGCCGTCGCCGGCCGCGACCAGTTCCCTGGAGATCGCCAAGCACATCGTCGCCCGACTGCCGGTATAGACCCGTGGTTGCCGGCGGTCCTCATGTAGAGAATGAGTGGCTATCCGAGGCGGGATAACCACTCATTCACTGAAAGAGTGCGGGTTTCCGGTTCCGGGGGCGGCGTTGCGGCGAGGGGATCCGCGGGTTGCGGGCGGGCGAATTTCCGTGCACCGGGCGCCTCGAACGGGCGGGGGGTTTCGCCCTCACCGTCCGACCCCGTACGGTGTCCGACGGACTCACCGGCCGCCCTTGGCCGGGGCGGGCGGGAGGTCACTGTGCGCGGGCGGCTCTTACTGATCGGTGCGGGACTGCTGGCGCTGTCCGGCTGCGGCGAGTCGGCCGAGGTGACCCCGAGTGATCCGCTGCCCATTCCGCCGGTGGTCAAACTGCCGGCCTCGGCCGCCGGCGGCGTCTGTACGTTGCTCGACTATCCGGCGATCGAAGAGGTCATCGGCACCCGGTTCGACGTGTCGGCCTCGACCGCCTCGGGCACGACGAAGACCTGTGTGCTCCAGTCCGAGGAGGCCAGCCGCCCGGATCTGGCGCTGTCGGTGACGCCGACCGCCGCCGACTCGGCCGTCTTCGCCAGCGAGATGCCCGACGGGGGACAGGTCGTCAAGGGCCTGGGCAAGTCCGCGTACCGGCTGACGCTTCCGGTCGGCAAGGACCACGGCGCCGGAGTGGAGGTTTCCTGGCTCTCCGCCGGCGGTCAGATGATCAACCTGCGCTACACCTTCCCGGCGGGCGAGGGTAAGCCGGCGGCGGACGGCCTCGCCAGCAAGCTGGTCACCCTGGCCAAGGAGATCGAAACCGCCGCACCCGCCACCCCCAAGCCCTGACCGCCACACCTGCCGCACCCGACGTCCCATGTCCGGCCCCGGCCGCCGAACCCCGACCGCCGTCCCCCGGACGGCAAAGTGCCGGCCACCGAGAGGTGACCGGCACGGAAGCCGGGTCCGGTCGGGCCGGACCGGAGATCAGGACGCGGCGACGAAGACCCGCGAGGCCACCTCGCGTGGCAACCGGATCTTGTCACCGGAGCGGTCGATGGTGACGCCGTCGCGCTCCTGCGCCACGGTCACCGTCGCGCCCGGGTCGACACCGGCGGCGTGGAGCTGACGCAGCACGTCACCGTCGGTCTGCACGCTCTCGCAGATGCGCCGGACCACGACCTGGCCGGTCAGACCGGGGAAGGCGAGGTTGCGCTCGGCGTCCGGGCTCTCCGCCGCCGCCGACTCCAGGGCGCTGCCGAGCGCCTCAAGTCCGGGGATCGGATTGCCGTACGGCGAGCGGGTCGGCCGGTTCAGCAGGTCGTAGACCTTCTGCTCGACGGCGTCGCTCATCACGTGCTCCCACCGGCAGGCCTCCTCGTGGGCCTCCTCGTAGGGCATGCCGATGACGTTGACCAGGAGCAGTTCGGCGAGTCGGTGCTTGCGCATGACGGCGATCGCGAGTCCCCGGCCGGAGGCGGTGAGCCGCAGGTGCCGGTCGTCTTCGAGGGTCAACAGCCCGTCACGTTCCATCCGGGCCACGGTCTGGCTGACGGTCGGTCCGCTCTGGTGCAGCCGCTCGGCGATCCGGGCGCGCAGCGCCGGCACACCCTCCTCTTCCAGTTCGAGGATGGTGCGCAAATACATTTCCGTCGTATCGACCAAATCGTTCATTTCAGCCGCCCTCCCGGTGGTCAATGCTACCCCGAGTCACCGACACGGAGCCGTAGCCCGAACGGGGCGTCTCGCGGTGGTACCGACCGAATGTGATGGTGTTGACCGGGTGTCGTGCCTACCGAAGATGATCTTCTGGTCGGCATGGCCACCCTCGCCGGAGAGTTGGCCGACCCGGAGTCGGCCGCCACGGCCGTACCAACGGTACTGGATGTGCGCGGCGGCTCGCCGCGCCACCCGTTCGGGCCGACCACGCCGCCGGGCACCTGCCCGGAGCGGTCTTCGTCGATTGTCCGGAGAAGGAGGGCCCGCCCCGAAACTGCCGACCACGGGGGGGAAGACGACAGTCTCGGGGCGGGCGGTCAGATGGATCGCTTGACCTGCCGGACCGGCGGGTCAAGCACCCAGTTGACGAATCGGGCATCGGCGACCTCGCGGGTCATGTCGAGCATGTCCGCCATCGCGTTGTCGCGGTGACCCATCATGATCACGTACAACCGACGGCGGTCCCGTGGACGCGGGTACCACGACCACATTCGGCGCTTCCAGGTCATGCACGGCCATGCTTCGCCGTCGTCACCACAGAGCCAACCGGCGCCCGGTCGATGCGGGGCGCCCTGGCCCTCGGTCGCCTCGTCGTGATCCATGCTTCGCCACCTCTCGGCTAGATCAGGTGCACTCGCTCGGTGCTGCCTTCGGGGTTGCGCAGGGTGAGGCTCCCGCCGTTGCGCTCCATCAGCTCAAGGACGAGGTTGTAGACGACCAGTGCCCGGTTGATCGTGTCGGTCTTGGTGTCCCTGGTGCGCCCGCAAGCCAGGTCGAGCGCCTGGACCGCACGCGGCACCAGATTGACGGTGACCTTCGTCAGTGATCGACCGCTGTTCTCTGTGCCGGCGGTCAACTCGGGTTCGGTCGACTCGGGCTCGGTCACGGGGTCACGCCCGAGCCGGCGAGCAGTACCGACACCGGAGAGGTCGGGTTGCTGGCGGACCACTCTTTGATCGCCCAGTCGAGTTGCCGACATTCGTCGTCGGTCAGGCACTGCGGGCAGCGCCGGCCATTGACGTGGCCCTGAAGCGTCGTACGGACGGCCCACCAGATCCCGGCCTTCGTCAGCGGCTCATCCTGTCTACTCACGATTCTTCGTCCCCGTCTTCGTCTCTGTCTGCAACGCCCACGTGTGCCCCGGTGCTCGTGGTCCACCGCAGGGCCCGAAGGAACTCAATTGCCAGATCCATGTACGGACAGCCGTACTGAGTACAGTGGAGACAAACCGGCCGCCAGATGGGTCCCCTTCGATGGCGCACCACCTCCGCCCGGGCGATCCAGGCCAACGTGTCGGTGCTCAATTCGTCACTCATGGGCAATGGTCATAGCTGCCCGCCCGGCGTGATGAACGGCGGGCAACGCGGCTCGCACCCGAACCCGCACGGGGGTCGGCGGTAGCCGGGCAGGGACCTGGTACGGATGACGCCGACCCACCTCGTCTCCTCGCCGCCGTCGGGTCCCAGTTCGACGCCGACGAGCGCGATCCAGTCGGTACGACCGAGGTTGATGTGCATCGGAAGGTGGGTTACCCGCAGGGTCACCGGGCGCCCGTGGCCCCAGTCGTGCGGCCCATGTCCGAGCAGGTAGGCGGTGGGATCGACGGTGAACACGTCACCGACCTTGACCAGCGGCTCATCGGGCATGACGGCCACCGTTGCGGGGCACGCGGTTGCCCATGCGCTGCCCGAGCGTGAGCAGTGGCCCCAGGTTCGTTGTCGGTACGTCGGCCGGGGCCGGGCGGGCGGGTGGTTGCGGCGCAGCGGCCCCGAGAGTCCACGGCCAGACGCAGACCCACCAGTGGCGACGGGGTAGGGACATGTCGATACCTCTTCTAAATGGTGTCGGGCCATTTTGAAAGGACGCCAGTGGCCCGATCGTTCTGCCCGTGCGAGCAGTTGCACTGGATAGTCAGCTTGTCGTGCGGGACCAGACAACGCAGCGGCCGATGGTAATGTCCCCGAGATATCCACGCTCTGTCCCCAAAGGAGGCGTCGAACGTGAATGAGGCTCTTCGGTCCGCGATGACGGAACTCGGCCTGACCGTGGAATCCCTTGCTCAGCGAACCGGCGTCGACCGTAAAACCGTTGGTCGATGGCTGTCCCCCGGCCGTGTGCCGCATGCGCGTACGCGCGTCAAAGCGGCGGCAGTCCTCGGTCGGGAGGTGAGCGATCTGTGGCCGGAGACCGGGCGCCGCCGCGATCCACTGTGGTTCGTCCCCTGGGCGCAGGCCGAGCGCGAGGCAATGTCGCTGCGGTGGTTTGAAGCCCTGGTAGTGCCCGGCTTACTGCAGACCGAGGCGTACGCACGTGCGGTGCTGACCGATGCGGGGCTGTGGTCGCGGGATGATGTGGAGTTGCGCGTGCGCAACCGAATGGACCGGCACACGATCCTCACCCGGAACAAGCCGCCGCAGTTCACGGCCGTGCTGGACGAGGGGGTCCTGCATCGCGCCGTCGGTAGCCCTCAGGTGATGGGGGAGCAGGTCCGGGCGATCATCGCCGCGTGCAACGAGCCGCACATCCGTGTGCACATCGTGCCGTCGACAGCCGGCGCGTACGCTGGCCTGAACGGACCCTTCGTGCTTGCCGCAGGCCCCGGCGGTCGGCTGACCGGTTACCTGGACACGCAACTTGATGGCCAGGTGGTCGACAGCGCTGACAAGATGGAGGCGCTCCAGGCGTCGTGGGAGTCCGTGCGCGGTGAGGCGTTGCCGCACCGGCAGTCAATCGACCTGATGACGGAAGTGGCAGGAACATGGACGACCTGACCGGCGCCCAGTGGCGCAAGAGCACCCGTAGCAGCGGTAACGGCGGCGCGTGCGTTGAGGTTTCCGACAATCTTCCCGGCCGCGTGCTCGTCCGGGACACCAAGGACCGTGACGGCGGCACGCTGACCTTCGGACCGCAGGCGTGGCGCGCGTTCGTCGGCTTCGCCCGGCAGTCCTAGGTTCTAGGTTCTAGCGAATAGAAAGACCCCGGCCGCCTGATGAGGTGGCGGGGTCTTTTTCATTTTTGAAAGTACACAAATCGATCACTTCAGCCGCCCGCCCGGTGGTCGCTGCCATGCCGGGTCACCGACCCGGAGCCGCAGCCCGAACGGGGCGTCTCACGCTGGTGCCGATCGGATCCGATGGTGTTGACTGAGTGTCATGCCCGCCACAGATGATCTTCTGGTCGACGTCGCCA
Organism: Micromonospora sp. NPDC049529; assembly: GCF_055586685.1. NCBI lineage: Bacteria > Bacillati > Actinomycetota > Actinomycetes > Micromonosporales > Micromonosporaceae > Micromonospora > Micromonospora sp. NPDC049529. Next base: position 298,860 of record NZ_JBVJHT010000003.1, read on the forward strand.
CCCTCGCCGGGGAACTGGCCGATCCGGAGTCGGCCGCCACGACCGGACCGACCGTACTGGATGTGCGTTGGCGTCTCGCCGGCCCACCCGCTCGGGCCGACTACGCCGCCGGACACCTGCCCGGAGCGGTCTTCGTCGATCTCGACGCGGAGCTGTGCGGCACCCCCGGTCCCGACGGGCGCCACCCGCTGCCCGACCCGGCCGCGCTCCAGCGGGTCCTGCGCGCCGCCGGGGTGCGGAGCGACCACCCGGTGGTGGTCTACGACGCCGGTGACGGGCTCGCCGCCGCCCGCGCCTGGTGGACCCTGCGCTGGGCCGGACACACCGCCGTCCGGGTGCTCGACGGCGGATTCACCGCCTGGGTCACCGCCGGCCAACCGGTGACCGCCGACGTGCCGACCCCGCCGCCGGGAGACGTCACCGTCACCCCGGGCGCCCTGCCGGTGCTCGACGCCGACGAGGCGGCTGCGCTCGCCGCCGGTGCCGGGGTGCTGCTCGACGTCCGGGCACCCGCCCGCTACCGGGGCGAGACCGAACCCGTCGACCCGGTCGCCGGGCACGTCCCCGGCGCGGTCAACCTGCCGACCACCGAGCACGTCGACCCGGACGGCCGGCTGCGGTCCGCCGCCGCCCTCCGGTCCCGGTTCGTCGAGGCCGGCGTCGCGCCCGGCGTACGCGTCGGCGCGTACTGCGGCTCCGGGGTGACCGCCGCGCACACGGTGCTCGCCCTGCACCTCGCCGGCCACCCCGACGCCGCGCTGTACGTCGGCTCGTGGAGCCAGTGGCTCACCGACCCGGCCCGCCCGGTCGCCACCGGCGCCTGACCCACCCTCCCGGACCGGACCCGAACCAGCCGCCCGCCGGGCGGATGCGTCTGGGAGCGGGCCGCGTCGCGTGCGACGATGGCGCCATGTCGGATGGCACGGTGGTGGTGTGGGACGAGTCCCTGCTCGCCTACGACCTGGGTGAGCACCCGCTCGACCCGGTCCGGGTCGAGCTGACCGTCGCGTTGGCGCGAGAACTCGGCATCCTCGACCGGACAGGTGTGCGGGTGGTCGCCCCGACCCCGGCCGACGAGGCGGCCCTGCTCCGGGTGCACCGACCGGACTACCTGGACGCGGTCCGGGCGGCACCAAATGACCCGTTCTTCTCCGGGTACGGCCTCGGCACCCCGGACAACCCGATCTTCGACAACATGCACGAGTCCAGCGCCCTGATCGCCGGGGCCACCCTCGCCGCCGCCGAGGCGGTCTGGTGCGGCGAGGCCCGGCGGGCGGTCAACGTCGCCGGTGGCCTGCACCACGCCATGGCCGGCCGGGCCGCCGGATTCTGCGTCTACAACGATCCCGCCGTCGCCATCGCCCGCCTGCTCGACCTCGGCGCCGAACGGGTCGGCTACGTCGACGTGGACGTCCACCACGGCGACGGGGTGCAGGAGATCTTCGCCGACGACCCCCGGGTGCTCACGATCAGCCTGCACGAAACCCCGCTCGCGCTCTTCCCCGGCACCGGTTTCCCCGACGAGACCGGTGGCCCCGCCGCCAGGGGCAGCGCGGTCAACGTGCCCCTGCCACCGGGCACCGGCGACGCCGGCTGGCTGCGCGCGTTCCACGCGGTCGTCCCGTCGGTGCTGCGGGCGTTCCAGCCGCAGATCCTGGTCACCCAGTGTGGCGCCGACAGCCACCGGCTCGACCCGCTCGCCGACCTGCGGCTCTCCGTCGACGGGCAGCGGGCCAGCTACCTGGCCCTGCGGGCACTCGCCGACGAGCTCTGCGACGGCCGCTGGGTGGCCACCGGCGGCGGTGGGTACGCCCTGGTCGAAGTCGTGCCGAGAGCCTGGACCCACCTGCTCGCGATCGCCACCGGCGACCCGATCGAGCCGGCCGCGCTCACCCCACCGGGCTGGCGGGCGCTGGCGAAGGCCCGGCGACCCGAGCGGGACGTACCGCTGCGGATGACCGACGACGTCGACCCGGCGTACGAGCCGTGGCAGCCGACCGGCGAACCGGACGGGGTGGACCGCTCCATCCTGGCCACCCGCAAGGCGGTCTTCCCGCTGCACGGCCTGGATCCGCACGACCCCAGGGACTGAGAACCCGAGGCAGTGATCGGAGACGAGCCCGCAGTGGTCGGAGACGATCCAGCAGTGATCGGAGGCGAGCGCTCAGTGGTCGACGGCCCAGCGGACCGCTCGGCAGACGTGCTGCTGCGCGACGGCACCACCGTCCACCTGCGACCGATCCGCGCCGACGACGCCGCCGGCATCGTCGCCATGCACTCCCGGTTCTCCGACCGCACCCGCTACCTGCGCTACTTCTCGCCGTACCCGAGGATCCCGGAGCGGGACCTGCACCGGTTCGTCACCGTTGACCACCACGACCGCGAGGCGTTCGTGGTGGTCGCGGGGGAGCGGATCCTCGCCGTCGGCCGGTTCGACCGGCTCGGGCCGGGGGCCACCGACGCCGAGGTCGCGTTCGTGGTCGAGGACGCCCACCAGGGGCGCGGCATCGGACCGGTGCTGCTCGAACACCTCGCCGAGGCGGCCCGCCGGGAGGGGATCACCCGGTTCGTCGCCGAGGTGCTGCCGTCGAACGCCACCATGCTGCGGGTCTTCGCCGACTTCGGCTACCTGGTCCAACGCCAGTACGCCGACGGCGTGGTCCACCTCAGCTTCCCGATCGCCCCCACCGAGCAGACACTGCGGGTCCAGTGGGGTCGCGAGCACCTGACCGAGGCCCGGTCGATCGCCCGGCTGCTCGCCCCCACCGGCATCGCCGTGTACGGGGCCAGCGCCACCGGGCAGGGCATCGGCGCCGCCATCCTCGGGCACCTGCGCGACGGCGGTTTCACCGGACATCTCGTACCGGTGCACCCGAGCGCGGCGAGCGTGGGTGGGCTGCCCGCGTACCCGGCTGCGGTCGACGCGGGCGTACCGCTGGACCTGGCCGTCGTCGCGGTGCCGCCGGAGGCGGTCCCCGCGGTCGTGGCCGACGCGGCCCGCGCCGGGCTGCACGGCCTGGTCGTGGTCTCGGCCGGGTTCGCCGAGTCCGGGCCGGACGGCGCCGCCGCCGAGCGTGACCTGATCCGGGCGGCGCACGGTGCCGGCATGCGGGTCGTCGGGCCGAACTGCCTGGGAGTGGCCAACACCGACGAACGGGTACGCCTCAACGCCACCCTCGCGCCCCGGCTGCCGTCGCCCGGTCGGGTCGGCTTCTTCAGCCAGTCCGGGGTGCTCGGGGTGGCGTTGCTGGCCGAGGCGGAACGCCGTGGGCTGGGCCTGTCGAGTTTCGTGTCGGCCGGCAACCGGGCCGACGTCTCCGGCAACGACCTGTTGCAGTACTGGCAGGACGACCCCGGCACCGACGTGATCCTGCTCTACCTGGAAACCTTCGGCAATCCGCGCAAGTTCGCCCGGCTGGCCCGCCGGATCGGCCGGACGAAACCGGTGGTGGCGCTCGCCTCCCCGACCCGCCTGTCCGCGCCCCAGGGCACCCCGCCACCGGACCCGACCACCCCCACGGGTCCGGACGTCGCCGCGGTGACCGCCCTGTACGCCCAGTCCGGCGTGATCCGGGTGGACACCGTGGCGGAGCTCTTCGACGTCGGGGTGCTCCTGGCCCAGCAACCGCTGCCGGCCGGTCGACGGGTCGGGATCGTCGGCAACTCCACCGCCCTGGCCGACCTGGCCGCGATCGCCTGCCGGGCGTACGGGCTCACCGTCGGCGCCGGTTACCCGCGCAACGTCGAGCCGCAGGCGACCGCGCACGACTTCGCCGACGTACTGGCTGACGCGGCGGTCGATCCGGCGGTGGACGCCCTGCTGGTGCACTTCGCCCCACCGCTGCCCGGCCAGCTCGTCGGCGACGACGCCGACTTCACCTCGGCGGTGGCGAGCGTGGCGCTGGCCGGGGACCGGCCGACGGTGGCGACCTTCCCGGTCGGCCGACCGCCGGACGGGGTGCCGTCGTACCCGTCGGTGGAGGAGGCGGTACGGGCCCTGGCCCGGATGGTCGGCTACGCCGACTGGTTACGTGAGCCCATGGGTGAGCTGCCCGAACCGGCCGGTGTCGACCGGGACGCGGCCCGTGACGCACTCGACGGCGGCATCGCACCGGACGGGGACGACGGCGGGACCGGACCGCACGGGGGCGACGGCGGGACCGGCGCTGCCGAGCGGCTGCTCGCCGCGTACGGGATCCCGGTCGTGCCGTCCACGGTCGTCGACTCGGCAGCGGCGGCGGTGGCGGCGGCCCGGATCCGGGGTTACCCGGTGGTGCTGAAGGCGGCCACCGAGGGGCTGCGGCACCGGCTCGACCTGGGGGCGGTCCGGCTGGACCTGGCCGACGACGAGGCGGTACGCCGGGCGTACCGGGAGATCGCCGAGGCGTTCGGTGACCGGGTGCTGGTCCAGTCGATGGTGGCACCGGGGGTGGCGTGCGTGGTGGAGGCGACCGAGGATGCCGTGTTCGGGCCGGTGGTCGGGTTCGGGCTGGGCGGGGTGGCGACCGAGTTGCTCGGTGACCGGGCCTGGCGGGCGGCGCCGCTGACCGACCGGGACGCCGCCGCGCTGATCGACGGGCCACGGGCCGCGCCGCTGCTGCACGGCTACCGGGGGGCGGCGCCGGTCGACCGGGCCGCGCTGGTCGACCTGCTCACCCGGGTCGGTCGGCTGGTCGACGAGCAACCACGGGTACGGACGTTGCGCCTCAACCCGGTGCTGGCCCGCCCGGACGGCGTGGCGGTCCTGCACGCCGAGATCCGGTTGGGTGCCGCCACCACCCGCCCTGACACCGGCCCCCGTCGCCTCTGACCGTCGCCCGTCCCCCGTCCATCGTCCCCGCGGGCGGCTCAGCGGATCGCCCGGCCGTCGGTGTCGCTGCCCAGTCGCCAGAGCGCGAGCCGGTTGCCGGCGGCGAGCACCGCCAGGGCGACCCCGAGGTACGGGTGAGCGGTGACGACCAGTACGGCCGTCGCGCCGCCGAAGACGACCCACTCCGGCAGCAGGCGGGCCGGGTCGGCCAGCTTCCGGTCCGATCGTGGCGCGACCCAGCGGCCCCAGATCAGCGCGGCGGCGACCGGGAACAGCACGGCCAGCAGCAGCCGCTGCCACAGCTCCGGCCCCGCGGTCCGCCAGCCGCCGTAGGCGAGCGCCACCAGTGCGCCGAGTTCCAGCAGGAATCGCAGGCCGAGATTCGCGATCCTCATTCCCGCACTCTCTCATCCCGCCCCCCGATCCCGACCCCGGTCGGTACGGACGGACGGCAAAGGACCCCGGCTCGACGCGAACCGCTGTCGACCGGGGTCCTTCCAGGTGCCGTGCGAGGTCAGCTCGCGTACGCCTCCAGCCGGTCGGCGCGGGACGGGTCACGGAGCTTGAGCAGGGTCACCTTCTCGATCTGCCGGATCCGTTCGCGGGAGAGCCCGAACTCCCGTCCCACCTCGTCCAGGGTGCGCTGCCGTCCGTCGTCGAGCCCGAACCGCAGCCGGATCACCGCCTCCTCCCGGGAGGAGAGGGTGGCCAGTACGATCTCCACCTCGTTGCGCAACTGGCCCTGGGAGACCGCGTCCCCCGGTTCCTCGCGCGGGTCGACAGCGGCGACGAAGTCCCCGAGTGCGCTCTCGCCGTCCTCGCCGACAGCCTGGTCCAGGCTGACCGGCTCCCGGTCGTACGAGATCAGTTCGATCACCTGGAACTCCGGTACGCCCAGCGCCACGGCGACCTCGGCCACGGTGGGTTCGCGGCCGAGCGTGGTGGCGAGGTCGCGGCGGGCCCGGACCATCCGGTTGACCTGCTCGACCATGTGCACCGGGATGCGGATGGTGCGGGCCTGGTCGGCCATGGCGCGGGTGATGGCCTGGCGGATCCACCAGGTGGCGTAGGTGGAGAACTTGTAGCCCTTGGTGTAGTCGAACTTCTCGACGGCGCGGATGAGGCCGAGGTTGCCCTCCTGGATCAGGTCGAGGAAGGCCATGCCGCGCCCGGTGTAGCGCTTGGCGATGCTGACCACCAGCCGCAGGTTCGCCTCCAGCAGGTGGTTCTTGGCCAACCGGCCCTGCTCGGCCACGATTCCGAGGTCGCGGCGCAGCGCCGCCGGCAGGTCACCGGCCAGCTTCTCCTCGGCGTACAGGCCGGCCTCGATCCGCTTGGCCAGATCGACCTCCTGTACGGCGGTGAGCAGCTTGGTCCGGCCGATGCCGTTGAGGTAGGCGCGGACCAGGTCGGCAGACACACCCCGCTCGTCGGTCGCGTCCAGGTCGACCAGGGCGTCGGTGGTGCTGCTGTCGACAACCGAGCTGTCGGCAATGGTGCTGTTATCGGGCCCGATGACGGCGGCCGGGTGCAGTTCGTTCTGGGTCATTTCGAGGACCATCTTCAGTCGCCTCCCCGCGTCGACTAAGTGGCGCGTACCGGCGGCCGTGTGGCGCCGATGGAAACAGCTTGGCGGGTGGGGCGTGAAGCGGAGGTGAGGCGATCGTCCAGGTGGCATGAAACCGGGAGTTGTCCGTGCCGGCTTACCTGATTTGTTGGGTTAAGTCGATAATGTTCTGAGCGTTTGGTTGGCCACCGGGCTTGCCGGGGCCGGTTACTGTGCCACCGATTGGCCACCGGGCCACCGACGAACGCGAACGAAAGCCAGGGAGGACGGCGTGGTCTTCAAAAGATTGATGCAGGCGATGGGTGTGGGCGGCCCATCCGTGGAAACCGTGCTGAACAACCCGAACTGCCGCCCGGGCGGCCAGCTTGAGGGCCGGATCCAGATCAGCGGCGGCGACCACCCGGTCGACATCGAGTACGTCGCCCTCGGGCTCGTCACCCGGGTCGAGGTGGAGAGCGGCGACGGCGAGTACGACACCACCCAGGAGTTCCAGCGCCAGCGCGCCACCGGCGCGTTCCGGCTGGAGAGCGGGCAACGGCACGAGATCCCGTTCCGCTTCGAGGTGCCGTGGGAGACCCCGATCACCGAGGTCTACGGCCAGCACCTGCACGGCATGACGATGGGGCTGCGTACCGAGCTGGAGGTGGCCCGCGCGGTGGACAAGGGTGACCTCGACGCGGTCGCCGTACATCCGTTGCCGGCGCAGGAGCGCATCCTGGACGCCCTGCTGCGGCTCGGCTTCCGCTTCACCCGGGCCGATGTCGAGCGCGGCCGGATCTACGGGGTGCAGCAGACGCTGCCGTTCTACCAGGAGATCGAGTTCTACCCGGCGCCGCAGTACGCCCGCGCCATCAACCAGCTCGAACTGACCTTCGTCGGTACGCCCCAGCACCTCCAGCTCGTGCTGGAGATCGACAAGCGCGGTGGGGTCTTCTCCGAGGGCCGCGACGCGTTCGGCCGGTTCACGGTCGACTACGCCACCGCCGACCGGACCGACTGGTCCGCCCAGCTCGACGGCTGGCTGCGCCAGTCGATGCAGCAGCGCGGCCTGTTCTTCTAGGCTCGATCCGCCCCGGTCCCGGCGACCCTTCTGCCGGCCCCGCGCCGGTCCGGGCGACCGCCGCCGCAGTCCGTCCCGTCCGCACACCTGCCGGGCGGGACGGACTCCGGCACCCACTCAGAGGTCGAGCAGCACCGTCCGGGGACCGACGTTCACGCTCTCGACCAGCATGTGCGTACGGAACCTGCCCGTCTCCACGGTCGCCCCGCGCGCCCGCAGCGCCTCGGCGAACGCCTTTACCAGCGGCTCGGCCAGCTCGGCCGGAGCCGCCGCGCCCCAGCTCGGCCGCCGCCCCTTGCGGGCGTCGCCGTACAGGGTGAACTGGCTGACCACCAGCAGCGGCGCGCCGACCTCAGCCGCCGACCGCTCGTCGTCCAGGATCCGCAGCTCGTGCACCTTCCGGGCCATCGTCTCGGCCGTCGCCGGGGTGTCGGTGTGGGTCACCCCGAGCAGCACCAGCAACCCGTCCGTGATCGCGCCGACCACCTCACCGTCGACCGTCACGCTCGCCCGGCTGACCGTCTGCACCATCGCGCGCACCGGCGATCAGTCCGTCTCGGGAGCGATCAGACCCCGCTCCACCAGGTGCGCGATGATCGGCCCGGCCGCCTCGGCGAGATCCTCGGCCGGCACCTCGTGCGCGATCGCCAGCACCGCGAGCTGCTCCCGCAGCGGCACCCGCCCGTCCGCGCCGCTGACCAGGGCGAGCACCAGCGGGTCCACCTCTTCGCTCCAGCGCAGCCCGTGCGGATTGGCCAGCACCTGACGGTCCACCGCCCAGCCGTCCGGGCCCATGGTCGCCTCCTGGCGCAGCTGCAACCCCTCCGCGATCCGGTAGCGGCTGGCCAGCAGCGCCTCGTCGTCGTGCGCCCGGAGCCAGTCCTGGCGGTCGAACCAGGCGGCGATCTGGTCCCCCATCGGCGGCTGCACCGGCTGGCGCAGGTCCTCGACCCGGACCACCGGCTGGTCGTGTCCGGCCCGGCGCAGGTTGATCACCCCGAAGCCGACCGCCTCCACCTTCTGCGCGTCGAACCAGTCCAGCCACGCCGCGATCCGGTGCGGGTCGGTCGCCTCGCTGGCATCGGCCAACCATAGGTCGACGTACGCCATCGGGTCGGCCACCTCGCGCTGGATCACCCAGGCGTCCAGCCCGGTGCCGGTGAACCAGCCGGCGACCCGCTCGCCCCAGTCCTCCCCGGCGACGTGCACCCAGTTGGCGAGGTACTGCATGGTCCCGCCCTCGGTCAGCAGGTCCGGCGCGGCGGCGGCCAGTTCCGCCGCGATCCCGTCGCCGACCCGGCCCGAGTCACGGTAGCTGTGCGTGGTGGTGCCCGGCCCGACCACGAACGGCGGGTTGCTCACCACCAGGTCGAACCGGCGACCGGCGACCGGCGCGGTCATGTCACCGTGCAGCAGCTCCCACCGCTGGCCGTTGAGCGCGGCGGTGGTCGCGGCGAACCGCAGCGAGCGGGCGGAGAAGTCGGTGGCGGTCACCCGGCCGGCGTGGGTGGCCAGGTGCAGCGCCTGCACACCGGAGCCGGTGCCGAGGTCGAGGGCGGTGTCGACCGGTCGCCGGACGGTGGCGCCGACGAGTGTGGTCGACGCCCCACCGATGCCCAGCACATGGTCGGCGGCGAGCGGACGGCCCGGCCGGGCGCTCGCCGGCACGTCGGACAGCGCCCACCAGGCGTCCCCGTACGGCTCCAGGTCGATGCCCTGGCGCAGGCCGCCGTCGACGCGCTCGACCAGGCCGGCGGCGAGGGCGTCGGCCAACGACAGCGGGGCCAGGGCCGCCGCGACCGCCGCCTCCGGTTCGGTCTGCGCGCAGACGAACAACCTGATCAGCGTGCCGAGCGGGTCCCGGTCCGCGGTGATCCGCAGCGCCGCCCGGAAGTCGTTGCGGGCCATCCCGCTGGTCGCCTGCGGACCGAGCCGTCCGGCGATGCCGCTGGACGTGTAACCGGCGTTGGTCAGTGCCGTACGGAGCTGGTCGACGCCGGCCGGGGAGAGGAGCATCTCGTTTTCGTCCACCCCGCCATCCTGCCGGTTGGGCCCGAGCCGCCCACCGCAACCCCGGCAGAACCGGTCCCGGCGTGCCGCCGACCCGCCCGGCCGACCAGGCGCGCCAGCCGCCGCCCAGCCCGAGCCGGCCGCCGTTCAGCCCAACTGGAAGTCGGCGAAGTCGAAGCCCGGCGCCACCACGCAGCTGACCAGCACCGGTTCGTCGCCGGCCGGCACCGCGGCCTGCCACACCCCGCCGGGGATCAGCACCTGCGGCCGCTGCCCGGCCGCCACGTCGGCGCCGAGTTGCACCTCGTCCGGGTCGGTCGCCGGCTGTGCCCCGGTGCCGCCGAACCGCAGCGTCAGCGGCCCGCCGGAGTGCCAGAACCACAGCTCGTCCGAGCGGACCAGGTGCCAGCGGGACTCCTCACCCGGAGCGAGGAGGAAGAGGATCGCGGTGGCCGCGCTGCGCGCCGCGGCGTACCCCTCGGGGTGGAAACTGTGCGCGGACCGCCAGGTCTCGCGGAACCAGCCGCCCTCGGGGTGGGGTACGAGGTCGAGTAACGCGGCCAGGTCGGGCCGGTGCGGCGTGCTCACGGGTCGGTCTCCTTCTCCGGGTACGACTACCGTCCGCCGCGACACGACCCGGCGCGTCCCCTGCGGCCGGATCGGCGGTGGACGTGCCGGTCGGGGTGGCCACGACCGGACGAGCTGAGGTTAGCTGGCCGTCACGTGACCGGAACCCGGTGCCGACGGGTTCCCAGCTGGCTCGGCGGCACTCTCGACCTGCTCGGGTACGCCAAACGGTCCCACCTGGTCCGCACCGCGCGCCGGGATCGGGCGGCGGTTGCCCGGCCACCGCCGCACTGACGGGCCGTTGCCCTCCACCGGTATTCGCAACCCCCACTTGAATGCCCGGCGGTGCATGATGGGCCGTGGGAGGTGGACGTGAACGTCGGTCCGCAGGCGACGCCGCACTGGGACGTCGATGCCGCCGCCGCGCTCGGCGTACAGGTCGGCGACGGCGGCTCCCAGACGAACCTCTTCGTGTCCGCCCGACCGCCGGTCACCTGGCCCCTCCGGGTCGGCGTGGTCCCGGCGGCGGCGGACTGCTTCCAGGACCGGACCGTCGACCCACCCGGCACGGTCGGCTCGGCCAATACGGTCGACGCAGCCGGCGCGGTCGACTCAGTCGGCACCGGAGAGCCGGTCGCCGGGGTGCGGGTGCTGGTCGGCCTCGGTGGGGTGGGCAAGACGCAGGTCGCGGCGCAACTGGCCCGGCATGCCTGGCAGCAGCGCACGGTGGACCTGCTGGTCTGGATCACTGCCCGAAGCCGCGACTCGATCGTCGCCGGTTACGCCGGTGCGGCGGCCGAGGTGCTGCCCGGCGAACGCACCGGCGCCGACGCCGACGCCCGCCGTTTCCTCGTCTGGTTGGCCCAGACCGAGCGGCGCTGGCTGATCGTGCTCGACGACCTTTCCGACCCGGCCGATCTGCGCGGGCTCTGGCCACCACAGCCGGTTGGCGGGCGCACCGTGGTGACCACCCGGCGCCGGGACACGGCCCTGGGCGGGGCCGGTCGTCGCCTGGTCGAGGTCGGTCTGTTCAGCCCGGACCAGGCCACCCGCTACCTGACCGAGAAGACCGGTCGCGACGACGAGTCGGCACAGGCCCGGCTGCTCGCCGCCGAGCTGGGCTTTCTGCCGTTGGCGCTGGCCCAGGCCGCCGCGTACCTGGCCGACCGGGGACTGGGCTTCGCCGACTACCGGCGGCGGCTTGTCGACGCCCGGCGCAGGCTGCCCGAACTGTTGCCGGAGCCGGGCGCGCTGCCGGATGACCACCGCGAGACGGTGGCCGCCACCTGGGCGCTCTCCGTCGAACTCGCTGATCGGCTGCACCCACCCGGTCTGGCGCGGTCGACGCTGCACCTGCTCAGTCTGCTCGATCCGAACGGCATCCCGGCTCCGGTGCTCACCACCGAGGTGACCCTGGAGCACCTGCGGCAGGCCCGGCCGGTGGAGTCTGCGGGGGGACGGGCCGTGGACGCCGAGGATGCCCGGGACTCGCTGTACGGCCTGCACCGCGTCAACCTGATCACCTTCGATCCGGCCCAGGGCGGTCGGGCCATCCGGGTACACAGCCTCGTGCAGCGGGCCACCCGGGAGCAGTTGCGCCCCGAACAGTTGCGGCGGGCGGCGCGCACCCTGGCGGACGCCCTCTACCGGACCTGGCCGGAGATCGACCGGGACAGCGCCTTCGGCCAGGTACTCCGGGCCAATGCGGAGACGCTCGACGGGCACGCCGACCCGCTGCTGTGGGATCCCGAGCCGCATCCGCTGCTCTGGCGGGCCGGCCGGAGCCTCAGCGAGTCCGGGCTCGCGGCCGACGCGCTGTTGTACTGGCGACGGCTGCACGACCGTGCCGAAGCGCGACTCGGTGCCGATCACGCCGACACCCTGACCGCGCGCCACCATGTCGCGTACGCGCTGGGTCAGGGCGGTGACCCGGCGGCGGCCGTGGTCGCGTACGAGCGGCTGTTGGCGGACCGGTTGCGTACGGGTGGGCCGGACGACCGGGAGACCCTGGTCTGCCGGGGCAACCTCGCCAACTGGCGGGGCACGGCGGGTGACCCGTGGCGGGCCGCCCAGGAGTTCGGTGAGGTGCTGGCCGATTTCCTCCGGCTGCTCGGGTCGGACCACTTCGACACCCTCAACGCGCGGCACAACCTGGCTTTCTGGCGGGGCAGGGCGGGGGATCCGGCCGGTGCCCTGGTGGCGTTCGAGCAGTTGCTGGACGAGCTGTCGAGCTTGCTGGGCCCGGATCATCCGAACACCCTCAACACGCGTTACAACGTGGCCTTCTGGCGTGGTCTGGCCGGTGACCCCGCCGGTGCCCGTGCCGCCTCCGCCCTGTTGCTGGCCGACCGGGTGCGGGTCCTCGGGCCGGACCATCCCAGCACGCTCACCACCCGCTACAACCTTGCCCGGTGGCGCGGGGAGGCCGGTGATCCGGCGGCCGCGGTGGCCGAGCTGGAGGAACTGCTCGTCGACCGGATCCGAATGCTGGGCACCGACCATCCGCACACGGATCGCACCCGCACCAGGCTCGCCTACTGGCGGGCCAAGGCCGGCGGCGCCCAGCCGGCCGTGCCGCCCGTCCAGCCGAAGCCGTACCCGGCATGATGGGGGCATGAGCTTCTCGTTGCCGATCGTCCCCGAGGCGAACGCGCTGCTTGACCGGGATCCACTGGCGGTGCTGATCGGGCTGACCCTGGACCAGCAGGTGACCATGGAGAAGGCGTTCACGTCGCCGCACGTACTCGTGCAGCGGCTCGGGCACGAGCCGACCGCGGCCGAGCTGGCCGACTTCGACCCGGACGAACTGCTCACGATCTTCGCGACGCCGCCGGCCCTGCACCGCTTCCCGAAGGCGATGGCCGCTCGCGTCCAGGAGGTGTGCCGGGTCATCGTCGAGCAGTACGACGGGGACCCCGCCGCACTGTGGCGCAACGTCACGGACGGCGCCGACCTGTTCAAGCGGATCCTGGCCCTGCCCGGCTTCGGCAAGCAGAAGGCGCAGATCTTCGTCGCCCTGCTCGGCAAGCAGTACGACGTCCGGCCCACCGGTTGGCGCGAGGCGGCCGGCGGCTACGGCGAGGAAGGGGCGTACCGGTCGGTCGCGGACATCGTCGACGACGACTCGCTGGCGAAGGTGCGCGCCTACAAGAAGGAGATGAAGGCCGCCGCCAAGGTCTGACCCGGCCCGCCCAGCGGTCGGGCCGGCGCTCAGGCGGCGGTCGGGTGGGCGAGTGCGGCCAACGCCCGGCGTACGTCCGCCAGCGACACCGTCGCCGAGTCGTCCAGATCGGCCAGGCCGGCCTCGATCCACTGCCGCATCAGGGTGGTGACCCCGATGCCCCGGTCCTCGGCGGCGGCCCGGACCCGCTCGTACGTCTCCAGCGGCAGCCGCACCGACCGGCTGACCATCGGCACGTCCGTGTCGGGCGTGGGCAACTCGACCGGCTGGCTCTCGTCGATCAGGTCCGCGAGCCGGTCGCCGCCCTCGTGGAAGTGTTTGGTCGCGTCGTGTCGGTTCATCGTCACCGCCTCCTCATCGTCGCCATCCCCGGATCGCCTCGTCGTAGCGCTTGGACTCGCTGTCGCTGAGGTCGCGTGCGGAGAGGATGTCCCAGTCGTTGTCGCCGTGGTCCGCCTCGGCCAGCAGGATGGCCAACCGGCGCCCACGGCGTGCGGTCGCGTACATGACCATCACGTCGTCGCCGAGGTGCCGGATGACCCGCCGCGCACTGTGCAGGGCCTCCCAGACCTCGCCGGGGGTGACGCCGTAGACCCTCAGGTTGCCCAACGCCTCGTCGGTGAAGCTGAACCTGCTGCCCACGCGGGCAGCGTACCACGCACGTAACACGGAGAAGTCCGGTCTGCTTTTCGTCGACAACGCCGATGAAGTGCGAGGATGAGTGGGCATCCCCTGCGAGGAGGACCGTGGTGAAGCACCAGGCGTACCAGCCGATCCTGATCACCGACGCGTCACGGAGCCAGCAGGACCAACTGCACAGTCGCCAGGTTCGCTACGTGGTGATGATGTCGATCCGGGTCGTCTGCATCGTCGCCGGTGCGGTCCTGGTCGGCGTCAAGGCACCCCTGCTCTGGCTCTGGCTGCCACTCTGCGCCGTCGGCATGGTTCTCGTACCGTGGCTGGCCGTACTGCTCGCCAACGACCGGCCGCCCAAGGAAGAGCACCGCTTCGGCGCCCGCCGCCGGCAGCGCCACCTGGACGACACCCCACCGCGCAGCCTGCCCGCCGAGCGTCCGCACCCCGTCATCGACGCCGAACCCTGAACCCGCGCACACGACAAGAAGCCGGGCCCCCGTGTACGGGGACCCGGCTTCCGTTCCTGCCGTTCTACTTACTTGGTCCAGACGTCCTGCACGATGTGCGCGGCCTGGTTCTCCCACTGCGCGTACGCATCCGGGAACGCCGACACCTGAACCTTCTGCGCCGCATCCGTCAACGGCATGTCCTGCCAACCATCAACCTGCTTCAGGCTCTTCAGGAACGCCGTCGACGCGTAGGTCGGATCCGTGATCTGCTCCGGAGTACCCCAACCCGACGACGGCCGCTGCTGGAACAGACCCAGCGAGTCGTGGTCGTTCATGTCACCCAGATGACCCAGGTTCTCCAACTTCGACTCCTGCATGGAGGTAGCAACCGCGATCACCGCACCACGCTCACCCATACCCAGCTTCTTCGCCGTATCCGTAATGGCCTTGGCGTTGTCACGCTGTTCCTTACTCAGGTCGATGCTCGACTGAGCACCCTGAGTGCCGTGCGGGACGAGCTTGTCCATGCCCGGCTTGTCACTGGTCACCTGCGCGACCGTGGTCATCGCCGGGGCGGCGGCGGTGTGCTCGGCCGGAGACGCGAACGCGTGCGACGCGGGCCCGGCAACCGCACCACCGATAAACGCGAGGCCGGCAATACCCAGAGCGGTCTTACGAACAAACGAAGTCTCTACGAAGGTGGTGAAAGTCGTCGTCTTCACGATGGCTCACCTTTCAATCGGGGGTACCCGACGCGCACGCCCATGGGGGTAGGCGAAGCGACTCACTCGGGTGAAAGAAGTACGAGGCCACAGCACACACGAGGCGAGGGGATCAAGCCCCGGCGCTGCTCCGGTCGTACGCGATGTATAACCGCCCCGGCCCCGCCAACATTCCGCCGACGCCCGCCCGACCCGAGTCGATCAACCCCAAAAACCTCGCACACCCGACACCCCGCCCACCCGGGTGCGCCTCATGTAGAGAAAGAGTGGCTATCCGCGCTGAGATAACCACTCATTCACTGAAAGAGCGCGGGTGTTTGGTTTCGGGGGCGGCGTGCCCCGCGTCGGGATCAAGCCTGATCGCCCAGAGCGGGGTACGCCGCCCCCGAAACCCCACCCCGAACAGGCCGCGCACCGACAACGGACACCGCGAGAGCACCAACCTCACCACCGGCAGCCAACGCCTCCACCACACCCAAACCGCCGATCCACGCCGCGAGCAGACCGGCAGCGAACGCATCCCCCGCCCCGGTCGCGTCCCGTACCCGAACCGGTCGGGCCACCCCCTCCACGGTCGGACCGCCGCGCGAGGCCCAGACTGCCCCGTCCCCGCCCCGTTTCACCACCGCGTGCCGGACCACCCCGGTCAGCGCCTCGGCCTGGGCACGGGCCCCCGACGGTCCGGCGAGCACCTCCGCCTCGTCCGCGTTGGCGAGGAGCAGGTCGACGTCGCGTACCCAGTCCAGGAAGGTCGCCGCACCGACCTGCCGCAGCGGTTCGGCGGAGGCCGCGTCGACGCTGGTGGTGAGCCCGCGCTCGCGGGCGGCGGCCAGCGCGTGCCGGCCGGCGTCGCGGGAGCCGGCGTCCAACAGGGTGTACGCGGACAGGTGCAGGTGCCGGGCGTCCGGTGCACCGGCCAGCGCGGCGTCCAGGTCGGTGGGGGACAGCCGCAGGTTGGCGCCCCGTTCGCTGACCATCGTCCGTTCGCCGGCTCCGGCGAGCACGATCACCGTGCCGGTCGGCGCCTCGGCGCAAGGGCGTACGGCGCAGTCGACCCCGACGGCGGTCAGTTCGGCCACCCGCGTACGTCCGGCCTCGTCGTCGCCGACCACGGCGACCAGGGTGACCGGGTGCCCGCGTGCGGCCAGCCAGGCGGCGGTGTTCGCGGCCTGGCCGCCGCCGGCGAGGCGGATGCTGGCCGGGGTGTCGGAGCCGGTCGCCAGCGGCCCGGAGAGCACCGCGAGTACGTCGGTGACGATGTCGCCGACCGCGATGATCCGTGCCGCCCCGCTCATCCGGCGCTGGTGCCGGTCCGGGCCGCTGCCGCCACCGCGATCTCGCCGGCCAGGGTCGCGTTGCGCAGGATGATCCGTACGTTCACCGCCAGGCTGGCGCCGGCGGTGGAGGAGTGGAAGTGGGAGAGCAGGAATGGCGTCACGGCCTTGCCGGTCACCCCGTCGCGGGCCATCAGGGCCAGCCCGTCGGCCAGGGTCCGGTCGTGCAGGTCGGGGTCGAGTTGCTCGTCGACCGGCAGCGGGTTCGCCACGATCACCCCGCCCGGCTGGACGCCCTGGTCGCTGCGGGCGGCGAGGACGGCCGCGATCTGCTCCGGCGTCTCCAGCGACCAGTCCAGGTCGAAGCCGCTGTCGGTGATGAAGAAGCCGGGGAAGCGGCGGGTGCGGTAGCCGAGCACGGTGACGCCGAGCGTTTCGAGCCGTTCCAGGGTCGCGCCGACGTCGAGGATCGACTTGACCCCGGCGCAGACCACCGCGATCGGGGTGCGGGCGAGTGCGGTCAGGTCGGCCGACTCGTCGAAGGTCTGCGCCGCCTCGCGGTGCACCCCGCCGAGCCCGCCGGTGGCGAAGACGCCGATCCCGGCGGCGGCGGCGACGGCGCTGGTCGCGGCGACCGTGGTGGCGCCGTCCGCGCCGGTGGCGGCGGCCACCGCGAGATCGCGTACGGAGAGTTTGGCGACCCCGTCGGTGCTGGCGAGTCGGGTGAGCTGGGCGTCGTCCAGGCCGACGACCAGTTCGCCCTCGACCATGCCGATGGTGGCGGGTACGGCACCGGTGGCCCGGACGGCCGCCTCGATCTCCCGGGCGACCCGGAGGTTGTCGGGGCGGGGCAGTCCGTGGGAGACGATGGTGCTCTCCAGCGCCACGATGGGGCGCCCGTCGCGTCGGGCGTCGGCCACCTCGGCGCCGTAGCGGATGTTGAACTTGGTCACGTTGATCACGGTACGGGTCCGGCTGGGGGGCGTTCCGGTGGACCCTGCGACAGTGACCTGCCAAACTGGAAAGTTGCGGGGTCATTCTTGGAGGTAATGCCGACGTGAGCACCGAGGTTCTCGAGCGTCCGGAATTGAAGGACGCGGACACCGGGCCGGAGATGTTTCATTATGTCCGGAAAGAGAAGATCGCTGAGAGTGCGGTCATGGGGACCTTCGTGATCGCCCTGTGCGGCGAGACGTTCCCCGTCACCAAGGCGGCCAAGCCGGGTTCGCCGGTCTGCCCGCAGTGCAAGGAGATCTACGAGTCGATGCGTGACTGACCCGCCGGCCCCGGCCGTCGTCGGCGCGTAACATTCGGCGGTGACCACCTCGACCGCCCTGCTGCTGGCCGACCTGACCGGTGTGGCCGTGTTCGCCGCCTCCGGGGCGTCGGCGGCGGTGGTGAAGCGACTCGACCTCTTCGGAGTGGTTTTTGTCGGCTTCGTCGCCGCGCTCGGCGGTGGGATCTTCCGCGACCTGGTGATCGACGAGGTCCCACCCCTGGCCTTCGCCGACTGGCGGTACGCCGTCACCGCCGCACTCACCGCGGCGGCGGTCTTCTGGCTGCACCCGCAACTGGCGCGACTGCGTACGGCCGTCCTGATCCTCGACGCGGCCGGTCTCGGCCTGTTCACCGTCACCGGCACCCTGAAGGCGCTCGCGGCCGACGTGCCGCCGGTCGGCGCGGTGCTGATCGGCATGCTCACCGCGATCGGTGGCGGCCTCGGCCGGGACCTGCTTACCGGGGAGATCCCGGTGGTGCTGCGGCGGGAGATCTACGCGGTGGCGGCACTGGTCGGGGCGATCGTGGTGGTCGCCCTGGACCACGCCGGGGTGACCGGACCGCTGCCCCTGGTCGCCGCGGTGGTGCTGGTCTTCGGCCTGCGCCTGGTGGCCCTGCGCCGACGCTGGTCGGCACCGGTCCCACTGGTCGACGGGCCGCGAACCGGACACCGCGCCCCTACCGTGGAGGCGTCGGGGCAGACTGTCGGACCCGTGGGCGATGATGCCGGCGCGCCCTCGTCCGAGCCCGGGGTCGAGCACCGGGGAGTGTGACCAACGCCTGCGGTGGTGTCGTCTGGGACCACCCACGTCCGCTGGTTATGCTGGGGCGGCCTTCGCGCGCCACCTGGGTCGCGGAGGCGTTTTCATGGTCCACCGTCATCGCTGCCACCGCCGCGCCGCGGCCTTCCGGTCCACGGGCGCACGGTCCCGGTAGCCGAAGGGGAGATTCTCGCGTGGGTGCCCGACTGCCGGCGATCGACACCTTCCCGGCGCTGCGGGACTGGCAGCGCAAGGCGCTGGTGGGGTACCTGCGACGGCGGTCCGAGGACTTCATGGCGGTCGCCACGCCCGGCGCCGGCAAGACCACCTTCGCCCTGCGGATCGCCGCCGAACTGCTCGCCGACGGCACCGTCGAGGCGGTCACCGTGGTCGCCCCGACCGAGCACCTGAAGACCCAGTGGTCGCTGGCCGCCGCCCGGGTCGGGATCCAACTCGACTCCGCGTTCCGCAACGCCGACCTGCACTCGGCCACCGACTTCCACGGCGCCGTGGTGACGTACGCGCAGGTGGGCATGGCGCCGCAGGTGCACCGGCGGCGGACGATGACCAGGCGCACCCTGGTCATCCTGGACGAGGTGCACCACGCCGGTGACTCCCGTACCTGGGGGGACGGGGTCAAGGCGGCCTTCGAACCGGCCGTACGCCGGCTGATGCTCACCGGTACGCCGTTCCGCTCCGACGACAACCCGATCCCGTTCGTGACGTACGAGCGCGGCGGTGACGGGTTGCCCCGCTCCCGCGCCGACTCGGTCTACGGCTACGCCGACGCGCTGCGCGACGGGGTGGTGCGCCCGGTGATCTTCCTTGCCTACTCGGGTGAGACCCGGTGGCGAACCAACGCCGGTGACGAGCTGGCCGCCCGGCTGGGTGACCCGATGACCCCGGACCTGATCGCGCAGGCGTGGCGGACGGTGCTGGACCCGGCCGGCGACTGGATGCCGCAGGTGCTGCGGGCCGCCGACGCCCGGCTCCAGGTGCTCCGGGCCGGCGGGATGACCGACGCGGGTGGGCTGGTGATCGCCACCGACCAGCAGGCGGCTCGGGCGTACGCCCGGCTGATCGAGCGGGTCACCGGGGAGAAGGCCGTCGTGGTCCTCTCCGACGACGTGGGCTCGTCGGCCCGGATCGCCTCCTTCGCCGAGTCGGACCAGCGCTGGATGGTCGCCGTCCGGATGGTGTCCGAGGGGGTCGACATCCCCCGCCTCGCCGTCGGCGTGTACGCGACCAGCGCCTCGACCCCGCTCTACTTCGCCCAGGCGATCGGCCGGTTCGTCCGGGCCCGCCGGCCCGGGGAGACCGCCTCGGTCTTCCTGCCGAGCGTGCCGCACCTGCTGGGGCTGGCCAGCGAGTTGGAGGCCGAGCGGGACCACGTGCTCGGCGAGCCGAAGAAGCGGGAGGGCTTCGAGGACGACCTGCTGGAGCGGGCCCAGCGCGAGGAGAAGGCCAGCGGTGAGCTGGACAAGCGGTTCGAGGTGCTGGAGGCGACCGCCCACCTGGACCAGGTGATCTTCGACGGTGCCTCCTTCGGCACCACGGCCCAGGCCGGTACGCCGGAGGAGGAGGAGTACCTGGGGCTGCCCGGCCTGCTCACCGCCGACCAGGTGTCGGTGCTGCTGAACAAGCGTCAGGCGGAGCAGTTGGCGGCGAAGCGGCGGCGGGCGGCGCAGGAGCCGGTGCCGGCGCCCCGCGAGCCGGTGAAGCCCCGCAGCGCGGCGGAACATCGGGTCGCGCTGCGACGCCAGCTCAACACCCTGGTCGCGGCGCACCACCACCGGACCAACCTGCCGCACGGAAAGATCCACGCGGAGCTGCGCCGGCTCTGTGGTGGCCCGCCGAGCGCGCAGGCCACGATCGAGCAGTTGGAGGAGCGGATCGCCACGATCCAGACCCTCTGACCGTGCCGGCCGTGGCCCTACCACCCGGATCGGGTGGTACGGGCGCAGCCGGAGACGATGTGGGGTGCTGTGTCCCGCCCGTGCCGGTCGTACCGGCGCGGGCGGGGATGAGATAGACGACCGGAGGTGCCCGTCAGGGGCCCCTCCGGTCGTCTATATGGGGTTTCGTATCAGTTCGCCATCAGATCGGCGCCACGCCACGTGAAATCTGGGTCAGCCGCGAACCGGACCGTGATCTTCACCAGATCTTCGGCGTACTTGTTCGCGTGATGTCCACAGAACACCAGCTCGCTCCCACCCGCGAGGGTGATCCGGAGCTTGCCGGCGGCGTTGCAGCGGTCGCACCGTTCATCGGCGGCTGGGGGAGCCACCGTTGCGGGCGGCGGCGTGAGGGTCGGGGTCATCGCCTTCCTCCTCGGGTCGTCACCGATGAACACTCTCTTCGGTCGTTGCTCACCTATCCTGCAACACCCTGGCGGGGTGTGGCCTTCCCAGTGTGCCCGCGGGGGACCGAGGTCACACGTGGTAGAGACAGTGTGCCGTCCACCAAGGGTGCCACGTCAACGATCACAACCGGGAAACCGGCCCATCGCTATCGGGTGTTGTACACCTGGTGATCAAAGCGACACAACTAGTTGACGTTTTGGCTCAGTCCAGATAGTCCCGGAGTACCTGGGAACGGGACGGATGGCGTAGTTTCGACATCGTCTTCGACTCGATCTGCCGGATCCGCTCGCGGGTGACGCCGTACACCTGACCGATTTCGTCCAGGGTGCGAGGCTGCCCGTCGGTGAGCCCGAAGCGCAACCGCACCACCCCGGCCTCCCGCTCGGAGAGGGTCTGGAGCACCTGCTGGAGCTGGTCCTGCAGCAGCGAGAAGGAGACCGCGTCGACCGCGACGACCGCTTCGGAATCCTCGATGAAGTCACCGAGCTGGCTGTCGCCCTCGTCGCCGATGGTCTGGTCGAGCGAGATCGGCTCCCGTGCGTACTGCTGGATCTCCAACACCTTTTCAGGTGTGATGTCCATCTCCTTCGCCAGCTCCTCCGGCGTGGGCTCGCGGCCCAGGTCCTGGAGCAGCTCGCGCTGGATCCGGCCCAGCTTGTTGATCACTTCGACCATGTGCACCGGGATGCGGATGGTGCGGGCCTGGTCGGCCATGGCGCGGGTGATGGCCTGGCGGATCCACCAGGTGGCGTAGGTGGAGAACTTGTAGCCCTTGGTGTAGTCGAACTTCTCGACGGCGCGGATGAGGCCGAGGTTGCCCTCCTGGATCAGGTCGAGGAAGGCCATGCCACGCCCGGTGTACCGCTTGGCCAGCGAGACCACGAGCCGGAGGTTCGCCTCCAGCAGGTGGTTCTTCGCCCGTTCCCCGTCGCGGGAGATCCAGCCGAGGTCACGCGTCATCTGGATGACGAGCTTCTCCTCGCCCTCCTCCGCCGCGCGCAGCCGCTCGGCGGCGTAGAGGCCGGCCTCGATCCGCTTGGCGAGCTCGACCTCCTGCTCCGCGTTGAGCAGCGGGACCTTGCCGATCTGCTTGAGGTACGCCCGGACCGAGTCGGCGGAGGCGGTCAGCTCGGCGTCGCGCCGAGCCTGCTTGAGCGCCTCGGACTCCTCGTCGTCCCATTCGAAGTCGTTGTCGGTGGCGGCGCTGGCCGCGTCCGACTCGGCCGCCTGGGCCAGCTCGGCCGGCTCCTCGACGACGACGTCCTCGATCTCGGCGGCGAGCTCCTCGGGATCGATCTCACCATCGACCCCGCCGTCCTCGGCCGACTTCGGCTTGACCGCGGTTTTGGTGGCCTTCGCGGCCCCGGTCGCGCCCGTGGCGGCGCCGGCCGCCTTCGTGGCCCTACCCGGCCGTGCCGCGGGCCTGGCGGCCGTCTCAGCGGGTTTTCCGGCCTCGCCGGCGGCGCGGGGGGCGGCGGCCGCCTTGCGGGCCGGGGTGGCCTCGTCCGAGGCCGAGGCCTGCTTGGGCGCGGGCGCCGCCTTCTTGGCCGTGGCCTTGGCGGTGGTGGCCCGCGAGGCGGGAGTGGCCGATCGGGCCGCGGCGACCCGGCGACGGGTGCTCGCGGAGCCGTCGACCACGACGGTCACGCCCGCGTCGGAGAGCGCCCGTAGGATCTTCTTGGCCTGGGCCGGAGTCACCTCAGCGGACTCGACCGTGCGCGCCAGCTCAGCCGACGTGAGCTGGCCGCCGGCGTTTTGCGCGTGGGCGATCAGGGTGTCGGTGAGGGAGCGTACGTCGGCGCCGGTGTGGCGGGGTTCTGTCACGAATGACCTTCCGGAGGCGATGAGCGAGCACGGCCGATTCGGCCAGCGCAGCGCTAGGCGTCGTGCCGGACCGATGTGGTTGAGGGACCCCCGAGTCCCGGGCCAGCCGGTGTCGGCGGTCCGTGGCGCGTGGGCAGGCGTGAATTGTAACGCCGTCTGCGGGGTTCCTCCCGCGCCGCACGCCGAAACGGCGGCTGGAGGCCGCCGACTCGGAGCGCATGTGGACTTTGTAAGGATGATACTCGCGTCCGGCGCGGACGTCGCAGCCGTGCGAGAAGGGGACGCGATGGGTAGCAGCCGGCCGACCGCCGAGGAACTGCTGGAGCTGGCGCTGGAGGTGGCCCGCGAGGCCGCCGCAACGGCCCGCCGGATGCGCGCCGAGGGGGTGTCCGCGGTGGCCACCAAGAGCACTGCGACCGACGTCGTCACCGCCGCCGACCGCGCGGTCGAACGGCAGGTCGTGGCGGCCCTGCGGGCGGCCCGGCCGGACGACGGGGTGCTCGGCGAGGAGTACGGCACCGCCTCCGGTCCGGGCGCCGTCCGGTGGATCCTGGACCCGATCGACGGCACCGTGAACTACCTGTACGGCCTGCCGCAGTACGCCGTGTCGCTCGCCGCCGAGCTGGACGGCGAGGTCGTCGCGGGGGTGGTGCGCAACGCCGCGACCGGGGACGAGTGGACCGCCACCCGGGGCGGCGGGGCCTGGCGGGACGGCCGCCGGCTCGCCGGCTCGACCGTGACCGATCTCGGCCAGGCGCTGGTCGCCACCGGCTTCGGCTACGACCCGGCCCGCCGCGCCCACCAGGCCGGGGTGCTGGCCGGACTGATCACCTCGGTACGCGACATCCGCCGGTTCGGCGCCGCCGCCCTCGACCTCTGCCTGGCCGCCGAGGGCACCGTCGACGCGTACTACGAGAAGGGGCTCCAGCACTGGGACCACGCGGCCGGCGGGTTGATCGCGGCCGAGGCGGGGTTGCGGGTCGCCGGGCTGGCCGACGCGGCTCCCGGACCGGATCTGGTCATCGCCGCACCGCCGGCCCTGTTCGCACCCCTGCACGAGCGGCTGGCCCGGCTCGACGCCGCCGGGGGACCGTGACCGGCGCCGCCGGGGGCGTGACCAGTGGCGGAGCGTGACCTGCCGGATGTATCAATCCACCTGAACGGCTGAGACCTTCGCACCCTTCGGTGGAACGCGAACCGGCCCCGAACCCGCAGGTCGCGGGGTCGGGGCCGGTGACGATCCGGGGGTACGGGGTCAGTTCTCCCCTTCCTTCGCCGGGCAGGTGCCCGGCTCCAGCTTCGGTGACCCGAGCCCGGTCAGGGCCTGGTTGACCTCCGTTGTGGTGGCGAGTTGGGTGTAGCTGGCGCCGATCACCACGTCCACGGTGTCGTCCTCGCGGTTGGGGTCGTACTCCGGCTCGGCCTCGTCCAGGAAGTACGCCTTCAGCAGGTGCGCCGAGGCGATCCCCTTGGGGCCGTACCGCAGCACCGCCACCGAGTCGACGCGCTTGGGGTCGTTGCCCTGCTTGACGACCTGGAACTTGCGGTTCTTGAAGTCCGTCGCCACGTTGGCGGCCAGGGCGGGGGTGTCGGTCGCATTGTAGACAGCGATCTTGACGTCCTTGGCCTCACGCAGCGCGATGTTCGCCCGCTTGAACCCGGCCGGGCAGGCGTCGTCGGCGGCGGAGCCGCGCTGCGTGTCACGCAGCAGGGCGGTACCGACGAAGACCAGGGCGAGCACCGCCAGTACCCCGACGACGACAAGCGCGCGCACCCGGGCAAAACTCATCTGGTTGGCTCCCGTACAGGTGTGGTCCGGTGGTGCCGGTCGGCTGGTGAGAACCGGGCCGCCGTTGGCTACCGAGTATGCCGGTGAGGCTAGCCGTTGTCCGGCCCGGCGCGGAAACCGGCAAACCTGCCGGCGTGCCGACGCCGTTCGGACTACCGCTACCCCTATCTTCGTGTCGCCTGAGTCACATTGGGAACAACTCTGGCCGCTCGGGCGTACATGCATGCCGCGAGGGCGGTATACATGCCTCGCCCGATGGGGGGTAAGGTACCGCGCTCGCCGGGGGTGTTCCCCTGGCGGCCGTGGCCCAGGCACCGAGCCCGGGTCGGCGACCGGAAAAAGATGACCGGCCAGCGGGAACCGAAACAGTGTCTTCCGGCGTTACAACCGGAAGCGACTATATCGATATGGGAGAGTGAAACCGATGGCCACCGACTACGACGCCCCGCGTCGCGACGAGGTCGACCTCGGCGAGGACAGCCTGGAAGAGCTGAAGGCCCGGCGCGTCGACTCACAGTCGGGCGCCGTGGACGTCGACGAGGCCGAAGTCGCCGAGAGCTTCGAGCTTCCGGGTGCCGACCTGGCCGACGAAGAGCTCACGGTGAAGGTGCTGCCGATGCAGTCGGACGAGTTCCGCTGCGCTCGCTGCTTCCTCGTACACCACCGCAGTCAACTCGCGGTGGAGCGCAACGGCGAGCTGATCTGCCGCGAGTGCGCCTGAGTTCGACACCGACGCCGGGGGGCGGCGGTGGGGCGCGGCGAGGGTAGCGGCCGCGTTCGATTCGAGATGCGCGGGTGGCACCGACCTGCTTGACTCGATCCGACCGACTCGACGTTGGACGGATCGCCACGGCTGGAGGTCAGCGCATGACCCGCTCCGAGCAGGCGCCGGAAACCCCCGCGGGGGTGCCGGCGCCGACTGGGGGGACTGGTCCGGTGGAAAATCCACCGGACACCGAGTTGGAGAGCGCCGAGGGTGACCTCGGTGCGACCATCGCCGCGTTGACCGAGGACGACATCGGTCAGGCGCGGCGTCGCCGGCTGCTGGGCCGGCTCGTCGGCCAGGTTCGTGCCCGTGGTCTGGGCGACCTGTTCCGGCCCAGGGCGGCGATCCGCTGGATGAGTGACGTGGTCGGCGAGGTGGTTCCGCACATCCCGATCCGGGACCGGGACACACTCCGGCGGCACTACGACGGGCTCGACGGCGACGCGCTCGCCGAGCGGTTGATCCGCAACGCGGCCCGGGCCACCGCCGGGGTGGGTGCGGCCGGCGGTGGGGTGGCGGCGGTGGAATGGGCGGTCACGCCGACCCTGCTCTCCGCGCCGGTGCTGCTGGCCGCCGAGACGGTCGCGGTGGTGACCATCGAGATCAAGCTGATCGGCGAACTGCACGAGGCGTACGGGGTGCCGCTGCCGGGGAGCACCACCCAGCGGGCCAGCGCCATGATCCAGTCCTGGGCGAGCCGGCGCGGGGTGAACCCGTTCCTGCCCGGCATGGGGGTGAGCGCCGTACTCGGCCCGGCGGTCCGCAAGCAGCTCCGGGAGACGTTGCTGCGGCGGTTCGGCCGCAACCTGACCACCCTCGGCCCGTTCCTGACCGGCGCGGCGGTGGCCGGTTACCTCAACCGGCGGGCGACCCTCCAACTCGGCGACGCGATCCGGACCGACCTGCGCAAGCAGTTCCGGGCCATCACCGGCCCGCCGGACCCGCGGATCATCGACGAGGGAACCGGAGACGAGGGACCCGGACCGGCACCGGATCGGCCGGGCAGGGCCTAGCCGGCCGTCGGAGCGGCGTCGGCGGCGGTGCCGGCACCGGACCGACCGGTCGTCCCGGCCGGGCCACCATCGGTCGACCCGTCGGCCGCGGACCCGGATCGGGCCGTCATGATCGCCTCGGCGAGGCGCACCGGATGCCGGGAACTCACCACCCAGTACGGGGTCGGATCGGCCGGGTCGTCGAGCACCACCTGGACCGCGCCGGCCACCCACGGCCGCTGCACCACGAAGGCGAGCGGGTCCGCACCGACCCCGAGCACCTCGCGGCGTCCCTCGGCGTCCAGGGCGATCGCGTCGCTGACGTACCCGACCGGGAGCCGGGCGTCGTCGACCAGCAGCTCGCCGTCGCGTACCCGGATGCTGATCCGGCCCAGCCACCAGAGGCCGACGGCGGTCAGCGGCAGCAGCACGGCGAACGGCAGCCAGGCCCGCATGCCGTCCGAGCCCATCCACACCTCCATCGCCAGCAGCGCGCCGGCTGCCCCGCCGGCCAGCCACCACCACCAGGGCAGACGGAGCCGTTCGCGGTAACCGTCGACATCCGGTACGACCGGCGCGGCGGCGGAGGTGAGACGAGTTGGTGCCACAGTGTGAGGGTACGGCGCGGCGCGGCGGGGTGACCCGGCAGGATAGAGGCCAGCAGCCCCGTACCCGACGGATCGGAAAGAGTGACACCGTGACCCAGGCCGTGCCCGTACCCGTCCGACAGCTCGACCCGGACCTGCCGCTGCCGGCCTACGCCCATCCCGGTGACGCGGGCGCCGACCTGCTGGCCGCGCGGGACGTCGAGCTGGCCCCGGGGGAGCGGGCACTGGTCCCCACCGGGATCGCCATCGCCCTGCCGGAGGGCTTCGTCGGACTGGTCCACCCGCGTTCGGGACTGGCGGCCAGGCTGGGTGTGACGGTGCTGAACGCGCCCGGTACGGTCGACGCCGGCTACCGCGGCGAGATCTTGGTGAACCTGATCAACCTTGACCGGGCGAACCCTGCCAAGATCTCTCGTGGCGACCGGATCGCGCAACTCGTGGTGCAGCGGGTGGAACACGCCCACTTCCACCTTGTCGACGACCTGCCCGCCACCGCGCGGGGCGAGAATGGACACGGTTCGACCGGCGGGCACGCGGCTCTGGTCCCGCCGCGCGACGCAAGCGAGCAGCAGGCAGAAAGGTCGGCACGGTGATCTTTTCCCGAGGACGCGGCGGACGGCACGCCCGTGACGAGCGGGCCGGTCGGTCCGAGCGGCCGGCGGACGACCAGCCGGCGGACGACTCGTCCGACGCTCCGGTTCGTGACCGGGGCCCGTACGACATCTCCGAGGCCCCGGCCGGGGTGGAGCGTCTCGACCTGGGCAGCCTGAAGATCCCCGCGGTCGCCGACGTCGAGATCCGGGTCCAGGCGGACCCGGAGGGCGTGGTCCAGCAGGTGGTGCTCCTGCACGGCGAGAACGCCCTCCAACTCGGTGTCTTCGCCGCTCCCCGGTCCGAGGGCATCTGGGACGAGGTGCGCCAGGAGATCCGCGAGTCCCTGTTCAAGGAGGGGACGGCGGCCGAGGAGAGCGACGGCGAGTACGGCGTCGAGCTGCGGGCCCGGGTCCGTACCCCGGAGGGCCTGACCGACCTGCGGTTCGTCGGCATCGACGGGCCGCGTTGGATGGTGCGCGGGGTCTACCAGGGCCGGGTGGCCAGCGACCCGAGCGCCGCCGGTCCGCTCGCCGACTGCCTGCACGAACTCGTCGTCGACCGGGGCCAGGAGGCCAAGCCGGTCCGGGAGCCGCTGCCGCTGCGGCTGCCGAAGGAGATCGCCGAGCGGCAGGCGGCCCAGGCCGCCGAGGCGGGCACCGCACCGGGTGGACAGGCCGTGATCCGGGCCGATGGCGGCAGCCCGGACGGGTCCGGTCCACGGGTCAACGGCAGCGCCCCCGACCAGCCGCAGGGCGGCCGGGGCAAGCCCTCACCGAGGCCGCGCGGGTCGGCCTGATCGGTGCTCCGCCGGTCCGCGCCGATCCGGCCCACCGGCGTACGCTGGCAGTGCGGTCCCCGTCGGGACCGGCTGGAACTGGCCGTGACCGGGTGGTCCGGGCGGCTTGAGGAGGGTGGCACGAGGTCATGGCGACCGACGAGGGTCGGGGGTCGCTGCGCAACCTCCTGCAGCGGCTGACCGCGAGCGAGGCCGAGATCGAGGCGCAGGAGCTGCGTCGGGAAAGTGCGCAGTGTGGTGCCACACCGGCCGGGCTCTGCCGCCGGGGCGAGCTGGTGTCGGTCTCCGGGCGGCTCCGTACGGTGGTCTACACGCCCCGGACGAACCTGCCCACCCTGGAGGCCGATCTCTACGACGGCACCGACGTGGTGACGCTGGTCTGGTTGGGGCGACGGCACATCATCGGCATCGAGCCGGGACGGCAATTGACCGTTCGTGGTCGCGTCGCCATCCGGGATGACCGTAAAGTCATCTACAACCCGTACTACGAGTTGGAACTGCCCCGTTGAGTGCGAGGCCGGGCAGCCGCCGCCCCGAACGGAAGACGCGCAGATGACGACTGGACCACAGCCGGCCGCCAAGGTCGACGCCGACCAGGCGGCCGACGCGCCGCTGCCGAGCATGGCCGAGCAGGTGGCCGAACAGCTCGGCGGCTGGCGGGGGATGGTCGAGTCGAGCGTTCCGGTGCTCGTTTTCGTCCTGGTCAACGTGCTCGCCGACCTGCGCCCCGCGCTGATCGCCTCGCTGGCCGTCGCGGTCGCCATCGCGGTGCTGCGGCTGGTGCAGAAGCGACCGATCCGGCACGCGGTCAACGGTCTGTTCGGTATCGGCGTCGGCGCCTTCATCGCCTTCCGCAGCGGTGACTCCAAGGACTTCTACCTGCCCGGCATCCTCTACGGCATCGCGTACGGGCTGGCGCTGCTGGCGTCGGCCGCGATCCGGCAGCCGCTGGTCGGCTGGATCTGGTCGGTGCTGGTGGCCAAGGGGAAGTCCGAGTGGCGGCACGACGCCCGGCTGGTGCGTACGTTCACCTGGCTCACCGTGCTCTGGGGCGTGGTCTGGCTGGCGAAGGTCGGCGTACAGGCGGCGCTCTACCTGGCCGACCAGGACACCGCGCTCGGGGTGGCCCGGCTGGCCCTGGGCTACCCGCCCTACCTGCTGCTGCTGGCGATCACGGTCTGGACGGTGCGCCGGGTGACCCGGGACAACCCGTCGGCCGGCCTGGACACCGCGGCCAGCCCGAGCTGACCGCGGCTCCGCCGCTGGATCACGTACCCGTTCCTAGCTTTCCGCCCGGGTCCGCTCGACGCTGTCCGCGCCGAGGATGACCGCGCGGACCGCGTCCTCCACCTCGGTCGTGCAGACGAAGATCAGCTCGTCGCCCGCCTCCAGCGGGTCGTCCGGGGTCGGCACCAGCACCCGCCGGCCACGCAGGATGGCCACCAGTGCGGCGTCGCGGGGCAGCGGTACGGCGTGGATCGGGTGCCCGACGTAGGGCGCGGCGTTCGGCAGGGTGATCTCGACCAGGTTCGCCTCGCCCTGCCGGAAGGTCATCAGCCGGACCAGGTCGCCGACCGTGACCGCCTCCTCGACCAGCGCGGCCATCACCCGGGGCTTGCTCACCGCCACGTCGACGCCCCACTGGTCGGTGAAGAGCCACTCGTTCTCGGCCCGGTTCACCCGGGCGACCACCCGGGGAACGGCGAACTCGGTCTTCGCCAGCAGCGAGACCACCAGGTTGACCTGGTCGTCGCCGGTGGCCGCGACCACCACGTCGCAGCTGGCCAGGTCGGCCTCCTCCAGGCTGGCCAGCTCGCACGCGTCGGCGAGCACCCACTCGGCGGCGGGGACCCGCTCCGGGCGCAGCATCCTCGGCTGCCGTTCGATCAGCATCACCTGGTGGCCGTTGTCGATCAGCTCCTGGGCGATGGACCGGCCCACGTTGCCGGCGCCCGCGATGGCGACCCGCATGTCACTGTCCCCCTTCGGGCGGCGCGCCGGCCGCCACCGTGACCCCGCCGGCCATGTCGTCGGTGACCAGCATGAAGAGCTGGTCACCCTCCTGCAGAACGCTGGACGCGGTGGGCAGCGTTCCGATACCGAAGCGCATGACGTACGCGGCGCGGGCGCCGGTCGCCTCCTCGATCGCCCGTACCGGGCGGCCCACCCAGTCCTTGTGCACCGGCACCTCGATGATCGACACGGTGCTGGTGGGATCGCGGAAGATCTCCACGTTCCCCTCGGGCACCAGGTGGCGGATCATCCGGTCGGCGGTCCACCGGACGGTGGCGACGGTCGGGATGCCGAGCCGCTCGTAGACCTGGGCCCGCTTCTGGTCGTAGATCCGGGCCGCCACCCGGGACACCCCGAACGTCTCCCGGGCCAACCGGGCCGAGATGATGTTGGAGTTGTCGCCGCTGGAGACCGCGGCGAAGGCGTCGGCCCGTTCGATGCCGGCCTGGCGCAGGATCTCACCGTCGAAGCCGATCCCGGTGACCGTGATCCCGCCGAAGTCGGGGCCGAGCCGGCGGAAGCTGTCCGAGTTCTGGTCGATCACGGCAATCGAATGACCGCGGGACTCCAGACTGTGCGCGAGGGTCGAGCCGACCCGCCCACACCCCATGATCACGATGTGCACGGTGCTTCCTCCTGGCGTGAACCGTGTGCTCCACCCGGCGGCCGGGGGACTGAAGAGAGCGTGTCATGCCGGGGGCAGCTCACGCCGCCCGACGGTACCGGTTGCCGGCGGGGAGAGGTTGATCGCCACCCGATGTCGATGGGGTGGTCCCGGTCGTACCCTTACCGGTTGTGGCCAGTCCCACCTCTCTGATGAAGCGGCTGCTGCTCGGTCGACCGTTCCGGTCCGACAAGCTGCAGCACACCCTCCTACCCAAACGCATCGCGCTGCCCGTTTTCGCCTCCGACGCGCTCTCCAGCGTGGCGTACGCGCCGGACGAGATCCTGCTGACCCTGTCGATCGCCGGCGCCTCGGCGTTCGTCTTCTCGCCCTGGGTGGCGCTGGCCGTGGTTGTGGTCATGCTCACCGTGGTGGCGAGCTACCGGCAGAACGTGCACGCCTATCCGTCGGGCGGTGGCGACTACGAGGTGGCCACGGTCAACCTGGGTCCGAAATTCGGGGTGGGGGTGGCCAGCGCGCTGCTGGTCGACTACGTGCTGACGGTCGCGGTGTCGGTCTCCTCCGGGGTGGCGAACCTGGGTTCGGTGGTGCCCTTCGTCGCCACCCACAAGGTCGGCGTCGCGGTGGCGGCGGTGGTGATCCTGACCGCGATCAACCTGCGCGGCCTGCGCGAGTCGGGGACGGCCTTCGCGATCCCGACCTACGGCTTCATGATCGTGATCATCGGGATGGTGCTCACCGGCCTGGTACGGATCTTCGTGCTCGGCGACGACCTGCGGGCGCCCAGCGCCGGGCTGGAGATCCAGGCGGAGCACAGCGTGACCGGGTTCGCCCTGGTCTTCCTGCTGCTGCGGACGTTCTCCTCCGGCGCCGCCGCGCTGACCGGGGTGGAGGCGATCTCCAACGGCGTACCGGCGTTCAAGCCGCCGAAGAGCAAGAACGCGGCGTCCACGCTGCTGCTGCTCGGGGTCGTCGCGATCACCATGCTGGTCGGCATCATCACCCTGGCCCACCTGACCCATCTACAGTTCGTCGAGGACCCGGCCCGGCAGATCATCGGCGGTCCCGAGGGGTACGTGCAGAAGACGGTCACCACCCAGCTCGGCGAGACGGTCTTCGGCAGCGGGTCGTTCCTGCTCTACGTCGTCGCCGGGATGACCGCGCTGATCCTCTTCCTGGCCGCCAACACCGCCTTCAACGGGTTCCCGGTGCTCGGCTCGATCCTGGCCCAGGACCGCTACCTGCCCCGGCAACTGCACACCCGGGGCGACCGGCTGGCCTTCTCCAACGGCATCGTCTTCCTCTCCATCGCCGCGATCGTGCTGATCATCGGCTTCCAGGCCGAGATCACCCGACTGATCCAGCTCTACATCGTCGGCGTCTTCGTCTCCTTCACCCTTTCCCAGGCCGGCATGATCAGGCACTGGAACCGGCTGCTGCGGGTGGAACGCGATCCGGAACGACGCCGGAAGATGATCCGGTCCCGGGCGATCAACAGTTTCGGCATGGGGCTGACCGGCGTCGTACTGGTGATCGTGCTGCTCACCAAGTTCCTGCTCGGCGCCTGGATCGCGATCGCCGCGATGGCCGTGATCTACCTGCTGATGCTCGGCATCCGCAAGCACTACGACACCGTCGCGGCCGAGCTGACCCCGGCCGAGGGCCGGCCCATGCTGCCCGCCCGCAACCACGCCATCGTGCTGGTCAGCAAGGTGCACCAGCCGACCCTGCGGGCGGTCGCGTACGCTCAGGCGACCCGGCCGGACACGTTGACCGCGGTCACGGTGAACGTCGACGAGAAGGACACCCGGGCGATCCAGGCCGAGTGGGAACGGCGCGAGGTGCCGGTCCCGTTGACCGTGATCGACTCGCCGTACCGGGAGATCACCCGGCCGATCCTCGACTTCGTCGCCTCGGTGCGCCGCGACGCACCCCGCGACGTGGTCACCGTTTTCATTCCCGAGTACGTCGTCGGCCGATGGTGGGAGAACCTGTTGCACAACCAGAGCGCGCTGCGGCTCAAGGGCCGCCTGCTCTACGAGCCCGGCGTGATGGTGACCAGCGTGCCGTGGCAGTTGGCCTCGTCGGCAACCAAGGACCTGGACCGGTACGACGCCACGCTCAGCCGTGGCCCGGCCCGTGGCCCGCGCGGTGCCAGCGTCGGCCACGGCCCGCTCACCCCGGCCCCGCCCCAGCCGCCGGCGGTCGCGCCGACGCTGACCGACCCCGACCCGACGGCGCGGCCCCGATGAGCCGGGCCGAGGCGCCGACCGACGTCGCGTCGGAGCAGGAGCAGCCGGTGGAAGCGGTGGAGCAGCGGGTGGAGCCGGTGGAGGCGAACCCGGCCGCTACCCGTGCGGCGGACTCGGGTCCGGGTGAGGCGGAACTGGTCGAGCTGACCATCGACGCGGTGGCACCGGGCGGGCACTGCGTGGCCCGGATCGACGGGCAGATCGTCTTCGTCCGGCACGCGCTCCCCGGCGAGCGGGTGATCGCCGAGATCACCGAGGTCAACCGGGGATACCTGCGGGCCGACGCGGTGACCGTGCTGGAGCCGTCGGCGTCCCGGGTCACCCCGCCGTGCCCGTACGCCGGTCCGAACCTCTGCGGTGGCTGCGACCTGCAACACGTCGAGCCGAGCGCCCAGCTCGACTGGAAGGCCGACGTCGTACGCGAGCAGTTGCGCCGACTCGGCCGGCTCACCCCGGAACAGGTCGACGCCCTGGGCGTACGGATCGAGACGCTGCCCGGCGGACCGCTCGGCTGGCGCTCACGGGTCCGGTACGCGGTCGACGCCGCCGGCCGGGCCGGTCTGCTCAAGCACCGCTCGCACGAGGTGGTGCCGGTCGACCGGTGCCTGATCGCCCACCCGGCGATCCAACTGCTGCCGGTGCTGTCCACCGACGGGCAGCGGTGGCCCGCCGCCGAGGCGGTCGAGACGGTCGCCTCCACCGGCGGCGACGTCACCGTGCAGACGGTCGTGGACGGCACCCCGGTCACCGAGCAGGGCCCGGCGACCGTTCGGGAACTGGCCGCCGGACGGGAGTGGCAGCTGCCGCCGGACGCGTTCTGGCAGGTCCACCCGGCCGCCGCCGACACCCTCGTCAACACGGTCCTCGAACTGCTCGAACCACGCACCGGCGAACGGGCCTGGGATCTCTACGGCGGGGCGGGACTGTTCGCCGCCGCGCTCGCCGGCCGGGTCGGGCCGACCGGGCGGGTCACCATGGTCGAGGCGGCACCCTCCGGCGTCGCGGCGGCCCGGCAGAACCTGGCCGACCTCGCCCAGGTCGAGGTGGTGTCGGCGAAGGTGGAGACCGCGCTGGCCCGCCGCCGGATCACCGGACCGGTGCACCTGGTGGTGCTCGACCCGCCGCGCACCGGCGCCGGCGCCGAGGTGGTCAAGGCGTTGACCGGCACCGGCGCGCGGGCGATCGCGTACGTGGCCTGCGACCCGGCGGCGTTCGCCCGGGACGTCCGGGTCTTCGCCGAGGCGGGCTGGCAGCTGGTCACGCTGCGTGGGTACGACATGTTCCCGATGACCCAGCACGTGGAGTGCGTCGGGCTGTTCACCCCGGCCTGAGCCGGCGGGTGTGGCAGCGCTGCTCGGCGGGCCGGTGGGTCAGCGGAACAGCAGGTTGTGGACCAGGGCGGCCGGGCCGCCGGTCCGTGGGGCGGCTCGCTTGTCGGACCGGGCCTGGGCCCGGTCCCTGAGCCGGATCCAGGCGATGATCAGCAGGAGCAGCGGAAGCAGCGGCAGGCCGACCAGGACGACGATGATCAGCGCGAGGAGTTGGCCGGTGGCGTACCGGCCGGACGATCGGCCGAGCCGGTCATTCGGGCCGGACCAGTGGGAGTGACGATCGGGAGGCGACATGTGTGACACCTCAGAAAGTGGTGGGTGTTACCGCCAGGTTAACGCTCTTCCTGCCGAAGTACCCGGCTGTTACTGTCCGCAGTTGCCGTCGATCCGGTGGAAGGTGTCACCTGATCGGCGTACGGGCCGGGCCGGACGGCAGCCGCGCCCGACCCCGTACGAATAACGGCGCACGATCTCGGCCCGGGCTGCGGTCGCCGCCGGGGCCGATAGACTCTGCGGTCATGAGAGTTGAAGAGGGTGCGGCCACCCCTGGCCGGCTGCTGGCTACCGTCCGCGGCCCCCAGGACGTCAAGCGGATGTCGGCCGAGGAACTCGACCTGCTCGCCGCCGAGATCAGGGACTTTCTCGTCACGAAGGTTTCCCGCACCGGCGGCCACCTCGGTCCCAACCTCGGCGTGGTCGAGCTGACGCTGGCCATGCACCGGGTCTTCGACTCACCCCGGGACCGGTTCCTGTTCGACACCGGACACCAGGCGTACGTGCACAAGATGGTGACCGGGCGGCAGGACGGCTTCGACAAGCTCCGCCAGCGCGGCGGGCTCTCCGGCTACCCGAGCCAGGCCGAGAGCGAGCACGACCTGATCGAGAACTCGCACGCCTCGACCGCACTCTCCTACGCGGACGGGCTGGCCAAGGCGTACGCCCTGCGCGGTGAGCGCCGCGACGTGGTCGCCGTGGTCGGCGACGGCGCCCTCACCGGGGGCATGTGCTGGGAGGCGCTGAACAACATCGCCGCCGCCCGCAACCCACTGGTGATCGTGGTCAACGACAACGGCCGGTCGTACGCGCCGACCATCGGTGGTCTGGCCGACCACCTCTCCACGCTGCGCCTCAACCCCGGCTACGAGCGGGTCCTCGACGTGGTCAAGGACGCCCTCGGCTCGACCCCGCTGGTCGGCCGTCCGATGTACGAGGTGCTGCACGCGGTCAAGAAGGGCATCAAGGACGCGGTCACTCCGCAGGCGATGTTCGAGGACCTCGGCATCAAGTACGTCGGCCCGGTCGACGGGCACGACGTGGCCGCGGTCGAGTCGGCGCTGCGCCGGGCCCGGGGCTTCGGTGGCCCGGTGATCGTGCACGCGGTCACCCGCAAGGGCTACGGCTACCGGCCGGCCGAAGAGGACGAGGCGGACTGCCTGCACGGCCCGAGCAGCGCCTTCGACGTGGCGACCGGCAAGCTGCTCGCCGCGCCGTCGGTGAAGTGGACCCACGTCTTCGCCGACGAGCTGGTCGCGATCGCCGACGAGCGGCCCGACGTGGTCGGCATCACCGCCGCCATGGCCGAGCCGACCGGCATCGCCTCGCTGGCCCGCAAGTACCCGGAGCGGGTCTACGACGTGGGCATCGCCGAGCAGCACGCGGCCACCTCGGCGGCCGGGCTCGCCCTCGGCGGCCTGCACCCGGTGGTGGCAGTCTACGCGACCTTCCTCAACCGCGCCTTCGACCAGGTCCTGCTCGACGTGGCGATGCACAAGCTGCCGGTCACCTTCGTACTGGACCGGGCCGGCATCACCGGCCCGGACGGGCCGAGCCACTACGGCATCTGGGACATGTCCGTCTTCGGGGTGGTCCCCGGCCTGCGGATCGCCGCCCCCCGCGACGCGGCCACCCTCCGGGCGGAACTGCGCGAGGCGGTCGCCGTCGACGACGGCCCGACCATCCTGCGCTTCCCGACCGGTTCGATCGCCAAGGACCTGCCGGCGGTCCGCCGGGTCGGCACGGTCGACGTGCTGGCCGAGTCGGCCCGCAAGGACGTGCTGCTGGTCGCCGTGGGCGCGTTCGCGCCGCTCGGGGTCGAGGTCGCGGCCCGGGTGGCCGAGCAGGGCTACGGCGTCACCGTGGTCGACCCGCGCTGGATCCGCCCGATCCCCGAGGACCTGGTCACGCTCGCCGGCTCGCACCGGCTGGTGGTCACCGTCGAGGACGGCGTACGCGCCGGTGGGGTGGGTGACGCGCTGGCCAAGGCGATGCGCGACGCCGACCTGCTGGTGCCGCTGCGCGACCTCGGTGTGCCGTCGGTCTTCCAGCCGCACGGCACCCGCGCGCAGATCCTCGCCGACCTCGGGCTGACCGCCCAGGACGTGGCCCGTGACGTCACCGGCTGGGTGTCCCGCCTGGACGCCCCGATCGAGCCGGTACGGATCCCCGCCGCGACCGGGGACCGCCCGACCACCGGGGAGCGGGCCAAGGGCCGCAACGGCCGGGCCTGACCAGCGAAAACTCCGCCGCCGGCGGGGGATGACCGGTGACGGTCCGTCCCCGCCGGCGGTTTTTCGTGCCCTGCCCGCCCGGTGGCGCCGGTGCGGCTACCGGCCGCCCATCTGGCGCTGGTAGGACTTGTCGGTGGTGTTCAGGGTGAACGTCACCCGGTCGGCCGGCTTCTCGACCACGGCCAGGCCCGGCCGGTCCACCAGCCGGGTCACCCCGGCCGGCAGGGCCAGGCTGGTCTCCGAGTTGGCCCGCCAGACCAGCACCACCAGGTCTCCGTCCGGGGTGGGCAGCTCGTACGCCTGCAACGGGTTCACCCGGTCCGCCTCGGAGACCACCGGGGCGCCCTGCGCCGGGCGCAGTACGACGGCGTTCATCATGCCCGCGTCGGTGTGCCAGGAGAGCTGGTCGAGGCGACCGGGCTTCTCCGTACCGAACCGGACCTGGCCCAGCGGCTTGGTGGCGACCCGGTCCGCCGGCCAGGAGGTCGGTACGGAGCCGAGGTGGTCCCGGTCGTGGATCCGGCGCGGGACGCTGCCGAACGGGCCCGTGGTGTCGGCCAGCACACAGGTGTCCAGCCCCTCCAGGGCGCTCACCCCGGACCCGGACTCGTCGACCACCAGCGGATAACGCGGCCCGGCGATCCCGGTGCCCAGGTCGAGCAGGCGGTCGTTCGCCCTGCCCTGCGGCAGCGACTCGGTGCTGCGCAGCCGGGCGGTGATCGGCACCGCACCGCAGCGCGGCACGGCGACCGGTGCGCTGATCCCGTCGGTCACCGGCAGCGGCTTGCCGTTCGGGCCGAGCAGCCGCTCGACCCGGGTGGAGGTCAGGTAGCGGCGGCCCTGCGGCACCACCACCGGCAGCACGTCGGAGTAGATCAGGTAGCCCGGATCGGAGTAGTCGACCGCGTTGGTGACCTCGAACTCCGCGCCCTGCCCGCTGAGCTGGAGCAACCAGGAGGCCGCGTCACCGGGCACGTCCGCGGCGACCAGGGCCAGCGGACCGCCGCCGTCGAGCTGCCCGAGCCAGAGGATCCCGGACGAGGAGATGTGCACCCGGTCGTCGACCGGGGAGCGCCAGCGCGCCACCGCCCGGGTGACGGCGGCCGTCGCTTGTGGATCGGAGACCAGCGCGCCCCGGGCCGGCCAGGTCTCCAGCGACCCGTCACGGGAGTCGGCGCCGACCCGCAGCGGGTCGGACGGCTCCACCGTGCTCGGGCCACAACCGGTGGTGACCAGCGCCAATGCCAGCACCGCAGCCAGCACACCGCCACGACGGACCGAAACCACCTGTAAGCCCCCGATCCCGTCGGCGTGCTGCGGAAGCCACATCTTACGAGATCTCGGACGGGACCCGGGCGTCACCTGGCAAAGCCGTCCCAGCTTTTGGCGGCGGACGCGTGGCGCACGGATCTCGTCGCGCAATCCCGTACGTGCCGTCCGATACGTCCGTGACGCTCCGGTAGACTCCGCCGACTGTGACGCTTGCCGAGCCACGTCTCGAAACCACACCGGATCCGGAAACTCCCGGGTCCGGCGGGCCCGCTGCCATTGATCCGACCGGTGAGCAGGGCCCGGTTTCCGTCGATGCCGGCGGCGGGCCCGCCGACGCGGACGATGGCACCGGTACGCCGAGGACACCCCCGCCCTCCGGTTCGGACCGGGGCACCGCGGACCGGTCCGGCGATCCGGGCACGCCCGTGCGTCGCTGGCCGACCCGCCGCCGCGACCTGCTGGTCTTCGGCGCGTTCCTGCTCGCCGCGTTCTGGGTGACCAGCCAGATCTGGCTCGACCCGGCCGGCCGGGTGGCGTCGCTCTACAGCAGCGACCCGGCCCAGGTGCAGTTCTTCCTGGCCCACTCCGTACGGGTGGTGTTGCACGGCGAATACCCGTTCTTCACCGACCGGTTGAACTATCCTGACGGGGTCAACCTGATGGCGAACACCGCCATCCTCGGGCTGGGCATCCCGATGATCCCGGTGACACTGCTGTTCGGGCCGGCGGTGTCCTTCGTGGTCCTGGTGACGCTCGGCCTCGCCGGCACCGCCTCGGCCTGGTACTGGGTGCTCTCGCGGCACGTGGTCAACAACCCGGTCGCGGCGATCGTCGGCGGCTGGTTCTGCGGGTTCTCCCCGGCGCTGCTCTCACACGCCAGCTGGCACCCGAACATCATCTCGCAGTTCCTGCTGCCGTTCATCGTCTGGCGGGTCATCCTGCTGACCCGGTCCACCCGGGTCGTCCGGGACGGGATCATCCTCGCGCTGCTGGTCAGCTACCAGGCGTTCATCAACGAGGAGATCCTGCTCTTCACCGCCCTGGCCTGCGGGGTCTTCCTGGCCGCCGTACTGGTCCAGCAGCCGGGTCGGTTCCGGGCGGCGTGGCGGCCGCTGGCCGGCGGCTTGGCGGTCTGCGCCGTCCTCGCGGTGGCCCTGCTCGCCTACCCGCTCTACGTCCAGTTCGCCGGGCGGCAGGCGTACCACGGGCTCAGCGACGCGGTCCGCGACTACGGCAACGACCTGGCCGCGTTCGTCAGTCCGGGCTCGCCGACCCTCGGCGGCAACGAACGGGCCAACGCCAACCTGGCCCCGAACTACTCCGAGGAGAACGCGTTCTTCGGCTGGGGCCTGGCCCTGCTCACCGTCGGCATCGTGGTCTGGCTGCGGCGCAACGTGATCGTCCGGGCGTTGGCCGCGACCGGCCTGGTCTTCGCCATCCTGTCGCTCGGCGAGCGGGTCTCCTACTGGAACCGGGACCTGTTCTGGGGGCCGTGGGAGTGGTTGGTCAAACTGCCGCTGCTGGACGCGGTGGTGCCGACCCGGTTCGGTCTGATCACCACCGTGGCGATCGGTGTGCTGCTCGCCCTGGCCGTCGACCGGGCCTGGTCCCTGGAGAGCGTCGACCGCCGGATCCGCCGGGTCGGGGTGATCACCGCGCTGACCGTGGTGCTGCTGCCGCTGATCCCGCTGCCGCTGAAGATGAGCTCCCGGCCGCCCGTACCGCAGTTCATCTCGTCCGGACACTGGCGGCAGTTCGTCGGCCCGGACCAGTCGCTGGTCCCGGTCCCGGTGCCGGCGATGGGGCACACCAACGGCATGCGGTGGTCCGCCTCGACCTCGCTCGACTTCAAGATCCCCGGCGGCTACTTCCTGGCCCCGCGTAACGGCAACACCGGTGATCCGGGCCGGTTCGGCGGGCGACCGAGCGGGATCAGCGAACTGCTGGACCAGGTCTCCAGCACCGGCCGGGTGCTCACCCTGACCGACCGGGAGCGTCGCCGCTCCATGGACGAGCTGCGGCACTGGCAGGCGGCGATCCTGGTGCTGCCGGTCCGGGAGCACAACGCGGAGCCGCTGCGCCGGACCGTGGAGCAGATCGTCGGCCCCGGCCGGCGGGTGGACGACGTCTGGTTGTGGGACATCCGTACCCTGACCGCCCCGGCCAGCTGATGCGGCGGACCGGAGCCGGCGGGGCCGGCGGCGGAACACCGGTCCCGGTCGGATGAGTCCGACCGGGGGAGCGGAACCGGCCCGGACCGCGGTGGTCACCGCGGGCGCCGACACCTCTCCCGGTACGCCGATCGGCGACCCCCCACCGGCCGGTGGGATCCCGGCCGGTGGCCGGCGTACGGGTGCCCGGATCACCGCCGCGTGGCGGGGCCGCCGGTGGCCGGTCGACCTGGCGGTGGTGGTCGGCTACCTGCTGGCCGCCGGTTACGTCACCAGCCGGCTGTGGCTGCACCCGGACCACAGCACCCGGGCCGGCAACGACCAGATGCTCTTCGAGTGGATGCTCGCCCGCGCCGCACACGCGGTGACCCACCTGGAGAACCCGCTCTACAGCACCGCGCTCAACGCACCGTCCGGGGTCAACCTGATGGCCAACACCTCGGTGCTCGGCCTCGGTGTGCCGCTCACCCCGGTCACCCTGCTGCTCGGTTCGCACACCGCGTTCCTGCTGGCCGTCCTCGGTTCGCTCGCCGGCACCGCCGCCGCCTGGTACTTCTTCCTCTCCCGCCGGCTGGTCCGGTCCCGGTTCGCCGCCTGCGTCGGCGGGCTGCTCTGCGGCTTCGCGCCGGGCATGATCTCCCAGGCCACCGGCCACCTGCACATGATCTCGCAGTTCCTGCTGCCGGCGATCCTCGCGCTGGTGTTCGCCCCGACGACCGACCGGGTGCTCCGGCGCGGCCTGCTGCTCGGGCTGCTCGTCACCTACCAGGTGTTCCTCGGCGAGGAGGTGCTCGTCTTCCTGGTACTGGCCTGCGGCCTGTTCACGGTCGGCTACGCCGTGGCGAGCCCGGCCGCCGTACGCCGGCTCGGCCGGGCCTTCCTCGGCCGGCTCGGGATCGGCGCGCTGGTCGCGGTGGTGCTGCTGGCGTACCCGCTCTGGTTCCAGTTCTTCGGTCCGGGGCACTACCACGGCCTGCCCTTCGACCCCGGCGCGTACGCCCTCGACGTCCTGTCGTTCACCTCGTCCGCCCGCCAGTCGCTGACCGGGCACGACTCGGTGCCGGGGCTGCTGTCACCGAACCCGACCGAGGAGAACTCCTTCTTCGGGCTGCCGCTGCTCGTGCTCACCGCCGTGGTGGTGGTCTGGCTCTGGCGCCGGCCGCTGGTGAAGGCGCTGGCCGTCGGGATGGTCGTCTTCGCCGCGCTGTCGCTCGGCGAAGAGATCCGGCTGGACGGTCGGCTGACCGGGCTGGCCGGACCGTACCGGCTCGTCGCCGACCTGCCGTTGCTCGACCTGGCGGTGCCGGCCCGGTTCCCGCTGGTCAGCCTGCCGATGCTGGCGGTCCTGCTGGCGCTCGCCACCGACGAGGTGTTCCGGCGGGGCCCGGCGGCCCGGACCGGCGGGTTGCCGGTCCGGCTGATCTGGGTCGGGGCGCTGGTCGCGGTCGGGCTGCCGGTGGCGCCGCTGCCGCTGCGTACCGTGCCGGCCTGGCCGGTGCCGGAGTTCGTGGCCACCGGCGAGTGGCGCTCCTACGTGCCGCCGGGGCGGACCCTGGTGCCGGTGCCGCCGACCCGGGGTGCCGAGGCGACCGCCGGCATGTACTGGTCGGCCCGGACCGGGTTGGCCTTCACCGCGCCGGGCGGCTACTTCATCGGCCCGACCTCCCCGGACGACCGGCAGGCCCGGTGGGGGGCACCGGACCGGCCGACCGCCGTCCTGCTGGACGCGGTGGCGTTCACCGGGCAGGTGCCGCCGATCGGCGACGAGCAGCGGCGGCAGGCGATCGAGGACCTGCGGCACTGGCGGGCCGCGGTGGTGGTGCAGGGCGGCCTGCACCGGGGCGGCCCGGTCAAGGAGACCGTCGACCTGCTGCTCGGGCCGGGACGGATGATTTCCGGGGCCTGGGTCTGGGACGTCCGCGACCGGGTCCCGTAGCCGTCCCCCCGTGGACAGGGAAGGGCCCGTTCCCGTACGAGAGGTGACGGGAACGGGCCCTGCTTCAGGCTCAGCCGACCCGGTCGCGTACGTCCCAGAGCCAGACGTCGTCGACCCGCTGCGGTTCCCCGATCAGCGCGGTCATCAGGGCGCGCAGTTGCCCGGCCCGTGGGTGGTTGCCGAGCACCACCACCGAGGCCCGCCAGAACCGCAGGTCGTCGAGGGCCTGGGCGCGCTGCTCCGGGGTGATGGCGGGAACCTCGCCGGTGTCGATCGTGACGTACATCAGCATGGCGGTCGGGCGGGTCGAGGCGCCGAACACGCCGTTGCCCTCGGCGTCCGGGCCGATGAAGTAGCCGCCGGGCACCGGGAACTCGTGCTCGGTCAGCGCGCTCCAGCGCAGCGTCGACAGGCCGTGCACGTTGCTCGGCACCGGCACCGGGACGAGGGTGCGCCCGGCCGGCACGTAGGGGCGCCACTCGTCGCCGGTGATGAACCTCGGCGGCGGGTCGACGTGCATCGCCGGCAGCGGCTTGGGCACCAGCGGCAACAGGGCGAGCGCGATCGCCGCGTACGCCAGGATCCTGACCCTGCGTCGGTGCGGCCCGTCGCCGGCGGCGGTCGTCGCGACCGTCTCCCAGGCCAACGCGATCAGCACGCCGACAACGGCGGCGACGACCAGGCTCAGCCGGGTCGGCATCATCATCTCGACCAGCGGCAGGTCGTCCGGTATGTAGCTCCACGGGCCCCTGACCTCGGTCTCGACCCCGCCGAGGCGGACGAACGGCCCGATCGAGGCGACGCCGAAGACCAGGGCGAGTACGGCGGCCGTCCGGGCCACCAGCGAGGTACGCCAGAGCAGCACGATCACCAGCAGGGCGAGGCCGACCAGGGGCCAGCCGAACCAGGTGTTCTGCTCGGTCATGCCGATGGTCTTCTCCACCGCCTCGGAGCCGGCGATGGTGTCCCGGGAGTAGGTGACGAACGCCGACAGGTCCTCGCCCCAGCTGTGGAACACCCCGCCCTGCAAGCCCCGGTAGGACTGGGGGCCGTTGAACTGGTACCAGATCGGGTAGCCGGCGAGCAGCAGGGCGAGCCCGCCGCCGACGCCGATCGAGAGCAGGAACGGCACCGCCTGGGCGCGGGTCGCCGACCACCGCTGGACCGCGTACGCGGCCACGACCACGATCATGGCGAGCGCGGTGAGCAGCAGCATCTCCTCGTTGATGAAGATCTGGTACGCCACCAGCAGGCCCAGTACGAGCCCGTTGCGCAGCCAGCGGCCGGGTTCGCCGAGACGCAGCACCCGGACCACGATCAGCGGGAGCAGGAAGTTCGAGACGAAGTTCGGTTGGCCGTTGGCGTGGTGCACGATGCCCGGTGCGAAGCCGAGGAACGCGCCACCGGCGAACGCCGCCCCGCGCGAGCTGACCAGGTACCGGGAGAGCATCCAGTACGAGGTGGCGGCGGTCGCCGCGAGCGCCCCGCCGAGGTAGATCGCGTACGTGACCTGGGGCCCGAGGAGCATGGTCAACGGCGCCAGTGGCAGGCTGATGCCGAGCACGGAGGTGTTCGCCATCATGTTGACCCCGGCCGGGGCGTTCTGCCGGGCCGAGAAGAGCGGGTTCTCCCAGTGTCGGACCGAGTAGGCGCCGTGTGAGAGCAGCCACTCGAACCAGCTGTGGTCGGTCGGCAGGTGCGACGACACCCGGTGCTGGATGTCCACCCAGTAGTTGGCGCAGACGATGATGCCGAGCAGCACGTACGCGCCGATGGCGAGCAGGTCGGCGCGGGCCGGCTTCCGGTACGGTCGGCGTACGCGCGGTGGGTCGGATGCCGCCGGTGCA
Source organism: Micromonospora sp. NPDC049529 (assembly GCF_055586685.1). Lineage (NCBI taxonomy): Bacteria > Bacillati > Actinomycetota > Actinomycetes > Micromonosporales > Micromonosporaceae > Micromonospora > Micromonospora sp. NPDC049529. The sequence goes on from NZ_JBVJHT010000003.1 coordinate 342,861, forward strand.
GGGGCGGTGTCCGTGCCGGTGCGTACCTTCGACGCGGAATCCGTGTCCGAATTGTTATTTACTACCGGGATTGCCACGACGCGACATCGTACAGGCGGGGACCGGAGCGATCCGGACCAGCCGGTTGAGAATGGACTCGCGGCGCTCGGTGCCGGTGACCGGTACAACCGCGCGGACGGCAGCACGAGGTGCGGACGAGAGGGTGGCGGGTGATCGAGATCGAGCTGGGTGACCGGCTCACCCCACCGCCGGTGCAGGAGCGGCCGCTCGCCCGTACCTGGCTCGCCGCCCGCTGGGTGCGGATCGCCGCCGTACTGGCGGTGCTGCTCGCCACCATGACCGCGGCCGGGACCGGTCCGGCCCGACTGTCGGCGGCGACCATCCCGGCCCGGCTCGGCGCGTCGGTGGTGACCGGCACCGACCGGATCTTCGTGATCGACCCGGTCGACCCGACCAGCGAGCCCCGACAGCAGGTCAGCGCCTACCGGCTGCCCGACGGCGCGCCGCTGTGGCAGGTCCGGATGCCGGTGCCCGGACCGCTCGGCGGGCACACCCTGATCGGGCACACGCTCGTGCTGACCTCCGACTGGGGCTCACTGGCGCCCCGGACCACGGTCGGGGTCGACACCATCACCGGAACCGTCTCCTGGCACCGTACGGCCAGCTACGAGACCGCGACCGCCGGCGGCGACGTCCTGCTCTGGGTGCAGGACGACGACACCCGGCCCGGCTGGGACGACTCCCCGAACGGCTGGGGGGTGCACTCCGCCGGCACCCTGGAGGCGCTCGCCCCGGACACCGGCGCGGTGCGCTGGTCGCTCGCCCTGCCGGCCGGTGCCGTACGCGGCTACGCCGCCGCCGAATCCGCCGACCCCGGACCCGAGGGGCCGCTGCCGGAGGCGGTGGTGACCCGTGGACCGACCGGCCGGATCGAGGTACGCGACCTCGGCTCCGGTGCGGTGGTCCGGTCCGCCGACCTGCCCCGCCCACCGACGCTCGGCAGCGGGCAGTGGCCGCCCCAGGTCGTCGGTGACCTGCTGCTGGTCCCCGACGGGGCACAGAGCCTCACCGCGTACGGGTTGGACACCTTCGACCGGCGCTGGACGGTCGACTGGGACGTCGACCGGGAACCCTGGCCGCAGCCGTGCGGCCGGCTGCTCTGCACGTTCCGCCCGCAGGGCGGGGTACGCGTGCTGGACCGGGACACCGGGGCGATCCGCTGGAGCGATCCCCGGTGGGGCACCCTGCTGCCGGTCGGGCCGTACCTGCTCGGCAGCAACGAGCCCCGGCCGATGCTGGCCGCCGGGCTGAGCGTGCTCGACCCGAGCACCGGGCGGGTGCTCGGCGAACTCGGTTCCTGGCAGGTGCTCGGCCGCTCCCCGGACGACGCCACCCGGCCCGCTGACGGTCAGCCGGCCGGCGGCACCCGGCTGACCGGCGTACGGATCAGTTCCGACGGCCGGGCCTGGGTCGCCGACCTCGACCCGGCGTCGGGCACGGCCCGGCCGCTGGCGGTGCTCCGCGACGTGTCGGGCGACTGCCAGGCCACCGACGGCCTGCTGGTCTGCCGCCGGCTCACCGGCGCGATCGGCGTCTGGCGCCTGCCGGCCTGACCCGTCACCCGCCACCGGCCCGCGACCGGGCCACCCGTCACCCCCACCCGCCCGGCCCGGGCCGGGCTGAGCTGGGGTTTGGTCGGCGCGGCTAGGTTGTTTCCAGACGGCGGGAACGCCTCGACGGTCGGGAGGTCACGGTGCGGGTACTGGTGGTGGAGGACGAGCGGAATCTGGCCGACGCGATCGTGCGTGGACTGCGCCGGCAGGGCATGGCGGTCGACGTGGCCTACGACGGCACCGTCGGGCACGAGATGGCCATGGTGACCCGGTACGACGTCGTCGTCCTCGACCGGGACCTGCCCGGCGTGCACGGTGACCAGATCTGCGCCGACCTGGTCGACTCGGGCGCACTGACCAGGGTGCTCATGCTCACCGCCAGCGGCACGGTCGCCGACCGGGTGGAGGGGCTGCAACTCGGCGCCGACGACTACCTGCCCAAGCCGTTCGCCTTCGACGAACTCGTCGCCCGGGTGCAGGCGCTCGGCCGGCGGGCCACCCCGGCGGCGCCCCCGGTGCTCACCGTCGCGGACCTGGTGGTCGACCCGGCCCGCCGGGTGGCCACCCGCGCGGGTGCCCCGGTCGACCTGACCCGCAAGGAGTTCGGCGTGCTGGAGGAGTTGCTCAAGGCCCGGGGCGCGGTGGTGTCGAGCGAGGAGCTGCTGGAACGGGTCTGGGACGCCAACACCGACCCGTTCACCACCACCGTCCGGGTCACCGTGATGACCCTGCGAAAGAAGCTCGGTGATCCGCCGTTGATCGAAACCGTGGTCGGCGCCGGTTACCGGGTGCCGGAGCGATACCTGCCCGAGCAGGTCGGCGCATGACCGTCTACCTGACCCGCCGACGGGCCCGGCTGCGACCCACGCTGCGACTGCGGCTGACCCTGCTCAACGGGGTGCTGCTGATCGGCGCCGGGGCGATCCTGCTGCTGCTCGCCTGGCTGCTGGTCAGCGCCGCGCTCCGCCCCGCCGACGACCTGCGCCCCGGCACCACCGTCGTGCTCGCCGACAACACCCAGATGGACGCCCAACGATGGCAGCAGGAGGTGGCCTCCGACGCCACCCGGCAACTGCTGGCCAAGGGGCTGGTCGCGCTGCTGGCGATCAGCGTGGTCGGGGTGGCCGGCGCGTACGCGGTCGCCGGTCGGGCGCTGCGCCCGCTGCACCAGGTCACCTCCACCGCCCGCCGGCTCGGCGAGGCCACCCTCGACCAGCGGATCCGTTACTCCGGGGCGGACGACGAGGTGGCCGAGCTGGCCGGGACCTTCGACGCGATGCTGGACCGGATCGGGGGCGCGTTCGAGGCACAGAAACGCTTCGTGGCGAACGCCTCGCACGAGCTGCGTACGCCGCTGGCGGTGATGCGTACCGAGATCGACGTGACGATGGCCGACCCGGACGCGGACGTGGCCGAGTACCGCCGGATGGCGACCGTGGTCCGGGACGCCTCCGAACGGGCGAACGGGCTGGTCGACTCGCTGCTGGTGCTGGCCCGCAGCGAGGCCCAGTCGGGGCGCCGGCTCAGTCGCAAGGCCCCCACCGACCTGGCCGACGGGGCCGCCGCCGCACTGTCGGCGATGAGCGCCGAGACGAAGCGGCTCGGGCTGGAGGTGAGCGCGTCGCTCGCCCCGGCACCGGTGGTCGGCGACCCGAGCCTGCTGGAGCGGCTGGCCGGGAACCTGATCGAGAACGCGGTGCGGTACAACCACCTGCACGGCCGGCTCTGGGTGCGTACCAGCTCGGATGCGGCCCAGGTCCGGTTGGTGGTCGGCAACACCGGCTTCGAGGTCGACCAGGCCGACGTACCGGGGCTGTTCGAGGCGTTCCGGCGCGGCGGCCGGGAACGGACCGGGGCGCGCGGCTCCGGTCTCGGACTCTCGATCGTCTCCGCGGTCTGCGACGCGCACGGCGGCGTGGTGAGCGCGGTCGCCCAGCCCGGCGGCGGGCTGGAGGTGACCGTGACGCTGCCGGCCGCCGAGGCGACCCCGGTGGTGGCGGCCTCGGCCGTGGTGGTGCCCGCCCCGGTGACGGTCCCGGCCGAGACCCCGGCGGTCACCCCGTCGGCACCGGCACCGGGCGTGACGGACGGCGGACCGGCGGACGTCTCCACCCCGCCGGTCCGGTAGCCCGCAACCCCCTTGCCCCGGCGCGTCACCGTGTGGAAGGCTCGTGCCCGGTCAGCCAGTGGTGGGAGGAGGTGCGGTCGATGAGCAACCCGAATCTTCCCGCGCCCCGTCCCGGTTCCCGCTGACCCCTTCCGCACGCGGGGCGCCCCCAGCTGTCCCGGAGGACACACAGTGAGTTCCCGCATCAGGCACATCACCGTCGACTGCGCCGACACCTACACCCTGGCCGGCTTCTGGGCCGAGGTGCTCGGCTACCCGCGCGGCGCCGACGACCACCCCGGCGACGCGGAGGCGATCGCCCAGGCACCGGACGGGGCCGGCCCGAGTCTGCTCTTCATCCGGGTGCCCGAGGGCAAGACGGTCAAGAACCGGCTCCACCTCGACATCCAACCGAGCGAGCGCAGCCGGGACGAGGAGGTCCTCCGGCTGATCGCGCTCGGCGCCACCCAGGTCGCCGACCACCGCCGGCCGGACGGCACCGGCTGGGTGACGCTCGCCGACCCGGAGGGCAACGAGTTCTGCGTCGAACGCAGCGCCGCCGAACGCAACGCCGGCTAGCACCTGCCTGCCGGGCCCGCTCCGGACGTGACCGACGCCCGAAGCGGGCCCGCTGGCCCCACCGTCACGGAAACACCATCGCCGAGCCGCCCCCCCCGCCCCCCCGCCCCCTCTCGTCTCGCCCGCGATCTAGGCCAAATACGTGCTAGTGGATCTCCAATCACCACCATTTGCCCTAGATCGCGTGCGGTGCGGGGCGGGGGGCGGGGGGGGCGGGGGGCGGGGGGTGTGCGGGTCGGGCTCAGGCCGGTAGACCGGCTGCGCCGTACGGGAGGAAGCGCTGGCCGGTGACCCGCTCGGAGGTGCCGGTCCGGTCCAGGTACGGCGTGATGCCGCCCAGGTGGAACGGCCAGCCCGCGCCCAGGATCAGGCACAGGTCGATGTCCGGCGCGGCGGCGACCACACCCTCGTCCAGCATCAGCCGGATCTCCCCGGCGAGTGCGTCCAGTGCGCGCTGGCGTACCTGTTCGGCGTCGAGCGGCTGGTCGCCGACCTGGAGCAGGGCCGCGACCTCGGGGTCGATCTCGTCGTCGACCAGCAGCGGCCGGCCGGCGTCGGCGAGCCGCTTCAGGTTCTCGCTCAACCCGAACCGGTCCGGGAACGCGGCGTGCAGCGTCGCCCCGGTGTGGTACGCCACCGCCGGCCCGACCAGTTGCAGCAGCGCCAGCGGACGCATCGGCAGCCCGAGCGGGTCCAGCGCGGTGTTCGCCACGTCGAGCGGGGTGCCCGCGTCGACCGCCGCGAAGATCTCCCCGAGGAAGCGGGTGAGCAGCCGGTTGACCACGAACGCCGGTGCGTCCGAGACCAGTACGCAGGACTTGCGCAGCTCCTTGCCGACCGCGAACGCGGTGGCCAGGGTGGCGTCGTCGGTCCGCTCGCCCCGGATGATCTCCAGCAGGGGGAGGACCGCGACCGGGTTGAAGAAGTGGAAGCCGACCACCCGCTCCGGGTGCTCCAGGTCGGCGGCCATCGCCCCGATCGACAGCGACGAGGTGTTCGTGGCGAGCACCGCCTCCGGCGAGACGATCTTCTCCAACTCGGCCCAGACCTGCTTCTTCACCCCGAGATCCTCGAACACCGCCTCGATCACGAAGTCGGCGTCGGCGAAGACGGACTTGTCGACCGAGCCGGTCACCAGGCCGCGCAGCTTGGCGGCCGTACCGGCGTCCAGCCGGCCCTTGCCGAGCAGCTTCTCGACCTCGCCGTGGACGTAGGCCACGCCCTTGTCGACCCGGTTCTGGTCGAGGTCGGTGAGCACCACCGGCACCTGCAACCGGCGGGCGAACAGCAGCGCGAGCTGCGAGGCCATCAGGCCGGCGCCGACGATGCCGACCTTGGTCACCGGGCGGGCCAGCGTCGCCGGGGGAGCGCCGACCGGTTTGCGGGCCCGGCGCTGGACCAGGTCGAAGGCGTACAGGCCGCTGCGCAGTTCCTCGCTGAGGACCAGGTCGGCCAAGGCCTCGTCCTCGGCGGCCGTACCGGCCTCGAACGGTGCGTCCCGGGCCAGGCCGAGCAGTTCCAACGCCCGGTACGCGGCCGGCACCGCCCCGTGCAGCCGCTCGTCGAGCGTCTGCCTGGCGAAGAACATCACCCCGTCCCACATCTCCCGGTCGACCTCGGGCCGGGTCACCGTGACCGTGCCGGAGACCACCCCGGCCGCCCACTCCAGCGACCGTTCCAGGAAGTCGGCCGGTTCGAGCAGTACGTCGGCGATGCCCATCTCGGCCGCCTGCTTCGGCTTGAGCATCCGGTTCTGCGTCAGCGGGTTCTGGATGACCACCTGGGTGGCCATCGGGATGCCGATCAGGTTCGGCAGCAACTGGGTGCCGCCCCAGCCGGGGACCAGGCCCAGCGACACCTCGGGCAGGGCCAGTGCCGCCGCGCCGCCGGAGAGCGTCCGGTAGTGACAGTGCAGGGCCAACTCCAGGCCGCCGCCCATCGCCGCGCCGTTGACGAAGGCGAACGTCGGCACGGTGCTGTCGCGCAGCCGGGCGAAGACCCGGTGACCGAGCCGGCCGATGGCGAGCGCCTGGTCCCGGTCGGTGACCAGCGGGATGCCGGTCACGTCGGCGCCGACACAGAAGATGTACGGCTTGCCGGTCACCGCGACCAGTGCCGGCTCGGCGGCCAGCGCGGCGGTGATCGCCTCGTCCAGGCTGGCCAGTCCGGCCGGCCCGAGGGTGTTCGGCTTCTTGTGGTCGAGCCCGTTGTCCAGGGTGATCAGGGCGGCGGGCCGGTCCAGCCCCGGTACGGCGACCAGCCGCAGCAGCGCCCTGGTGACGACCTCGTTCGGGTTCTGCAACTGACTCATGCGGCTGCCCCGTTCCAGTTCGGGTTCTCCCAGATGACCGTGCCGCCCATGCCGATGCCGATGCACATGGCGGTGATGCCGTACCGGACCTCGGGCTGTTCGGCGAACTGCCGGGAGAGCTGAGTCATCAGCCGTACGCCGGAGGAGGCGAGCGGGTGGCCGATGGCGATCGCCCCGCCCCACTGGTTGACCCGGGGGTCGTCGTCGCCGATGCCGAAGTGGTCCAGGAAGGTGAGCACCTGGACCGCGAACGCCTCGTTCAGCTCGAACAGGCCGATGTCGTCGATGCTCAGCCCGGCGATCCGCAGCGCCTTTTCGGTGGAGGGGATCGGGCCGATCCCCATCACCTCCGGCTCGACCCCGACGAAGCCGTACGACACCAGGCGCATGCCGATCGGCAGGCCGAGTTCGTGGGCCACCTCCTCGGCGGCGAGCAGGCTGGCGGTGGCGCCGTCGTTGAGGCCGGCGGCGTTGCCGGCGGTGACCTTGCCGTGCGGCCGGAACGGGGTCTTCAGCCCGGCGAGCTTCTCCATCGAGGTGTCGCGGGGTGCCTCGTCCACGGTCGCCAGGGCCCAGCCGGTCTCGGGGTCGCGGATCGCGACGGTCACCAGGTCGTCCTGGAGCTTGCCGTTGGCGTACGCCTTGGCGGTCTTCTGCTGGGAGGCGAGCGCGAAGGCGTCCGCGCGCTCCTTGGTGATGTGCGGGACCCGGTCGTGCAGGTTCTCCGCGGTGGAGCCCATCACCAGGGCGGACGGGTCGACCAGCTTCTCGGCCAGGATGCGCGGGTTGGGGTCGACGCCCTCGCCCATCGGGTGCCGTCCCATGTGCTCGACACCGCCGGCGATGGCCACGTCGTAGGCGCCCATGGCGATGCCGCCGGCGACCGTGGTGACGGCGGTCATCGCCCCGGCGCACATCCGGTCGATGGCGTAGCCGGGCACGGTCTTGGGCAGGCCGGACAGGAGCGCGGCGGTACGGCCGATGGTCAGGCCCTGGTCGCCGATCTGGGTGGTGGCGGCGATGGCCACCTCGTCGACCCGCTCCGGCGGCAGTTGCGGGTTGCGGCGCAGCAGCTCGCGGATGCAACGGATGACCAGGTCGTCGGCGCGGGTGTTGGCGTACATCCCACCCGCCTTGCCGAACGGTGTGCGGACGCCGTCGACGAAAACGACATCCCGGACTTCACGGGGCACTGGAGCCTCCTTGGCGGCGGGGCGTGTACCTCGGATGCTACTTGCCGGTAACTAAAGCTGTCAGTGCGCCACTTGTGGTCCGGGCCACACCTCGTCCGTCCGGCCCCCGAGCCCGGTCCGGTAGGTTGATCGCAGACTGGACGGGCGACACGGAGGCGGCGTTGAAGGTACTGGTAGCGGGTGGTGCGGGATTCATCGGCAGCACGGTGGTGTCGGCCTGCCTGGACGACGGCATCGTCCCGGTGATCCTGGACAACCTCAACACCGGCCGGCGGGAGTTCACCCGCGACCGGATCTTCTACCAGGGCGACATCGCCGACGGGGCGCTGATCGACCGGATCTTCGCCGAGCACCCGGACATCGACGCCGTGGTGCACGCCGCCGCGCTGATCGTGGTGCCGGAGTCGGTCGCCCAGCCGCTGCGCTACTACCGGGAGAACGTCAGCAAGTCCGTCGACTTCCTCGACCACCTGCTGCGCAACGGCTGCCAGCGGATCCTGTTCAGCTCCTCGGCCGCGATCTACCGCCCCGGCGAGGACTTCTCCGTCGACGAGGACTCACCGCTCGAACCGACCAGCCCGTACGCGCGGACCAAGGCGATGCTGGAGACGATCCTCGCCGACACCGCCGCCGTCACCGGACTGCGGGCGCTCTCGCTGCGCTACTTCAACCCGATCGGCGCCGACCCGACGATGCGTACGGGCCTGCAACTGCGCCGGCCCAGCCACGCGCTCGGAATGATGATCAGCGCGCTGGAGAGCGACAACGAGTTCCTGATCACCGGCGTCGACTGGCCCACCCGCGACGGCTCCGGCATCCGGGACTACATCCACGTCTGGGACCTGGCCCGGGCGCACGTGCAGGCGCTGCGCCGGTTCGACGACATCCTGCCGGTCGGCGCCGCCCGCACGGCCGAGGTGATCAACCTCGGCACCGGCAACGGCACCACGGTCAAGGAGTTCGTCGCCGCCTTCAACGCGGTCAGCGACCGCCCCCTGCGGGCACGCGAAACCGGCCCCCGGCCGGGTGACTCGGCCGGCTCCTACACCCGTACGGCGCGGGCCCGGCAGCTGCTCGACTGGAAGCCGGAGCTGACCCTGGAGGACGGCATCCGGCACTCGTTGCAGTGGGCCGCCCGCCGCGACGACGTACTCGGCGACTGATTCACGCGGCAGCTGGGTGCCGCCACCGCCCCGTCGTACGTGGGGCGGTGGCGGTGCGTCAGGCCGGCTCGGGCAGGGCCCGGGTCAGTTCTCCGCCGATCAGGTTGACCTGCCAGTTCCGGGCGCCGTAGCCGCGCAGCGTCTCGACCACCGTCGCCTCGCTGATCTCGTCGGGCGGCGTCCAGGCCAGCCGGCGGACCGAGTCGGGCGTGATCAGGTTCTCCGGCGGCAGGGTGTGCCCGGCCGCGATCCGGGTCACCACCTCCCGGCAGCGGGCCAGCCGGGCCGCCGCCGTCGGATCCCGCTCGGCCCACCGGTGCGGTGGCGGCGGGCCGTCCACCGGTGCGCTGACCGGCAGCGCGTCGTCGGGCAGCGCCCGCGCCTCGGCCAGCGCTTCGAGCCAGGTCCGGGCGAGCCGGCGGACCGAACGGCCGCCGAACCCGGGCAGCATCAGCAGGGTCCGCTCGTCCTTCGGATCCATCTCGGCCGCGGCGATGATCGCGGCGTCGGGCAGGACCCGCCCCGGCGCCGAGTCGCGTCGGGACGCGATCGCGTCCCGGGCGTACCACATCGAGCGGACCCGGGCCTGGGCGCGCGCGCCCCGGACCCGGTGGATACCGGACGTACGGCGCCACGGGTCGGGCCGCTGGCGCAGCGGTTGCGCACCCCAGAGCACCAGCGCGGCGAACTCCTCCGCCGCCCAGTCCTGCTTGCCCTGCCGCTCCAGTTCGAGGGCGAGGGCGTCGCGCAGGTCGGTGAGGAGTTCCACGTCCAACGCGGCGTAGGTCAACCAGGAGTCCGGCAGCGGCCGGGTCGACCAGTCGGCGGCCGAATGGTGTTTCTCCAGGGTGTAGCCGAGCAACTGTTCGGTCAGCGCGGCCAGTCCGACCCGTTCGAAACCGGCCAGCCGGGCGGCCAACTCGGTGTCGAACAGCCGGCGCGGCCGCAGTCCCAGATCGGCCAGGCAGGGCAGGTCCTGACTGGCGGCGTGCAGCACCCACTCGGTGTCGGCGAGAGCCTCGTCGAGGGTGTGCAGGTCGCCGAGGGGCAGCGGGTCGATCAGCACGGTGCCAGCGCCTTCCCGGCGCAACTGCACCAGGTAGGCGCGCTGGCTGTAGCGGTAGCCGGAGGCGCGCTCGGCGTCGACGGCAACCGGGCCGGTGCCGGCGGCGAAGCGGGCGACGACATCGGCGAGGGTGGCAGGGGTTGCCACCGGCTCCGGTGTGCCGTCGCGGGGGGCGAGGAGCGGAACGGGCCCGCCAGGCGTTGGGTCGGGCCCCACGGTCTCGGGTTCCGGCGCGGACGCCGGCAGGCTGTGCGGCTCGTCCCCTGCTTGGCTTTGCGCGGCCCGACGGCGCAGGGGTGGTTCGTCGGTCACCTGACAACCCTAGTGGTCACTCGCATCCGCCATATGCAGCCGGGCCGGCGCGGCGCTTTGTCCGGCCGTGTGGTGCGTACATTTGTCGGATTGGACGAGTCGGACATCGGGGAAGACAAAGCTCAGCACGGCCGGTACGGTCCCTCCTTGCCGCAGATTCCCGGGCTGGACGCCCGACGGTACGACTGTGGCACGAACGTCTACGGGAGGACGTCGATTCATGACCTCTGGCTATGACCCGCACTCCGCGCCCGGTCACGAGCCGACTCCCGGCGCACCGGTGCCGGGTCAGCGGCAGCCGAGCGACGAGCTGCCCGACCCGACGGCGGGCGGCGCGGGACGGCAGTGGTCCGGCGTACCGGGCTCGCCGCAGGTGGAGCCGCCGGTCGCGACCAGGCCGGGCCCGCTGCCGCCGAGGCTGGAGCCGCCCCGCCCCGATCCCGCCCCGATCCCGGCCCCGGGTCCCGGCTACGACCCGGCACCGGCCCCCGGCCACCCACCGACCCCGGTGCCCGGCTACCCGCCCGTACCGGTTTCGGGCTATCCGCCAGCCCAGGTTTCCGGCTACCCGGCCGCCCCGGTTTCCGGCTATCCGCCAGCCCCGGTTTCGGGCTATCCGCCGGCCTCCTCACCGCCGAGTTACGCACCGGCGTCGGGTGCCGGTTACGGGCCGCCCGGTCACCCCTCCGTCCCGCCCCCGGCCGGACCACCGGCGCCACCGGTCCGGCGCCGGCTGGCCTGGCCCGGTGTGACCGCGCTGCTGCTGGTACTCGCGCTGGCCGGGGCGGTCGGGTTCCAGGCGTACCAGATCGACCGGCTCACCGGGCGGCTCGCCGAAACCGACCGGCGGTTGGCCGACGCGCAACGGGCCGACGGCGCCCGGCTGGACGGCGTCGAGGGCCGGGCCCGGGACCTGGAGGACCAGGCGGGCCAGGTCTTCAACCCCGAGGCCATCTCCAGTGCGGTGCTGCCCAGCGTGTTCCGGGTCCGGGCCGGGCAGTTCACCGGCACCGCGTTCGCCGTCGGCAAGCCGACCGCCAACGGCGGCACGAACCTGTTCACCAACTTCCACGTGGTCGAGCAACTCTGGGACGGCGGCGGCCGGCAGGTCTTCCTGGAGCGTACGGACCAGCGCTTCCCGGCCACCATCGTCAAGGTCGACAAGGCCAACGACGTCGCGCAGCTCACCACGGACGGCACCTTCACCGGCCTGGTCGCCGCGCCCGAGGTGGTGAAGTCCGGCCAGCAGATCGTGGTGGTGGGCGCTCCGCTCGGGCTGGAGGACAGCGTGACCACCGGCGTGGTCAGCGCCTTCCGCGACAACGAGGATGGCCCCGGCAAGGTGATCCAGTTCGACGCGCCGATCAACCCGGGCAACTCCGGTGGTCCGGTGATCAACGGGGCGAAGCAGGTTGTCGGCATCGCCACCGCCAAGGCCCGCGACGCCGAGGGAATCGGTCTTGCCGTACCCATCCGCACCGCCTGCGACGGTTTCAAGATCTGCTGATGTCGACCGGACACTCCGGCATCCGGCCACACCCACGGGAGGAAAGCCCATGTCCCAGCCCCTGAACGGTCCCGACGACGCGCCACTGGTCGATCCGACCACCCCGCTGCCGCCGGTGACCGGATCGGGCGCTGTCCCCGCCCCGGTCGGGCCGGCCGGGGCGGGTGCCCCACCGCCGGCGGTTCCCGGACCGCCCGCGCCACCGATGGCCCAGCCCGCACCCGTCGGGCCCGGCGGACCGCCGCCGTACCAGCCGCCGGTCTCCGGGGGTCCGCTGCCGTACCAGCCGCCGGTCTCTGGAGGCCCGCTGCCGTATCCGGGGGCGCCGGTCTCCGGTGGTCCGCTGCCGTATCCGGGGGCGCCGATGTCCGGTGCACCGCTCGGGCAGCCGGTCTCCGCGCCCGCCGGCTACGGCCTGCCGTACGGGGCTCCGCCGCCGGTCGCCCGTGGTAGGCGCCGCACCGTGCTGGTGCTGTCGATCGTCGTCGCGCTGCTGTTCAGCGTCGGCGCGGTGATGACCGGCCTGTTCGTGACCAAGGCCAACGAGTTGAGCCGGACCGAGCGGGAACTCGGCGGCCAGGTCGCCGACCGGGACACCCGGCTGGCGGCGAACTCGCGTGAGATCGAGCGGCTCAACCGGGGGCTGGAGGCGGCCAACGACCGGATCAAGGCGGTGGAGCAGGACCTGACCGGGACCAAGAACGACCGCGACGAGCAGGCCCGGCAGAAGGCCGTGATCGCCAGCTGCCTCGACCTGTTCGGCAAGGCGATGGCCGCGACCAGCGAGGCCGCCTTCAAGAAGGCGATCGCCGAGGCGGACAAGGTCTGCGCGGAGGCCGACGGCTACCTCTGACCGGATCCGGCGGACGGCTACCTCTGACCGGATCCGGCGGACGGCTACCTCTGACCGGATCCGGCCGGGGGTAGCCCGTGACCGGGGACCGGACGTCGACGAGGGCGGGGCGTGCCTACGGGGTGGGTCAGGCGGCGCCGGCCGGGCGACGGTCCGGCAGCGCCGTCACCCCGGGCGGGGGCAGCCCGGCGGTCGAGGCCAGCAGTGTGCACCAGGCGAGCAGGTGGGCGCGCAGGTCGGCGCCGAGCGGAGTCCAGGAGGCGCGGATCTCGACGTCTCCGGTGGCCGGTGGCCCGGCCAGGTCGCCGAACCGGGTCGACATGGTCTGCGTCACCGTGCCGCCCAGGGCCCGGTGGTCGGCGCCCTGCGCGTCGAGGGCGTCGGTGAGCCAGGTCCAGCCGACCGAGGGCAGCAGCGGGTCGGCGGCGAGGTCGACCTCCAGCTCCGCGGTCACGTACGTCACCAGACGTAGTGTTCCCTCCCACGCCTCGTGACCGACGGGGTCGTGCAGCAGGATGAGCCGCCCGGTGGCCACCTCGTCGCCGTCGCGCAGCACGGTGGCGCCCAGCGCGAAGGCGTACGGGGCGAGCCGCTGCGGGGCGCCCACCTCTTCGAGCTGGATCTCGTCCCGGGGCGGGGCAGCCCGCAGACCGGCCACCGCGCGGGTGAACGTCTCGGGAAGCACGATCGGGGCGGCCATGTTCGCAGCCTAAGCCGACCGGCGGCGTGGTGGTGGATCGCCGCGCCGTCCGCGTTCGTGCTCACAATCGGGCCGGCCCTCGTCGCCGCCACCATCGGGCGTGGCACGATTGCGCCGATGACCACCACGATTGCCGGAAACGTGAGCCAGGGCGGGGAACCCGCCCCGGCCGGCCCCGCCGACTCTGCGTTCGTCCGTGCCTGCCGACGGCTCCCGGTGCCGCACACCCCGGTCTGGTTCATGCGCCAGGCCGGCCGGTCGCTGCCGGAATACCGCGAACTGCGGGCCGGCGTGCCGATGCTGGAGTCGTGCCGGCGGCCCGAACTGGTCCACGAGATCACCATGCAGCCGGTACGCCGGCACGGGGTGGACGCCGCGATCCTGTTCAGCGACATCGTGGTGCCGGTCGCGGCGGCCGGAATCGACCTGGAGATCGTGCCGGGGACCGGTCCGGTGGTCGCCGAGCCGGTGCGCGACGCCGCCGACGTGGACCGGATCCGGCCGATCGACGCCGCCGATCTCTCCTTTGTGGACGAGGCGGTCCGGCTGCTGGTCGCCGATCTCGGCGACACCCCGTTGATCGGGTTCGCCGGGGCGCCGTTCACCCTCGCCAGCTACCTGGTGGAGGGCGGACCGTCGCGGACGCACGTGAAGACCAAGGCCCTGATGTACGGCGCACCCGAGGTCTGGCACGCGCTCTGCGCCCGGCTGGCCGAGATCACCGGGGAGTTCCTCCGGGTGCAGGTGAACGCCGGTGCGTCGGCGATCCAGCTCTTCGACTCCTGGGCCGGGGCGCTCTCCGAGGCCGACTACCGGCGGTTCGTGCTGCCGCACTCGACCCGGGTGCTGGCCGGCCTGGCCGACGCCGGGGTGCCCCGGATCCACTTCGGGGTGGGCACCGCCGAGTTGCTCGGTGCGATGGGCGAGGCCGGGGCGGACGTGGTCGGGGTCGACTGGCGTACGCCGCTGGACGCCGCGACCGTACGGATCGGGCCGGACAAGGCGGTCCAGGGCAACCTCGACCCGTGTGTGCTCTTCGCCCCGTGGCCGGTGGTCGAGGCCGAGGTGCGCCGGATCCTGGCCGAGGCGGAGTCGACTCCGGGCCACGTGTTCAACCTCGGTCACGGTGTGCTGCCGGAGACCGATCCCGAGGTGCTGACCCGGGTGGTCGCGTTGGTGCACGAGGCATCCGCCCGTTGATCATGGAAGCTTGCTGAGCATGGAGATCGGTGCGCGGGGTGACGCCCCGGGACAGCCGGCGCGGATCGCGGTGGTCGGCGGCGGCATCGCCGGCCTCGCCGCCGCGCTCCGGCTGCGCGACCGGGCACCGGACGGCACCACCATCACCGTCTACGAGCAGTCCGGCGCCCTCGGCGGGAAACTGCGCACCGGCACCGTGGCCGGGGCACCGGTCGAGTTCGGCGCCGAGGCGTTCCTGACCCGTGACCCCGCCGGTGGCGAGTCGGCGGCGATCGCCCTGGCCCGCCGGCTCGGGCTCGGCGAGGACCTGGTGCACCCGGCGACCGGGCAGGCGGCGATCGCGCTCGGCGGCCGGTTGGTGCCCGTACCCGGCGGCACGCTGGTCGGCGTACCCGGAGATCTGGAGAAGGTGGCGGCGCTGGCGCAGCCGGCGGCGGAGCGCGACCACGACGCCGGCCGCCCGCTGCTCGGCCACGACGAGGACGTCGCCGTCGGCGAACTGGTCCGGCGCCGGCTCGGCGACGAGGTGGTCGACCGGCTGGTCGACCCGATGCTCGGCGGCGTCTACGCCGGCCGGGCCGACCAGCTCTCGCTGGCCACCACCATGCCCGCGCTGGCCCGTGCCGCCCGGCTGGAGGGCACCCTGGCCGGTGCCGTGCGAGCCGCCCAGGCCGCCGCACCCCGGGCCCCCGGCCGGCCGATCTTCGCCACCGTCGAGGGCGGGCTGGGCCGACTGGTCGCCGCCGCCGCCGAGCAACTGGTGGCACCCGCGCGAGCGGGCAGCGGTACGGCGGTCGGCGGGGTACAGATCCGGCTCGGCGCGGCGGTCCGCGAACTCGCCCCCACCCCGACCGGCTGGCGACTGGTGATCGGCCCCACCCGCGACCCCGAACACGTCGAGGTGGACGCGGTGGTGCTCGCCCTGCCGGCGCGTCCGGCCGCCCGGCTGCTCGCCGGGGTCGACGTCGGCGTCGGTGCCCTGGTCGGCCGGCTCGACTACGCCAGCGTCGCGCTGGTCACCCTGGTCGTGCCGGCGGCGACCCTGCCCGACCTCTCCGGCCTGCTGGTCCCGGCGTCCGAGGGCACGCTCACCAAGGCGGCCACCTTCTTCAGCACCAAGTGGGCGCACCAGCGCCGGTCGGACGGGCTGGCGCTGCTGCGCGCCTCGGCCGGACGGTACGGCGAGGAGCACCTGTTGCAGCGCGACGACGCCGAGCTGGTCGCGACCGTGCACCGGGAACTGGGTCAGCTGCTGCCCGGTGCACCGCTGCCGGCACCGGTCGCCAGCCACGTGCAACGCTGGGGCGGGGCGCTGCCGCAGTACCAGCCGGGACACCTCGACCGGGTGGCGGCGGCGCGCAAGACCCTGCGGGCGAACCACCCGACGCTGGCCCTGGCCGGCGCCGGCTACGACGGGATCGGCCTGCCGATCTGCGTACGCTCCGGCGAGACCGCCGCGGAGGAGATCGTCAAGGCGCTGGGAGGGGCCACGGTATGAGCACGGATTCAGGCGCGGAACAGAGCAACGCGGCCACGGAACAGAGCAACGCGGCCCGGCTGCGGGAGCTGAACGACACCGTCCGCTACACCATGTGGTCGGTCTTCCGGGCCACCGGGCCGCTGCCGGACGACCGGGACCGGATCGCCGCCGAGGTCGAGACGCTCTTCGCCGACCTGGCGGCCAAGGACGTGGTGGTCCGGGGCGGCTACGACGTCTCCGCCCTGCGGGCCGACGCGGATCTGCTGATCTGGTGGCACGCGACCACCCCGGACGCGCTCCAGGAGGCGTACGGGCTGTTCCGGCGTACGGCACTGGGCCGGCAACTGGCACCGGTCTGGTCGCAGATGGCGCTGCACCGCCCGGCCGAGTTCAACAAGAGCCACGTGCCCGCGTTCCTGGCCGGTGAGCCGGCCCGCGACTACGTCTGCGTGTACCCGTTCGTGCGCTCGTACGAGTGGTACCTGCTGCCCGACGCCGAGCGCCGGGAGATGCTGGCCGAGCACGGCCGGATGGCCCGCGGCTACCCGGACGTACGGGCGAACACGGTGGCCTCGTTCGCCCTCGGCGACTACGAGTGGATGCTCGCCTTCGAGGCCGACGAACTGCACCGGATCGTCGACCTGATGCGTGACCTGCGCGCCTCCCGGGCCCGCCGGCACGTCCGCGAGGAGGTCCCGTTCTACACCGGGCGCCGCCGCTCGGTCGGCGAACTGGTCGCCAGCCTGCCGTGAGCGGTGCGGGCGGGGGCCCGGTCGTGGCCCCCGCCGTGGCCCCACCCGGTCACGGATAGTCGACCAGGGTCGCGACGTTGTCGGCCGAGTTCGCCGGGCCGCCGACGTCGTTGACGATGGTGCGGATGGTGCCGGTGCCGCCGAGCGACACGGTGGTCAGGTGGTGCAACCGCACCCCCGCCCGGTCCGGCACCTCGAACGAGTGCCCCAGCACCACGCTCGGGTCGGCGCTGAAGAAGCAGTAACTGCCCAGCCCCCACGCCTCGTGCGAGGTCACCGAGTCGGCCACCTTGTACGCCGCGTACCCCTGCTGGGAGCCGTTGCGCCAGCTCGCCTGGTTCGGCACGTCGTACGGGATCTCGTTCTGGTAGAAGTACGTCCGGCCGCGTTCGCCGTTCCAGATGGTCTGGTACTTCTGGTAGTGCTCGACGAAGAGGCCGTACATGGTGACGTCGTCGCCGTTGACGATCAGGCCGGTGTCGGCGGTGTTGACGTCCCAGCCGACGCCGTGGCTGTGGTCCCCGCGCCAGAGCCACAGGTGGTCGCCGATCACGTTCGAGCTGTTCACCCGCAGGCTCACGGTGGCCCTGCCGACCGCCGCGCCGCCGACCCGGAAGTAGACGTCGTGCAGCGAGGTGGGGTTGGCCGAGTGGTTCGCCGACGAACCGGTCGGGCCGACCTCCATCAGCACCGGCGAGTTCACCGGTCCGGCGTCGAAGAGCAGCCCGGCGACCGTCACCCCGTCGACGTCGGCGACGCTCATCGCGACCACACCGTTGGACGGCATCAGCGTGGCCAGGCCGAGGCCGAGCACCACCGTGTCCGGCCGGGTGACCCGCAGGGTGTCGTCCAGGTGGTGGATCCCCGGGGTGAACAGCAGGTGCCGGCCCCGGGCGAGGGCCGCGTTGATGGTGGCGGCGGTGGCACCGGGCTTCACCACGAAGAACTGGTCGATCGGCAGCGAGGTCCCGGCCGGGGCGCCGGAGGCCCAGCTCGTACCGCTGCTGTTCGACCGGACCGCCGGTACGAACACCCGGTAGTCACCGGCCCGGCCGAGGTGGAGGAACGGCTTCTCCCGGACCACCGGGGTCTGCCCGACGGTGGTGTACGGCGGTTTCGGGAAGCTGTCGGCGGGTGCGTCGACCGCGCCGACGAAGACCATGTTCCAGTTCGAGCCGGTCCAGCTGCCCCACTCGGTGTTGCGGGACAGCCACTGCTGCTGTGAGCCGGAGCGGACCTGGCCGTCGACGCGGGTGTCGGCCAGCAGGCCGCCGCTGGACCAGCCGCCGTCGTCGAGCTGGAGGTTCCCGCGTACGTGCATCCGGCGGTACGCCGCAGCCTGCGAGACCGCCCAGCGGTCGGTGCCCGAGCGGGGGTTCACCGACAGGTTCTCCGCGCCGCGCCAGAAGTTGTGCGTGGCGTTGCCCTGGAACCAGTCCGCCCCGACGTGCACCCCGCCGTTGATCGTCACGCTGCCCGGCAGGTAGCCGAGGCCGGCGACCTGGGTGTAGAAGCCGACGTTGACGTCGACGTCGTACGTGCCGGGTCTGAACAGCAGCGCGTACCGCTCGGTGCCGAACTGGTTGCTCTCCTGCTGCCGGAAGACGGTGTCCAGGCGACCCTGGATCGTCGCGGCGGGCATCGACGGGTCGAAGACGGAGACATTCGGCCCCAGATCCACGGCGCCTCCCGGTGGTGGTGGTGTCGTCGGTGCGGGCGGCGTCGGCACGGCAGTGACTGATGTCAATCAGTTCGTCAACCGTACTGATCGGCCGAAGCTATTCCGGCGATGGGGTGAAGTCAACGCCCGACCGGGGAAGGCTCCCCTGGCGGCGATCGGCGACGGGCCGCCGCAGCCGGTGTAATGCCTGGTCGGGTGGGTAGTCGGCAACCGCTACGGGCCCAGCCGCGTCAGGCGGTGAGATCCGCTGGAGAAGGAGTCTGGAGATGTCTCACATGTCACGCCCCGGACCACCGATGCGCGGCCACGACGGCCACGACGGCGAGTTCGAGTTCTGGCGCAACCATGCCACCGTCGTGCTGCAACCGGTGGCCGCGCCCTCGATTCTCGGCCTCTTCGGCTTCGCCGCCGCCACCTTCGTCGTCGGCGCGAACCTGGCCGGCTGGTACGGCAACTCGACCACCCCGCAGTTCCTCTTCCCGTTCGCCGCGTTCCTCGGCGGGCTGGCCCAGTTCCTGGCCGGCATGTGGGCGTACCGGGCGCGGGACGGGCTGGCCACCGCCATGCACGGCATCTGGGGTGCCTTCTGGCTGTCGTACGGGCTGCTCTTCCTGCTGATCGCGATCGGCGTACTGACCCAGCCCACACCGTTCGTGGCTCTCGGCTACTGGTTCATCGCGCTCGCCGCGATCACCTGGTCCGGTGCGTTCGCCGCCCTGGCGGTGAACCTCGGACTCGCCGGAGTGCTGATCTCACTGGCCGCCGGTGCGACCACCTTCGGCGTCGGCCAGATCGCCGACAGCTCCGGTTGGCGGACCACCGGCGCCTGGTTCTTCGTCGTCTCGGCGCTGATCGCCTGGTACACCGCCACCGCGATGATGCTGGAGGGGACCTACGGGCGGGTCATCCTGCCGCTGGGCAAGCGCGGCGGCGTCAACGTGCCCGGCCGGGAACCCCGCCAGAACATCCAGTTCGTCGCCGGTGAACCGGGTGTCAAGGTCGGCCAGTAGGACCCGTTCTCGCCGTACGCGTCGTACCCGACCGGCCCCGAGCGCCGGTCGGGTGCGCCCGTACCCGTCAAATGGGTTGAGCCGGCGCCGGCAGCCGGTTGGGATGGGGTCATGAAGATCCGCCGATTGGCCAACGAGGAACGTCCCACCACGAGCTGGCCCGTGCAGTCGTACGCGTTCGAGCCGTCACCGATGCAACCGGACGAGACGGCGAGGTTCCACGACTTCCTGCCCTACCTCGCGGACAACATCACCCTGGTCGCGCAGGACGGTGACGAGACGCTCGCGGCGGTCAGCGCGATCCCGATGCGGCAGAACGTCCGGGGCGTGGTCCACCCGATGGCCGGCATCTCCGGGGTCGCCAGCCATCCGCTGGCCCGCCGCCAGGGCCACATCCGTACGCTGCTCACCCAGCTCCTCGGCGAGCTGCGCGACGAGGGGTACGTCACCAGCTCGCTCTACCCGTTCCGTCCCTCCTTCTACGCCCGGTTCGGCTACGCCGCGCTGCCGCAGTCGCGTACGGTCGGTTTCTCCCCGGCCGACCTCGGCGAGTGGCTCCGCGCCGACCTGCCCGGACAGCTGCGCCTGCAACGGATCCGGGACGGGTACGACACCTACCGGGGCTTCACCGAGCGGCTGATGGCGTCCCGGCACGGGTTCTGCGTGCTGCCCGACCGCCGGGCCGTCCACCTCCGCGACGACGACAAGCGCTGGCTGGTCAGCGCGGTGCACGACGGCGAGGTGATCGGCGCGGTCACGTACCGGATCGACGATCACGGCGGCACCCTGCGCGCCGACGACCTGCTCGCCGCCGGTCCGCTCGGCCGGGCACTGCTGTTGCAGTTCTTCGCCCGTCACGTCGACCAGGTGGCCCGGATCAGCGCGATCGTCGCGCCGGACGAGACCCCGGAACTCTGGGCCACCGATTTCGCCACCCACACCGAGAGCACCGTCGCGTTCCCCGGCCGGGTGGCACCGATGGCCCGCCTGCTCACCCTGGACGGCCTGCACGGCCTGCCCGTCGGCCCCGGCCGGGTACGCGTCGAGATCGTCGACGACCCGCTCATGACCGGCGGCCACCTGCTCGACGGCGGCGACGGTCAGCTCGTGGTGAGCCGGGCCGAGCACCCGAGGGTGCCGACCGCCACCCTGACCGCCGCCGGCATCTCCGCCCTGGTCTACGGCGTACTCGATCCCGACGAACTGCCACTGCGCGGCCTCGGCACCGTCCCGCCCCCCGCCGCCACCCAACTCCGCACCCTGTTCCCCCGCACCGCCCCCCACCTCTTCGCCACCTTCTAACCCCCGAAGATCGACGCTCATGTAGAGAAAGAGTCGCTGTCCCGCCCCGGATAACGACACTTTCTCTACATCAGTCGGCCCCTGCCTCTGCCCCTGCGGGGGCGGGGGCGGGGGTGCGGCGCATGGGGAGGTGGGAGATGCCGTCCTCGACGTACTCGGGGCCGGTGGGGGTGTAGCCGTAGCGGGCGTAGAAGCCGGCGAGGTGCGCCTGTGCCTCCAGCACGCTGGTCCGGTTGCCGATGATGGTCAGCGCCTCGGCCATCAGCCGGCCGGCGTGGCCGTCGCCGCGCGCCTGCTTGGCCACCACGACCCGGCCGATCCGTTCCACGCCGTCCGGGTCGGCCAGGACGCGCAGGTACGCCACCGGCGTGCCGCCCTGCTCCAGCCAGAGGTGCCGGGTGCCGGGCTCGACGTCCCGCCCGTCCACCTCGGGGTACGCGCACTCCTGCTCGACCACGAACACGTCGATCCGCAGTCGGAGCAGGTCGTGCAGCGTACGGGCGTCGAGGTCGGCGAACGAGGCGACATGGAGCGTGATCTGCTGCGGCTGCATCCGGCGATCGTAGGACGGCCGCGATCAGCGGTCCCGACGGGTGACCCCGGTTCAGGCCGGGGTCACACCGGGACACGCGGGGATCGGGTCAGGCCGGGCGGGCGCCGACGGTGTCCTTGAGTGCGGCGCCCCGGTCGCCCTCGACGGCTCGGGCGCAGTGGGCGCAGCAGAAGAACCGGCCGGAGACCTCGACCCCGTGGCCGACGATCCGGACCTGGCAGTGTTCGCAGATCGGCGCGAGGCTCTGGATCGCGCACTCGAACGAGTCGAAGGTGTGCGAGTCGCCGCTCACCGTCCGCACCTCGAACGCGAGCCAGTAATCGTTGCCGCAGACTTCGCAGGTTGCCATGACAAATCCCCCGTTTCAGACACTGGGTCCAGCTTGACCGGCCGAACGGGCGAAGGCGGTTGAAACCAGTAAAGAAGGCGGTTGAAACCGGTAAACGGCACCGCGACCCGACGCCGGCTGGCCCGTTGAACCGGGCAGTGGGCTGTTCGCAGGCGCAGGCCGGGGGCGCGCCGGGGGCGGGCCGGGGCGGGCTGGAGGGCGAAATGATCAAGCGGAGTCGACTGTTCGGAAACCAGACCCGGGTGACCTTCTCGCTGCCGGGGGAGAGACCCGCCGGCACGGTGAGTGTCGTCGGCTGCTTCAACGGGTGGGAGCCCGGACGGCACGAGCTGGTCCTGCGACGGGACGGCCGCCGTACGGTGTCGGTGCGGCTCGGGCCCGGCGAGTACCGCTTCCGGTACCTGGCCACCGGCGGGGTGTGGCTCGATGACGACCAGGCCGATCAGGTCGACCAGCAGGGCGGCCGGCTGCTGCTCTGACCCGGTCGACACCGGGGTCGTGGCCGGGACGGCTCCGGTGCTCGTGGACGGCCGTCGGCCGACGGCCGTCCGTCGTGTTCGGGGTCGGTCAGTGTACGTCGGTCGGATCGAGGCGCATCGACACGGAGTTGATGCAGTACCGGGCGTCGGTCGGGGTGAAGCCCTCGCCGTCGAACCGGTGTCCCAGGTGGGAGTCGCAGTTGGCGCAGCGCACCTCGACCCGGACCATGCCCATCGAGCGGTCCTCGATGTAGCGGATCGCGCCGGGGATCGCCTGGTCGAAGCTCGGCCAGCCGCAGTGCGAGTCGAACTTGGTGTCACTGGTGAAGAGTTCCGCGTCGCAGGCGCGGCAGCGATATGTCCCCTGAGTCTTGGTTTCGACGTATTCGCCGGTCCAGGCCCGTTCGGTGCCGGCCTGGCGCAGCACCCGGAACTCCTCGGGTGACAGGCGGACCCGCCACTCGTCCTCCGTACGGGGAAGCTCCTTCTTGTCAAGAGTCATACCCCAACGGTACGGCGGCCGGGCGGCGGATGATTACCAACCGCCCCCGGCGGTCGTTGACCGGGCAAGCGGGCGGCCACCAGGCCGGGCGAGAACCAGGACGGCAAGCATCAACCCGCGGTGCCGGCCAGCTTCCGGCCGACCTGGCGGCAGGATCCGCCACGTCTGGGCGACCCACCGGGACTGGCGGGTGCCGGGTGGTGCCGCCGAGCCCAGGGCGGGCCAGGCGGTCCCCGAGGGCGACCGAACGGCGCGGCCGTTCGAACCGCGCGGGCAACTATCGCTCGGGACCGGCCCGCCGGGGGCGTACTCGGCGCCCGGTTGGCATATGGTCGCGACATGGTTGGCAGCGCGAAGGCAGCGGCCGTCGAGGTCACGGTGGCGGGACATGCGGTACGGCTGAGCAGCCCGGACCGCGTCATCTTCCCGAGCCGTGGCTACACGAAGAAGGACGTCTTCGACTACTACCTCGCCGTCGGCGACGGGATCATGCGGGCGCTGGGATCGCGCCCCACCACCCTGCAACGCTTCCCGGACGGCATCGAGGGGGAGATGTTCTTCCAGAAGCGGGTGCCGGCTCGGGGCGTACCGCCGTGGGTGCGGACCGCGGAGATCAAGTTCCCGAGCGGTCGCACCGCCGACGAGCTCTGCCCGGCGGACCTGGCCCACGTCGCGTGGGCCGCGCAGATGGGCACCGTGGTCTTCCACCCGTGGCCGGTCCGGGGCGCCGACGTCGACCGCCCGGACGAACTGCGGATCGACCTCGACCCGCAGCCGGGCACCGACTTCGGCGACGCGGTCACGGTCGCCGGTGAGGTCCGCGCGCTGCTCGACGAACTCGGCGCGACCGGCTGGCCGAAGACCTCCGGCGGTCGCGGCGTGCACGTCTACCTGCGGATCGAGCCCCGCTGGACGTTCACCGAGGTACGCCGGGCGGTGATCGCGTTCGCCCGCGAGATCGAACGGCGCCGGCCCGACCTGGCCACCACCGCGTGGTGGAAGGAACAGCGGGGCGAGAAGGTCTTCCTGGACTACAACCAGATGGCCCGGGACCGGACCATCGCCTGTGCGTACTCGTTGCGGGCCAACGCCCGCGCCACCGTCTCCACCCCGGTCACCTGGGACGAACTGCCCGACGTCGAGCCGGACGACTTCGACCTGCGTACGGTGCCGGAGCGGATCGCGAAGACCGGTGACCCGCACGCCGGGATCGACGAGGCACCCTGGGACATCAGCCCGCTGCTGGAGTGGGCCGACCGGGACGACCGGGACGGGTCGGGTGACCTGCCGTACCCGCCGGACCACCCGAAGATGCCGGGCGAACCGAAGCGGGTCCAGCCCAGCCGGGCCCGGAAGACCGACGTGAAATCCGAATAACGAAGCTTGCGCCAACCGGTTGCGGCTCAGCGTGATCACAAAATGTGCCATTCTCTCCGCCGAGACGAAACCGCAGGTCAGGGTGCTCGTTGCGTAGGGTAACGGCGTAGTCGGCGGGTGGTCGGCGGGCGTGACCGACGTCCCCTGACCGGCCCGCACCGGGACCGGAAACCGGTGCGTGGTACCCGCCGGATCACCGGCCGGGCAACGCCGCCCGGCGGCCGGATTCCCTGCTGAAGCTCCACGCGGCCGGGGCGGCGAAGCCGACGCCCATCGACTACGACAGGCCGGCGGACGCGTTGCCGCGCCGGGTCGCGAGCACGCCGCGCGCGACCTGTGCACCGCTCGCGGGGCAGCCGGATCCGCCCCGCGAGCCGACGGCGCACCGTGCTCGGTGGCGGTGGGTCGGCCGGCGCCCACCGGGCGGCGGGTCGGCCCCATCCCGACGCACCCGGCCCGGCCCGCCGTCCACCTCCCGCCGCCAAACGGCTTTGACCTGCTGAAATACGACACCAGCGAGACCGTCGAAGGCTCGTCGGCCGTGCTACGACTTGAATCAGGGGGCACATCATGACGCTCATCGCCCACCGCGCATGCGGGCAGAATCCAGCCGGTCGCACCGGTTCCGACCAGACCCCGACGGGCGGCCTCCGCCCCGGCGCGGACCGGAGTTCGCCATGCGTCCCTTGAGGATCATCTCGGGGCGGCACCCGTTCGAGGTGACCCTGCTGCTCGCGGCGGCCGTCTGCGGCCTGGGCCTGCAACTCGCCGGCAGCCGGCCCTGGGCCGTCACCGTCACCATGCCGGTGGCTGTCCAGGCGATCTGGGAGGTGGGACTGGTCGTGGGCGGCCTGACCGGGCTGCTCGGCATCGGCTGGCGCGGTCAGCTCTCCACCGGGTTGGGGCTGGAACTCGGTTCCATGGCGCTGTTCGGCACCACCACCGGGATGTACGCCATCGCCCTGTTCGCCATCAGCGGCTGGGCCGGTCTGGCCGCCGGCACCTTCGTCACCGCGGTCTCGGTCGCCGCCCAGTGGCGCGCCGTGCAGATCATCCGAGACCTGCGCCGACTGGCCCGGATCAGCCGCACCGTCACCCTCGTCGACATCCCCCTGCTCGTAGAGAGGGATTCACCGTGATCACCGCAGTATCCACACCGCTCGGCCCGCCCTGGGTCCAGATCCTGCTCTCCGTGGTGGGACTGCTGGGCGGCACCAGCGGGGTGGCCGCGATAGCCACCGTCGCACTGCGCCGGCGCAAGTTCCGGGCCGATGCGGCCGAGGTGTTGACCGACACCGCCCTGACCCTGGTCGACCCGCTCAAGACCCGGGTCGCGGAGCTGGAGGCGGAGACCCAGCGGGCCCGCCGCCAGGCAGCGGCGGCGAGCCGGGAGATCCGGGAACTGCGCGCCGTGGTCCAGGAGATGACCGACCTCATCCGCCAGTGGAAGCGGGCGATCTTCGCCACCGACGCGACCATCGAGCGGCTCCGGGAGTACATCCTCGCCGGTGAGGCCGGCCCCGGTCCCGGCTCCCGGATCCCCTGACCCGGATCACCTGCGCCGGGGGCACCGGCCCGAGCCGCCTACCGCGAGAGCTTCAGATCAGCGGGCCGGGCAGCGGGTGTCGGCGGGCGGCACGGTGAGGTCGAGCAGGTACGCGTCCACCGCCGAGGTGATGCAGGACGTCTGCGGGTACGCGGTGTGCCCCTCGCCCTCCCAGGTCAGGACCTTGCCGACGCCGAGCATCTCGGCCAGTTTCGGCGTCTGCTCGTACGGGGTGGCCGGGTCGCCGGTGGTGCCGACCACCAGGATCGGCGGTGCACCGGTCGCCGCCCCGGTCGGGTACGGGTCCCGCTGTCCCGGCCAGTACCGGCAGCTCAGCAGGCCCACCGCCAGCGGCGGACCGAACAGCGGGTACGTCGTCCGCCACTGCGACTGGAGTTCGCGGATCCGGGGCAGGTCGGGGACGCTGTCCTCGTCCGCGCAGTTGATCGCCAGGTTCGCGTCGAACAGGTTGGAGTAGTGGCCGTCGGCACCGCGTTCGGCGTACGAGTCGGCCAGCTCGAACACCTGGGTCGGGTCGCCGCCGGCCAGTTGGTCGATCGCCTTCGCCAGCTCCTCCCAGCCGGACTCGGTGTAGAGCGAGGAGATCACCGCGTACATCACCCAGCCGCCGGTGGCGGTCCGGCCGTTGCGGGCACGTACCGGGGAGACGTCGGCCTTCGCCAGCGCGTCGGTCACCGCGCCGCGCGCGTCCGGGGCGATCGGGCAGCGGGCCGGTGTCCGCGCGCACCACCGGGTGAAGTTCGTGAACGCCAGCTCGAACCCCTTGGCCTGGCTCTCCGAGCTGGCCACCACGTCCTGCTTCGGATCCACCGCGCCGTCGAGCACCAGCGCCCGGACGTTGCGCGGGAAGAGCTGGGCGTACGTCGCCCCGAGCAGCGTCCCGTACGAGTAGCCCAGGTAGGTGGTCTTCTCGTCGCCGACGGCGGCCCGTACCGCGTCCATGTCCCGGGCCGCCTGCTCGGTGGAGAACAGGCGCAACTGGTCGCCGTACCTGTCCCCGCACGCCTCGCCGATCCGCTGGGACAGGGCCACCGCGCCGTCGAACTCGGCCTGGGTCTGCGGGTCGGGGTCGTAGCCGAAGTTCGAGTCCAGGTCGGCGTCGGAGATGCACTTGACCGGACTGGAGCGGGACACCCCGCGCGGGTCGAAGCCGACCAGGTCGAACCGCTGCGTGATGTCGTCGGGCAGGCCACCGAGGGCGGAGCCGAAGGAGAGGTAGACCGCGGTGTCGACGCCGGAGCCGCCCGGTCCGCCCGGGTTGATCAGCAGTGAGCCGATCCGGTCGCGCTGTTTGGTGGAGCGGGCCCGGATCAGGGCGATGTCGAAGGTGCCGCCGGGGCTCGCGCTCGCCCCGGCGGTCGCGCCGGCCGCCTGCCAGTCACGCGGTACGGCGATCGTCGCGCAGTCGTAGCGCATGTCCGGTGCGGTCCGGCCGACGAGTTCCCGCACCGTTTCCGGGCAGGGCTGCCAGTTCGCCGCCGCGCCGACCGGCCCGGCCGGTGGCCGCTGCGGGGCACCGTCCGTGCGGGGTGCGAAGACCGGCAGGGTGCAGCCGCTGAGGACCAGGGCGGCGGCGACGGCGGCGGCGAGTGCCCGCCACCGGCGGCGCGCCAGCCGGCCCACACGCGAACCGGGGGTACGGCCGACGCCGAACGAACCGGGGGTACGGCCGACGCCGAACGAACCGGGGGTACGGCCGACGCCGAACGAACCGGGGGTACGGGCGACGCCGAACGAACCGGTACGGCGGCCGGCCAGCGGTGGGCGGGGCGTGCTGGTCAACAGAGGTCCTCCCGATCGACTCAGTGGCCAGGCTACGCGGTTGCCCACGCGGCGGGTCGCCGGTCACCACCTCACCCGTGCGGACCGTTTCCGGTCCCCGGTCGCCATCCGCCGACCGGCACGCCGATGATTTCGTGGACAGGGCACGCAAGCAGCGGGACGATGGGCCGCATGGATCTCCCGGTCATGCCTCCCGTCGCGCCGATGCTCGCCAAGCCGATCGGCGACATTCCGGCCGGGCAGCTCTACGAACCGAAGTGGGACGGCTTCCGGTCCGTCATCTTCCGCGACGGCGACGAGGTGGAGATCGGGAGCCGCAACGAGAAGCCGATGACCCGCTACTTCCCGGAGCTCGTCGAGGCGGTCCGGGCGAACTTCCCGAAGCGGGCGGTGATCGACGGCGAGATCATCGTGGCCGACACCGACCGGAACACGCTCGACTTCGAGGCGTTGCAGCAGCGCATCCACCCCGCCGCCAGCCGGGTGAAGCTGCTCTCCGAACAGACCCCGGCCAGCTTTGTCGCCTTCGACCTGCTCGCGCTCGGCGACGACGACCTGACCCAGCGGACGTTCGCGCAACGGCGCGAGCTGCTGGAGCGCAGCCTCTCCGCCGCGTTGCCGCCGATCCACGTCACCCCGGTCACCGACGACGAGGACACGGCCCGGCGGTGGTTCGCCGAGTTCGAGGGCGCCGGCCTCGACGGACTGATCGCCAAGGACCCCGAGCTGACCTACCAGCCGGACAAGCGGGTGATGACGAAGATCAAGCACAAGCGCACCGCCGACTGCGTCCTCGCCGGTTACCGGGTGCACAAGTCCGCCGACAACCGGATCGGCTCGCTGCTGCTCGGGCTCTACGACGAGCGGGGCGTACTCGTCTCGGTGGGTGTCATCGGCGCGTTCTCGATGGCCGTACGGGAGCAGCTGTTCGTCGAGTTGCAGCCGCTGGTCACCTCGCTTGCGGGGCACCCGTGGGACACCGCCGCGCACGAGCAGGGCGAACGCACCCCGCGCAAGAACGAGGTGAGCCGGTGGAACGCCGGCAAGGACCTGTCCTTCGTGCCGTTGCGCCCGGAACGGGTGGTCGAGGTCCGCTACGACTACATGGAGGGCGTGCGGTTCCGGCACACCACCCAGTTCGAGCGCTGGCGGCCGGACCGGGACCCGCGCAGCTGCACGTACGCCCAACTCGAACGGGCGGTGCGGTTCAAGCTGGCGGACGTGTTGACCAGCCGGTGACCTCAGCTGCCGCATGCGCCCCGGTAGTGCCCAGGGGTAACCGCGCAGGCCTGGGCGGGTCGGTGTTTGTGCAGGTCAGAGCTATGTTCGCCGGATGCGAGGGTGGGTCTGTGCCTGTTGCGGGCGGTGGCAGGTGAGTGTCGAGCGGATCAGGGGCCGGTACGTGTACCGGCTGGTCCGGTGTTACCCGGCCGAGGTCGGCGGGGGTCGCAACGTACTGGGTGAGGTGGCGACGGTCGACGCGCTCGACCGGCTGCTGCGGGCCCGTACCCCGCTCACCCTGGCGGACCTGCGCGAGGCCGCCTGAGCCGGGCCGGTCCCGCCCGCTGGGCTACGCTGAGGATGATCTTGAATGTGGCGGCGGCTGGGGGTGTGCCGAGGTGGACGCGCTGACGTACGGCGAGGTGGGTGCGACCCGGACGGGCCGGCTCCCGTCGGGCTACCGGCACCTGCGCTACCGCACCTCGCTCGGCCGGCTGGACCTCGCGGCGGCCGGCGACGCGATCCTCGACTGGCGGCTGCACCGGGCGGCCGGGGTCCGGATCGAGGCGACCGCGCCGCGCGCCGCCGAGGGCGTCACGGTGGTCTCCGGGCTCGGCGTCGGCCCGCTGCGGCTGCGCGCACCCTGCCAGGTGGTGTGGGCGGTGGCCGACGGTTCGCGGGCCGGTTTCGGTTACGGCACCCTGCCCGGTCATCCGGCCCGGGGCGAGGAGGCGTTCCTGGTCGAGCGGGACGACCGGGGCGAGGTCTGGTTCGGCGTCACCGCGTTCAGCCGTCCGGCCGGGGTGTTGATGACCGCCGCCGGGCCGTTCGCGGTGGCCTTCCAGCACCTGTACGCCCGACACCTCGCCGCCACCCTGCGCCGCCTCACCGCCGGTGCGCGCTGACAGGTGCTCAGAAGCGGGCGAACGAGCGGATCGGCATGCGGGGGCCGTATCGGGGGGCGTGGACGCCGGCAGCGGCCAGCAGCACGCAGACCCGACCGCGATGGCCCCGGAACGGTTCCAGCAGTTCGAGCATCCGGGCGTCGTCGGCCCGCGCCTGCCCGGCGAGCGCCCAGGCGACCGTGTTCGGGATGTGGTAGTCACCGACGCTGACCGCGTCGGCGTCGCCGTACCCGGTCCGAACCACCTCGGCGGCGGTCCACGGCCCGATGCCGGCGATCGAGACCAGCCGCCGGGTCGCCTCGGCCGAGTCCGCGCACCGCTCCAGCCGGTCGGCGACGGCCGCGGCCCGGCGCAGCGTGTCGGCCCGCCGCTGTTCCACCCCGAACGGGTGGAACACCCAGTAGGGCGCCGCGGCCACGTCGGCCGGGTCCGGCGGTGCCCAGAGCGACCCCAGCGGCCCCGGTGCCGGGGTGCCGAAGTGTCGGACCGTCGCCGCGTAACCCCGGTACGCCTCCTTGCCGGTGACCTTCTGCTCCATGATCGTCCGTAGCAGCCGGGGGAAGATCTGCCCGGTGGCGGGCAGCCGCAGCCCGCGGTGAACCTGCGCGAGTTCGGCCACCACCGGATGGCGGGTGGCGAGGGCGGCGAAGCCGCTGAGATCGTCGCGGAGCCCGGCGACCGCGTCGGCCCGCTCGACCACCCAGTCGCCGCCGGGTCCGTAACCGGTGGCCAGCAGTTCCCCACCGGTACGCCGCAACGAGAGCGTCCCCGGCCCGACCGGGGTACGGGTGGCCCACCAGAACGCCCCGTCGACGAACCGGGCGCACGGGTCGTGCGCCCCCATCGCCAGCAGTCCGACCGAGGCGGCCAGCGCGTAGCCGTCCGGCGGACGCATCGTGCGGGTCGCCGCCGGCCCGGTCTCGGTCACCGCCCCACTGTGCCACGTACCCCGCGCCGGACCCGGTCGAGGGGGCGTGACCGGCCGGTACGGCGAAAAGGGCGGGCACCGGGACGCCCGTGCGCGTCCCGGTGCCCGCCCTACCCGGAGCAGGTCAGCTGTCTGGCCTGGTGGAGCCGTCCTTCCTGTCCGTCCGCATGGTCGCCGGACCAGCTGTGGGGGATGGTTGGGGACCGGTGAACACACCGCCGTGGAGGGGACCGGCGTCGGTGTGCCCGCGCCTGCTCCGGGAAGACCTGCCCCCGGCGCCGGTATCGGCGCCGGGGAGCCGGATCACCTGGTGACGGTCATCCGCACCACGTCGAAGGCCGGGATCTGGTTGGCCCGCTGCATCATCGGGATCCGGTGCGAACCGTCACCGGCCCACGAGGCGCACTGGGCCTCACCGGCGGCCGGCAGACCGGGCACGGTCACGGTGACCTCGTCGGCCTGGACCCCGCCCTTGCCGTCCTCGGTCGCCACGAAGAACGCCGGCACCGGCGCCGGATCGGGCGCGGCCCGATCGCTGGTCAGCATCCGGCAGGCGGTGTGGAAGTGGCCCCGGACCAGGCCGTCGGCGGTCAGGAAGGAGCTCTCCTTGTAGTAGCCACCCTGCCCGGCCGCGAGGAACCGGTCCCGGACCAGGTTGCGGGTGCTGACCCGGATGGTGAACGACTGGTTCACCCGGACCCGGCGCGGCGCGTTGGTGATCAGCAGCGACGGGTTGTCCTCGGCCGTACCGACCTCACCGAACTCGGTGCTGACGCAGCGGTCACCGTTCTGGAAGCCGTCGTGCGCCGTCTTCTGGCTCTGCTCGCAGCTGTTGCCGAGGATCTCCAGCGGGGCGCCGGGGTTGGCCGGGTTGCCGACCGGGGGAGCGCTGGACGACGTACCGGGGCGCGGGGTGCAGTTGCGGCCCTTGTTGCGGTCCTGCTGGCGGTTCTGCGTACCGGCGATCGGGGCCTCCTGCCCGTCGCCGGGGTGCTGGATGGAACCGTGGTCGTGGTACGCGGCGGCCGGGTTCGCCGGGTTCGGCGCGCTGCCGGTCGGGGCCGGGGCACCGGGGCTCAGCGTCGCCGCCGGTGCGCTCGCCCCGGGCGACGCGCTCGCCGTGGACTTCGCCGGGGTGGTCGCCGCTGGGCATGGTGCGCCTCTACCGCGCCAGTTGGTTCCCGCCGAGGAGACCTGGGTGACCGCGACGATGCCGCCGAAGACGACCACGGTGGCCAGTACGGCGATCAGCCGGGTACGGCGTTGCGGGCGGGGTGACCGGCTTTGCCGGGTACTGCGGGCGGGGCTGTCGTACACGTGGAGCCACCTCTTCCTTCGAGGGTTGATCAGCGGGGGCGAATCAGGCGGACCATGCTGTAGGCGCCGGCGATCAGCGCGGCCAGCAGCACGAGCCAGACGACGGTCGGGTTGACGCCGCCGGTGGCGGCGCGGGTGTCGACACCACTGAGAATCGAGCCGGTGCCGCCGACGACGGCCGCCGCGGCGGCCGCGGGGGCGGGAGCCGGGGGTAGCGGAAGGCGTTCGTAGTCGACCAGGCCGGTGCTCTCCAGCAGGGTGATGTGGGTCAGGACGAACGCGTTGGCCTGTGCGGCGAGTTCCCGGACCACCTCGTTGCGGGTGCCGGAGCGGACGGCGCCGATGGCCGGGAAGATCTTGCCGTGGGCGGCCCGCAGCCGCTCCACGAAGACCAGGTCGAACTGGGCGCCGGAGGCGCGCTGCATTTCGGCGAGCCAGCCCTTCTGTTCGGGGGTCGGCTCGGTCGGCAACGGCACGCCCAGTTTCGCCGCGGCCTTGTTCACCAGGTCGTCCAGCACCATGTGCTGGGGGCCGATCTTCCCGCCGACCTCCTTGACCTTCGCCGAGGCGCCCTTGGCAACCGCCATGTCGCTGGCCGGCATCTCCCAGAGCCCGGCCAGCTTGACCTTGACCAGCAGGTCGCGGTCGGCCGGACCGACCGGCCCGGCGGCGGAGGGCTTGGCCGGCAGTTCGGCGAGCGGGTTCGGCACCTCCCCACTGACCGGGCCGCCCGACGGGTGCGCGGCCGGTGCCACCGCCTGCCGTGCCGGTTGCGCCGGTGCGGCCAGGGCCGGTGCAGGTTGGCCGGACAGTGGGGCGGCGACCGCCGCCACCGGCGCGCCGAGCACGCCACCGAGCAGGGCGCCGGCAATTGCGGTGATCATCGTCACCGACCGGTGCCGCGAACGAGGCAGTGCGGTCAACATCGGCTCACCTCCCCTGACAATCAACAAATCTTCGACTGCCCGGAAACCGTACGGATCATATTGTCCGTACGTCAATCCGGGGCCACGAAGATACGGAATTCTTAGGTCTTACTTAAGTGGAACTTATGTCGGCGGCGATCAACCCCGGACATCGTCCGTTCGGCCGATGGGTACGGTTCAATGCCCAGGCCACAAGGTTGGTCAGGGTCGCCTTGACTTTTGCGCCCAGGGCACCATACTGGCTGGTAGCCCTGAATGATATAGACACCCGGCGTTAGGTCGGTGCCATCTGGAATAGGAGGACCGCTGGCGTGCGCAGTGCGCAGGAAAGTGTGCATCTCATCGCCGCGACCGTGGGATTTATTTCATTCTTCCTGCTCTGGCTCGCGGTGCTGTCCGGCCTGGTCCTGCGCAACGGCTGGGCGTTGACCCGGATCCGCCATTCGACCGCCCACGCCACCCATTCCACGATCGCCCTGCTCGGGCTCTGCCTCGGCCTGGTGCACGCCCTCACCCAGCTCGCCTCACCCGGTGGCCCGGTCCGGCTGGTCGACCAGTTCATTCCCTTCCTCAACCCGGACGACCCGATCGGGATCGGGGTCGGGGTGATCGCGCTCGAACTGCTCCTCGCCACCACGCTGTCCGTACTGATCCAGCGTCGGCTCGGGTACTCCCGGTGGCGGGCGCTGCACGCGCTGACGTACGTGGCGTTCATGCTGCTCGTCGCGCACGTGCTGATCTCCGGCTCGGATGTCGGCCCGCCCGCCGTCTGGGGCAGCGTACTGGTGGCCTGGCTGTCCACTGTCGCGCTCTGGTTCACCACCACACCCTGGGCCGGCGACCTGCGGCGCGACCTCGGCGACCGGTTCGCCGCCCGACGACGCGGGCAGGAGATCACCATCGACGTGGACGCCAACCGGTGCGCCCGGTTCGGCTTCTGCGAACACGAGGCACCGGACGTGTTCACCCTGCGCGGGGACGGGCGGCTGGCGTACCGGTCCATGGTTGCGGCCGACCAGACCAACGCGGTGATCCGAGCCGTCGAGGTCTGCCCGGCCCGGGCCATTACCCTCAACCGGGTGCCGACCACTGTGCTCACCCCGCTCCCGGTCACCGACCCGGACCTCGGACCGGCGGCGGAACCCGAACCGAACACCGATCCCGACCGGCCCACCCGCGCCGCCCGACGCCTCCGACCCCGTCCGGGCCCGCGTTCCGTACCCTCACGCAGCGGCACGGGAACCTCGGGCGGCGGCACGGGGGTGCACCGCCGGGACGGTGCGCCGTGAGGCGGCGTGGACCGCACTCGGCGTACGACCGGATAGTGGTGGTCGGTGCCGGACGGGCCGGGGTGGCCGCCGCCGAGGAACTGCGCCGGGCCGGTTTCCGGGGTGACGTACGCGTGCTCGGCGGCGAACCGGACGCCCCGTACGACCGACCGGCCTGCTCGAAGGGGCTGCTCACCGGACACCGGCGACCGAGCGACGTACGCATGCCGGTGCTCGACGGTGCCGACATCACCTGGCATCTCGGCCGGCGCGCGGTGCACCTGGACCCGGACCGCCGGATCGTCACCACCGACACCGACGAGCGGTTCCGCTACGACGGCCTGGTGATCGCCACCGGTGCCCGTGCCGCGCTGCCCCGGGACTGGCCGGTCGGCGAACCTGGCCTGCACACCCTGCGTACGCTCGCCGACGCCTGGGCGCTGCGCGGTGCCCTGCGCGACGCCGACCGGGTGGTGGTGATCGGGGCCGGTCTGACCGGCTGCGAGGTCGCGTCCGCGGTACGCACCCTGGCCCGCGACGCCGTACTGGTCGACTCGTCGCCGTACGTCCTGGGCCGCGCGGTCGGCGAGACCGCCGGTCGGCTGGTGACGAAGGAGGTGGCCCGCGACGGGGTGCAGTTGCGGCTCGGCCGCCGGGTCACCGGACTGAACCGGCGTCGGCGGGGCTGGCTGGTCGAACTGGACGACGGCGACGAGATCCACGCCGACCTGGTCGTGACGACCACCGGCGAGCGACCCGACGTCGACTGGCTCGACGGCAGCGGACTCGACCTCACCGACGGGGTGTTGTGCGACGAGAGCCTGCGGGTGCTCGGCGCCGAGGGAATCGTCGCCGCCGGCACCGTGGCCCGCTGGCCGAACCTGCGTTACTCCGCCCGGCCGGTCCGCTGTGGACAGTGGATCGCCGCGCTGCACCAGGGACGGGCCGCCGCGCACACCCTGCTCGCCGGGGACCGGGAGGTGCCCCCGGTCACCCTGGTGCCCCGCTTCTGGTCCGACCAGTACGGGCTGCGCATCCAGGTCTGCGGCCAGTTGCCGCAGCACGCCGAGGTGACCGTCACCGAGCTGCGTCCCGGTCGCCGTGACGTGGCCCGCGCGGGGGTGCTGGTCGGCTACCACGACGAGGGTCGCCTCGTCGGACTGGTCGCGGTCAACGCTCCGCACGCCTTCACCTCCGTCAGCCGCTCCATGCTCGCCAGCACGGTCACCGTGCCCGCGCCGGTCTCCGTCCCGGCTCCCGCGCCGGTCCCGATGCCGGAACCGGCCGTCGGACCCGTCGCCGAACCGGCCGCCCCACGGCGGCGGCTCGCCGCCGCGAGCTGAACCCGTACCGATCCAACCGGTACCAACCACCACCGGCGACGGCCGGCCGCGCCCTGACGGCAACGGCCGGCCGCCGCGTCGGTGGCCACCGATCAGTACGAGTACGAGTCGCCGCCGGTCTCGGCGGCACCGCCCTCGCCGTCGGCTGGCAGCGGAACCGGCTTCGGGGTGCCCTCGGGCAGGCAGCTCAGGTTCTTCTTGCCGTCCGGCGCGACCACGAACCAGGTGCCGCCGACCTTCTGGCCCTTCCACTGGCCCGGCTTCAGGTCACCGATGTAGCGGTAGACCGGCCAACCGCCGATGGTGAGCTGACGGGTGCCGTCGTCGCGGGTCACCTCGCCGACCTTGTCCTCGGCGACACCGGTCAGTTCGGTGTTGCCGTCGGTGAGGGCCGGCGGCCAGAGGATGGCGCAGTCACCGTTGCAGTTGCTGGTCGGCGGGTTGGCCGAGTCCTTGTCGAAGCGGTAGAGGATCCACCCCTTCTGGTCGGTGACCACCTCACCCATCTTGGCGACCTTCTTGCCGTTCAGTTCGGTGGTGAGAGGGGCGTTCGGCTTCGGAGCGGCGGACTCCGACGGTTCCGGAGTGGCGCTCGGCGCTGCCGCCGCCTCGGCCGCCGCGTTCGCCACCGGTTCGGTGTCGGCGGCGGCCTGGGTCGCGTCGTACCCGGCCGGGGCGCAGGCCGTCAGTGCGGCCACCACGGTCATTGCGGCCAGCGTGCTCGCAATGGTCGCGGTTCGCTTGATCAGTGCCACGTGTCCTCCTCAGCTTGGCAGGTCACGGGGAAGTACGCGGATCCCCGCCGAGCGGATGAGGTGATAGACGGTGGACAATTTCACAGCAAACCGTTGAACTGTCGCGGACGGATTCCCGTACCCATCTGATCGGCGGCGGAGGTCCGGGTGAGGTGACAGCGGTGGCCCGGATCAGTAACGTCCGGGCATGGTCAACATCACGTACGCCGATCTGCTGGCGGGTTTTTCGGTCGCCCAGCCGTACACCGTCGAAGCCGCCGCCGGCGCTCCCAGCTCACCCGGCGTGCACGTGGTCCTCGACCAGGGTGCGGTGGTCTACGTCGGGTGGACGGGGAACCTGCGGCGGCGGCTCCGGCAGCACCTGACCGGCAGCCGGGGGTCGTCGGTGCTGCACGACCAGGTCGGCCAGCTCCTCGACACCCCGGACAGCGCGGCGTCGGCCGCCGACATCGCCGACTGGCTGGGCCGCCGCACGGTCCGCTGGCAGCAGATGGACAACCCGCAGGGTACGAAGGAAGCACTGGTCGTGGCGCTGCACCCGTGCTTCAACCGGCAGGTGCCGAAGCAGCGCCGCCCCGCCGCCGGTGTCGGGTAGCGGCGGTCACCAGGGCAGCACCCCGTACACGTCGTTGCCGCCGTCCATCAGGAAGCCCCAGAGCATGCCGCTCGGCCCGTCCGCGCCCAGGGTCGCCAGGTGCACGCTCACCTGCGCGCCCTGGTCCGGCGTACGGAATCCGCCGTGGTTGTTCAGGTCGGTGGCGCAGTAGCCGGGATTCGCCGCGTTCACCTTGATCGGGCCGTCCCGCAGTTCCTTGGCGTACATGGCGGTGACCATGTTCAGTGCCGACTTCGACGACGGGTACGGCACCGAGGCGATCGGGAACAGCGGGTGCGCCGGATCGCTCAGCAGGCCGATCGAGCCGACCTCGCTGCCGACGTTGACGATCCGCGCCGCCGGGGCGGCCAGCAGCAGCGGCAGCAGCGCGTTGGTGACCGCGACGACGCCGAAGACGTTCGTCTCGTACACCTCGCGCAGGGTCGCCAGTCGGGTCTCGCTCGGCCGCCCGGTTCCGTCGCCCCGGGCGATGCCGGCGTTGTTGACCAGTACGTCCAGGTGGGCGTACCGGTCGGAGACCCACTTCGCGGCCGCCGCGACCGACGCCTCGTCGGTGACGTCGAGTGCGACGGCGTGCGCGTCGGCGCCGTCGGCGCGCAGTGCCCGTTCGGCCTCCCGGCCGCGCTGCGGGTCGCGGGAGCCGAGCA
Organism: Micromonospora sp. NPDC049529; assembly: GCF_055586685.1. Classification (NCBI taxonomy): domain Bacteria; kingdom Bacillati; phylum Actinomycetota; class Actinomycetes; order Micromonosporales; family Micromonosporaceae; genus Micromonospora; species Micromonospora sp. NPDC049529. Next base: position 380,225 of record NZ_JBVJHT010000003.1, read on the forward strand.
GCACGGTGTAACCGCGTTCGGCGAGCTGCCGGGCGGTGGCGAACCCGATTCCCTTGTTCGCCCCGGTGATCAAAGCGGTCAGGTTGGTTGTCATGGGCCGAGCGTGCCGCCGGACGGGACCGGTCGGGAGAGACCGGTCGAGGCTGGTACCACCGGTACCACCCACAACCGGTCGGGGCGGAGCACCATGGAACCCATGACGACGGCGAACCCCTCCGGGCTGCGGCGCGACGAGCTGGCCGCGTTCCTGCGCAGCCGGCGGGCGAGGCTGCGTCCGGCCGACGCCGGCCTGCCCGAGGGCATCGGGCGCCGTACGCCGGGGTTGCGCCGGCAGGAGGTGGCCCAGCTCGCCGGGATGTCGATCGACTACTACATCCGGCTGGAGCAGCGGCGGGGCCCGCACCCGTCCCGGCAGGTGCTGCTGGCGCTCTCCCGGGCGCTGATGCTCACCCGGGACGAGCGGGAGTACCTGTTCCGGGTCGCCGGGGAGAACCCGCCCGCCACCGTCGGACCGAGCCGGGAGGTGACGGCCGGCGTACGGCACCTGATCGACGCGATGGTCGAGACCCCCGCGTACGTCGTCGACGCCACGTACGGCGTGCTGGCCTGGAACCGGTTGGCGACGTACTTCGTCGGGGACCTGGCGGCGGTGCCGGAGTCGGACCGGAACATGATCCGCTGGATGTTCCGTCGGCCCGCCACCGACCCGCACTGGAACGAAGCCGACACCCTCCGGTTCGCCCGCAGTTCGGTCGCCGACCTGCGGGCCGCGTACGGGCGTTATCCGGGAGATCCGGGGATCGAGGAACTGGTCGCCGAACTGCTGGCCACCTCGACCCGGTTCGCGGACCTGTGGGCGGACCACGAGGTCGAGGTCCGGCGGCGGATCATGAAGCGGGTGACGCACCCCGAGGTCGGTCCGCTGGAGTTCGAGTGCCAGGTGCTGCACCTGGCCGACTCCGACCAGCGGATGATCGTCTACGTGGCCGAGCCCGGTTCCGTCACCCACGACGTCTTCCGTCGCCTCGGCGGCCGGGCCGACCTGCCCACCGCCTAGGGTTCCCGTCCGCGAATCGGGAATCCCCGTCGTGGCCGCCGACCGGCGGCAGAGTGGTCGCGGCACCACCACGTCCCCCGTGAGTGGTGGGGCCAGCCCCCGGTGCAAGCCTCCGGTCAGCGGGATTTTCCGGGCACACCACGCTGCGTAGCGTCGGTCCGGCAAGGTCGCCACCGAGCACAGAGGAGACACGTCCATGGGGGAACACACCAGGCGGAGCCTGTTACGCAGCACAGCCATCGCCGCAGCGGCCGGCGTGGCCGTCCATCAGGGACTGACGGCGGCACCCGCGACGTCTTCCACCACGCCCTGTCCGTCCGCCCGTAACCCGGATCGGCAACCGCCACCGGCCCTCGCCCGGGCCGGCCCGCCCGCAGGGGCGGTCGGCCCGGGCACTACGAGTACGTGTCGCCGAACTCTCGTACACCGGCGACGTCGAGGGTGATGGTTCTCCGCCCAGGCGCCACGCTCAGAGGGGAATGGTGACCAGTGCCGTCGCGGCTCCCTTGGCGTCGATCGCCTGGATCTGCATCCGGTCGATGTCGGCCCGCTGCGCCGAGGTGGTGCTCTGCAGCAGCAGCGGTTCCGGGCGGGCCGGCGTGCCGTAACCCTCCGGCGGCACCTTCCAGCTCGACAGCACCTCCGGCTCACCGTTCTTGCGCAACACCACCAGTCGGCAGACCCGAGGACCGGTGAGGTTGCTCAGCGCGAACGAGATCTGGGTGCCGAACGGCCGGTCGTCCAGGAGCAGGTCGGCCTTGACCCCGGTGCTCTGGTCGGTGACGGTCAGCTTCTCGCCCGCACCCAGTTCGGGGCCGCCGAAGCCGCCGCCCGGATTCGGCGGGTTGCCCGTCGAGGCCGGCGGCCGTGGGGTGGGCAGGGCGGTCGGGTTCGACCCGCCGCCGACCCAGCTCGCCCCGGCCACCAGGGCCAGCCCGCTCAGCAGCGCCACCACGACCACACCCGCCGCCAGGCTGAGGATCCGCCGGCTGCGGGCCCGGCGCCGGTCCAGGCTGACCACGTTCAACGCGCGGGTGACCATGGTGTCGTCGGCGGTGGACCGCTCCATCACCGCCAGGTCGTCCCGGTCGACCTCGCCGAGCAGGTCGACCACCGGCAGCAACTCTTCCAGCTCACCGGCGCAGGCCCAGCAGTCGGCCAGGTGCTCCTCGAACCGTACGGTGTCCTCTTCGTCGAGCACGCCCAGGGCGTACGACGCGACGTCGAAGTGGTCGGACCGGCTCATTCGGTCACCCCCCGCTGTTGCAGCGCGGTCCGCAGGGCGCGTAGCGCGTAGTAGACCCGGGACTTGGCGGTGCCCAGCGGCAGCCCCAACTCCTCGGCGGCCTCCGGCACCGTGCGGCCCCGGAAATAGGTGGCGACCAGGATCTCCCGATGCGAGTCGCTCAGTGTGCGGAGTGCGTCGGTAACCGTCATCAGGCGGAGCACCCGTTCGGTTTCGTCGGCTTCGGAGAAGGTTTCCAGATCCCGGTCGTAGGTTTCCGCCGGCCGGGCCTGACCGCTGCGATGTTCGTCGATGACGATGCGCCGGGCGACGGTCACCAGCCAGGGCCGTAGGGACGTCTGTCCCTGGGCACCGAGCCGGTGCGCGTTGCGCCAGGCACGCAGGAGCGTTTCCTGTACGACGTCCTCGGCCCGTTGTCGGTCGCCGCCGGTGAGCCGGAGCACGAACATCAACAAAGGGCCGGCATGCTGCTCGTAAAGGAGCCGAACCAAATCGTCTGAACGGTTGGCCTCGGCTGATCCGGATTGGTGGCGGCCGGTAGCCGATCGTGGCGTCACGCGCCCATCATTGCCGGCCGCGAATCGGGCGTCGATACCGCCCCCGCCTTCGATATCCCGTCGGGGTCGGGGGGCGCGCACCCAGTCCGCCCGGACCAGGTCGACAGGCCGCTCTTCGGTCACCGTGTGCATTCACCCCTCCGCTTCCCGTCATCCGGGCACCGTGGGGTACGGATTCCGACCGGCTCCGGATCAACCGTGGCCGACCGGATCCTCGGCGAGGCGAAAACAGCCCGGTGCGAGGCGGCTCACCCGACCTCCTGTGGCCGGGATCACCCGGCGATGCCGAAGGTGCCGGCCGGTGGCGGGGCGGAGGCGGTCGCGGTGGCGTCCACCACGACTTTGGCGCCGCCGGTGAACCGATCCAGCTCCTCGTCGGCCAGCACCCGGCCGGGAAACCAGTCACCGGCCGCACGCCGGGTCAATTCGGCCACCGGCGGTGGCACCCGTCCGGCGACCAGCACCAGGTTGCCGTACCGGCGGCCGCGCAGCACCGCCGCGTCGGACACCAGGCAGGCCAGCGGCAGCACCGACCGGACCGTGGCGACCTGACCCCGGACGTGTTTCAGCGGCGGCCCGTCGGCGATGTTCACCAGGTACGTGCCGGCCGGGCGGAGCACCCGCGCCACCTCGGCGGCGAACTCGACCGAGGTGAGCCGGGCCGGGGTCCGGGCACCGGCGAACACGTCACCGACCACCAGGTCGTACGAGTCGTCGGGTGAACCGGCCAGCGCCTCGCGGGCGTCGGCGACCCGTACCTTCAGCCGGGCCTGCGGGGGCCAGGGCAGTTCCCGCCGGACCAGTTCGACCAGGGCGGCGTCGACCTCGACCACCCGCTGGGTCGAGCCGGGGCGGGTCTGCGCCACGTACCGGGGCAGGGTCAGCGCGCCGCCGCCGAGGTGCAGCACCCGCAGCGGCGCACCGGTCGCGGCGACCAGGTCGATCGCGGCGGCCATCCGCCGGACGTACTCGAACTCCAGGTGGGTCGGGTCGTCCAGGTCGACGTGCGACTGCGGGGCGCCGTCGAGATTGAGCGTGAACGATCGCGGCCGGTCGGGGTCGGGCACCAGCTCGGCGAGCCCGGTGTCGACCCGTACGGCGAGCCGGTCCGGACCTCGCTTGCGTGCCATGTCGCCCAGTATCGCCGTTACCGCCCGGCGGGGCCGGCGACCATGGCCAGCGTCACCGGGGCAGTGTCACCGGGCCGGCGACCATGGCCGGAGTCACCGGGTCAACGCGGTACCCGGTTGGCGCTCATGGTCAGCGTGCGGTGCAGCAGCCGGGCGTCGCCGAGCAGGGCGCGCAGCCGCCGCTCCAGCCCGGCGATCGGGATCAGGTTCTGCGGCGCCCGCGGATCCTTGTACGGCGACGAGGCGAACCGGGGCAGCGTCACCAGGGACCGGTCGGCGAGGCCGATCGCCTCCGGCACGTCCAGCTCGGCCGAGCACTCGACCCGGACGATCCCGGCCCAGGGGGCGCCGGTGGTGCCGGGCAGCCGCAGGTACCAGGAGTAGCCGCCCCAGGCGGTGCCGAGCTTGAACACCGGGGACCGTTCACCCGCCGCCAGCCGGGTCACCACGGCGGTCAGCCCGGCGTCCAGGTATTGGCTGTGCTGGGTCTTGATGTAGCCGATGGCGCGCGGCAGGTCGCGCCGGTTGCGCAGCGGCCCGTCCAGCACCAGCAGGTCGTCGTCGGTCCTGGCCGCGTCGGAGACCTCGACCTCCAGCGCGGTCAGCGGCCCCTGCACGGCGGCCGGCAGCTTGCTCAGCTCACCGGTGCCGCCGACCCGGTGCAGGGTGTAGCGGACCTGCCCGGCGAGCACGTCCCCGGCCGACGGGCTGGCGGTGAACAGCCCCCGGGCGACCTTCGACCCGGCCAGTTCGGCCACACCGCGCCGCAGGTCGCAGCGGACCACCCCGGCGGCGTACGAGGCGGCGATGCCCGGGTACGAGGCACCGTCGTCCTCGCGGGTCCAGACGCTGGCGTCGATCCGGCGTACCCCGTCGACGAGCAGCACCACGTCCGGCGCCCGCAACCCGTCCGGTACGCCCACCGCCCGCCACTGCTCGGCGGGCATCTCGACGGTCGCGTCGACCTGTGCGCTGCTCGGTGCCGCCGGCCCGCCGGCCGCCTCGAACGAGGCCCCGTAGGAGGGGTCCCAGCCGTCGACGTAGTAGCGCGGCGGTGGCGCCTGCACCCCGGTCATCCGATCCGCTCCACCCGTGCGGTACGGGCGTCCTTGCGGACCTCGAACCGGACCGGCACCCGTTCGGCGAGCGCCGGTACGTGGGTGACCACGCCGACCATCCGGTCACCTCGGGCGGCGAGCATCTCCAGGGTGGCCGCGACCGTGTCCAGGGTGGCCACGTCGAGGGTGCCGAAGCCCTCGTCGAGCAGGATCGACTCCAGGCTGGCGGTGGTGGTGGACAGGCCCGCGAGCTGTTCGGACAGGGCCAGTGCCAGGGCCAGGCTGGCCTGGAACGTCTCCCCGCCGGACAGCGTCCGTACGCCCCGGCGCAGCCCGGCGTCGTGCTGGTCGACGACGTAGAACTCGCCCTTGTCGTGGGTCAGCTCGTACTGCCCGCCGGTGAGGTCGCGCAGGATCCGGGAGGCGCCGTCGACGAGCAGGTCGAGGGCTTCGGCGAGCAGCCAGCGTTCGAAGTTGTTGGCCCGCAGGTGCCCGGCCAACGACCGGGCCGTACGCGCCTGCGTCTCGTGCACGGCCCGTTTCTCGGCGAGTTGTTCGGCCTGCTCGCGTCGCTGTGCCAGGCGCCGCTGTTCGGCCTCGGCGGCGACCACCGCGACCGCCGCCGCGCCCACCGGGTCGGTGCCGGCCCGGCCCGGTTCGGTTCCGGCGGCGGTGAACAGGGCGGCGATCCCGGCGACGGCGGCGTCGACACCGTCGCGGGCCCGGTCCACCTCGGCGGCGGCGTCGACCCGGTCGGCCCGGCGCCGGTCGACCTCCCGTCCCGCCCAGTCGCGCAGGGTCGCCCAGGCGGCGGCGAGGTCGTCCCGGTCGACGGCGGGCGGGCCGAGCCGGGCGATCCGGTCGCGGGCGGTGTCGAAGTCCCGCCCGGCGAGCCGGACCCGTTCCTCGGCCGCCTCGACGCCGGCCCGCGCCCGCCGGGACGCCTCCCGTGCGGTGCGCACGGCCGTACCGGCCTGGTCGAGTTGCCCGCGCAGCCGGTCCAGGGCGGCGAGTTCGCGGCGCAGGGCGGCCGGGCCGGGGGAGTCGGTCAGTCGGGTGTCCAGTTCGGCCAGGGCGGCGCCGAGCTGCTCGTGCCGGGCGCGGGCCCGGTCGAGGTCGCGTTCGAGGGCGCGGGCGGCCCGGTCCCGTTCGGCGACCACCTTCGCGGCGGCGTCGGCGGCGGTCCTGGCCGCGTGCCCGGCGGCCTCGGCGGCGGTCACCGTGGAGCCGGCCGGGACCGCCGGCACCACGTGCACCTCCTGCTCGCAGACCGGGCACGGCGCCCCGGCGACGAGGTGTCCGCGCAGCGCGGCGGCCCGGTCGGCGGTCTGCGCCTCCTGGTACGCCCGGCGGGCCGCCTCCAGCTCCACGCTCGCCCGTTCGGCGTCGACGCGGGCCCGTTCCAGTGCCGCCAGCGCGGCGCCGTGGTCGGTCTCGGCGCCGGTCAGCCCGGCCCCGAGGGCGTCCGCCTCGGCGGCCACCCGGTCCCGTTCGGTGTGCGCCTGCAACAGCAGCCGCAGCAGGGTCGGGTCGCCGGCCGAGGCCAGCTCGCCGCGTACCTTCTCCTCGTGTTCCTCGGCGAGGGTGACCGCCGCGACGGTCTCCGCCGCCGCGGCCCGCGCGTCGGCGACCGCCTGCGCCACGGCGGCGACGTCGGCCGGCGGGTGGATCCGGTCCAGTTCGGCGAGTTCGCCGTCGAGGGCGGTCAGCCGGGCCGCCGCCGCGTCCGCCGCCGCGCGGGCCCGGTCCAGTTCGGGTACGGCCGCCCGCACGTCCTCGGCGAGCCGGTGCATCGTGGCGACCTGCTCGGTGGCGGCGGCCAGGGTGGCCTCGTCGGCGTCGGTGAGCCCGACCAGCACCTGGTCGACGGCGGCGAGCTGCGCCTCCGCCTCGACCGCGCGTTTGGTCGCACCCTCCTGCACCTTCTGGTAGACGCCCAGCCCGAGCAGGTTGACCAGGATCTCCTGCCGGGCGGCCGGCTTGGCGTGCAGGAAGTCGGCGAACTGCCCCTGCGGCAGCACCACACAGCTGGTGAACTGCTCGTACGGCAGACCGACGGCGGTCAGCACCGCCGCGTCCATCTGGGCCGGGGTGCCGGCCAGGGCCTCGCCGAGGTCCTCCGGGCTCATCCCGGTGTCGAGTTTGGTGACGTCGAAGCCGTCGGGCATCCGTTGCAGCCCGGCGTTGCCGGTCTTGACGTTGCCCCGGCTGTCCCGCCGGACCACCCGGGTCGCCACGTAGCGGGAGCCGGCGGAGTCGAAGACCAGCCGGACCCGCGCCTCGACCGCCGACGGGGCGAGCGCGTTGGCGATGCCCCGGCCCCCGCCCCAGCGCGGCACGGTGCCGTACAGGGCGAAGCAGATCGCGTCGAGCACCGTCGACTTGCCCGAACCTGTCGGCCCGACCAGGGCGAAGAAGTCGGCGTCGGTGAAGTCGATCGTGGTGGGCTCCCGGAAGACGGTGAAGCCCGCCAGGTCCAGCCGGAGCGGACGCACTACCGGTCCACCTCCTCGTACAGCTCGTCGAACAGTTCGCGTACGCCGTGCTCGTCCGGGGCCCGGCTGTCCAGGTAGTCGCCGAACAGTTCCCGCGCCGACCGGCCGGCCCTCGGTGCCGACCGCACCCGCCCGGCCGTGGACAGCATGTCCGGGTCGACCCGGACCTCCAGTGCGCGGGGGAGCAGGGCCTGCACCTCCTCACGCAGCCCGGCCCGGGGCGTCTCCCGGACGAACACCCGCAGCCAGCCCTCCGGTGCCTCGATCTCGCCCAGCTCCGCCAGGGTGCCCCGGACCGTACGCAGCGGCGAGGCGGCGGTGATCGGCACCTCGCGTACGCGGGCGGCGGTGCTGGTGGTGACCTCGACGATGGTGACCGAGGGGCGGTTCTCCTCCTCGCCGAAGTCGATCGCGAGCGGGCTGCCGCTGTACCGGATCGGGGCCGGGCCCGGCACCTGCTGGGACCGGTGCAGGTGGCCCAGGGCCACGTAGTGCGCGTTGGTCGGGAAGATCGTCGCCGGCACCGCATAACCGAGTACGGTCTGCGACTCCCGCTCGCCGCCGCCGGCCATCGCGCCGACCACGGTCAGGTGGGCGGTGAGCAGGTGCACCCGGTCCGGTTGGGTGAAACTCTCGGTGAGCCGCCGGATCAGCCGCCCGATGTGGTCGGCGTACGTCTGGTTCGCCTCGGCGGCGGTCAGCTCGTACATCTCGGTGGCGCGGATCGCGTACCGCTGGGACAGGAACGGCAGCGCGACCAGCCGCCACCGCTCGCCCGTCGCGGTGACGCCGTCGACCAGGTGTTCGTCCGGGGTGTCCCGGACACTGCCGCGCAGCGCCACCCCGGCGGCGTCGGCCCACGGCCGCAGCGCGTCCAGCGCCGGCCCGTTGTCGTGGTTGCCGCCGACCGCGACGACCTGCGCCCCGGTGTTACGCAGCGCGGTCAGCGCGCGGGTGACCAGCCGGGTCGCCTCCGGGGTGGGCGCGGCGGTGTCGTAGAGGTCACCGGCGACGATCACCAGGTCGGGCTGCTCGGCGCGGGCCACCTCCACCACCTGGGTCAGCACCGCCACCTGCTCGGCGACCCGTGACTGTCCCTTGAGGACCTTGCCGATGTGCCAGTCGGAGGTGTGCAGGATCTTCACGGTCGGGTCCTCAGAACGGGATGTCGTCGTCGGTGAGCGCGCCGGCCCCGGAGCCGACCACCACGAACGGGTCGGCCGCCTGGGTGATCGAGCGCAGCGTCTCCGAGGGGGCCTGACCGGCCTCGGAGACCCGGGTCGCCCAGGCCGGGAAGGGGAACTCCAGGCAGAGCGGGACCGGGATGTCCGGCTGGTTGACGAACATCGTGCCGGGTTTGGCGAGCAGCGCGCGTTGGCGCTGCGCCGGGGGGAGGAAGCCGTACTCGGGGCGGGACGCCTCGGCCGGGTCGAGCCGGCCGACCACCCGGATCGCCGAGTTGGTGACGATCCGCCGTTCGACCTCGCTGGCGGTCTGCTGGGCGCCGATCAGGATCACCCCGAGCGAGCGGCCGCGTTCGGCGATGTCGAGCAGCACCTCCTTGATCGGGGAGGAGCCCTCGCGCGGGGCGTACTTGTTCAGCTCGTCGAGGACCACGAAGAGCAGCGGCTTGGCGGTGCCGGTCTTCTCCTTGTTCTCGAACTCGGTCTTCAGCGTCACGCCGACCACGAACCGTTGCGCCCGGTCCGGCAGGTTGTGCAGGTCGACCACGGTGACCTGGGCGCTCTCGGCCGTGTTGATCCGGTGCGGGCGGCGGCTGGCCAGGTCGCCCCGGATCAGCCGGGCCAGGTCCTTCTTGCTGTTGATCAGGCGGCGGGCGAACGCGTTCACCGTGCCGGTGTTGATCGCGCTGCCGGCCCAGGTGGACCGGGTCTCCTCGTCGGTCAGCTGCTCCACGACGTGGTCGACCAGGTCGGGGTAGGAGTGCACCCGGGTCCCGTCGATGCTGATCCCGCCGTCGGCCGGCTGGGCGTACCGGTGCAGGTGGGCGGTGACCGAGTGGACCACCATCGTGTACTGCTGGCGTTCGTCGTCGGCGTCGGCGAAGACGTACGGCAGCAGCCGGTCGGAGCAGAACTCGCTCAGCGTCCAGTAGAAGCTGTCCACCCCGGTCAGCCGGCTGCTCACGTCCGGGGTGCCGGAGGCGTCCCCGGCCCTCGGCGGGGCGTAGACCCGCACGTCCGGGAACGCCCCGGCGGTGAGCCCCAGCTTCGCGTACGCCGCCGTGGTGGCCGCGTCGAGCCGGGTGTTCGGGTGGTCGAGGAAGAGCAGGTCCTCGCCCTTCACGTTGAAGATCAGCGCCTTGGCGTTGACCGCGTCGCCGCCGAGCACGCCGGAGCGGAACACCGAGTAGAGCAGGAAGGTGGCGAAGCTGGTCTTGGTCGCCACCCCGGAGATGCCGGAGATCGACACGTGGGCGCCCCGGCTGCCGTCGAGGAAGTCGGCGTTGAGGAAGACCGGCACCCCGTCCCGGCCGGTGCCCATCGGCACCCGCCGTTCCATCCGGTCGAAGTGCAGGGCGGAGTCGCGCGCCTCGCCCTGGGCCCGGTAGACCAGCGCGCCGGGCGACGGCGGCACGTAGAACTCCGGGTCGACCCGGGTGGTGGTGATCTCGGCGGCCTCCTGCACCTGGGCCGGCAGGGTGCCGTCGGCGATGGCGAAGACGTCCGAGTCGAACTGCGCGCCCTCGTGCCGGGCCCGGACCTGGGTGACCACCCCGGCGATCGTCACCGGTTCCCGGTCGGGCAGCTCACGCCGGGTCACCACCACGTCGTCGAGTTGCAGGTAGCTGTCCGGTCCGACGGCGGTCCAGAACTGCAACGGGGTGGCGTCGGCGGTGCCCAGCACCCGGCCGACCACCGCACCGGGGTCGGCCGGGTCGACGCCGACCGGCGGGGTGCTCATCGCCGCGCTCCGGTCGGCTCCGACGCCCGGACCGGGGTCGATCCGTGGGTCGGCTCCGACGCGCGGACCGGGGTGGCTTTCTGCTCAAGACACGACACGTGTTGCATCCTGCCCCACCTGTACGACAGCGCGCCAAGTCGACGCGCCTGGGGCAGGGCGGAGGCGCTGCGCCGGTGGCGGGTTTCACGTCGTACCGCCGCCCGGCCGGTGGGAGTGCGGACCCGGCGGGCGGGGTCGCGGCCCGGGCCGCCGCTGCCCGGCCGTGACCTGCGGCGGGACCTCCGGGTACGGTCGCGGCCCGGCCACCGCTGCCGGGCCGGAACGCGCGGGCGGCCGTCCGGGGTGACGGGACGGTGGGATGTCACCCCGGACGGCCGATGGTTCAGCTGATCGTGCAGGTGACGCCGTTGAGGGTGAACGAGGCCGGTCGACCGGTGTTGCCGGTGTGGGTGGCCTGGAAACCGACGCTGGTGGATCCGTTCGGGGGGATGGTGCCGTTGTAGCTGACGTTGCGCGCGGTCACCGCGCCGCTGCTCGGGCTGTAGCTGGCGTTCCAGCCGGAGGTGATGGTCTGCCCGCCCGGCAGGGTGAAGGCCAGGGTCCAGCCGTTGATCGGGGCGCTACCCCGGTTGCTGATGGTGATGGCCGTGGTCAGGCCGGTGTTCCACGCGTTGACGGTGTAACCGACCGCGCAGCCGCTGCCCACCGGCGGGGTGGTCGGCGGAGGCGTCGTCGGCGGGGGCGTGGTCGGCGGCGGCGTGGTGGGCGGGGGTGTGGTCGGCGGCGGAGTCGTCGGCGGGGGTGTGGTGGGCGGTGGAGTGGTCGGCGGGGTGGTGCTGTTCAGGCCGAAGAAGCGGATCGCCTCGGCCGCGTTGATCGGCAGGTTGTGCGACACGCCCTGCATGCTGATCGCCTCGACCGGGGCGGTGCCGCCGCTGCCGCCGTACCGGGTGCGGGTGTAGCCGGACTGCGGTGTGTCGGTGAACGTCGGGGTCTGGCTCAGCCCGTGGACGTTTGTCCACTGCTTGATCTCCTCGCCGAAGTTCGGGTACCGCAGCGTCTCGTCGTTGGTGCCGTGCCACAACTGCATCCGTGGCCGCGCCCCGGTGTAGCCCGGGTACGCGTTGCGCACCAGGTCACCCCACTGCTGCGCGGTACGGATCACCTGCCCGTTGGCGCACTGGCTGTTCCAGGTCGAGCCGTCGGTGGTGGCGAAGCAACTGTGCGGTACGCCCGCGAAGGCGGCACCGGCCTTGAACACGTCGGGATAGTTGCCGAGCAGGACGTTGGTCATCATCGCGCCGGACGAGGCCCCGGTGGCGTACACCCGGTCCGGGTCGCCGTTGTGCCGCTGCTGGACGTACCGGACCATCGACAGGATCGACACCGGGTCGCTGCCGCCGTCGCGGCGCAGGGCCTGCGGCGTGTAGACGTCGAAGCACTGGCTGCTGCGGGTGGCCGTCGGGTAGATCACGATGAACCCGTACTGGTCGGCCAGTTGGGCGAACTGGGTTCCGGAGTAGAAGGCGGGTCCGGTCCCGGTGCAGTAGTGCACGGCGACCAGGATCGCCGGTCGGGCGGCGACCCGGTCCGGTACGTAGAGGTGCATCCGCAGGTTGCTGGGGTTGGTGCCGAAGTTGGTGACCTCGGTCAGGGTGGCCGCGGCCGCGGGGGTGGCGACGGTCAGGCTCACCAGTGCCAGCGCCGCCGCGGCCCCGGCTGCGCCGAGCAGCCGGACGAGTTGTTTCATGCGTTCCCCTTCATGGTGGTGGGGGCCGATAGCGCCGGAGGGCTTGCCGGATGGCCCACGGTGGTGAAACATTCCGAAGTATGAATCGAAAGTTTTCACTACACAAGAGATAGATAGTCGTGAGTATTCTCAGGTAGAAGGCCATATCGCAGGCCGTAAAGTTTCGGCCGGTCGGCACGGATCACCGAGTGGTCGCCGTCGACGCCGAGCGTGGCACGGTGGATGTCCGACGCGTCGTCGCCGACCGGGAAGACGACCGCCCCCGCCACCTGAACATCGAGAACCTCCGCCGCAGGCGCTAGCGTGACGCGGTGGACGTTGCCGGGGATGGTGAACTGATCGCCGCGTCGCTGGCCGACCGGCTGGCCGCGCTCACCTTCGTCGACCGGAGCCAGGAGCAGGTCACCGCGTTGCTCGCGGACGAGATCGTGGCCTGGGCGACCGGTCGGGGCTGGCGGGTGTACCGCCGGGCGGCCAGCGTACTGCCGTTGCCGCCGCCGTACGCCCACCGGCACTCGTTCCTCGACGTCGCCTGCGCCCGACCGGACGGCCCACCGCTCGCGGTCGAGATCGACCGGACCGACCGCCGCCGCTCGGTGGAGAAGCTGCTGGCCGAGGCCGCCGCCGGCCGGGTCCCGATCTGGGTACGGTGGGGCAGCCGAGGCTTCGAACCACCACCGGCACCGATCCACCTGGTCACCTGCCCGGTCGTCGCCCGGCCCGGTCCCGACCCGAAGGCCCGGCTCTACTCCCGGCAGCCGGTGACCGATCGCCCCGCACCGGCCCACGCCACCGCCGGTCTGCGGGTCGACGGCCAGACCGACCTGTTCGCCGGTCCGATCGTGCCGTCGCAGGTGCCGTCGCAGGGCACGCCGCAGGTGCCGTCCCCGGACTAGGCATCCCGCGCCGGCAACCGGTGCCGGCCGGGCGCCGGCTAGCGGGCGCCGGCTACCAGTGCCAGGTGCGCCGGGCCAGCAACTCGCGCTGTCCGCCCACGGCCGCCGACACCTGCCCGGCGAGCCGGCCCAGCACCGGGGCGGCGAGCCAGAGCAGGAGTACGCCGTAGAACACCAGGCTGCCGCGTTGCAGCCCGGTCAGCTCCGGGGTGTCGACGAAGGGGTACCAGAGCGGGCTGAACTCGGGCGTGAAGTGGCACAGCCCTTCCAGGTGGTAGTTGTTCTCGTAGCAGGTCCACGGCCGCAGTTGGCCGTACACCAGGCTGTTCGCGGCGCCCCAGACCGAGAGCGCGAGCGCGCCCAGCGTCGCGACGTTCGTCCACGGCCCGGCCCGGCCCGGTGCCAGGGACACGGCCAGGGCCAGCGCGGCGGGCAGCATGGCGATCAGGAAGAACCTCGGACCCCAGTACATGCCGCCGTACCAGCCCCACCAGCGGGAGTAGAGCAGCACCAGTCCGGCCACGAACCCCGCCCAGAGCAGCCAGACGGTCCACAGCTCGTCCCCGGCCTGCCGCAACCGCTCGCGGACCGGGAGGAACAGGCCCGGGGTGAACCAGACCAGGCCCTTGCCGAAGGAGAAGAGGATGGCGACCAGCCCGAGCAGGAAAGGGTAGGAGAAACCCGGCTGCCCCGAGTACGGCAGCACCGTCGGACCGCCACCGTGCCCCGCGTACGAGGCGTGCAACGGATCGCCGAAGCGCCACCACGACTCGCCGACGATCAGGGCGGCGGCGACCGGCAGGGCCGCCAGGTAGCGCACCCGGCGGCGCCGCAGGCAGAGCAGCACGACCACCAGCCCGAGCGCGACGATCGAGCCGGGGGTGTTGGCGACGCCGAGCACGATGGCACACCAACCGGCGGCCCTGGTCGCCCACCTGGTGTCCGGCAGGGTCACGGCCAGCAGCCCGACGCCGACGGTCGTCGCGGTGAACACCTCACCGTAGAAGTCCTGGACGTGCGCGGCGATCATGCTGGCGGAGACCAGCAGCAGCAGGAGACGGCGGATCGTACGGGGAGCCAGCCGGCCGTGCAGCAGGAGGTAGATCGCGCCGAGGGCGAGCATGAACAGCATGAAGTTGTACTGCACCAGCCAGACCTGGGTGTTGCCGTAGCCCCGGCCGACCGCCCAGAGTGGCGTCGCGAACAGCGGCCCGATCATCGAGTACTGGGTGCCGGGCAGCCGGTGCTGTTCGAGCAGTTCGACCAGGGCCTGGTAGCGGGCGAGACCGTCGCCCATCATCGGCGGCTTCGGGGTGACCGCCAGCAGCATCACCCCGATCGCCAGCAGGACGGTCTCCACCCCGGCCGCGATCCGCCCGGCCAACGACTCCCGTACCGGCGGGTCCGCCGCCGCCTCCGCCGCCGCTTCTGTCTGCGCCGCCTCCTGGTCCGTCGTCGCCGAGTCCGTCGCCTCCGCCTCCGCCTCGGAAACGGTCTGCGTTTCGTCCGGGCGGTCGGCTACTGGCGCGGTCATCGACGATCTCCTCGTGGAGGCTGCACGGGCGGGCCATCGCGGGCGTCCATGCAGACTGTCAGTAAACCGCCAATCACTCTATAGACGAAGACTGATAAATATCGTCCGGGTGGATGAACGCCGGTCGATCCCGCCACCGGTCGGTCGCGGCCGTGCCCGGTCAGTCGCGGGCGTAGCGGAGCAGCAGGGTCGAGTCGGCGGCGAGCAGGTGTCGCAGCCCCATCCCGCGCGGCGGGCTCGGCGTACCGGCGGTGATCCGGCCCGCCCCGGCCCCGGCCAGCAACGGCGCCACGGTCAGGCAGACCTCGTCCACCAGGTCGGCGGTGGTCAGCGCGCCGAACAGGTACGGGCCGCCCTCGCAGAGCAGTTGCCGCAGGCCGCGACGGTGCAGTTCGGCCAGCCCGGCCGCCAGGTCCACCCGGTCCACCAGGTCGATCCGGTCGTCCTGGTCGACCAGGCCGACCTGGTTCACCAGACCGATCTCGGTGGACTCCTCGAACCGGGTCTTCGGGTCCATCGGATCGGCGCTGACCCGGATCAGGTCGGCGACGGCGGTCAGCCCGGCCGGTGGGGTGGACCGGCCGTGGGTGAGCACCAGCGGGCGGACCGGGGCCTGCGCGAAGGCCGCCTGCCGGGGGTCGAGGTCCAGCGCCCCGGAGACCACGACCAGGGTCGGGTACTCGGCCAGCCCGTGCGAGCGCCGCCAGGCCCGGCGGCGCTCGTCGAGGCGTACCGGGCCGTAGTTCTCCTGGCGCAGGGTGCCGGCGCCGACCACGAGGGCGTCGCAGAGCATCCGGAGCACGCCGAAGACCCGCTTGTCCGGCCCGCTGGACAGGCCGGCGGAGAAGCCGTCGACCGCCACCGCCCCGTCGACGCTCGACACGAAGTTGACCCGCAGGTGCGGCTGCTCGGTCCGCCCGTACAGGGTGGCGAGCGCGGTGTCGTCCAGCGGCGTGTCGTCCGGCGCGGGCCAGAGGCGGCGGATCGGGGTCCGGGGGTCGGTGACGGGGATCGACGGATCGGGGCCGTCCGCGCCGGGAGTCTTCGGCACCGGGTCGACCTCGGCGGGCGGGCGCGGCGGGGACGCGGCCGGGGTGGGGTCGCTCATTCGCCGGCCGGTCCGGTCACCGGCGGGGTCGGCGTCGGGACCCGGTGCTGGCAGTCGCACCAGTTCCGGCCGGGGCACTGGTCATGCCGCCGCTCGCGGCACGCTCGGCAGATCATGAGAGAAACCCTATGCGGTACGACCGCCCGCGCGTCGCGGGTCGGCCCCGGTCGCGGCGAACAGTTCCAGCGTCGGTGGGAGTTGGGAGTGCAGCGGCTCGGGCAGGGCGTCGAGGGTGAACCAGTCCAGTGCGTCGAACTTGTGCGGCTCCCCGATGGTGACCGTGGCCGGGTCCACCCGTACCGCGAAGACCACCGCGACCCAGTGGGACGGCGGCTCGTCCCGGAGCACGTTGCGTACGCCGAGGGTGGTGATGTCGAGCGGGCGGGTGGCGTACTCCTCGCCGACCTCGCGGGTGACGGCGGCCTCGAAGGTCTCGCCGAACTCCAGCGCCCCGGCGCCGGTGTCCCAGGTGCCGGGCTCGTCGCGGGCGCCGGCACCGCGCCGGGCCAGCAACACCCGCCCGTTGCCGTCGTGGCAGACGAAAACGCAGGAAACAGATGGCGTACGGCCGGACTCCACCCGATCATGATGGTCCCCGGACCGCCCGTGCGAGTAGCCGGGTCCCGTTCACCTGCTGTACGCGGGAAGTATGACCATGCACGCATGACGTGACCGTGATGATCTCGATTAGCATCGCCAGGTATGGATATCAGGAGGATCGTCGGCGCGCGTACGTGGCGCCTGGCGGTCGGGCTCGTACTCGTCATCGGGGTCGGGGTGCCGGTCGCGGCGATCTCGGCGTCGGCGGCGGCGAGCCTGACGGTGGCCGGCGCACTCGCCGCCCAGGACGGTAGGTCCGCTTCGGTGACCGGGTACGTCATCGGTCAGCCGACGGCCACCAACACGGTGCTCAGGTCCGGTTTCACCGGCGACACCGCCATCGCGATCGCCGACCTGGCGAGCGAGACCGCGACCGGACGGATGCTCTACGTCCAGGTCACCAGTTCCTACCGGAGCACCTTCGGTCTCCAGTCCAATCCGGGACTGCGGGGCCGGCTGGTCACCGTCACCGGAACGTTGACCGCCTACTTCGCCCACGGCGGGTTGAAGGACCCGACCGGGATGAGCCTGGGCGGTTCCACCCCGACTCCGACCCCGACCCGGACGCCGACGACCGGTCCGACGGCGAGCCCGCCCGCCGGCGACTACGACCGGACGTACTACGCGAGCGCGATCGGCAAGACCGGTCCTGCGCTGCGTAGCGCCCTGCACAACGTGATCCGGGTGCAGACGAAGCTCAGCTACGACCAGGTCTGGGAGGCGTTGAAGGCCACCGACCAGGATCCGGCGAACTCGGGCAACGTCATCCTGCTCTACAGCGGGCGGTCGCAGAGCAAGAACACCAACGGCGGCAACCCGAACGACTGGAACCGCGAGCACGTCTGGGCCAAGTCGCACGGTGACTTCGGCACCGCGACCGGGCCGGGTACCGACGTGCACCACCTGCGGCCGGAGGACGTCTCGGTCAACTCGGCGCGCGGCAACAAGGACTTCGACACCGGCGGCAGCACCGTCGCGGAGGCGCCGGGCAACTACACCGACGGCGATTCGTTCGAGCCGCGCAACGCGGTCAAGGGCGACGTGGCCCGCATGATCATGTATATGGCGATCCGGTACGAGGGCGGCGACGGCTGGGCCAACCTGGAGCTGAACCAGTCGGTGAACAACGGCAGCGCCCCGTACATCGGGAAGTTGTCGGTGTTGTTGCAGTGGAACCGGGCGGACCCGCCGGACGCCTTCGAGAAGCGCCGCAACCAGGTCATCTACGACAACTGGCAGGGCAACCGCAACCCGTTCATCGACCACCCGGAGTGGGCGACCGCGATCTGGGGCAGCTGAGCCACGGGGGCGGTGGCGACCCCGATCGCCACCGCCCACCCGGCCCGTCCCGGCCTCCCGGACTGCTCGGCTAGCGTCGGGACCCGTGAACGAGGGGATCCTGCTCGCGTCCGGTCGCGACGCCGACGTGTTCGTACTCGACCCGACGCGGGTGCTGCGCCGCTACCGCGACGGCGGCGACACCGCGCCGGAGGCGGCCGTGATGGCGTACGTCGCCGCCGCCGGCTATCCGGTCCCGACCGTCCACCGCGCCGACGGGCCGGACCTGGTGCTCGACCGGCTCGACGGGGAAACCCTGCTGGACGCCCTGCTCGCCGGCCGGGTCGACGTCGAGGTCGCCGCCGAACTGCTGGTGGACCTGCACGACCGCCTGCACGCGCTGCCGCCCCGGCTCGGCGCCGACCCGTCCGACCGGATTCTCCACCTCGACCTGCATCCGTTGAACGTCATGCTGACCTCGCGTGGCCCGGTGGTGATCGACTGGCGGAACTCGGTCGAGGGCCCGGCCGATCTCGACGTGGCCATGACGGCGCTGATCTTCGCCGAGGTCGCGGTCGGTACGGACACCCGGCTCGCCGACCCCGGTCGGCTGGCGCTGGCCGCCTTCCAGCGGCACGCGCGGCCACCCCGCGCCGCCCAGCTGCGGCGGGCGCTGGACCTGCGTCGGGTCAATCCCACCCTCAGTGCCACCGAGAAGGCGGCCCTGGACCGTGCCGCCGCCCTGGTCCTGACCCGCGCCACCTGATCCGTGTCAGCGCTCCGAACGGGCCCCGTTCGAGTGGGATTCGGTATGGTCGCCGTGACCGTTCCGTACGCCGGCCGCCGACACCGCCGGCTCCGCCCCTGGAGCGTCCGATGGACCTGACCACCACCCGCCGTACCGAAGAGGTTCCCGCCCTGCTCTCCACGGCGGCGACGGTCGACGCCACCCGGCCACTGTTCACCTACTGTGACGACGCGACCGGGGAGCGGACCGAGCTGTCCGTGGCGGACCTGGGCCGGTGGGTTGCCCGGACGGCGAACCTGCTCGTCGACGGCTGCCGGCTGCATCCGGGCGACCGCGCGGCGGTGCTGCTCCCGCCGCACTGGCAGACCGCCGCGGTGGTGCTCGGTGCCTGGTCGGCCGGGGTGTCGGTGGCGTTCCACCCGCTGGCGACGGCCGGTCTGCCGCGGATCGGCCCCGGCGCGGACCTCCCGGTCGACGTCAGCTTCGTGGCCCACGACCGAATCGACAACTGGCTGGAGGACGTGCCGGAGGCGGAGCACCAGTTCGTGCTCGGGTTCGAGCCGGGGGCGGAGCCGACGCGCGAGGTGCCCGCCGGCTACCGGGACTACCTGGTCGAGGTCCGTGGGCACGGTGACAGCGCGCCGCCGTACGCCTCGGTCCGGCCCACCGACGCCGCCACGGTCGACGGCACCAGCTACCGGGAGTGGGCGACGGTGGCGCAGGGGATCGCCGAGGCCCGCGACCTCCGGCCGGGCGACCGGGTGCTGATCGACACGGCCGCGCACGAACACCCGGTCTTCTGGCTGCTGGCCCCGCTGCTCGTCGGTGCGTCGGTGATCCTGTGCCACAACCTCCGACCCGGCACCGAGCAGGCCCGTGCCCGCACCGAAGGCGCCACCCGGGTCTTCTGAGCAGACCGCCGAACCGGGCGCCTGTCAGACCCGGCACCTAACCTGTCGCCCGTGAGCATGAACGGGAACTGGCTCCGGGTCACGCGAGCCGAGCTGGCACAGGCGAAGGACGACCTCGAATGGGCGTACGAGCTGGCCGAGGACGCCGGTGACGACCTACGGTCGGGTACGGACAGGGCGTGGCAGGCCTTCGACTTCCTGCTGACGCGGCGGGGTTTCGGTGTCCCGATCGTGGAGGGCGCCGAGGAGTTCCCCGGGGTGGACGACGACCCCGAGGAGTCGGAGCACGACTGGGGTTACGGGCCGCCCCGCTACCTCACCCCGGAGCAGGTCGCCGCAGCAGCGGCCGAACTCGCCACCTTCACCCCGGAAGATCTGATCCGGGACGTCGACCCGGCCGAGTTGCAGCGCGCCGAGATCTACCCGAACAAATGGGACCGGCCCGACGAGCTCGTCTGGGTCGCCCACCACCTGCCCGACACCCGCCGGTTCTTCACCACCGCCGCCCGGCGCGGCAACGCCGTCATCTGCTGGATCGACTGAACCGGACGAGTCATCCCAACCGGTGGCAGACCCGGTCTGTTCGTTCCACACATCGATGGCGACCGTTCATTTACGTACTGTTTTTCATCTACAACCGATCGTTACATTCCTCGGACCCACCCCCACAAGGAGGTCCACGATGGATCGACGGAACATGCTGCGCGCCACCGTGCTCGGCGCCGGCGCGGTCGCGCTGCCGTTCACCGCCTGGTCGGCGGCGTACGCGGCACCGGCGCAGAACGCCGCCGGCCCGTACGGTTCGCTCCAGGCGGCCAACAGCCACGGCATCCAGCTCCCGGCCGGCTTCACCAGCCAGATCATCGCCCGTTCCGGCCAGGTGGTGCCCGGCACCTCGTACACCTGGCACAACGCCCCCGACGGCGGCGCCGTGTACGCCAACGGCACCGGCTGGGTCTACGTCTCCAACTCCGAGACCAGCGCCGGCTCCGGCGGCGGCGCGTCCCGGATCGTCTTCAACTCCAGTGGCACCGTCACCGGGGCGTCCCGGATCCTGTCCGGCACCAACAACAACTGCGCGGGCGGCAAGACCCCGTGGAACACCTGGCTCTCCTGTGAGGAGGTCGACCTCGGCCGGGTCTGGGAGACGTACCCGCTCGGCGGCACCGCCGTGGTCCGCCCGGCGATGGGCCGGTTCAAGCACGAGGCCGCCGCGGCCGACCCGGACCGGCGGGTGATCTACCTGACCGAGGACGAGAGCAACGGCAAGCTCTACCGGTTCATCCCGATCACCTGGGGCGACCTCTCCGCCGGTGCGCTCCAGGTGCTGGTGGCCGGCAGCGCCACGTCCGGCTCGTTCAGCTGGGCCGCCGTACCCGATCCGGACGGGTCCCCGACCGCGACCCGGTCGCAGGTGTCCGGCGCCAAGTCGTTCAACGGCGGCGAGGGCTGCCACTACTCCAACAACACCCTGTGGTTCACCACCAAGGGTGACAACCGGGTCTGGCAGCTCAACCTCGCCAACAACACCTACGAACTCGCCTACGACGACAACCTGGTCAGCCCCGGCTCGGCACCGCTGACCGGCGTGGACAACATCACCGGCTCCAGCTTCGGTGACCTCTACGTCGCCGAGGACGGCGGCAACATGGAGATCTGCGTGATCACCCCGGACGACAAGATCTCCGTCTTCCTCCGGATCACCGGCCAGGGTTCGTCGGAGATCTGCGGTCCCGCGTTCACCCCGGCCGGGAACCGGCTGTACTTCTCGTCCCAGCGCGGCACCTCGGGCTCCTCGTCCGGCGGCATCACGTACTGCGTCACCGGCCCGTTCCGCACCTGAGCCCCAGGGGCGGGGGATAACCACTCGTGTAGAGAAAGAGTGGTTATCCCTCGCCGGATAGCCACTCTTTCTCTACACGAGGCGACGCCTTGTTCCGCCGCTCGGTGGTTAGGTGCGTGGTGCGGATGCGGCCGGCTGCGGGTCGCGCAGGCCGTGCACGAAAGCCGCCCAGCCCGCCCGGTCGAACCTGAGCACCGGCCCGTCGGCGTCCTTGCTGTCCCGTACGCCGACCACGTCCCGGAGATCGGCCACCTCGACGCAGTCGTTATTGCCGCCGCCGCTGGAGCGTGTGCTCTTCCGCCACTCGGCACTGTGAAGCTCCACTGCTGCCCATCCCTAGCTAGAGGCTGTCGCGCGCACCGCCGATCAGGTCACGCGACTCCTCGACGCTGGCTGCGGCGGCACGCAGGTAGTCGAACGCAAGCGTAAACCGCTCGATGTCCGCCTCACCTTCCACGTCGAGGTCACCGGTCAGGCTCTCCACGAACACCACCGGAGGATGGGCGGGGAAGTCCATCAGGTTGAAGGCGCCGTTCAGCCCGGCATGCCAGACCGTCTGCTGCTTGAGCACCTGGATGGTCACGTTGCGGCGAGGGGTGAGCAGGTGGTCGAGTTGCGCTTTCAACACCTTTGGACCGCCGAGCGGGCGGTAGAGAAGCGACTCGTCGAGCACGGCCCAGAGCTTGAACGAGCCGTCGGTCAACCGCTGCTGTCTTGCCATCCGGGCCTCCACCAGCTTCGCGACCTCCTCGGCCGAGCGAGCGTCGCCCAGCGGTGCTCCACTGAAGATGGCTTCGGCGTACTCCCGCGTCTGTAGCAGCCCGTTGATCGTGCCCCAGGACCAGGATCTCAGCTCGGACGCCTCGGTCTCGAAGGCGATGTACGTGCTCAGACCACTGCCGATGACATCGCGGAAGTCCTCCCACCAGCCACGGCCGCGCGCGGCCCGGGCCAACTGCCAGTACTGGTCCTTCAGCTTCGGGTCGGTCACGCCGTAGAGGTCGAGCATGAGGAACAGGTCGCCCTTGCTGACACCGGTCTGCGCCAGCTCGATGCGCGAGATCTTCCCCTGCGAACAGCCGATGTCCTCCGCGACCTGGTCGGCGGTGAGATCCGCCTCGGTACGTAGCCGCTTCAGCTCGATCCCGAGTTGTCGCCCACGGACGGTAGGCGTACGGCGATCACGTTTCAGCACCATGCCGCAAGTGTCGTTCATAGATGGGCCCGGATCAAGGACCAACGATGTTCGTGTAAATGATGTTGACTGGTGCTCTTGCCTGCTCGCAGTCCTCATGCGACGGTGTGAATGATGCACACCAGGGTCATTCGGTGAGTCTGACGAGTCTGGACGAGGGGGCGTCGTGTCGGTGTATCAGGTGGGATTTGCGGTGGTGGGGGCGGTGTTGCTCGGCTTCGTCGCCGGGCTGGTGACCTATCGAAAGTCACGTTGCTGGTGCACGGTCTGCGGCTCGGGGCTGCGCTGCCTCACCTGCCTGCGCCTCGGGCACCTCGAATGAACCGGATCGCGGGGCCGGGAGAGGGCCGGATGGATCGGCACGCGGGTCGGGACGGCATCTACCGGGGCGGCCGGGGGCGGCTGGTCCGATGGACGTCCGGGGCGTCTGCTTCGGGTGGACCCGGATCGGCCGACGGGGTTACGCGCCGGCCGAGGTGCGGGGCTTCCTGTGGCGGGTCGAGCGGGAGTTGTCCGCGCTGTACCGGGAGTTGGCCGCGGCGCACGACGAGGCCGAGCGCCACCGGGCCGCGCTGCGCGAATGGCAGTCCCGGCACGGTTGCTGTTCGCGCGAGGCGCCGGCTCATCGGCGTACGACCGAAGCAACGGTGACCGGCGATCGGCGCAACCAACGGGGCTGGCCGTGGTTGACGCGGTGATCCACGCCCCGGCGCGGCCGTCGTGGCTGTGTCGGGCCTGCGGGAGTCCGTGGCCGTGCCTGACCCGCAAGCGGCAGCTCAAGATGCTGTTCCAGTGCGACACTGTGCGGATGCGCCGGCACCTGGTGCGCTACCTGGCCGACGCCAGCGCCGACCTCGGCGAGTCGAGCACCCGGGAGCTCACCGAGCGGTTGCTCGGCTGGTGTGACCGGCCGCTATCCCGTCCACCGTGAAAGTTCCACGCCACAGAAATAGATTTCGGGCTATTTCGTTGAGTGTGCGCTACGCCGCTGACCTGCGTGGTATTGATTGATGGTGCGCGAACTGTCGAGCCCGCAGCGGCAGATCTTCCAGCTGAAGGTCTCGCTTTCCGATGTCACGCCCGTGGTGTGGCGGCGGGTGCTGGTGCCCGGGGGTTACACCCTGGACCGGCTGCACCGCGTCTTCCAGCACGTGATGGGTTGGCAGGACTGCCACCTGCACTCGTTCGAGATCGAGGGCCTCCAGTACGGCGAGCCCGACCCGGACGGCGAGCTGACCCTGCGCGACGAGCTGGACACCCGGCTCGACGCGGTGGTGGGCAAGGGGAGCAGGTTCCGCTACACCTACGACTTCGGTGACTGGTGGGAGCACGACGTCACGGTCGAGGACGCGTTCGGCGCCGATCCGGGGGAGCGGTACCCGATCTGTGTCAGCGGTGCCCGCGCCTGCCCGCCGGAGGATGTCGGCGGTCCGTTCGGTTA
The DNA here is from genome assembly GCF_055586685.1 of Micromonospora sp. NPDC049529. Classification (NCBI taxonomy): domain Bacteria; kingdom Bacillati; phylum Actinomycetota; class Actinomycetes; order Micromonosporales; family Micromonosporaceae; genus Micromonospora; species Micromonospora sp. NPDC049529. The sequence goes on from NZ_JBVJHT010000003.1 coordinate 403,997, forward strand.
CCGCACCTTCCTGGTCGCGTTGGCCGACCCGGAGCATCCGGAGCACGAGTCGATGCGGGAGTGGATCGGGCGGTCGTTCGACGCGGAAGCCTTCGCGGCCGACCGGGCCACCACACTGACCCGCCGCCTCTGCTGACCCACCGGCTCTGCCGCTGAACATCCGGCCTGCCAGTGGCCGGTCCCGGTCGGCGCTTCGATCTTCGGTGGCCCGTCGCCGGTAGCTCGATGTGGTGCCGCCGTCTCTCTTGGTGATCTTGGCGTCCGGCGGTAACGAAATGGGAACGCTCCCAATGGGGTCTTGACACCCCGGTAACCCCCCGGCAATCTCATGGGAGCGCTCCCGGCCATTGTGGCTCGCGCCACAGCGTCGAGTCCCGATCTCCGCCCGGGCAGCCGTCCCGCGCCACACCCGTACCACCCACCACCGCCCCCACCACACACATGCGACCTGAGAGGGGTCAGGATGAGCGTCACGTCCCGCCGTCGGCGGTTCGCGGCAATCGCGATCGCGTCCGCCGCCGTGCTCGCCACGACGGCCTGTGGCGACGACTCGTCAACAGAATCGGCCGATCCCAACGCGCCCATCACGCTGATCGTCGACGTCTTCGGCGACCAGGGCTTCGGGTACGAGAGCCTGTACGAGGCGTACAAGAAGGACCACCCGAACGTCACGATCCAGGAGCGCGGCAAGGGCCTCGGCCTGGGCGACTACAACACCCGGCTGACCCAGCAGATCACCGCCGGCTCCGGCGCCGGCGACATCGTCGCCCTCGAAGAGGGCACGATCGTGCAGTTCTACGCGCAGGCCGACAAGTTCGTGAACCTGGCCGACGAGGGTGCGAGCGACCTCAAGGCCAACTACCTGCCGTGGAAGTGGGAGCAGGGCACCACCCCCGACGGCAAGGTCCTCGGCCTCGGCACCGACGTCGGCTCGATGGCGATCTGCTACCGCACCGACCTGTTCAAGGCCGCGAACCTGCCGACCGACCGCGAAGAGGTCGGCAAGCTCTGGCCGACCTGGGACGCGTTCATCGAGCAGGGGGCGAAGTTCGCCGCCGCCGACTCGAAGAACAAGTTCGTCGACTCGGCGACCAACTTCTTCAACGTCGTACTGAGCCAGACGGCCGGGGCCGGCACCGGCTACACGTACTACGACAAGAGCAACAAGCTGGTGCTGGAGACGAACCCGGATGTCAAGACCGCGTTCAACCTGACCACCAAGATGATCGAGGCGAAGCTCTCCAACAACCTCCAGTCGTTCTCCAACGAGTGGAACGCCGGCTTCAAGAACGGCACCTTCGCCACCATCGCCTGCCCCGCCTGGATGACCGGTGTGATCAAGGGCCAGGCCGGTGACGCGGCGGCCGGCAAGTGGGACGTGGCCAAGGCTCCCGGCAACGGCGGCAACTGGGGCGGCAGCTTCCTCGGCGTACCGAAGTCGAGCAAGCACCAGAAGGCCGCGGTCGAGCTGGCCAAGTACCTGACCAGCGCACAGAGCCAGATCGAGGTCTTCAAGAAGCTGGGCAACCTGCCCTCGCAGCCGGCCGCGCTGAGCGACCCGGCGGTGACCGCGGCGACCAACGAGTACTTCAGCAACGCGCCGATCGGCAAGATCTTCGCCGCCGGTGCCACCGAGCTGAAGCCGGTCTACCTCGGCCCGAAGAACCAGGCCGTACGGACCGCCGTGGAGAACGCGCTGCGCGCGGTCGAGCAGGGACAGGCCGCCGACGCGGCCTGGCAGGACGCGTTGAAGAACGGTGCGGCCGCCGGTAAGTGACCCGGCCGTGAGCGCGGGTGGGGGGGGGGGGGGGGGGGGGGGGGGGGGGCGAGGGGGGGGGAGGGGGGGGGGAGGGGGGTTGGGCGGAGCTAGCGCCCCCCCCC
>NZ_JBVJHT010000003.1:405887-441912 GCF_055586685.1 Micromonospora sp. NPDC049529
ACGGAAACAATACCCCCCCCCCCCCCCCCCATCCCCTCCCCCCCCCCCCCCCCCCCCCCCCCCCCCCCCCCCCCCCCCCCCCCCCCCCACGCCCTAGTTGAAGGACTTCCGATGAGCCTGGATCTCGACCCGGCCCCGCCGACCGGCCGGCACAGCCACCGGGCGGACGACGAGCGGGGCCCCCGGCGGGCCCCCCGCCGCTCGCTCACCCGGCTGGACCTCAAGGTCTCGCCCTACCTGTACATCCTGCCGTTCTTCGTCATCTTCGCGATCTTCAGCGCCTATCCGATCGGTTACACCGTCTGGATCGCGCTGACCGACCGGTCGCCGATGAACACCACCATCAGCTTCGTCGGCCTGGACAACTTCGTCGAGATCAGCCAGGACCCGCAGTTCTGGAACGCGGTGGTCAACACCTTCGGCATGTTCGCCATGTCGACCGTGCCGCAACTGCTGATCGCCCTGCTGCTGGCCAACGCCCTGAACCGGAAGATCAAGGGCCAGACCTTCTTCCGGATGGCGATCGCGATGCCGATCATCACCTCCACGGCCGTGGTGGCGCTGATCTTCTCGATGATCTACTCCCGCGAGTTCGGTCTGGCCAACTGGCTGCTCGACCTGGTCGGTCTCGACCCGATCGACTGGCGGGCCAACCGGTACGCCTCCTGGTTCGCCATCTCGACCATGGTCGACTGGCGCTGGGTCGGCTACAACGCGCTGATCTACCTGGCCGCCATGCAGTCGATCAACAAGGACATCTACGAGGCCGCCGCGCTCGACGGCGCGTCCAAGACCCGGCAGTTCTGGTCGATCACCATCCCGCAGCTCCGCCCGACGATCATCTTCACGCTGATCATCTCGACCATCGGCGGCCTGCAACTCTTCACCGAACCGCTGCTGTTCACCAGCGGCTCCGGCGGCATCTCCGGCGGCTCACAGGGTCAGTTCCAGACGATCACCATGTACCTGCTCGACGTCATGAACACCCGGTTCCGGTGGGGCTACGCCGGTGCGGTGGCGCTCGTGCTCTTCGTGCTGATCGCGGGCATGTCGCTGATCAACTACCTGCTGGCCCGCCGCATCAGCTCGGACAAGTGAGGACCCGACGATGACCACCACAACGCTCGGGCCCCGGCCCTCGCCGCTCGCCCCGCCCCGACCCGACCGCCCGCCCCGCAACCGGGCCGAACGACTGTGGAAGGCCAGCCCGCTGACCTGGGTGGGCCTGATCCTCGCGGTGTTCCTGTCGCTCTTCCCGTTCTACTGGATGATCGTCATCGCCTCGCGCACCAACGACGCGGCCAACTCCTGGCCGCCGCCGTTCCTGCCCGGCGGCAAGCTCGGCGAGAACATCGAACGGGTGCTCGCCAACGGGGACGCGAACATCGTCAAGGGGCTGATGAACTCGTTCCTGGTCTCCGGCACGATCACCATCGCCACCGTCTTCTTCGGTTCGCTCGCCGGCTTCGCCTTCGCCAAACTGAAGTTCAAGGGCAAGAACGCGCTACTGCTGATCATCCTGGCCTCGATGATGGTGCCGATCCAGCTCGGCGTACTGCCGCTCTACATCCTGATGGCGAAGCTCGAATGGCTCAACACCATGCCGTCGGTGACCGTACCGTTCCTGATCGGCGGCTTCGGCATCTTCATGATGCGCCAGTACGCCGAACAGGCCGTCCCGAACGAGCTGATCGAGGCAGCGAGGGTCGACGGCTGCTCCACCTGGCGGGTCTACTGGCACGTGGTCGCCCCGGCACTGCGGCCGGCCGCGGCCGTACTCGGGCTGCTCACCTTCATGGAACAGTGGAACCAGTTCTTCTGGCCGTTCGTCGTCCTGGCCGACCCGGCCAACCCGACCGTCCAGATCTCCCTGCGCAGTCTCAACTCGGCCTACTTCGCCGACAACTCGCAGATCTTCGCCGGCACGCTGATCGCCACGCTGCCGTTGTTCATCGTGTTCATCCTCTTCGGCCGCCAGATCATCGGCGGCATCATGGAAGGCGCCGTCAAGTCGTGACCAACGAGCTCATCTTCCCGGGCACCTTCCTCTGGGGGGCCGCCACCGCGGCGTACCAGATCGAGGGCGCCGCCACCGAGGGCGGCCGTACCCCGTCGATCTGGGACACCTTCAGCCACACCCCAGGACTCACCAAACAGGGGCACACCGGCGACGTCGCCTGCGACCACTACCACCGGTTCCGTGACGACATCAAACTGATGGCGCAGATGGGGCTGAAGTCGTACCGGTTCTCGCTGTCCTGGCCCCGGATCCAGCCCGGCGGCGTCGGTCGGGTCAACCCCGAGGGGGTCGACTTCTACCAGCGGCTCGTCGACGACCTGCTCGAACACGACATCGAGCCGTGGGTGACGCTCTACCACTGGGACCTGCCGCAGCCGTTGCAGGACGCCGGTGGCTGGCCGCTGCGGGACACCGCCGAGCGGTTCGCCGACTACGCGGTGCTGGCCCACCACGCCCTCGGCGACCGGGTCCGCTACTGGACGACGCTGAACGAGCCCTGGTGCTCGGCCTTCCTCGGGTACGGCTCCGGGGCGCACGCCCCCGGCCTGAGCGACCCGGAGGCGGCGGTCCAGGCCGGGCACCACCTGATGCTCGGCCACGGGCTCGCCGTACGGGCGATCAAGGAAACCCGGCCCGACCACGACCTCGGCATCACGCTCAACCTGTACGCGGTCTCGCCGGAACGGGACACCCCGGCCGACGCCGAAGCCGCCCGGCGCATCGACGGGCTGGCCAACCGGTTCTTCCTCGACCCGATCCTGCTCGGCGAGTACCCGCAGGACGTGGTCGAGGACCTGGCCGAGGTGACCGACTTCAAGCACGTACGCGACGGCGACATGGAGATCATCTCCACTCCGCTGTCGGTGCTCGGGATCAACTACTACAGCCGGCACGTGGTGGCCGCCCCGGTCGAGGGCGTCGAGCCGGAGCCGTACTGGCGGGCGCCGTCGAACTGGCCCGGCAGCGAGGGAGTCCGGTTCGTCACCCGGGGGGTGCCGGTGACCGACATGAACTGGGAGATCGACGCCCCCGGCCTGGTCGAGGTGCTGGAGCGGGTGCACCGGGAGTACCCGGAACTGCCGCTCTACGTCACCGAGAACGGGGCCGCCTTCGTCGACGAGGTGGTCGACGGAGAGGTCGACGACACCGACCGGGTCGCCTACTTCGACGCCCACCTGAGGGCCTGCCACACGGCGATCTCTTCGGGCGTGCCGTTGCGGGGGTACTTCGCCTGGTCGCTGATGGATAATTTCGAATGGGCGTGGGGTTACACGAAGCGTTTCGGCATGATCCACATTGACTACGACAGTCAGCTTCGTACCCCCAAGTCCAGTGCCAGGTGGTACGCCGACGTGATCCGACGTAACGGTCTGGCCGCACAATAACCGGGGCCAGCCAGTAACCGGGGTGTCGGCACCAACCCGCGCCGGGTCGGTGCCGACCCACCCCACCGTCGGAGGAGCACACCATGACAACCCAGCGCACCCGGTCACTCGGGCGGCCAACCCTGGACGCGGTCGCCGCCCGTGCCGGGGTCGGCCGGGGCACGGTCTCCCGCGTCGTCAACGGGTCACCGCAGGTGAGCCCGGAGGCGCGGGCCGCAGTCCAACAGGCCATCGCCGAGCTGGGCTACGTACCCAACCGGGCGGCCCGCGCACTGGTCACACAGCGTACGGACTCCGTCGCGCTGGTGGTGTCGGAGTCGGAGGAGCGGGTCTTCGGCGAACCCTTCTTCGCCGGCATCGTCCGAGGCATCAGCTCCGGCCTGCTCGACACCCCGATGCAGCTCTGGCTCGCCATGGCCCAGTCGCCGGCCGAACGGGAACGGGTCGAGCACCACCTCACCCCGCAGCACGTCGACGGCGTACTCCTGCTCTCCCTGCACGACTCCGACCCGCTGCCGACCCTGCTGGAGCAGCGGTCACTGCCGGCGGTGCTCGGCGGACGGCCGGCCAGGATGCTGCAACCCGGCGCCCAGGCGGCCTACTTCGTCGACGTCGACAACGCCGGTGGGGCCCGGCAGGCGGTGGAACACCTCGTCGAGCGGGGCCGGACCAGGGTCGCCACGATCGCCGGCCCGCAGGACATGGCCGTCGGCGTGGCCCGGCTCGCCGGCTACCGCCAGGCCGTCCAGGCCAGCGGCCGGCCGGTCAGCGAACAACTGATCGCGTACGGCGACTTCAGCGAGAGCAGCGGTACGGCGGCCATGCGCCGGCTGCTCGAACAGTGCCCCGACCTCGACGCCGTCTTCGTCGCCTCGGACCTGATGGCCTGCGGCGCCCTGCGCGCGTTGCGCGACGCCGGCCGGCGGGTCCCCGAGGACGTCTCCGTGGTCGGCTTCGAGGACGCCCCGATCGCCCGCCAGTCCGACCCGCCGCTGACCACCGTCCACCAGCCGGTCGAGGAGATGGGCCGGCAGATGGCCCGCCTGCTGATGTCCCGGATCCGCCACGAGGACCTGCAGACCCCCTACATCCTGCTCGACACCCACCTGGTCCACCGCGCCTCCACCTAGCCGGGGCCGCTCGACGCACTCGCCTAGGACCGGGGCCGCTCGCCGCGCTGGCCTAGGATCGGATTCATGCCGTTGACCGCGGACGACGTCGGGCGGTTCATGGCCTCCCGGCACCGTCTGGAGGCCATCGCGTACCGCCTGCTCGGCTCCGCGGCGGAGGCCGAGGACGCCGTGCAGGAGACCTTCCTGCGCTGGCAGGCCGCCGACGTCGACCGCATCGAGGTCCCCGACGCCTGGCTGACCCGGGTGCTCACCAACCTCTGCCTCAACCAGCTCACCTCCGCGCGGGCCCGGCGCGAGACCTATGTCGGCCAGTGGCTGCCCGAGCCGCTGCTGGCCGGGGACCCGATGCTCGGCCCGGCCGACACCGCCGAGCGGCGCGAGTCGGTCTCGTACGCGGTCCTCACCCTGATGGAGCGCCTGTCGCCCAACGAACGGGTGGTGTACGTGCTGCGGGAGGCCTTCGACTACCCGCACCGGGAGATCGCCGCGATCCTCGACCTCACCGAGGCCGCCTGCCAGCAGATCTTCCATCGCGCGAAGAAGCACGTCGCGGACGGCAGGAGCCGTACCGAGGTCGACGACGTCGCCGCGCGGCGGATCGCCGAGGAGTTCATGACCGCCGCCACCAGCGGCCGGATCGAGTCGCTCGTACGGCTGCTCACCACGGACGCGATCTCGATCGGCGACGGCGGCGGGAAGGTCCCGGCCCGCACCAGGGCGCTCGAGGGTGCCCGCGCGGTCGCGCGGTTCCTGTGGGGCCTGTTCAAACCCACCCCGGCCAAGCGCGCCCTGCTCGGCGGCGCGGCCGAGATCTACGCCTGGACGGCCAACGGCGATCCCGCCGTCGTGGCGGTGGTGAACGGGAGGGTCGTCGGCGTCATCTGTCTGGAGGTCACCGCCGACGGCATCGCCGCGATCCGCAGCCAGGCCAACCCCGACAAGCTGGAGCGCGCGACCGAGCGGTTCGCCGCCTCCGACCACGGGGAGCCGCTGCTCACGGCGTTCTGATCCGGTGCTCACGGCGTTCTGACCTGCTGCTCACGGCGTTCTGACCTGCTGCTCACGGCGTTCTGACCCGCTGTGAGGCCGCTCACACCGCTTTCCTGTCAGCAAACGGCGGGCCGCCCGGTTCAAGTGGCGAACCCGCGTCAGACAGGAGCACGGACATGCCGCACCGCATCATCGTCCTCGGCGCCGGATACGCCGGAGCCATCGCCGCCGGCCGCCTCGCCAAGCGGCTGCACCGCGAGGACGTCGCCATCACCCTCGTCAACGCCGAGCCCGACTTCGTCGAGCGCGTCCGCATGCACCAGCTCGCGACCGGCCAGAACCTCAGGCCCCGGCCCCTCGGTGAGATGTTCGCCGGCACCGGCGTCGACCCGAGGGTGGCGAGGGTCACCGGCGTCGACGTCGACCGCAGGACCGTCGCCGTCGCCGACGCGAACGGTGCCACGGAACTCGGCTACGACACGCTCGTCTACGCCCTCGGCAGCCGTTGGAACGCCCGGGGCGTCCCCGGCACCGCCGAGCACGCGTACGAGATCGCCAGTCGCCCCGGGGCGCTGCGGCTGCGCGAGCGCCTGGCCCGCCTCGACGCCGGGCAGACCGTGGTCGTCGTCGGCGGCGGCCTCACCGGCCTGGAGGCCGCGACCGAGATCGCCGAGGCCCGTCCGGACCTGGACGTCGCCCTCGCCGTCCGGGGCGCCCTCGGCGACCGGCTCTCGCCCAGGGGCCGCGCACACCTGCGGAAGGTCTTCGGCCGGCTGGGCATCACCGCCTACGAGCACACCGCCGTCACCGGCGTCGAAGCCGACCGGGTCGCCACCGCCGACGGGAAGGTCATTCCGGCTGCGGTCACCGTCTGGACCGCCGGCTTCGCGGTCCACCCGATCGCGGCGCAGACCTCCATGGAGGTCACCGGCACCGGTCAGATCGTGGTCGATTCGACCATGCGTTCGGTCTCGCACCCGGACGTGTACGCGATCGGCGACGCGGCCTTCGCGATGGGTGCGGGAGACAAGCCGCTGCGGATGGCGTGCGCGTCGGGCGTGCCGATGGCGTGGCAGGCCGCCGACTCGATCGCGGCGCGGCTGACCGGCGGGAAGCTTCCGCAGGCGGCGCTGCGCTACTTCAACCAGTGCATCTCGCTGGGGCGCCGGGACGGCCTGATCCAGTACGTCACCGCCGACGACCGCGCCGTGCCGGCGGCTCTCACCGGACGGCTCGCCGCCGTCTACAAGGAACTGGTCTGCAAGGGTGCCGCCTGGGGCGTCGCCCACCCCACCCTCGCCCTCCCCACCCCCCGCCGCCACACCACCCCCACCCCCACCCCCACCCCCAGATCCACTCTCTTGTAGAGAACTCTTGTAGAGAAAGAGGGCTTATTCGCGACGGGAAAGGCCCTCTTTCTCTACATGAGGGGGCGCGGACGGGGGTGGGGGTGGGGAGTGGTGGCGGAGTTCTTGGCGGGCCAGGGAGGCGAGGTGGACTTCGTCGGGGCCGTCGGCGAGGCGGAGGGTGCGGGCGTGGGACCAGAGGACGGCCAGCGGGGTGTCCTGGCTGACACCGGCGGCCCCGTACGCCTGGATCGCCTTGTCGATCACCCACTCGGCCATCGCCGGGGTGGCGATCTTGATGGCCTGGATCTCGGTGTGTGCGCCCCGGTTGCCGACGGTGTCCATCAACCACGCGGTCTTGAACACCAGCAGCCGGGCCTGCTCGATCCGTACCCGCGACTGCGCGATCCAGTCCCGGATCACCCCCTGCTCCGCCAGCGGCCGGCCGAACGCCACCCGCTGCGAGGTACGCCGGCAGAGCAGTTCCAGGGCGCGTTCGGCCATCCCGATCAGGCGCATGCAGTGGTGGATCCGGCCCGGCCCGAGCCGCGCCTGGGCGATCGCGAAACCGTCGCCCTCGCCGCCGACCAGGTTCGCCGCCGGCACCCGTACGCCGTCGAAGCTGACCTCGGCGTGCCCGCCGTGCGCCCCGTCGGTGTAACCGAAGACCGTCATCCCGCGCCCGACCGTGACGCCCGGCGTGTTCCGGGGAACCAGCACCATGCTCTGCTGCCGGTGCCGGTCGGCGCCCGGATCGGTCTTGCCCATCACGATCAGGATCTCGCACCTCGGGTCCATCGCCCCGGACGACCACCACTTGCGCCCGGTCACCACGTACTCGTCGCCGTCACGCTCGATCCGGGTGGCGATGTTGGTCGCGTCCGACGACGCCACCTCGGGCTCGGTCATGCAGAACGCGGACCGGATCTCTCCGTCGAGCAGCGGGCGCAGCCAGCGTTCCCGCTGCTCCGGCGAGCCGAACTCGGCCAGCAGTTCCATGTTGCCGGTGTCCGGGGCGGCGCAGTTGAGCGCCTCCGGCGCCAGGTACGGGCTGCGTCCGGTCAGCTCGGCCAGTGGCGCGTACTGCACGTTGGTCAGGCCGGGGCCGTACTCGGGGTGGGGGAGGAAGAGGTTCCACAGGCCACGTCTGCGCGCCTGCGCCGTGAGGTCGGCGAGCACCGGCGGTCGGGTCCACGGGTCGACCGCGCCGGCCACCTGGGCGGCGTACACCGGCTCGGCCGGGTAGACGTGCTCGACCATGAACTCGTGCAGCGCCCGGTGCAGCTCGGTGGTACGGGCGTCGAATCCGAACTCCATCCGCTTTCCTTCCAGGTTCGGTTGCTCCGGTGCCGGGGCACCGTTGTCGGGGGCCTCGGGTCAGGGGCCGCCGAGTTCCGAGGGTTGCGGGAAGCCGCCGTGCCACAGCCCGTACCCGACCAGTACCGGCACCGCCGGCACGTACCCGACCAGGAGCAGCCGGCCCAGCCGGGACCGGGTCCGCCAACCCCAACCGCAGGCGATGACCGCGACCACCAGTCCGAAGACGGCGGTGCCGCCCTCCAGCGAGTTGGTCGTGTGGGTGAGCCCGACCAGCAGCGCCAGCGGGTAGCCGACGATTCCGCGCGGCGGGTCGGACCGGGCGAAGGTGGCGGCCAGCGCGGCGAGGACGAGGGCGGCTCCGGCGTACCAGAGGTAGTGCCCGACCACCTCGTCCCAGAGGTGCGCCGCCGGTCCCGGTGCCACGTTCCCGATCGAGTTCGCGGCCACGTGCACGCCCTTGCCCTCGGCGTAGGCGAGGGCACCGGCCAGGTAGACCGCCCATACCGTCCGACCCGCGCCGCCGGCCGCGAGCGCCATCGCCGCCGGGACCAGCACCGCGTACGGCACCAGCAGCTCCGCCCAGTCGGCCCACCGGGTCGGCCCGACCGTACCGAGCCCGCCGAGCGCTCCGCCGAGATGGTGCAGCAGCCCGTAGGCGAGGGCGTATACGGCCAGTGACCGGGGGACGGGAGCAGCCTGTTCGCCGGACACGGCATCAGGCCCGGGGTACGGCGGTCAGGCCGTGCTCGACCAGCGGCGTCACCATCTCGCCGATCCGGTCGAAGCCCTCGCCCACGGTCTGCCCGAGGGTGTGCCGGTAGTGGATGCCCTCGCAGATCACCGCGAGCTTGAAGCAGCCGAGCGCGATGTGCCAGTCCAGCGGGCCGACGTCGACGTCGCTGCGGCCGGCGTACCGCTCGATCAGCTCGGCACCCGCCGGGAACCCGGCCCGGCGGCCCAGACCGTCGGCGACCGGGTTGCCGGCCACCCCGTCCCGGTCACCGAGCACGTCCCAGTACGTCAACAGCAGCCCGAGGTCGGCCAGTGGGTCGCCGAGGGTGGCCATCTCCCAGTCCAGCACCGCCCGGACGGTCGCCCTCACCGGCTGGTTCTCGGCAGGTTCGGCCACCGCTCCGGTTCCGGCCTCGTCCAGCGGGTTGCCGGGTCCGGGGCCGGCTTCGTCCAGGGGATTGCCGGGTCCGGGGCCGGCTTCGACCAGGAGGTTGTCCAGGCGGTAGTCGCCGTGCACGATCCGACCCGCGTTGGCCCCCTCCGGGGCGGTGGCGGCCAGCCGTTCGCGCAGTTCCGCCATGCCCGGCAGGGGGCGGCTGCGCGACTGGTCGAGTTGGCCGCCCCAGCGGCGTACCTGCCGGGCCAGGTAGCCCTCCGGTCGGCCGAAATCGGCCAGGCCGACCGAGGCGGGTTCGACCCCGTGCAGCACGGCCAGGGTGTCCATCATCGCCAGCGCCAGCCCCCGCCGCTGCCCCGGGTCGAGCCGGTCGGTCTGGGCGCGGTCGCGGTAGACCACCCCCGGCACCCGTTCCATCAGGTAGAACGGGGCCCCGATCACCGTGTCGTCCGGGCAGAGCAGCAGGGCGGCCGGGACCGGCACACCGGTACCGGCCAGGGCGGAGATGACCCGGAACTCGCGGGCCATGTCGTGCGCGGTGGCCAGCACGTGTCCCAGCGGGGGACGGCGCAGCACGAACTCGCGGGCACCGGCCCGGACCGCGTACGTCAGGTTGGACCGGCCGCCGACGATCAGCCGGGCCTCCGGTCGCCCGTCGAGCAGGTCGGGACGGTGGACGCGGAGATGGTCGGCGAGCCGGTCGAGATCCAGACCGGCCGGCGACTGTGGCGCGGTCGTGTCCTGCGACTCGGGATCCGGCCGGCCGGTGCTGCCCGGCGGCTCGGTCATCCGAACAGTTGATGGCACCTGGGCCAACTTGTCAAGAACGCCTTGTTGCGGCCGGGACATGGTGCGGCAACAGGGGCGAAATGGTCAGCGGGCAATCTGTGTCAGGTAGGCCGGCGTGCAGACGCCGCAAGCAGGCGCCCGGGGTTCCCGCGCCGACTCGTCGACGGAGGAACAGACATGTTGCTGAGGGTTCGGGTGACCCTGCCGGACCGTCCGGGCGCGCTCGGCCAGGTGGCCCGCACGCTGGGCGTGGCAGGTGCCGACATCGTGCAGGTGATCGTCCTGGAACGGCTGGGCGGGCGGGCGGTCGACGACTTCACCGTGGTCTGGCCCGGTGCCTCCCGGGTCGAACGGTTGATGGCCGGGTTGGCGGCGATACCCGGTGTGCAGGTGGATGGCGTCTGGCGGGCGATCGGCGCGCCCACCAGCGGGGGCCAGGACGCCGAGTTGCTGGCCCAGGTCGCGGGAAACCCGGCCGACGGGCTGGCGACGCTGGTGGACGCCGTACCCGGTCTGTTGGCGGCGGACTGGGCGGCGGCCGCGGTGGTTCCGGCCGACTGGGCGTCCCGACGGGGATCGGCGTTCCCCGGGGCGCCCGGCGGGGCACCGGCGGTGGCGTACGCGAGCTGGCGTGCACCGAGCCCGCTGACCCTGCCGGAGGTGACGCCACTTCGGGCCCGAGCCCTGGACGGGCCGGTCGGCACCCACTACGTGGCGGCGCCGTTCGGCCGGGCCGGGCTGGTGCTCATGGTGGCTCGGGTGGATGCGGAGGGCCTGTCGGCGGCAGGCTTCCACATCACCGAGGTGGACCGGGTGGCGCAACTGGTCCGGGCCGCGGCCGTCATCCTCGGTGACCGGCTCGACCTGGTCAGTGCGCCCCCGGCGACCATCAGAACGTGACCGCTCGACGCTGACGCGGAGTGACCCGTGAGCCCGGCCGGCGGGCCGGCCGGATCCGGGAGAGGAGCTGAGATGGCGCTGTGGCGGATCAGGGCGACGGTCGACGACCGGCCCGGTTACCTGGCGGTGCTGACCGCCAGCCTCGCGCTGCGCGGAGTCAACATCCTCACCGTGCAGGTGCACACCACCGAGGCCGGTGCGCTCGACGACTTCCTGGTCGACGCACCGGAACGACTGACCGCGGCCGACCTGGTCGCCGCGGTGGAACGCGGACGCGGGCGGGACTGCTGGGTGGCGCGCAGCGAGGCGCGCGGCCTGGTCGACCAGCCGACCCGGGCGTTGGGGCTGGCGAGCCGGCTGGTCCGGGACCCGGACGCGCTCGGCGAGGCGCTGCGTACCCTGCTCGGGGCCGACGCGGTCACCTGGCGCCCGGCACCCGGACAGAGTCGTCCGCAGGCCGGACTGGAGTCCATGCGACTGGCCGATCCGGCCGGTGGTTCCTACGAGGTGCTCCGTACGGCACCCGCCTTCACCCCGGCCGAGTACGCCCGCGCGCAGGCGCTGGTCGACCTCGCCGCGAACGTGGTGCGGCGTACGGCCGAGCAGGTCACCCTGGTCCTACCGGACGGGGCGGAACTGGTCGTACGACCGGCGGGCCCGGACGACCTGCCGGCGGTGCTGGCGATGCACGGCCGCTGCTCGGCCCGTACCCGCTGGCAGCGTTACCTGGGTGCGGCCGACCCGACCCCGGACCGGCTGCGCCACCTGCTGGAGCCGGCGCGGGGGATGACCCTGGTGGCCGTGGCCGGCGGTGTCGACGGCACCCCGGAACGGGTGGTGGCGATGGCGAACCTGGTGCCCGAGGGGGCGGTGGCCGAGGTGGCGCTCCTGGTCGAGGACGGTTGGCAGCGGCGTGGGCTGGGTGGCGCGCTGATGCGCCGGCTGGTCGCGTACGCGGGCCGGGGCGGTTGTGCGGCAGTGGTGGCGCACGCGTACGCCGACAACCTCGGCCTGCTCCGGGTGCTGCACCGGGTGGGTCGGCCGGGACCGGTCGACGCCGACGGTGACCTCGTGACGGTGACCCTGCCGCTGAACGGCGCCGACCTGGCCGTCGGGCCGACCCTCGGCGCGGACCCGACCACCGGGCGGTCTGCCGCCGACCCGGCCGACACTTCCGCCGATGCGGCGGACGAAGACCCCAGCGGCCCGGCTCCGGTGCGGAGCCGGGCCGCCGGAACAGCCTGACTGGGGCGAAAGGGAAGAGGGTTCCTTCCTGTGGGACGGCAGGAAGGAACCCTCTTCCCGGTTCCGGTCGGCCAGGGGGTTAGCCGGTCGAGGCAGCCCGGATCGGCTCCGCGCTACGGTTCGCGCGTGATGCCCGCCCCGGTCGACCAACCGTTGATCTTCCTCGATGTGGATGGACCGCTGATTCCGTTCAGGACCCGGTCGGCCCGGAAACCCTTCCCGGGCGGTGTCGTCACGCCGCCGCCGGACGCTACGGGCAATCCTCTGCTCGATCGTCTGAACCCGGACGACGGGCGCAGGCTGTTGGCCCTGGAATGCCAGCTGGTCTGGGCGACGACGTGGATGGCGGACGCGAACGAGGTCGTCTCCCCACGGCTCGGGCTTCCGGACCTGCCCGTCGTCGAATGGCCCGACGATGACGAGGATCCGGAGCCCGGCCTGCACTGGAAGACCGTGTTCCTGACCCGGTGGGCGGCCGGACGCCCGTTCGTCTGGCTCGACGACGAGACAACCGATGCCGACCGGCGGTGGGTCGCCGCACATCACCCGGCGCGGGCGCTGCTGCACCGGGTCGACCCGTACGCGGGTCTGACCGAAGCGGATTTCGCGGCGATCCGTCAATGGCTCCCGGCGTGACATCCGCCCGAGCCCGGCGCCGGCCCACGCGGCCACCGTCGCAGTCGCGTCAGTCCAGGCAGAACTCGTTGCCTTCGGGGTCGGCCATCACGATGAAGCCGGTGCTCAGCGGGGGAGCCGGCTCGTGGCGACGGGTCCGGGTCGCCCCCAGCGCGACGAGCCGGTCGCACTCTGCCTCCAGCGCCGCCATCCGCTCCTCACCGTGCAGTCCGGGAGCCGCCCGGACATCGAGGTGGACACGGTTCTTGGCGACCTTGTCCTCCGGCACCTGCTGGAAGAACACCCGTGGGCCGTGCCCGTCCGGGTCCTCGATGGCCGATCTCGTGTTCCACTCCTCCTTCGGCACACCGATCCGCGCGAGGTAGTCGTCCCACGCGGCCAACGGGTCGGCGCCCTCGGGCAGGTCGACGCCGGGCGGGCCGGGATGGACATAGCCCAGTACGTCACGCCAGAAGGACGACAGCGCCCGTGGATCGTGGGCGTCGAAGGTGAGCTGGATGTGTCGGCTCATCGGGTTGCTCCGCTTTCATCGGCTTCAGAAACTGGACATGGGCCGAGGGGCCCGTTGATTCCATCACGACCACGGGCAGGGACGTGTCCGTGCCGGTGAGCGTCGTGTGAGGTATTCGCGCAGTCTGGTCCGGTGCTACTCATCCGGGTCCCAGGCCAGGAGCAGATCGAACAGACGTCGGTGCCGGACCAGATCGAACAGGGTCCACCCGGGGCAGGTCGGCACCGGCACGGCGAGGCTGGGCGCGGCGGCGACCGCGGCGCGGAAGGCGGTCGATCGTTCGTCGATCAGCCGCAGCAGATCGGGGAGCTCCAGGGTCGGTGCCACGCCGGCTGTATACCACCATGCTCTGACAGCCGGACGGCGATTTCACCGCAGACGCGGCGGGCGCGGGGGCACCGGGGCACCGGGGCACCGGAGTACCGGAGTACCGGAGTACCGGAGTATCGCCCACCGTCCGCACCGCCGCCCGTCGTCCGGTCAGCCGTTCGTGGCGGTGTCCCGGTTGTCCGGGCTGACGTGCGCCGCGATCAGGCGCCATCCCTCCGCCTCGTCCAGGACCCACGTGCGCGTGTAGCGGACGCGGGCGAGGAAGGGCTCGCCGGCAAGGGTGCCTTCCAGCGTGCCGAGGAACCAGGTCACCCCGGTGTCGCCGACCACGAGGACCGCCAGGTCCTCCTCGTCCACCCGGATCATCGACTGCCGACCCGATCGGTGTACGTCCAGGTCGTCCTGCTTGGAGTACAGGCCGCCGTCGGGTCCGGTGAACACGAGCCGGTCATCGATCAACCGGTCCAACGCCGCGACATCGGAGGTCAGCTGGGCCTGCTGCAAACGCCGTTCGGCAGCGCACAGCGCCTCGACCCCGGTGGTGTTCGCGCCGCCGGTCGCGGTGCGGAGAACGTCGTCCGACGGCCGATCCACGTGAGACATCGACCCACTCCTGCCTGACTGACGGGCATGTTCGGCCATCCTGTCACGCGCCGGGCCGGTCGTCGTGCGCCGTCGGGACGAGCCTTCGCGGTGTGCCGACGCAGACATGGTGACGAGCGGACGTCGAGGGACGCCGTGGCGAGAGCGGTCAGTTGAGTGTGACGACGTCCGGGTCCGTGGACCGTGGCCCTCCGGTGGGCGCACCCATCCGCGCTCGTGCCCGATCGATGTCGGATGCGTGCTCGACCGCCCATTCTCCGACGGCGATGACCAAC
The DNA here is from genome assembly GCF_055586685.1 of Micromonospora sp. NPDC049529. NCBI lineage: Bacteria > Bacillati > Actinomycetota > Actinomycetes > Micromonosporales > Micromonosporaceae > Micromonospora > Micromonospora sp. NPDC049529. Next base: position 420,500 of record NZ_JBVJHT010000003.1, read on the forward strand.
GGAAGAAGTGAGCGACCCAGGTCGGTGAGCGTGTACTCGACACGTTCCGGCGTCTGTTCGCGGCTGACCAGGCCGTCGTACTCCAGTGTGCGCAGTGTGCGGGTGAGGATACGTCGGCTCAGCCCGTGAATGGTGCGGTCGAGTTCGTTGAAGCCGTAGGGGCGTTCACGGAGAACGGCGAGAATGAGAACGCTCCACTTTTCGCCCACGCGCCGCAGGATGTCGGTCGCCGTGCACGCCGTACGGTCGGCCAGGGTCACGGGTAGCGGCAGCGCCGGTGACATCGATGTTCCTTCTTTCGCAGAAAGCCGGACGGAACCCACGATGAATTATGCGCACAGTAGTGATCGCGGGCGGGACACGTGGCATCGGCGGCGCCCTTGCCGACAGGCTCCGGCGGGCCGGAGACCGGGTGATCGCGATCGGCAGCGCCGACGCCGATCTCACCTCGGTCCGACAGACCGCCGCACTGGCAACCCGGCTGCCGGACAAGATTGACGTGTTGGTGCTGGCAGCGGGGCGTTTCGACCTGCGCCGTGTCGTCACCGGCGAGGGCTTCGAGCAGACCTTCGCGATCTACGTTCTCAGCCGCTATCTGCTTGCCGAACGGCTTCGCCCGGCGCTGGAACGCGCCCAGACGCCGATCATCCTCAACCTCAGCGGCACCGGTGGAATCCGGGCCGGCCGAATTCACTGGGACGATCTGCAACTCGTCGACGGATACACCATGCTCGGAGCGACCATGCAGGGCGCGCGCGCCAACGATCTTCTCGGCGCCGGCTTCGCGGCCCAGCATCCACACAGCTCAATCCGATACGTGCTGTACAACCCGCTGTTCGTCAACAGCGGTATGCACCGGCAGTTCCGCCAACCGATCCGTACCCTCGTGGGGGTGTCGGCCGCCCTCTTCGGATCCTCCACCGACTCCTCGGCAGCCCGCCTGAGCGCCCTGCTCGCCGAACCACCGGCCGCCCGACTGACGGCGCTGCGTCGCGGCGTACCGGTTCCGCTCACCCGACCGGAGTTCGACCCTGCGGCGGCCGCGCGGCTCTACCCGCTCCTCGCCGAGCTGACCGCTGACCGGTGAGTCGCCGGCCCACGCCCGACGGTCGCGCGGGAGTTGTGCCCCGGCGTCATCGTCAGGAGGCCGGCACGGGGCCGGTCCGGGCATGGCGCAGCAGGTTCTCGGCGTCGGCCGCGCGCGGGCCGAACCGGCCGTTGCTGGGATGATGTGGCCATGGTCGACCAACACCGGCACGCGCGACTGCTCGGCGACGACGACCTGGAGCGGTCGGCGGCCTTCGACCTGATCACCTGCCTGCACGGACTCCACTACGTCGGAGACAAGCTCGCCGTGCTGACCCGGGCGGCCGGCTGGCTGAGCCCCACCGGCCGGCTCGTGGCCGACCTGGACCTGTCCAGCATCCGGCTGCCCGCCGGGCGACCCGCCGGGCGGCGACTCACCGCCCGGCTGCGCGCCGCCGGGTTCTCCTACGACCCCCGTCGCCGCTGGATCAGCTGCACCGGCGGCCGTGAGGTGCGCCTCTCGTACGGCTATCTCGGTGCCGACGACCGTGCCGGCGCCAACTACACCGGACAACCCGCCGTGCACTCCCACTACGCCGAGGAACACTGACCGCGCCGCACCGACGGAAACCGGCCGATCTCATTCGAGGGCGCTTGAACGCTTGTGCCAGGCCCGGTCCGGCATGGACGATTCGGTGTGAGAATTCTTGTGGTGGGTGGAAGTGGCCTGATCGGCGCCCATGTTGTCGACGTGCTGCGCGAGCGGGGCCATACGGCGACCACGGTGGCGCGTACCGCCCGGCCGGGCGTCGACCACGTGCTCGATCTCGACAGCGCCTCGATCGACGACCTGCGGCCGCTGCTGGCCGGCCATGACGGCGTGGTGTACGCGACCCGTACGGACGAACAGCGGCCGCTGCCCAAGCCGATCCATCCGGTGTTCCGCCGGGACATGGTCGAGCCGGTGGTACGCCTGTTCACCGCCGCGCGCGACGAGGGGCTGACCCGTGGGGTGATCATGGGCTCGTACTACACCTACCACGATCGACTGCGTCCGCAGTGGCACCTCGCGGCCCGCCACACGTACATCCGGTGCCGGGTGGAGCAGGCCCGGGAGGGACGAGCGGCCGCCGGACCGGAGCTACCGGTCGCCGTACTGGAGTTGCCGTTCATCTTCGGCCGGGCCGGCGATCGGCTACCGAACTGGGCCGCACCGCTGGACCGTTGGGCCAGGTCCCGTACGCCACTGGCCGTCCCCACCGGTGGTACCGCCGCAGCCTCGGCACGCACCGTCGCCGAGGTCGCGGTGGAGGCGCTCGATCGGGCCAGCGGTGAGGACATCCCGGTCGCCGACGAGAACCTCACCTGGAACGACATGATCGCGCGCATCGCCGAGGCGGTTGGTCGACGCCGCCGGGTCGGTCGGCTGCCCGCTGGTGCCGTGCGGGCCTTCCTACGGTTCGGCGGCACGCTACAGGGCCTCGGCCGGAAAGAATCCGGTCTCGACCCCAGCCACTTCGCCGACCTCCTGCTCACCGAACTGTTCATCGAGCCGACGACCGGCCGGTCGCTCGACCCGGCGCTCCGCGAGACCTTCGCCGGTCCGGGATCGGCCGCCCGGCACGAGCCCGTGCCGCCGCCCGTGACGTGATGCCCGGCCGGGCACCCGGTGGCTGGTCACACCGGGTGCCGAGGACCCGCTGATTCTCGGCACCCGGTCCGTGGACCGCTCGGCGGATCCGTAACGGCTACCTGCAGCCCAGGGCTTCCTCGTACCCGGCCGGCGGGTTTCCGGCGGCCACCTGGTCGGCGGTCCGCCAGAACACCTCGGGCCAGTCGCCCTCGTCGTTCATCTGGTGCAGCACCTTCCACTCGTGGCTGCTGCGCAACGCGTCAGCGGCCCGCCGGAGGGCGGCGTCGTCGTCGGCTGCCTTCGCCCGCAGCCACTCGGCGATCCAGCCGCAGCCGACCCGGCCGGTCACCTTGGCGCCGAACTGGTACGCGTCGTTCGCGCCGAGGTCGTCGAGCGTGGCGGGGTCGAAGCCCGGCGGAAGCGGCACGTCGGCGAGCACCTTCGCCGCCTGTTCCGCCACCCGCCCCGGCGTGACGATCTCCGCCGGGAGCGCAGCCAACCACGTGCGGGCGTCGACGCGGACCACGTCGGCGAGAACCGCGTCGAACTCCGTACGCGTCCAGGTGCCGCCCGTACGCAGTTCCACGAAGGAACCGTCGCGGGGCCGGAGCATGACCGCGAAGTCGCTCGCGCTGTACCGGAACAGGTCGCCCGGCCAGCCGTCGACCGTCACCGGCTCCGGTTTGCCGACCCTGAGCCGGTCCTCGTGGTAGTGCTCGTACTGGTCGGCCGGGTACCAGTTCATCTCCAGTTGCCGCGCGCCGTCCGTGAACGCGATGGCGCCTTCCTTCCCGGCGAAGCCGTAGACGGTGGTCGCCTTCCAGCCGGGTTGGTCGATCAGCAGCCGGGGGTTCTCCTCGGCCGCCCTGAGCACCATCGCCGAATAGGAGACCGTTCTCGTCGTCTCGGAGGTGGAACCGGGCGGCGGGGACGCCTGCCCACCGTCCGACTGATCGACGTTCCCGGTCGAGACGACGAGAACCGCGGTGAGAACGGCGGCGGCGACACCCGCACCGGCGAAGCCGCTGATCATCGCGCGGCGCGCCCGCAGGCGTCGCTTCGGCGGTTCGGCGACGTCGTCGAGGGTCGGCACGGACATGATCTCCTCCAGGAGGTTCTGCGCAACCCCGTCGAGGTGCCTGACGACATCGGGTCGGTACGGGTCGGCGTCTCGGACCATCCGGTCGAGCTGCTCGTCGGTCATCTCCCCTCCTCCGGGGTGCCTACGGTCGTGACGTCGAGTACATGTCCGGGTGGGCCAAGGTCGTCACCGACGAGATCTCGCAACCGGGTCCGGGCGCGCAACAACCGGGTACGGACCACGGCCGGGCTCACCTCCAGGACCGCGGCGGCCTCGCGCGGCTCCAGACCCTCCCAGATGGTCAGCATCAACACCTCCCGGTCCAACGTGCCCAGCCGGGCCAGCGCAGCCTGGACCGTGAGCCGTTCGGGCACCTCACTGCCGGGATCGACGGCGGCGGCCGCCCTGAGCCGTTGCCGCAACCGATCGCCCAGCCGTTCCCGGCGTACCCCGCTGCGGTGGTGGTTGGCCAGCACCCGTCGGGCCACGCCGTACAGCCAGAGCCGGACCTCGGCCTCGGGCGGCATCTCACGGCTGCGCCGCCAGGCGACGAGGAAGGTCTCGGCGACCACGTCGGCCGCGTCCGCCGGCTGTTCGACGCGCCGCATGGCGTACGCCAGCAGCGGCTCGAAGTTGGCCGCGTAGACACGGCGGAAGCGATCCTCGTGCTCATCCCCGGAACTCACGCTTACTCCATGTCCGGCCGGACGCCCATCGTCACGGGTCCGGCCCGGAAATCGTTCGGAGTCCGTCAAGGGCGCCGGGCAGGATGTGGGCGTGATCCTGCTGGTTCCCGCGAACCCTCTGCGGCCCCGCCGTCCGGACGAGCATTTCGCGGCGGAGGCGGCAGCCGCTCGCGACGCCGGGTTCGATGTCGTGGTGGTCGACCACGATGCGCTGACCGGAGCCGGTGATCCGGACCGGGCGGTCGGATCGGTCTCCGGTGGCGGGGCGGCGGTCTATCGAGGCTGGATGTTGCGCAGTGAGCAGTACGCGGCGTTCGCCGAGGTGCTCGCCGACCGTGGCGTGTCGCTGCGGACCAGCGCCGAACAGTATCGGCAGGCCCATGAGCTGCCCGGCTGGTACTCCGCCCTGGCGGCGGTCACTCCACGGTCGGTGTGGACCACGGGCGCGGATCGGGTGGACTTCGACCGGGCGCGCGCCGAGCTGGGGGCGGGTCCGGCGGTGCTGCGCGACTACACCAAGTCGATGAAGCACCACTGGCACGAGGCCGCGTTCATCCCGGAACTCGACGACGGTGCGGCGGCATGGACGGTGGCGAGCCGGTTTCGCCGGCTGCGTGAGGACGACTTCGTGGGCGGGTTCGTACTGCGCGGCTTCGAGCGGTTCACCTCCGCCGAGGTGCGTACCTGGTGGGTCGACGGGGTGTGCGTTCTGGTCGGGCCGCACCCGGACACCCCGAACGACACCCCGTCCACCGAGGTTGACCTTGCCCCGGTGGCACCGTTGATCGCCGCGCTGGGCCTGCCGTTCGTGACCGTGGACCTCGCGCTGCGTGCCGACGGCGTATGGCGGGTCGTCGAACTCGGCGACGGGCAGGTCAGCGACCGACCGGCCACCATCGAACCCGAGGCGATGGTCACCGCTCTGCGCACCCAGTAGGCTCGCCGAGATCGGTGCAGTGTGTGATCGTGGCGTCGTCCGCCGCCACCGCGTGGTGTGCCTCCGCCTGCCGGACACGATCGATGATCTCGGCCGGTCCGCTCGACGCCAGGACGGCCATCACCCCCGGCCAGTCGGTGAGCCGGAACCGGTCCACGATGCGGCTGGCCCCGTTGCTGAGCAGGACGGCGCCGGTCACCTCGGCGACCGGACAGCTGCCGGTGATCGCCTCGTCCGCCGCCGCCGGGTTGTCCCTGGCCACCCAGAAGCCGCCCGGCCGGTTCCGGTTGGCGCGCAGGTCCCGCAGGAGCCGGTGGTACTCGTCGCCATCCGGTACGGCCGCCTCGATCGCGGGCCGGTACGACTCGCTGATGACCACCTCCCGACGATCGGTGACGACCAGCGGCACGCCGTCCGCCCGGTCGAGTACGACGACCGAGTCCCCGAGCACCAGGTACTCGACGAGGTCGCCGGACCGGCGCACGACGGCCACGGTCGCCGACGGACTGATCGGGTCGGTGACGGCGCAGGTGTCCCGGTGATCGTCCGTCACCCGCTCGATTGCCTCGGCGAGCAGCGCCGCAAGACCGCGGTCCGGTACGACTGAGAGCAGGCCGAGGAGGTGGCCGCCGAGGCGGTTGGCGTACCAGGCCACGCCGTGCCGGCAGGTCGATTCGCCGCCGGGAATGCCGGCGCCGTCGATCAGCACCGCCGCCGTCGGTACGGCACCGGTGAAGTCCTCGTTCACCCGGCCGGCTCGTGCCGTGGCGCTCGTCATCGTCACCCGCATGATCCGTCGTCACCCTTCCGCCGGACGAGGCGTCGACCGTAACAACCGCCTCGGTCAGGGCGGGGCGTTACGGCGGCCGTCGATCGCCGCCTGCGGCTCTCAGATGGCGGGGTAGCTGTTGTAGTCGGGGAAGTTGCCGTACAGGCGCTGGTCGGGGCCGCCCTGGGTGACCGCGTGCACCAGCAGGTCACCGCCGACGAACGCGCCCTTCCAGGAGGCGCCGCGCCCACCGAACGGTTCGTCCCGGTCACCGCGCGAGCGGGGCCGGTTGATGCCGACCTTGAACGCCTGGAGGTCCACCGCGAGCTTGGCCGCCTCGTCCTCGTCGTCGCAGGCGAGACTCGCCACCAGCGCCCCGTTGGAGGCGTTCATCGCGGCCAGCAGCTCGTCCTTCGTGTCGACCACCACGATGGTGTCGACCGGTCCGAACGGTTCGGCGTGCATCAGCCGGGACCGGCCGGGCGGGGCGAGCAGCACCGAGGGCGCCACGTACGCCGAGGTGTCCTGGCCGTCGAGGAACGGCGCCCGGTCGAGTTTGCCCCGGTGCAGCGGGATGGCGCCGCCGCGTACCGCCTCCTCGACCTTGCGGCGCAGCTCGTCGGCCTTGGCGGAGCTGATCAGTGGGCCGAAGTCCAACTCCGGCAGGGCGTCGCCGTCGGCCCAGTCGTCGCCGACGGCGAGCGGGTGGCCGAAGCGTACGGAGCGGACGACCGGCAGGTACATGTCGAGGAACTCGTCGACCAGGTCCCGCTGCACCACGAACCGGGGGTACGCCGTGCACCGCTGCTTGCCGTACTCGAAGCCCTTCTTCAGGTGCGCGGCCAGCATGTCCCACCGGGAGAACTCCCAGACGCCCCAGGCGTTGAGCCCCTCCTGCTCGATGAAGTGGCGCTTGTCGGAGTCGAGCAGCGCGGCGGCGACCTTTCCGCCGTTGGACCGGCCGCCGACGAAGGCGACCGCGCCGATCTCCGGTGCCCGGACCAGCACCTCGGAGAGTTCCTCGCCGCCGCCGGAGACCAGGGTGGCGGGCAGTCCGGCCCGGCGCATCAGCGCGTGCGCGACGGTCAGGCAGACCGCGCCGCCCTGGGACGGGGTCTTGGCGATCACCGCGTTGCCGGCGAGCAGTTGCACCAGTTCGGCGTGGACGAGCACGCTCATCGGGTAGTTCCAGCTCGCGATGTTGCTGACCGGGCCGGCGAGCGGTTCGCGGCCGTCGGCGAGCATCCGGTCGATCTGCTCGACGTACCAGCGGACGCCGTCCAACGCCCGGTCGACGTCGGCGCAGGCCAGCCGCCACGGCTTGCCGATCTCCCAGACCAGCAGCAGGGCCAGCAGGTCGCGGTGGACGGTCAGCTCGTCGAGTGCGTCGACGACCCGGGCCTTCCGTTCGGCCGGCGGTGTGGCCGCCCACTCGCGGTGCTCGTCGGCGGCGAAGGCGACCGCGGCGCGGGCCGGGTCGGCGCCCAGTCGGGACAGGTTGACCAGCACGGTGTTGTCGACCGGGGTACGGACCGGTGTCGGGGTGCCGACCGACTGCCAGGCACCCTGGACCAGGTTGCGCAGGGTGACGATGTCGGACGTGGCCGGGTCGAAGGCCTCGGGGGTGGTGGTGACCGCGCGGGCGAGGGTTTCCCGCCATCCGGTGCCGTGCGCGAGGCGCAGTGCCATCGCTGCCTCCTGGAAGTCGTGACCAGTGGTGCGGCAGCATCGGCGGTACCGCTGAACTGGGCGTACTGTGCCGGGCGGGGCCGAGCGGCGGCAACCGTACGCCTGTATGCCAGGACGGTTTCGTCCACCTGTTGGCCGTTCGCGCTCGAAACTCGCACCGGTGGCGTCAGCCGATCGGGATCAGCCACCTGGCGAGCAGCAGCCACGGCAGCCGCCACCAGCCGGACGGGCCGCCCGGCGGGGCGGTCGACTCGGCGGTCGGCACGATCCAGGGGGTGGCCGTGACCGACCAGGTCAGGAAGGCGTCCCCGACCGGCAGCGCGCCACCGAGCTAGCGGCGTTGCCCGCCGGTCTCGACGGCCAGCCCGGTCACCTCGGCCAGGCCGGTGAGCGCGTCGGCGGAACGCCGGTCACCGAAGAGCACCGCGTCACCGAGCGCGACCACGCTGGCCGAGGCGGACAGGCCGAGGATGAGCGGGCCGGAGTCCACGTCGCCGGGCAGGTCCACGCCGCGCGGGTGTTCGCGCAGGCCGGGGGCGCCGGGCACGGTCGAGGCGAACAGGGTGCGGAAGGTGGCCCAGTCACGGGTGGCGTCGGCCGGGAACACCTCGCGCAGGAAACGCAGGGCCACCGTCTGCGAGGTGGCGCGGGCGCCCTCGACCGGACGACCGTCGGCCGGGTCGACCCGGTGGGGGAGCAGGCCGGTGGCCGGGTCGCGGCGGGCGTCGGCCGCCGTGCGCCAGCGTCCGATCAGATCCGCGTACGTGTGGGTGCCGGCGAGGTGGTCGCTGAGCCGGAGTACGGCGAGGCCGACCGTGCTGTCCACCGGCCAGGCCTGACCGGGGTACGCGGTGAGGAACGGCGAGCCGGTCGAGTCCAGTTTCCGGGTGAAGGCGGCGGCCAGGGCGCCCGCGTCGGTGGCGAGCCGGTCGGCTTCGGTGGGAGCCCCGTCCGGACCAGCCAGTCGGACCGCCCCTGCGCGCAGCCAGTTGGTCCAGCCGGTGTGGAAGACGCCGTACGGCGGGTCGAGGGTGGGGGAGAAGGGGGCCCGCCTGACGTCGGAGTCGACCTCGGCCAACGCCTGCCGGGCCTCGCCCAGCGCCCGGTCCCGGTGGGCGGCCGACCGGGTGCCGACGTCCACCCAGGAGAGTCCGTAGAGCAGGTGCAGGAAGAAATGGCCCTCCGGGCGGCCAGGCCACCGGCCAGGGCGAGCGTCGTGACCAGGGTGAGGGCGGCGGCCCGGCGCAGCCGGTGGTACGGGGTGGGCATCGCCGGACTGTAGTCGGTGCCGACAAGCGGCTGTCCAGCCATTGGCGTCGGTCACTCTTCACAAAGCGGCAACGGGGCGGTTACATTGTTGGACATCCATGGGAGCGCTCCCGCTCCCCTGTCGGACCCCCACCACCCAGCCGCCACGTACGCCGGGGCGATGACATAGCGAAAGGGCGGATGCGCCCACATCCGCCCCTCCAATGTCCTCCGCTACGCGTTGCCGCGCGCGGCTCCACGGACAGGAGCGAGTCTAGTGCTGCCCAGCATCGCGCCGGCCTGGCCAAATGGTCATCTTGCCCGGCCCACCGGTAGCGTCCGGCCCGGACGGTGGTACCGAAGATTCGCCACTTTCGGCTTACTCACGGTAACCACGGTGGCCCTCCTGCACGCTGGCCCGACCAGCTCACCCGCCACCGCCGCGCCGGTAACCGCACCCGGTCCGGTGGCCGCCGCACCCGCCTACAACTACGCCGAGGCGTTGCAGAAGTCGCTCTACTTCTACGAGGCCCAGCAGAGCGGCCGGCTGCCCGACTGGAACCGGGTCTCCTGGCGCGGCGACTCCGCGCTCACCGACGGCGCCGACGTCGGCCTGGACCTCACGGGCGGCTGGTACGACGCCGGCGACCACGTCAAGTTCGGCTTCCCGATGGCGTTCAGCGCCACCATGCTCGCCTGGGGTGCGGTCGAGTACCGCGACGGGTACGCCGCCTCCGGCCAACTTCCGCACCTGCTCAACAACCTGCGCTACGTCAACGACTACTTCATCAAGGCCCACCCGTCGGCGAACGTGCTCTACGGGCAGGTCGGCAAGGGCGACGACGACCACAAGTGGTGGGGACCGGCCGAGGTCATGCCGATGGCGCGGCCCGCGTACAAGATCGACGCCAGCTGTGGCGGCGCGGACCTGGCCGGCGAGACGGCCGCCGCGATGGCCGCCTCCTCGATCGTGTTCCGGCCCACCGACCCGACCTACGCCGACCGGCTGGTCAGCCACGCCCGCCAGCTCTACACCTTCGCCGACACCGTGCGCCGCGCCTACCACGAGTGCATCACCGACGTGACCAGCTTCTACCGCTCCTGGAGCGGCTACCAGGACGAACTGGTCTGGGGTGCGATCTGGCTGCACCGGGCCACCGGCGAGGCCGCCTACCTGACCAAGGCCGAGGCCGAGTACGACCGCCTCGGCACCGAACCGCAGTCCACCACCCGGCTCTACAAGTGGACGGTGGCCTGGGACAACAAGCAGTTCGGCACGTACGTGCTGCTGGCCAACCTGACCGGCCGGCAGAAGTACGTCGACGACGCCAACCGCTGGCTCGACTACTGGACCGTCGGCGTCAACGGCGAAAAGATACGCACCTCACCGGGCGGGATGGCCGTACTCGACACCTGGGGGGCGCTGCGCTACGCCGCCAACACCGCCTTCGCCGCCCTGGTCTACGCCGACCGGACCACCGACACCGCCCGCAAGACGCGCTACCACGACTTCGCCGTCAAGCAGATCAACTACGCGCTCGGCGACAACCCGCGCAACTCCAGTTACCTGATCGGCTTCGGTGCCAACTCGCCCCGCAACCCGCACCACCGCACCGCGCACGGCTCCTGGTGGGACAGCCAGACCGTACCGGTGGAGACCCGGCACGTGCTCTACGGTGCCCTCGTCGGCGGCCCGTCCGCGCCGAACGACGCCTACACCGACAACCGGGGCGACTACGTGATGAACGAGGTCGCCACCGACTACAACGCCGGCTTCACCTCCGCGCTGGTCCGGCTCTACTCCGAGTACGGCGGCACCCCGCTCGCCAGCTTCCCGCCGACCGAGACACCGGACATCGACGAGCTGACCGTCGAGACCACGATGATGCAGAACGAGACCCGCTCCACCGGTATCAAAGCCATCCTCTACAACAAGTCCGCCTTCCCGGCGCGGGCGTTGAAAGCGGCCACCTTCCGCTACTACTTCCGTCACGAGGGCACCAGCGCCATCGAGGTGACCAGCGGATACACCCAGGGCTGCCCGTCACCGAGCAGCGCCCGCCAAGCCTCCGGCGACCTCTGGTACGTCGAAGTGAACTGCACCGGGTACACGATCGCCCCGGCCGGTCAGTCGGCGCACCGGATGGAGGTCCAGTTCAAGATCGGCGTACCGGAGGGCGGGACGTGGAACCCGGCCAACGACCCGTCGTACCAGGCCGCCGCCGGGCCGAACCCGAACGTGCCGCTCTACGAGGCCGGCGTACGGGTCTGGGGTGCTGAGCCCGGCCCGACCACCCCGGACACCGTCGCGCCGACCGCACCCACCGCCCCGGTCGCCTCGGCGGTCACCTCCACCGGCGCGACACTGAGCTGGGCGGCGTCCACCGACACCGGCGGCAGCGGCCTCGCCGGTTACGACGTCTACCGGGAGGCGGGGGCGACCGACGTACTCGTCGGCTCGTCGGCCGGCACGTCGCTGGCGGTGACCGGGCTGACCCCGGCCACCGCGTACGCGTTCTACGTCGTCGCCCGCGACGGCGCCGGCAACCGGTCGACCGCCTCCGCCCCGGTCGGGTTCACCACGGCCGGCGGAGGCGGCGACACCACCCCACCCGGTACGCCGGGCACCCCGACCGCCTCGGCGATCACCTCGACCGGCCTCACCCTCACCTGGACCCCGTCCTCCGGTACGGACCTCGCCGGCTACCGGGTCTACCGGGAGGCGGGCGCCACCGACGTGCTGGTCGGATCGCCCGGTGGGCTGACCCTCGCGGTGACCGGGTTGACCCCGGCCACGGCATACCAGTTCTACGTGGTCGGAGTGGACCTGGCCGGCAACGTCTCGACGCCGTCCGCCCCGGTGAGCGTGACCACCCAGCCGAGCAGCCCGGCGGGACCGTGCGCGGTCAGCTACAGCACCAACGACTGGAACAACGGCTTCACCGCCACCGTCACCATCCGCAACACCGGCGGCACCGCGCTCACCGGGTGGAGCCTGGCGTTCGCGTACCCCGCCGGCCAGCGGGTGAGCCAGTCCTGGTCGGCCACCGTCACCCAGACCGGCACCTCGGTCACCGCCACCAACCTCTCCTACAACGGCTCCCTGGCACCCGGCGCCTCCACCAGCTTCGGCTTCAACGCCACCCACACCGGCACCAACCCCCGCCCCACCACCTTCACCCTCAACACCTCCCCCTGCACCGTGTCCTGACCCCTCGCCCGGGGGGCGGCACTAATACAGAGAATGAGTGGTTATCCGGCGGCGGATAGGCACTCATTCTCTGTATTAGTGACCCGCTGCGGGGCGGGGTGGGGTGGTTAGAGGGGGGTGCCCAGGGGGCCGTGTTCGGGTTCCAGGGCTTGCGCCCAGTAGGCGGGGAAGTCGGGTTGGGTGCCGTCGAGGTCGGTGAAGCCGTACCTCGGGTAGAGGGCGGCGGTGGAGAGGGCGCGGCCGCTCAGCGCCTGCACGTCCGGGTCGGCGGCGAGGGCGGCGACCGCCCGACCCAGGTACGCGGGTGTCTCCGACCGGGCGAAGTGCGGGTCCTGCGCGATCGCGTCCCGCCAGTTCGCCTCGGTCACCCCGAAGTGGTCGAGTACGGCTTCCGAGCGCAGGAAGCCCGGCGTGATGGCAACGGCGGCCACCCCGTACGCCCGCAGTTCGGCCGCCTGCGCCACGGCCAGCCGGATGACCGAGGACTTGGACAGGTCGTAGAAGAGGGTGCCCCGGTAGCGGGCGGTGTTGCCGTCGGTCACCTCGACCACCAGTCCCCGGCCGTTGGCGATCAGCAGGGGGAGCGCGTACCGGCTGGTGATGATGTGGGTGTCGACGGCCTGGTGCAGCAGCCGCAGGCCGGTGTCGAGGTCCTGCTGCCAGAGCGGGTTGACCCAGTCGGTCAGCGGGTCACCGCCCCAGACGCAGTTGACCAGGATGTCGAGGCGGCCGTCCTGCTCGGCGGCGATCCGCTCGACCAGGGCCCGGACCTGGTCGGCTCGGCTGTGGTCGACTCGCACCGGAATGCCGGTGCCGCCGGCGGCCGTGACCTGCTCGGCGGTCTGCTCGATGGTCTCCGGGCGGTCCAACTCCGAGCGGCCGGCCCGGCTGCTGCGTCCGGTGACGTAGACGGTCGCGCCGGCCGCGCCGAGTTGTACGGCGATGCCCCGCCCGCCGCCTCGGGTGCCGCCGGCCACCAGGGCCACCTGTCCGGTCAGGGGCTGTTCGGGAGTGCTCATCGTCTGCTGCCGCCTTCCGTTGCGGGGTGCCGGCGCCTGCCCTCGTTCGGAGCGTCGGCGCGGTACCGATAGTAAATGCTGGTTCATTTACTATCAACTAGGCTGCCGTCCATGAGTCCCCGACCCCTGGCCTTCACCGACGACCAACTTCTCGCCGCCGCCGCCTCGGCGATCGCCGATCTCGGTCCGGGCGCCCTCACCCTGGCCGACGTGGCACGGCGTACGGGCGCCTCACCGGCCACCCTGGTCAAGCGCTTCGGGTCCAAGCACGGGTTGCTGGTCGCGGTGTCCCGGCGGGGGGTGCGGGACGTGACGGAGGCGTTCCGCGACCCTCGGCGGGAAGGTGTGCCGGCACTGGGACGGCTGGAGGACGTACTGGCCGGGCTCACCGGGGGCATCCAACGGCACGAGCAGATGGCCCACCACGTGGCCTTCCTGATGATGGACCTGACCGACCCCGAGCTGTACGCCCACGCCCGCGAGTTCACCGCCGCACTGCGCGACGGTATCCACGAACTGCTCGCCGAAGCGGCGCGGACCGGAGAGTTGACCGGTGTCGGTGGTGTCGGCGGCGCGACCGGTGCCGGCGGTGTGGACGAGGTCGGAGGTGTGGACGAGGTCGGGTTGGGTGACCTCGCCGACGCCCTGCTCGCCGTCTACAACGGCACGATGATCACCTGGGCGCTCGAACCCCGGGAGGCGCTCAGTGACCGGATCAGGGCCCAGTTGCGGTTCCTGCTCCGGCCGTACCGTTACCGACCCCGCCCCTGACGACCAGGGACGTCGCGCGGGACGGCACACCCGAGTCGTCGGGTGTGCCGTCCCGGTTGTCGCCACTTGTGCTTCCCGAGCCAGCCGGACCGCTGGTCAGCCGTCCGGGCCAGTCGGTGGGCCGGTCAGCGTGGCCGTGGCCGGTGGCGGTGCCGGTGGTGGTGGATCAGGACTCGTGCGTCCGTCGGCGGTAGAGGAAGACGAGCAGCCCGCCCAGTACGACCATGCCGGTTCCGGCCGCTGTCAGTACCGGGACCAGGGTGCTTCCGCCTGTGGGGCCGGTGATCGGCAGGTGACTACGGGTCGGCCTACCGGTGGGTGGCCCGGTCGGGGTGCCGGTGGGTGGCCCGGTTGGCGTACCGGTGGGGGTGCCCGTCGGGGTGCCAGTTGGCGTACCCGTCGGGGTACCGGTTGGTGTACCGGTGGGGGTACCCGTCGGGGTGCCGGTGGGGGTGCCGGTGGGCTGCAAGCAGATGGGTTCGGTGATGGTGTTGGTGTCGAGGGTGACGGCGCCGGTCTGGGCGAGGGCGCGGCCCTGCAGCGTGGCGCCGGTGTTCATGGTGATGGACGTGGCGGCGAGGATGTTGCCGACGAAGGCGGTGCCGGTGCCGATGGTGGCGGAGCTGCCGATCTGCCAGTAGACGTTGCAGGGCGAGGCGCCGTTGATGAAGATGACGCTGCTGTTGGAGGCGGTGGTGAGAGTGGAGTCGATCTGAAAGATCCAGACGGCGGCGGGATTGTTCTGCGCGTCGAGGGTCAGTTGGCCCGTGAGCTGGGCGGCGCCGATGCGGTAGACGCCGTGGATGAGGGTGGTGCCGCCGAGTTCGGCCGGAAGGTTGGTGAACGGAACGCGGCCGGCGGCGTCGTTGTAGGCGGTGGTGAGGTCGTTCTTGGCCTGGAGGGCGACGGCGTCGGCGAGGTGGATGGTGCCGCCGACGAGCCCGGGTGGGAAGCCGGTGGCGGTGTTGCCGGGGCTCACGCCGAGGTCCTGGCCGAGGAAACTGGGGCCGGTGTTGGTGACGGTGGAGCCGGCGAGGACGGAGAAGTTGGCGGCGGTGCCGAGACCGACGGGAGCCTGGGCGGCCTGGGCACCACTGTTGTTGATCAGGAGCAGGGTGATCGCGGTGATGACGGCGATCGCGGCGACCCCGGTGGACGCGGGCAGTAACGCCCGTCGAAGGTGATGAGTGACTCCAACCGTCACAGAACGGCCCTCCTAGAGCATGGCCGGCCGGAGATGTCGCAACGGGTGGTGAAGCGTCAGGACAGCCGGTTAGTGGATTAACGCCTGGTTGGCGGGTTTCCACGACCATAGCTAGGTAAATCGGGCGTATGTGGATGAATTATGAATGTTGAGTGTGCCGCCGCTCGGCCCAGCCGTGGCGGCGGCACCCTGACCGTCGGTTGTCCGGGCGGACTCCACCGCGACAACCGACGGCCGGGTACGTCAGCGGCGGGTCTCGCCGTGCTCGACGCAGATCGCCGACCAGCCGGTCGGCAGGACCTGCACCTTCATCCGGCGCCGGCACCGCGGGCAGAACCGGGGCGGTTCCAGCGCCCGCGCCGACGCGCACGCCTCGTGTGCGCCGTCCCCGGTCGACCGGCCGCACCGGTCGCACCACACCACTGTCGCCGTCGACACCGGGTCTGCTCCGCTCGCCATCACCGGCTCCCCTTGCTCAGAGCGTCGCGGAAAGGGCCTTGACCGGCATCTTCAGCTCGTCGAGCAGCGCCAGGTCGGCGTCGGCCGGACGGCCCAGCGTGGTCAGGTAGTTGCCGACGATCACCGCGTTGATGCCGCCGAGCAGCCCGTCGCGGGTGCCGAGATCCCCGAGGGTGATCTCGCGCCCACCGGCGAACCGGAGGATCGTCCGCGGCATCGCCAGCCGGAACGCGGCGATCGCCCGCAGCGCGTCCTTGCCCTCCACCACCGGCTGGTCACCGAGCGGGGTGCCCGGTCGCGGGTTGAGGAAGTTCAGCGGCACCTCGTGCGGGTCGAGCTCGGCGAGCTGCGCGGCGAACTCGGCTCGCTGCTCCACCGACTCACCCAGACCAAGGATGCCGCCGCAGCAGACCTCCATGCCCGACTCGCGCACCATCCGCAGCGTCTCCCACCGCTCCTCGAACGAGTGCGTGGTGACCACGTTCGGGAAGTACGACCGGCAGGTCTCCAGGTTGTGGTTGTAACGGTGCACACCCATGTCGACCAGCTCGTCGACCTGCTCCTGGTTGAGCATGCCGAGCGAGGCGGCGACCTGGATGTCGACCTCCGCCTTGATCGCGGCCACCCCGTCGCGCATCTGCTTCATCAGCCGCGCGTCCGGGCCGCGTACGGCGGCGACGATGCAGAACTCCGTCGCACCGGTCTTCGCCGTCTGCTTGGCCGCCTCGACCAGCGACGGGATGTCCAGCCAGACCGAACGGACCGGTGAGGCGAACAGCCCCGACTGGGAACAGAAGTGGCAGTCCTCCGGGCAGCCCCCGGTCTTCAGCGAGACGATGCCCTCGACCTCGACCTCCGGACCGCACCAGCGCATCCGCACGTCGTGGGCGAGTTGCAGGGCGGCGGGCAGGTGCTCGTCGGGAAGGCGCAACACGGCGAGCACGCCGGCCTCGTCGAGACCGACACCTTCACCGAGCACCTGGGCACGCGCCCGGTCGAGGATCTCTGGCATGGTCGTACCCTACAAGGGGTCGGACCGTCGATGGGAGCCGCCGGCTTCACGTACTGTCGTGTCCCCCGCCACGAACGGGCGCCGTCCTCGTCTCCGGCGGGACGCGGCCCCGCCCGGAGGCCGGCACCGGCCCCGTCGTACCGGCGGCCCGAACCCGCTAAGGTGACCGTCGCCCGGCGTCGGGTCCGTGGATCGCCGAGCGTACGGCCCGCCTTCCCGGCCGCCGCCCGGCGAAGTGGTAATTTTCGCCGGTCGGGACGGGGTCGGTGGGCGCGGATGTGATCGGGCCGGCGCGGACCGGTCCGGGCAGTCCCGGCGCGGGTCGGGCAGACGAGGAGTCGACGTGGCGAGCTGGCTGGAGGCGCTGGACCGGCGTGCCCAGCTGCGGGCCAAGGCGGGACTGACCCGGCACCTGCGCCCGCGCGGCGCGACCGACCCGGTGGCCGACCTCGCCGGCAACGACTACCTCGGGCTGGCCCGGCATCCGGCGGTCACCGCCGCCGCCACCGAGGCCCTGCACACGTACGGGCTGGGCGCCACCGGTTCCCGCCTGGTACGCGGCTCGACCGACCTGCACACCGCGCTCGAACACGCCCTGGCCGACTGGTTCGGCGCGCAACGGGCCCTCGTCTACTCCTCCGGCTACCTGGCCAACCTCGGCGCCGTACGCGCCCTGGTCCGGCCGCGTACGTTGCTCGTCTCGGACGCGCACAACCACGCCTCGCTGATCGACGGGTGCCGGTTGTCCGGGGCGCAGACCGTGGTCACCCCGCACAACGACGTCGCCGCCGTCGAGGCCGCCCTGGCGGCGGCACCGGGGCGTCCGGCGGTGCTGGTCACCGAGTCGGTCTTCTCCGTCGACGGCGACCTCGCCCCGCTGGCGCGGCTGCACGAGGTGGCCCGCCGGCACGGTGCCCTGCTGCTGGTCGACGACGCGCACGCGGTCGGCGTACTCGGTCCGGGTGGAGCCGGCGCGGTGGTCGACGCCGGCCTGGCCGGCGCACCGGACGTGGTGGTCACCGCGACGCTGTCCAAGGCGCTCGGCGGAGCCGGCGGTGTGGTCGCCGGGCCGGCGGAGCTGGTCCGACACCTGGTGGAGACCGGTCGGACCTTCATCTACGACACCGCGCTGCCGCCGGCCGTGGCGGCGGGTGTGCTCGCCGCGACCGGGCTGGCACGGGCCGGCGAAGCGCTGCGGGCCGAACTGGCCGACCGGGCCGCGACCGTCGTCCGCCGGCTCGGCCTGGCCGGGCTGGACGTGTCGGCGCCGGCAGCCGGGGTGATCTCGGTGACCGCGCCGGGTCCCGAGGCGGCGACCGCCTGGGCGGCCGACTGCCTGGACCGGGGGGTCGCGGTCGGTTGCTTCCGCCCGCCGTCCACGCCGGACAGCCGGTCCCGGCTGCGCCTGACGATCAACGCCGGGGTGTCACGGGCCGAGTTCGACCGGGCCCTGGACGTGATCGTCGAGTGTGCCCCGTGAACCCGTCAGCGGTTCCGGAGCGGGTCCGGTGAGCGCCACCTCGTGGCGCGGGCCGATCCTGGTCACCGGCACCGACACCGACGTGGGCAAGACCGTGGTCACCGCGGCGATCGCCGCCGCCGCGCAGGCGGCCGGGCTGCGGGTCGCGGTCATCAAACCCGGACAGACCGGTACGGTGACCGGCGCCCCGTCGGACATCGACACGATCAACCGGCTGGCCGCCCCGCTGACCGCCCGTACGCTGGCCAACTTCCCCGAGCCGCTGGCCCCGCTGGCGGCGGCGAGGGTCGCGGCGGCGGAGCCGCTGGAGCTGTACGCCGTCGTCGACGCGGTACGCGCCGAAGCCGACAAGCACGATCTGGTGCTGGTCGAGGGGGCCGGCGGACTGTTGGTGCCGATGGGCGTACGCCCGTCCGGTGAGCCGTGGACCGTAGCCGACCTCGCGGTCTCGCTCGGTGCGCCGGCCGTGGTGGTGAGCCGGGCCGGGCTCGGCACACTCAACCACACCGCGCTCACCCTGGAGGCGTTGGAGCGGCGGGCGGTGCCGGCCGGGGTGGTCCTCGGTGCCTGGCCGAACGAGCCGGAGCTGGTGCACTGGGCCAACCTCAGCGAGCTGGTGCCGAACATGGTCGGCGCGCTGCCGGACGGGGCCGGCGGGATGGACCCCGGAGTGTTCCGCCGGTCCGCGCCCGGTTGGCTCACCCCCGCCCTGTACGGCGTGCTCGACGACTGGCGGACCTGGGCCGACGACGTGCACTGAGCACCACCGGTGCGGCGGTGGCGGGCCGGTGGTGTCGACGCGGCACCCGACTTTCGTCGGTGCCGGCGTGGGTCGGGGCCCGCGTACCCTGGCCGGGTGGTGGGCTGGTGGCGGGGGCTGGGGGACCGGCGGCGACGGGTGTTGCCGGATCTGTTGCTCTGGGCGGCGCTCGTCGTGCCGATCGTCGTGGCCTTCGTCAGCCCGCCGGCCCGGCCGTTCGACGGGGTGCTGCTGGTCGCCGAGACGCTGTTGATGGGTGTCGCGGTGGCGCTCAGCCGGCGCCGACCACTGGTCGCCCTGGTGCTGGTGACGGTGCCGACCCTGCTGGACGGCAACTTCCTGTTCGCGATCCCGGTGATGAGCTACCTCACCGGTCTGCGGATGGAGCGGGCCCGACCGGCCGGCGTGGTCTTCACCGTGATCGCGGCGGGCGGCTCCGCGCTGAACATCTGGGTGCTGGACAGCGGGCTGGCGACCTGGTTCCTGCTCGCCACCACGCTGCTCTTCGCCGGGGTGTTCCCGTGGCTGGTCGGCCGTTACCGGCGGCAGCGCGGTGAGCTGGTCCGGGCCGGCTGGGCCCGCGCCGAACTGCTCGAACGGGAGCAGGCCGGGGCCGCCGAGCGGGTACGGATGCGGGAGCGGGCGCGGATCGCCCGGGACATGCACGACTCGCTCGGCCACGACCTGAGCCTGATCGCGCTCCGGGCCGGTGCACTGGAGCTCGCCGCCGACGCGGACGACCGGCAACGGGCCGCCGCCGGTGAACTCCGGGCCAGCGTCGCCGCCGCCACCGACCGGCTGCGCGAGATCATCGGCGTGCTCCGGGAGGACGCGGCAGCGGCGCCGACCCGGCCGGTCGACGAGAGCGTCACGGAACTCGTCGACCGGGCGACGGCGGCCGGGATGGCGGTCGACCTGCGCTGGCCCGAGCGGGACAGCGCACCGGAACTGCCGGTGATGGTCGGGCGGGCGGTGCACCGGGTGGTGCAGGAGGCGCTGACCAACGCCGCCCGGCACGCCCCGGGTGCGCTGACGACGGTCGAGGTCGACCGGACGGCGGACCGGATCGAGGTGCGGGTGCGCAACGCGCGTCCGCCGGCCGGGCCGCTGCCGCTGCCGTCCGCCGGCACCGGGCTGCTCGGTCTGCGCGAGCGGGTGCGGCTGGCCGGCGGCACCCTGGTCGCCGGGCCGGACGCCGGCGGATTCGCGGTGGTCGCCCGGCTGCCGCTGGTCAGCGACGGGGTCACGGTCGACCCCGATGCCGAGGTACGACCGCCGGCCGGCTCCACCACCGCGGACGGGTTGCGGGCGCAGCGGCGGCGGGTCCGGCACAGCCTGCTGCTGGCGGTCACCGCCCCGGTGGCGATCGCCGCCACGCTGTCGCTGGTCTACTACCCGTTCGTCACGTTCGACTCGGTGCTGGACCGGTCCGCGTTCGAGCGGCTGCGGATCGGTCAGACGCGTACCGAACTGGCTCCGATGCTGCCCGGCCGGCAGGCGCAGGGGCGGTCCGGGGACTTCCGGCCGATGCCGCGCAACGGCGCCTGCGAGTTCTACACCGACGGTAACTTCCCGCTGGCCCGGCCCGCGTACCGGCTCTGTTTCGTGGACGGGCGGCTGGCGGCGAAGGACGAGCTGACCGGCTGACCCGGCCGTGCGGTGTTCCGTGCTGACGAGGAGATGTGATGATCCCGGTCCTGCTGGCCGACGACGAGGCGATGATCCGTGCCGGGGTACGGGCGATCCTGGCCACCGACCCGGAGATCGAGGTGGTGGCCGAGGCGGCCGATGGTCGGGTCGCGGTGGAACTGGCCCGTGCGCACCGGCCCCAGGTGGCGTTGCTGGACATCCGGATGCCCCGGCTGGACGGGCTCGCCGCCGGGGCGGAGATCCGCCGGTTGGTGCCGGAGACCGAGGTGGTCATGCTGACCACGTTCGGCGAGGACGACTACATCGCCCGTGCGCTCGGCGACGGGGCCGGTGGTTTCCTGCTCAAGTCCGGCGACCCCCGGGAGCTGATCGCCGGGGTGCGGGCGGTCGCCGACGGTGGCGCGTACCTGTCGCCGACGGTGGCGCGGCGGGTGCTCGACCTCGGTGGGGGGCGGATGGGGCGCCGGCCGGCGGCCCACGAGCTGACCTCGGGGCTCACCGAACGGGAGCGGGAGGTGTTGGCGCTGGTCGGGGCCGGGCTCTCGAACGCCGAGATCGGTCGCCGGCTCTTCCTGGTCGAGGGAACCGTGAAGGGCTACCTGAGTTCGATCTTCACCCGGCTCGGTGTGCGCAACCGGGTCCAGGCGGCGATCGTCGCGTACGAGGCGGGCCTGGTCGGCCCGGGGGGGGGGGGGGGGGGGGAGGGGGGGGGGGGGGGGGGGGGGGGTGGGGGGGGGGGGGGGGGGGGTGGGGGGGGGGGGGGGGAGGGAACCAGCAA
>NZ_JBVJHT010000003.1:441922-455975 GCF_055586685.1 Micromonospora sp. NPDC049529
CCCGCCCCCGCCCCCCCCTCCCCCCCCCCCCCCCCCCCCTCCCCCCCCCCCCCCCCCCCCCCCCCCCCCCCCCCCCCCCCCCCCCCCCCCCGGTCCGGGTGGTCAGGCGTCGCGTCGGCGCAGCACCGCGTAGCCGACCAGCAGGGCCAGGGCCGCCCAGCCGGTGAGCAGGACCAGCCCGACCACGGGCGGGTACGGGTCGGTGTCGCCGCGCAGGAAGTGCAGCCCGGCGGCGCCCGGCAGCCCGTCGGCGATCCGCTGGACGAACGTCACGTTGGACAGTCCGAGCGTGGCCGGCACCACGGTCAGGATCAGGAAGACCGAGGTGAGGGTGGCGACCGTGCCCCGCAGCGCCGCCCCGACCCCGAGGGTGAACACACCGACCAGCGCCAGGTACGCCCCGACCCCGAGCACGTCCCCGAGGGTTTCGGCGAGATCGAACCGGCCCCACTCGCCGAGGATCGGGTCGGCGACCACCGCACCGAGCACACCGAGCAGTACGCCCAGCACGAAGGTGACCCCGGCGACGACGGCGGCCTTGGCGAGGATGACGTGACCGCGTGGCGGGGTCCACTGCAGGGTGGCCCGGATGGTGCCGTTGGCGTACTCGGCGGTGATCACCAGCATCGCCATGGCGAGCACGGCGAACTGGGTCAGTTCGAGCGAGTCGATCGCGATCCGCCCGAGCGTGACCACGCCCCGAGCGTCGGTCGGGTCGTCGTCGGTGTTGCTGTTCTGCACGTAGATCGCCAGTTGGGCGGCGGTCGCCGTCATCAGTACGGCGCTGGCCAGCAGCGCCCACCAGACGGAACGGACCGACCAGAGCTTGGTCCACTCGCTGGCCAGCGCACCACCGAGCCCGCCACCGGTGGGTGCGCCGTCGGCGGCCGAGGGGCCGGTACGTCCGGCGGGGTGGACGGTTTCGACGGTGCTCATGCCTGCTCCTGCCGGTCGTGCGGACGGATCCCCCGGACACTGGCCGATAGTGGCTCGGACCGACGGTCGGCGCCGGCTGCCGGGGGTCGACCCGACCCGGTGGCGGGGCCGCTGAATTCGAGGCTGTCGGCGGTCAGTTCCAGGTATGCCTGTTCCAGTGACGCCTCGCGGGTGCTCAGCTCGTGCAGCCGTACGCCGAGTTCGTGGGCCAGGTCGCCGACCACCGCCGCGTCGGTGCCGGTGATCAGCAGCTCGTCGGCACCGACCGCGTCGACGGTGACCGCCCGGCTCGTCAGCCGGTGGCGCAGTGCGGTGAGTCCGGCCGGTTGCGGGCTGCGTACCCGGATGGCCGTGCGTGAGCTGCCCGCGATCACCTCGGCGATCGGCGCGTCGACGATCAGTCGGCCTCTGCCGATGACCACGAGCTGGTCGGCGGTGAGCTGCATCTCGCTCATCAGGTGGCTGGAGACGAAGACCGTACGGCCCTGTGCGGCGAGGCCGCGCATGAGCTGGCGGATCCAGCGCACCCCGTCCGGGTCGAGTCCGTTGACCGGCTCGTCGAACATCAGCACCGCCGGATCACCGAGCAGGGCGCCGGCGATGCCGAGCCGCTGTCCCATGCCGAGGGAGAAGGTGCCGGCCCGTTTGCCGGCGACCCCGGTCAGGCCGACCGTGTCGAGTACCTCGTCGACCCGGCGGGACGGGATGCCGTTGCTGCGGGCCATCGCGAGCAGGTGCGCCCGTGCGCTCCGGCCGGGGTGGACGGCCTTCGCGTCGAGCAGGGCGCCGACGTGGCGCAGCGGGTGCCGCAGGCTCGCGTACGGCCGACCGCCGACCAGCGCGGTGCCGGCGGTGGGCCGGTCCAGGCCGAGGATCATGCGCATGGTGGTGGACTTGCCGGCGCCGTTCGGGCCGAGGAAGCCGGTGACCCGCCCCGGCGCGATGTCCAGGGTCAGGTGGTCGACGGCTGTCGCGGCGCCGAAGCGTTTTGTCAGCCCGGTCAAGGTGATCATGAAGCCTCCCTGGGTTCCCCCGTCGTGATGGATCGACGGTAGGAATCCGGCAGGGTCCGGCGCCGCACCCGTTCGGCACCGGTCGACCCCGACCTTCGTCAGGTCACGCCGACCGGCGCTCCGCCCGGAGCCCGCGCGACCGGGCGCCGACCACGCACTACCGCAGTCGGGAGACGACCAGGGCGTCCGGCATCCGGAAGGAGAGGTTGTCCGGGCACCACGGCGCCCGGTCCACGGTGACGCCGCGCAGCAGCGGTGCGGTCCGCTCCACCACCACCGCGGCCTCCATCCGGGTGAGCTGGGCCCCGACGCAGCGGTGCGCCCCGGCGCCGAAGGCGAGGTGGCGGCGGGAACCGGGCTGGCCGGGCCGGAACTCCTCCGGCTGCGCGACCACCGCCGGGTCCCTACCGGCGCGGGCCAGCCAGAGGACGACGCTGCGCCCGGCCGGTACGTCGACCCCGCCGAGCGTGGTGTCCCGGACGGCCACCCGGCGCCAGGTGACGATCGGCGGCTCCAGCCGCAGCCCCTCCTCGACCACGTCGGCGACCGCGACCGTGCCGTCGGCCAGCCCGCGCAGGACCTCCGGTTCGCCGGTGAGCCGGTGCAGCAGCAGGGTCAGGAACTGCGACGTCGTCTCCTGGCCGGCGACCAGCAGGAAGAACAGGGCGCCGACCACCACGTCCGTCGGGTGGCCGGCGACGCGCAGTTGGGCCGCGAGTCCCGCGCCGGTGGCGGCGAAGTCCCGCAGCACGGTGTGGAAGCGGCCCACGATCTCGGCCAGGGCCCGCTGCCGGTCGGTGTCGACCGGGGCCCAGAACAGTTCGAGTGCGGCCCGGGTGAACTCCTTGACCACCTCGATCCGGGCGTCGGGCAGGTCCACCAGCCGGGCCAGCACCAGCAGCGGCAGGTCGGCGGCGAGGTCGGCGTAGAGGTCGACCCGACGGCCGGCGGCAAGCTCCGCGGCGAGCCGGGCCACCCGGGTACGCACCACGCCGGTCAGCCACTCCTGCTGCTCGGCGACCCGTGACGGGTGCAGCGCGTCGGCGACGATGGACCGGATCGCCGGGTGGCTGTGTCCACTGTTGTTCGCCAGGGTCGGCGGCAGCCGGAAGCCGTACCCGGCGAGGATCCGCAGGGCGGCGATCGGCATCGGGCTCATCGCGTCGAGCGCGTTGTCCGGCCGGTACGTCTGCGGGTCGGCGAGTACCTGGCGGACCAGGGCGTGCCGGGTCACCACCAGGTGGTCGACGTCGACGTGGTCGGCGACGGTGGTGACGTCCGGCCACGGCCGGTCCACCGTCCCCGCCGCCCAGCTGCGGAACAACACGCCGACACGCTACCCAGCGGCACCCGGTCGACCGGGGTCGAGTTCCCAGACCGTGGTGGGCTTCACCCGTACGCTCTCCAGCGCGGGCGGGACCGGCACGTCGTAGCTGGCCAGTTTGGTGAACCGGCCCCGGGGCAGGAACGCCCGGTCCGGGTCGCCGACCAGCACCCGCGCCCCGCTCCGGGCGGCGCGGAGCAGGAACCGCAGCACCCGGTTGGCCATCGCCTGGCTGTAGAAGACGTCCCCGGCGAGGACGAGCCGGGCGTCGCCGGCACCGTCGTCGTCGAGGATGTCGGCGACGGTGACGTCGATCGGTACGTCGTTGGCTCGCGCGTTCAGCGCGATCGCGGCGCCGGCCCGCTCGTCGATCTCGACCGCGCGTACGTGTTCGGCTCCGGCGCGGGCGGCGGCGATGGCGACCAGCCCGGAGCCGGAGGCGAAGTCGAGCACCCGCCGACCGGCCACCTCGTCCGGGTGGTCGAGCAGGTACCGGGCCAGGGCCTGGCCGCCGGCCCAGGCGAAGGCCCAGAACGGCGGCGGCTGTTCACTGCGGAACTCGCCCTCGGTGAGCTGCCACAGGCCGATCGGTTCGTCGGCCTGGTGCAGGTGGACCTCCGGGACGAAGGCGACGGGGGCCAGCCGGGCGTGCAGGCGGACGAACGCCGCCGAGGTTTCGGACACCACCCGGATTGTGCCGGGCCGGTCGTTGCCGGCGTGTCGCGGGGGCTGGGTGACCGGTTCACCACTGTCGGTGAAAGTAGGGGGTTTCATTGGCGCTGGGTGCTGACTTGCGCCCCTTTCCGGCCGCCTGATCCCGTTCTAGCGTTGCGGGGAGTAATCGGATAACCGGGATCAATAGGTGTACGTGAATGGAGGCGTGGTGGCGGTGCGGCAGAACATCGGCCGGCTGGGTGTCGTACTGGCGTGCGTGTGCGGGATGGGCGTGATCGCCACCGGCACACCGGCCGGCGCGGCGCCGGGGTTCGACACCCGGCTCGATTTGCCGGGCCAGTTCACCGCCGGTGGCGACCCGGCGACCATCTCCGCCGTGGTGGGCACCAGCGAGCGCGGCGAGTGCCGCAAGGTGCGCTGGTCCCTGGTGCTGCGGGTGGCCGGACTGCGGCTGGACCAGGTACGGGTGGACCGGGTCGAGGAGAGCGGCTCGTTCCCCGTACAGGTGCGGGCCGACGGTGACGCGGCCCGGATCACCGACACCGAACTCGACCCCGGCGAACTCTGCCGGGACCGGACGGTGACCGCCCGCTACCGGATCGCCTTCGGCGCCGAGGCGGCCGGCGGCCGGGTCACCGTGACCGCCGAGGCGTTCGACGCCCGCTCCCGGCTGCTGGCCAGCGGATCCGCTACCCGTACCGTCGCCGGCAACCGGGCCCGGCCCACCCCGTCGGCCACCCGGTCGACCTCGACGCCGTCGCCGGAGGCGACCGAGCCGACGGAGGAACCGACGGCGGACGAGCCGTCCGACGCGCTGATCCCGGTGCCGACGGACGAGCCGGTGGTGGCCTCCGGCAGCGGCGGCGGCCGCCCCGACCCGGCGGCGGACTCCAGTCGACTGGGTCTGGTCCAGGTCGGCTTCCTCAGCGGTGCGCTGCTGCTCTTCCTCGGCGTCGGGCTGCTGATGCGGGTCCGGCACCGGCTGCTCGGCGCCGTCACCGGCGGCGTCGGCCGGGGCAGCGGCGATGCTGGCTTCGGCCGGGGCAACGGCGGCGCCGGCCGGGCGACCCAGCGGGCCGGGCGGGGCGGCGGCCGGCTCGGCGGGCTGTTCGGGCGCGGCCGTCGTCGCGCCGACACCGGCGCCGACGGCACCATCGACCTGGGTGTCAACGCCGACGCGGGGTACGGCCGACCGGTCTGGCAGACCGACGAGTCCACCGGTCCGGTCTGGCGCCGTACCCCGCGCGGGCGTTCCTGATGTCTCACTGACCCCCGCTGCCGCACCGACCTCCTCCGGTCGGCACCCCGATCGCGGCACCGGGTGCGGGTCCGCCGCCGACCGGAAAGCGGTCGGAGGCGGACCCGCCAACTACCGCTCGAACGCCTGGAACTCCGCGATCCGGACCTGGGTCCGGAACGGGCTGTTCGCGGTGCAGTCGGTCGCGGTGGCCGGGTCGTTGTCCTGCTCACCGGCGTAGAGCGGACCGCCGGTGCACTGGCTGGCGGTCACCTCCAGCCGCAGGTGGGTCGCGGTCGTCTTCGGGATCTCGAACGACCGGATGTTCAGCTCCCGGGTGTACGGGCGGAACGCCCCACCGGGGAACGCGTCCGACCGGCTGGTGTAGACCTTCCGGAAGTTCGCCGCGTCGGTGCAGTCCGCCCGGCGGTCGTCGCAGGCGAGCACGGTGAACGACCGCAGCGCCGACAGGGCGTTCTGGTTGCCCGCGTCCACGTCACCGGCGATCGCCGGACGCAGGTACGCGCTCACGTTCACCCGCCGTACGGTCTGCGCCCGGTCACCGGGCAGGTCCACCGTCACCGCCTTGCCGGCCACCCCGTCCAGCGAGGCCCAGTTGGTGGCCTCGGTGTCGTCGGCGATCCGGTCCAGGTTGACCCCGTCACCGCTGACCACCGCGCCGGCGGTCAGCGAGGCGAGGTTGCGCTCCAGGTCCGGGTCCAGCTTCTCCCGCTCACCGGCCTTGAACTTCTCGGTGAACCGGGTGTGCCCGAAGCCGGGCGCCACGGCCAGGAAGGAGAACTCCTTGCCCGGCACGATCTCGAAGGTGTCCGGCAGCGCGGTGGCCGGGTCGGTGTCCGCGATCGGGACCGCGCGGGCCTCGTACTCGCCGACGTAGAGCCGGACCGGGGCGCTCGCGCTGTCGCCCTTCGGGCGGAGCGTGACGGTGGCGTTGCGGGCGTGCGGCGAGGCGAAGCTCGGCGTCGGGTCGGTGTCGGCGGCGTTGACCGTCGCCGCGTCCCGGCCCATGCCCGACTCGGCGAACGCGTTCCAGATGATGTCCTGGTTGCGGCCACCGAAGCGGAGCACGTCGGCGGCGAGCATGTTGTCCCGCATGTCGAGCATGCTGACCTGGCTGACCGCCTGGAGCAGGTACGAGTCGAAGACGAGCTGCGTCCAGCGCCGGTTGCCCGGGCACTTCTCGACGGCCAGCTTGCCCTCGGCGCAGGCCACCTGGGTCGAGGGGTTGCCGTCGCCGTACCGGTCGACGAAGGCCGAGCGGATCCGGTGGTTGGTGGCGCCCCAGATCTCACCGTCGGCGTGCACCGCCGGGCCGGCGAGCGCGTAGCCGACGTCGGAGTAGTTCAGCGGGCTGCGGCTGAGGTCGTAGTTGCGGATGCCGCTCTCCAGGTTGCCGGTGACGTAACCACCGACGATGTACGGGGTCTTCCCGGCCGGCTTCCAACCGTTCTGGACCAGGTACTCGGTGCCGAGCAGGTCACCCCAGGACTCGCCCATCGCGCCGCCCTGGTGGCCGCCGATGCCGGAGTCCGGTCCACCGATCATGCGGTTGGTGATCGCGTGGGCGTACTCGTGCCCGATCACCGTCATGTCGTAGTCGCCGTCCACGCAGGGCGGGTACGACGTACCGGCGATCGGCTGCCACAGGTACATGTTGGTGCTCGGCGGCAGGCCGTCGCGCGGGGTCGACTGGTTGGCGTTGTTCCGGTTGCCGGTCAGCGCGCCCTGCTGGGCGCGGCCCTGCTCGGCGTCGTTGCCGAGGCCCTCGGCGGTGAGGTTGACCGCCTGGAGGTTCCAGGCGCCCTCGTCGAAGCCGAGCTTGTACGCCCAGTCGTGCATCCGGTTGTGCATCGCGAACAGGTTCGCGGTGGCGGCGTCGATGTCGTTGCGCTGCAACGACGTGAACACCTCCGGGTTGCACTTGGACTGCTTCCACTGGTCGGTGAACGGGTAGTCGTACTCGCGGGTCGGGCTCGGCGTGGCCGGGACGACCGGGGTGCCGGCACCCCAGGAGACGACGTTGTTCGCCGAGTTGCCCCGGGTGGTCAGGGTCGGCTCGCCGGTGGCGAGGTCGACGTCCCAGGCCTGGCCGCTGGCCGCGTCCTGGACCGTCTTCTCGCAGCCGCGGGTCCAGGTGAAGCACCAGGTCACCCGCTCGTCGTGGCGCGGGTTCACCTTGCTCGGCGGGTTGGCCGGGAAGACCGCCCACTGCGGGTTGTCCGAGTCGTAGTCGACCAGGTCCTCCCGGACCAGCACGCTGCGGTCGGTGCCGTCCACGAAGGTGGTGAAGGCGGCCGGCTCGGTGCTCTCCTTGCCGATCAGCGTCACCTCCCAGGCCGCGCGGTTGCCGTCGACCGGGGTCGGTACGGCGACCTTGCGCAGGTCGTGGCCGGCCACCTGGTCGGCGCGCAGGCCGGCGTCGGCCAGCGCGGCGGCGTACGCCTCGTCGGCCGAGATGGTCAGCGGCGTGGGGGCGCTGGTGTCGCGGGTGAGCGAGGAGCTGACGTGGACGACGGTGCCCCGGTCGACCGCGATGCTGATCAGACCGTCGACTGCGGCGGGCAGGTCACCGAAGCGCTGCCGCAGGGTGACGACGGCACCGGTGCCGATCGGTCGGACCAGCAGTTTCTCCATGCCGGCCACGGCCGCCTCGTCCAGGCCGAACAGGTCCCGGTGCGCGACCAGGTACTGCCGGGCGGCGGTTTCCGGGTCGGTGGCGAGACCGGTGGCCAGTCCCGCGTCGACCGGACCGAGCGCGTGCGGGGTGCCGAACGCGTTCCACCGTACGGAGGAGTCGACCCGGTTGGCGAGCGAGCGCTGGTTGCCGCTCGGGCTCGCCGTACCCCGGCGGTTGTCCTTGTCCTTGGCCTCGTGGTTGTGCTCGTCGACGGAGGAGTCCCTCGCCGCCGCCGGGGCGGCCGGCGCCGTCTGGTCGGGGGCGGCGTTGGCGGCGGTGGCGCCGGGAAGGGTGGCCGCGATCACGACGGCCGTGGCGAACGCGGGCATGACCCGCCATCTGTTGCCGAACACTGTCCGCTCCGGTAGACGCAAGGGATCCTCCTTGGACGGGGCTGCGAAAGAGCCGACCGGTCCGGTCGGCTCAAGGGTCTGTTGAGGGTGCATAGGTATAGATACGTGAATACCAGTAGCTACCCGATCTTGGCAAGGGAAGATCACTTTCGGCGGTCCGAATGTGATGCGCCGGTGGGGGGCGAGGCCGATCCGGGTGCCGGATCGGGGCGATCAGCCCAGGGCGAGGTCGAGTTCGCCGCGCAGCCGGGGGGAGAGGCTGCCCGCGTAACTCGCGGTCAGGTGCTCGGCGTCCCGGTAGACCAGCATCCCGCCGATCACCGCCGCACACCGGTCGGCCGGGCAGATCGCGTCGGTGAGGTCGACCAGGTGCACCCCGCTCAGCCCGGCCGCGGCCCGCTCCTGCACCACACCGATCCCGGCCACCGCCGTCTCCCGCTTCACCGCGCACTCGGTCAGCCGCTCGCGGTGCTTCGTCACACAGTCCGGCACGTTCCGACCCGGCTGCGGGGTGCCGCTCAACACGACCGTCGGCAGCTCGGAGCCGGCCAGCTCGGACCAGGTCCGCCGGAAACCCTCGATGAGCGCGTCCCGGCCGGACTCGCCGGACAACACCCGCCCGTCGACGTACGGGCTGTGCGCCGAACTGCTGGTGATCAGCAACTGGGGGCGGTCCGGACCGGTCAGCCGGGCAAGCACCGCCCGGTTCCACTCGGTGCAACTCGGGTACGCCCGCTTCGCCTGCGCCACCGGCGACCGCACCAGCGGACAGCCCGCCTTCGTGTACGTGACTAGCTTCCACTTGTTCGCCCGTGCGATCGGCTGCAACGCCGGCACCCACTGGGCGGCGTGCGAGTCACCGGCGAGCACGACGGTGAAGGCGGACTCCCGGTCGCCGTACACGCAGGAGAGCACCTTGCTCTCCTTGGTCGGCGTCAGGCACCGGTCGTCGTACCCGTCGGGTCGGTCGTCGCGGGCTCGGGCCGGCTCCGGCACGATCGTCGCGACCCGGTCCACCGGCGCCCCGGCCCGGCTGCCGCGTGGCTCCACCCCGAGCACCGCCGCCCCCTCCGGCGCCCCGGCCGATGCGGTGGCGCTCGGCGACGGGCCGGTGCTCGGGCTCGCGCCGACCGGTGACGCGGCGACCCCGGTGGCCGGGTTCGGCGGCGGTGGCGGCCAGACGGTGAGCTGGAAGAGCAGCCCGGCGACGACCGCCGTGGTGGTGCCGAGCAGGCCGAACCGCAGCGCCTGCCCGGCCTGCCAGGGTGCGGCGAAGCCGGGCGTACGCAGCGGCCGCTCCACGTACTGGTGGGTGAGCACCGCCAGCGCGGCGGCGGCGAGCAGCACCACCGCCGCGCCGACCGGGTGCAGGTCCGGGAACCGGGCGTGCGCCAGCACCAGCAGCGGCCAGTGCCAGAGGTAGAGCGGGAGGGCGATCGCGCCGACCGCGCGTACCGGGCGCAGCGACAGCAGCCGCCCCGGCCCGGCGGCACCGGCCCGCGTCCCGGCGGCGATCACCGCCGCCGCACCGCACGTGGGCAGCAGCGCCGCGAAACCGGGGTACGCCGTCGCCTCGTCCAGCAGCAGCGCGGCCAGTCCGATCGCGGCCAGCCCGGCCCAGCCGAGCGCGGCGGCGATCGGCCGGGTCAGCGGTGTGGCCAGCCGGGTCGACGGGGTGAGTAGCCGGTTCAGCGTTCCGGTCGGCCGGTCCAGCGGGCGGGGCGCTGGCGCGGTGTGCGGGGTTCGCGGCTCGGCGGGCGGGTGCCACGGTCGGGTCAGCAGGGCTAGGCCGGCGCCGAGCGCCAGTTCCCAGACACGGGTGGTGGTGACGAAGAAGGCCGCCGTCGGTTCGTCGCGGGCGTACCCGACCGACCAGGCGAACGAGCAGACCGCGACCAACGCCGTGCCGAGCAGCAGCCACCGGCGCGGTGATCCGCCCCGGCGGTGCGCCCAGAGCCCGATCCCCAGCACCAGCGGGGGCCAGAGCAGGTGGAACTGGGCGCCGACGGCGAGCGCCCAGAACTGCTGGGTCGGGCTGGCCCAGGCGTCGGCGGCGAGCTGGTCACCGCCTCCACCGGCGGCCCGCCAGTTCATCACCCACAGGCCGCTGGCGACCACGTCCCAGCCGGTCTGCGCCCAGCGGAAGCGCGGCAGCAGCAGGTAGGCCAGCGGCAGGGTGGCGACCAGCACGACGAGTGCGGCGGGCAGCAGCCGCCGGACCCGGCGACCGTACTGCTCGACCAGTGCGATCTTCCCGGTCCGGCCGAACTCGTCGGCGAGCAGGCCGGTGACCAGGAAGCCGGAGACCACGAAGAAGACGTCCACCCCGACGAAGCCACCGGGTACGACCCACGGCCCGGCATGGCAGAGCAGCACCAGTACGACCGCCAGCCCACGCAGGCCGTCGATGTCGCCGCGCCGGTCGGTGTGACCGGTGGCCCGGCTCCCGGCCCGGCTCGCCAGCTGAGTCATCCCCGCCCACCCCCTGGCGCCAACGCCGTACGGATAGCTAA
Organism: Micromonospora sp. NPDC049529; assembly: GCF_055586685.1. Taxonomy (NCBI): domain Bacteria; kingdom Bacillati; phylum Actinomycetota; class Actinomycetes; order Micromonosporales; family Micromonosporaceae; genus Micromonospora; species Micromonospora sp. NPDC049529. The sequence goes on from NZ_JBVJHT010000003.1 coordinate 452,672, forward strand.
GTCGTCTATGCCCACTTTCGACTTGATATTAGATGACTGTGGAGATATATCCTGCTGATCCGCGCTGACCCTCAGAGATCGGGCCAGGCGTACGGCTCCAGGTGGTTGTGCTCGCCCCGGAAGAACCAGTCGGCCAGGTCGTCCAGCCGCTCCAGGCAGTCCGTGTAGTACTCCTCCGGCTCGGGGCGGGCAAAGTGCGGATGCGAGGTCCAGTCGCGTACGAAGTGGGACAGGTAGTGGAAGCCCTCGGCCAGCCACCGTTCGAGCCGGTCGTGCTCCGCGTACTGCTCGCACACCGCACGCATGGCCCGCTCCAGACGGGTGAAGGCGACCCGGTCCCACTCCAACTCGACGCGCAGACCGATCAGGAAGCTGCCGTCGTCCGCCCCGAACTCCTGCCGCAGCACCGCCATCGCGTCGTCCACCGGCGGATTCTCCCAGCCGGGTACGACGGCGGCTCAGCGTAGGGTGCCGGCGTACGGGGTGGTGGTCCAGGGCAGGCCGAGGTCGGCGTACGTGGTCATGGTCGTCGCCGCGGCCGTGACCGCCGCGTCGACGCCGTCGATCACCCAGGCCGGGCTACCGGTGTCGTGGCGCTGGCGCAGGTGTACGGCTGCGACCGGGGTCGGTGCCGGCGCGGCCAGGATCGCCTCGACCAGCGCGGTGAAGTCGCGGGTGGCGTCGAGCGGGACGAGCAGCGCGACCGACGGGTCCCGCCGGTGGTCGAGCAGGTTGGCCAGCAGTCTGGTCCGGTCGTCGGCCGCGACCGTGGCGGCGGCGCCGGGGACGGCCGACGATTCCGGGCCGAACAGCAGCCGGTCGGTCGGGTACTCCAGCACCGCCGACCCGTCGGTGCCGTGGACGAGCAGGTCGCCCTCGCGGAACTCGGCGGCGCTGAGCGTGACCGCGACCAGCAGCGGTGGGCCGGCGGAGAACTCGACCCGCAGGCAGGCGGTGTCCTCGACCTCGATCTGCCGGGTGCGGTAGCGCTCCAGCGTGAACCGGGTCGGTACCGCGCCGGGCGCGGCGGCGCGGGCCAGGTCGAGGCCGAGCATCAGGGTGTGCGCGAACGGGTTGACCAGGGCCCCGTCGGCCACCGGTCGGCCGTCGACGACGCGGCGGCCGGCCCACGGGGAGCGGCTGTAGTAGGCGTCGCCGCGGATCCAGGTGCCGGCGGCGGCGATGCCGGTGATCGTCCCGAGCCGGCCGTCGCGGATGGCGTCGCGGAGCCCGGCGAGCGCGTGCGAGCCCTGCGCCTGGAAGCCGACCTGGCAGATCCGGCCGGCGTCGCGCACGGCCCGGCTGAGCCGGTCGTGGTCGGCGAGGCTGGTCACCGGAGGTTTCTCCAGCAGCAGGTCGGCGCCGGCCGCGACCGTGTCGAGGGCGATCGGCAGGTGGGTGTGCGGCGGGGTGCTGACCACCACGATGTCCGGACCGGTGGCGGCCAGCATCGCGCGGTGGTCGGTGTGTACGGCGACCGCCGGTCCCTCCGGTGCGGACAGTGGCCGGGTGTCGCAGAGGGCGACCAGCCGGACCCGGCCGGCCCGTTCCAGGGCGGCGATGGCCTCCCGGTGCCGGGCGCCGTAGCCGGTCACACCGATCAGGGCCACGGTGGGTGGTGTGGGCTCGGACATGGCGGCGAGGCTACCGACAAAATATGTAACGATTCAACCCGTGTCGGTGGAACCGCCCGCTGGCCCGGGTAACAGAGCCGACGTCGACTGGTAACCGTCCCTTGACAAGAAGGTGGGGCGGTCCTAGCGTCCGGACTGGTTAAACCGTTTCATAAAAACCCAGCCGCCCGTGCCGGGCAAGCGCTTACCCACCGCTCCACGCGCCCCCAGCGAAGGAGAACCCCATGCTCAGAACCCGTCGGACCCATCGCGCCGTACGGGCCGCCGCAGTCGCCGTGTCGGCGCTGCTCGCCCTGCCGCTGGCAGCCTGTGGCGGCGGTGACGACGCGGCCGACGACGGACCCGTCACCCTCCAGTTCACCTGGTGGGGCAATGACGCGCGGGCGAAGGTGACCGAGGAGGCCATCGACCTGTTCGAGGCGAAGTACCCGGACATCAAGGTGCAGACCTCGTTCGGCGCCTTCGACGCGTACTTCCAGAAGCTGTCCACCCAGATCGCCGGCGGCGACGCCCCGGACGTGGTCCAGATGGACCGCGCCTACCTGCGCGAGTACGCCGACCGCAACGCCCTGCTCGACCTGGAGAAGTACATCAGGGACGGCACCCTCTCCGTCGGCGACCTGACCCCCACGCTGCTGCCCGCCGGCAAGGTCGGCGACGCGACGTACGCCGTCCCGATCGCGCAGAACACCCAAGGGATCATCTACGACCCGGCGCTCTGGAGCCAGGCCGGCGTGGCCGCCCCCACCGCCACCTGGACCTGGAACGATCTGCTCGCCGCCGGTCAGAAGCTGAGCCAGGCGGGCGGCGGCAAGGTCGCCGGCTTCGGCGACTTCGGCTTCGCCATCGACTGGTTCGACATCTGGTTGCAGCAGCGCGGCAAGAAGATCTACACCGACGACGGAAAGCTCGGCTTCGACGAGGCCGACCTGACCCGGTTCTGGACCATGACCGGTGAGTTCCGCAGGGCCGGTGCGCTCGCCCCGGCCGAGCTGACCACCCAGATGGACGGTTCGGTGCAGAACTCCTCGCTGATCAAGAAGGGCGTGACGGCGGAGGTCAACTACGACTCCAGCTTCAGCCCCATGATCGCCGCGTACGGCGCCCCGCTGGCGATCGCGCCGATGCCCAGCGACACCGACAAGCGCGGCATGATCGCCTCGATGGCCATGGCGTACAGCGTGGCCGAGCGCAGCGAGCACCCGAAGCAGGCGGCCATGCTGATCGACTTCCTGATCAACGACGAGGCGGCCGGCAAGGTCCTCGCGGTCTCCCGGGGCATGCCGGCGAACGCCAAGGTACGCGACGCGCTCGCGCCGACCCTGGCCGCGAACGACAAGCTGGTCTACGAGTTCGAGAGCTCGGTGACCGCCCAGCTCCTGCCCACCCCGCCGGCCCAGCCCAAGGGCGGCGGCGCGGTCAAGGCGGAGTTCCAGCGGGTCTACGACGAGGTCATCTTCGGCCGGATCCAGCCGCAGGAGGGCGCCAAGCGCCTGATCAGTGAGGCGGAGAGCCAGCTCGGCTGAATCTGAGCGCACGAGCCCGGGGGGGGGGGGGGGGGGGTTGGGGGGGGGGGGGGAGGGGGAGCCCCAGAAGGGGGGGGGGGGGGGGGGGGGGGGGGGGGGGGGGGGGGGGGGGTTTTTTTTTTTGGTTTTGTTGGTGCCCCACCA
>NZ_JBVJHT010000003.1:455984-512093 GCF_055586685.1 Micromonospora sp. NPDC049529
ACCCCCTCCCCCCCCCCCACCCCCCCCCCCCCCACCCCCCCCCCCCCCCACCCCCCCCCCCCCCCCCCCCCCCCCCCCCCCCCCCCCCCCCCCCCCCCCCCCCCCCCCCCGTACCCGCCCGAGGGTCGCGGGAGGGTGGGTCGGCAAGGGCGCGGGGGCGCGGCGGTTTTCCGGCTGCCGGGTCGGGTAGGCCCCGACGACGGCTGACGGGACCTGGGGGAGAGGGGCACGGCGATGAGGGCAACGGTCTGGCACGATGTCGGCGATATCCGGTTGGAGGATGTTCCGGATCCCCGGATCGAGGAACCGACCGACGCGATCGTCCGGATCACCCGAAGCGCCATCTGCGGCACCGACCTGCACTTCGCCCGGGGCACGCTACCGGGCCTGGACGAGGGCACGATCCTGGGTCACGAGGGCGTCGGCGAGGTGGTCCAGGTCGGCCGGGCGGTCCGCAACTTCTCGCCCGGTGACCGGGTGGTGATCTCGTCCACCATCTCGTGCGGGTTCTGCTCCTACTGCCGGGCCGGCTACCAGGCGCAGTGCGACAACGCGAACCCCGGTGGCCGCCGCGCCGGCACCGCGTACTACGGCGGCCCGGCCAGCACCGGTGGCTTCGCCGGCCTCCAGGCCGAGTACGCCCGCATCCCGTACGCGAGCAACAGCCTGGTCGCGCTCCCCGACGACGTCTCCGACGACGAGGCGATCCTGCTGTCGGACATCTTCCCGACCGCGTGGTTCGGGGCCCGGATCGCCGACGTCTCCAACGGGGACACGGTGGCGGTCTTCGGCTGCGGCCCGGTCGGCCAACTGGCCATCCTCTCCGCCCAGCTACAGGGTGCCGGCCGGGTCATCGCGGTGGACCAGTTGCCGGACCGGCTCGCCACCGCCCGGGGCCAGCACGCCGAGGTGATCGACTTCAGCGTCGAGGACCCGGTGTCGGTGATCGACGACCTGACCGGTGGGATCGGGGTGGACCGGGTCATCGACGCGGTCGGCGTCGACGCCCAGCGGCCGTCCCAGGGCCCCGCCGCACGGCGGTCCGACCAGCAGGCCGAGCTGATCGCCCGGGAGCACGCCGACGTGACGCCGAACGCCGCCCCCAGCGACGGCAACTGGGTGCCGGGCAACGCGCCCGGCCAGGCCCTGCGCTGGGCGGTCGACTCGCTGGCCAAGGCCGGCACGCTCGGCATCCTCGGCGTCTACCCGCCGACGATGACCTCGTTCCCGACCGGTGTCGCGATGAACAAGAACCTCACCATCAAGGCCGGCAACGCCAACCACCGACACTACCTGCCGCAACTGGTGGAGATGATCGGCAACGGCACCGTCGACCCGTCCGGCCTGATCACCGAGGAGGAGCCGATGAGCGACATCGTCGGCGCCTACCGGGAGTTCGACCGCCGGGAGCCGGGCTGGCTCAAGGTGGCGATCAACCCGACCACCTGACCACCGCCGGTTCCTGCCAGTCCGGCGCTCACGTCGGCCGTATGCGCCCCTGGATCGACGGCCGGGTTACTCGACGGTGGCGAGTTGGTCGAGCTGGGTGGCCCGGACCTGCTCGATCTCGCCGGCCAGTTCCCGGACGTGCGGCTCGTGGCCGGACTCCCGGACCGCGCGGGCGAGCCGGACCGTCTGTTCCAGGTGGTCGCGCATGTTGGTCACGAAGAGCTGGTCGAACGCGGGGCCGGTGGCGGCGGTCAGGGCGCGCAGGTCGTCGGCGGTGACCATGCCGGGCATGTCGTGCCCCTCGTGTTCGTTGCTCTCCGCCACCCCGGCCTGGGCCAGCAGTTGGCGCAGCCGGGCCAGTTCCGCCCGGTGGTCGGTGCCGACCCGTTCGGCCATGCCGCGCAGGTCCGGATCGGTGGTCTGTTTCGGGGTCAGGTCGACCAGCAGCAGTGTCTTGTCGTCCAGCGCGATCATCAGCTGGGTCCAGGCGATGTCGGTCGGGCTGAAGTCCCCGGCCGTGGCGCTCGGCGTGGGCGTCGCGGCGGCCGAGGCGACCGGTTCGCCCGCGCCGCCGCCGGCCGCCGGTTCGCCGCCGCTGCGGGCGCAACCCGTCACGAGTACGCCGACCAGCGCGACCAGCGCCATGTCACGGACGATCCTGCTCATCTGCGCCTCCCCGGGTTCGTGGCGGTTGATTCTCCAACCGCCGGGGCGGGGCCCGGTTGACCGGGCCCCGCCGTCGAGCGACAACCGTGTACCCGTGGGGGTCAGTACCGGCCCTCGTGGTTGCACTTGATGACCGGCCGGATGCAGTCGCGCACCCGCCGCTCCATCTCCGCCGCCGGCCAGGCGTTGAAGAAGTCGCCGTGCATGGTGTATCCGCGTCCGGAGGCCAACCGGAAGTTGGCCGGGTCGCCGTTCACCGGGTAGCGCAGCACCTGGCGCAGCTTCGGCACGTGCACCGGGTGGGTGGACGGGCAGGCCTGGTTGACCGGGTACGCCATGTGGCTCTTATGGTCGGGCGAGTCCAGGTCACGGCCGTTCCAGCACTGTGGGAAGTCGAGGTACGACTCCATCTGGGTGCCGGCCGGACAGTTGACGAAGTCCTTGCCCGGTGGGATGTGTCCGGCGTGCAGGCAGGACCAGCGGGCGATGCTCTCGTCGCCACCGGTCGCCCGGGCGTTGCCGGCCACGATCTTCAGGCCGAGCGGCATCGGCTGGGTCTGCGCGACGACGTCGGCGCGTACGCCCTCGCCGAGGTAGTAGAACGTGGCGATGGTCGGCTCGACCGGCACGTTGTTGTTGTACAGGGTCGGCACCCAGTACGACGACAGGTCGATGGCCGGGTTGCAGTTGCTCGCCGCGTTGGCCAGGCTCGTGTAGTCCGAGTTGGCGTTGGTCGAGGTGTTGCCGAAGAAGCTGTGCATGTGCGACGCGCCGGCCAGGCCGGGGAAGATGATCGGGTCGTCCGGCAGCCGGTGGCTGAACGGGCAGTCGGCCGGGAACTCGGCCACCCGCACGATCGGGCCGTTCGGCGAGGGCGTCGGCGTGGGCGGCGGTGCTCCGCCGTCGTCGCCGAAGACCTGGAACTCCCAGAGCGACACGCCGTACGCGGTGGCGCGCTTGGTGGCGTGCAGCCGGACGTAGCGGCCGTTGCCGGCCACGGTGATGCTCTTGCTGCCGCCGGTGCCGTTGACCGTGGTGTGGATGGTGGTCCAGTTGATGGCGTCGTTGGACGTCTGGATCCGGAAGTCGCTGGCGTACGCGGCCTCCCAGTTCAGCGCGACCCGGCTGATGGCGCGGGCCGAGCCGAGGTCGACCTGGATCCACTGCGGGTCGGCGAACGTGCTGGACCAGCGGGTGGCGGCGTTGCCGTCGACGGCGGCGCTGGCGGCGTAGCCGCCCTCGATCGTCGACGCCGTGGCCGGGCGTCCCTGGGAGAGCGTGATCTCGGCTGCGGTGGCCGGGCCGATGCCGACCGCGAGGTAGGTGCCGACCAGACCGACGAGGGCGGCGGTCAGGGTGGCGAGGCGCAGGCGGCGGTGTGGTCTGGAGCGGGTCGGTGGTGGTGCGACCGGGTGCATGGGGCTCCTTCGGGGCAGGGGCGGAGAGCGGCGTGGGAGTCGCCACCGGTGCAACGTCCGTGGGTGGGCTGCGGTGGCGCCGGGCTCCCCAGTCGAGGCGGGCCGGGACGGGCACACCGAAACCTGTGTCTTACGGGTTACGGACGAGTGTCGAACTGTGTAGTGAGAGCGCTCTCTGGCACCACTTTGACTCTTCTATCGCCCAGAGTCAATGCTTCGGGACGGTTCCGGAACAAGGTCTTCCCCCGGACGAATCTCCCTGACCACGATCGATGCGCCCACGCCGCCCACGCCGCCCGCCCCGCCCGTCGACCGGGGGGCGGGGTGCCGTGCCACCGCACGAGGCACGGCACCCCCTTCCCGTACCCGCGGGCACCCCTCCCGCGGGAAGTCTCAGCCGGACCGCCCGATCCGGTCCGCCGCCGACTGCCAGGCCGCGGCCACACCGGGCGTCGGCCGGTACGTCCGCAGTTCCCCGTCGCGCCGCGACACCGCCCGCAGCTCGGCCAGCCCGCCGTCGAGCGCCCCCAGCGCCCGCGCCTGCACCAGGGCGTTGCCCAGCGCGGTCGCCTCGACCGGCCCGGCCACCACCGGCAGCCCGCAGGCGTCGGCGGTGAGCTGGCAGAGCAACTCGTTGCGGGCACCGCCGCCGACGACGTGCACCACGTCGACGTCCCGACCCGACAACTCCTGCGCCTGCCGGACGGCGAGCCGGTGGGCCAGCGCCAGGCTGTCCACGATGCACCGGACCACCGCCGCCGGATCGGCCGGCGTCGGCTGCCCCAGCCGTACGCAGGCCCGCGCGATCCGGTCCGGCATCCCACCCGGCGGCAGGAACTCCGGGTCGTCCGGGTCGACCACGGCGGCCAGCGCGGGCCGCCGGGCCGCCTGCGTCAGCAGGTCGGTCAGCTCCACCGCCAGCCCCGCCGCCCGCCAGTCCCGCAGCGACTCCTGGAGCAGCCAGAGCCCCATCACGTTGCGCAGGTAACGGACCGTGCCGTCGACGCCGGCCTCGTTGCTGAAGTTGGCCCGCCGGCTCGCCGCCGACAGCACCGGCTCGGTCAGTTCCAGCCCGACCAGCGACCAGGTGCCGCAGGAGATGAAGGCGAACCGGTCACCCTCGGCCGGCACCGCCACCACCGCCGAGGCGGTGTCGTGCGAGCCGACCACGGTCACCGGCACCGGCCGACCCGCACCGATCGCCGTACCGACCTCGGGCAGCAACTCCCCGGCCGGGTCACCGGGGCGGCGCAGCGGGCCGAAGATCCGTACCGGCAGACCGGCCTGCTCGATCAGCTCGGTCGCCCACTCGCGGGTCCGTACGTCGAGCAGTTGGGTGGTGGAGGCGTTGGTGACCTCACTGCCCACCACCCCGGTCAACCAGTACGACAGCAGGTCCGGGATCAGCAGCATCCGCTGCGCGGCCGCCAGGGCGGGCGTACCGAGCGCGGCGGTGAGCTGGAACAACGTGTTGAACGGCAGCAGTTGCAGCCCGGTCACCCGGTAGAGCCGCTGCGCGCCGAGCGTCGCCACCACCCGCTCCGGCACCCCGTCGGTACGCCCGTCCCGGTAGTGCACCGGGTTGCCGAGCAGGGCCCCGCCCGCGTCGAGCAGACCGTAGTCCACCGCCCAGGAGTCGATCCCGACGCTGGCCAGGTCGGGGCGGCTGGCCAGGGCGTTGCGCAGGCCGGTCAGCGTCTCGGCGTACAGCCGCAGCGCGTCCCAGTGCAGGGCGTCGGGCAGGCGTACCGGGCCGTTGTCGAACCGGTGCGCCTGGGTCAGCCGGACCCGGTCGCGGTCGATCTCGGCCAGCATCACCCGGCCGCTGGACGCGCCGAGGTCGACCGCGGCGACCGCCGCCGACCCCGACGCGTTACTCCTCATCGCTGGCCCTCCACTGTCGTGGCTCAGCGCAGGAAGGCGGCGGCCACGCCGGCGTCGACCGGCACGTGCAGCCCGGTGGTGTGGGACAGGTCCCCGCCGGTGAGCGCGAAGACCGCGTTCGCCACGTGCTCCGGCAGCACCTCCCGCTTCAGCAGGGTCCGCTGGGCGTAGAACGCGCCCAGGTCCTCCTCCGGTACGCCGTACACCGCAGCCCGTTTCGCGCCCCAGCCACCGGCGAAGATGCCGGAGCCCCGGACCACGCCGTCCGGGTTGACCCCGTTGACCCGGATGCCGTACGCGCCCAGTTCGGCGGCGAGCAGCCGGACCTGGTGCGCCTGGTCGGCCTTGGCCGCCCCGTACGCGACGTTGTTCGGGCCGGCGAAGACGGCGTTCTTGCTGACGATGTAGATCAGGTCGCCGCCGGTGCCCTGGTCGATCAGCAGTTTCGCGGCCGCCCGGGAGACCAGGAAGGAGCCCTTCGCCATCACGTCGTGTTGCAGGTCCCAGTCGGCCTCGGTGGTGTCCAGCAGCGACTTCGACACCGACAGCCCGGCGTTGTTCACCACCAGGTCGACACCGCCGAAGGCGAGTGCCGCCGAGGCGAACGCCGCCTCGATCGCGGCGCCGTCGGTGACGTCCACGGTGACCGCCACCGCCCGGTCGGCGTTGCCGATGCCGGCCGCCACGGTCGCGGCGGCGTCGCCGTCCCGGTCGGCGACCACCACGGCCGCCCCCTCGGCGCCGAGCCGGCGGGCGATCGCCGCCCCGATCCCGGAGCCGCCGCCGGTGACCAGCGCGACCCGGCCGGCGAGCGGCTTGGGCGCCGGCAGCCGGCGCAGCTTCGCCTCCTCCAGCAGCCAGTACTCGATCCGGAACTTCTCCGACTCGTCGATCGGCGCGTACGTCGAGACCGCCTCGGCGCCGCGCATCACGTTGACCGCGTTGAGGTAGTACTCGGCCGCCACCCGCGCGGTCTGCTTGTCCTTGCCGAAGCTGAACATGCCGACGCCGGGGACCAGCACGATCGCCGGGTCGGCGCCCCGGATGGCGGGGGAGTCGGGCTCGGCGTACCGGTCGTAGTAGGCCCGGTAGTCCTTGCGGTACGCCTCGTGCAGCTCGCGCAGCCGGGCCACCGCCCGCTCCAGCGGCGCGTCCGCCGGCAGGTCCAGCACCAGCGGCCGGACCTTGGTCCGCAGGAAGTGGTCCGGGCAGGAGGTGCCGAGCGCGGCCAGCCGGGGGTGTTCGGCGCGGGCCAGGAAGTCCAGCACCGCGTCGTCGTCGGTGAAGTGCCCGACCTGGCGAGCGTCGGTGCTGGCCAGGCCCCGGATGACCGGGGCCAGCGCGGCGGCCTTCGCCCGGCGCTGCTCGGCCGGCAGTGGCTCGTGGCCGGGCAGCAGCGGGCCGAACGGCTCCGGCCGACCGTGCTCGGCCAGGAACCGCTCGGCGGTGGCGATGATCTCCAGCGAGCGGGCCTCGCACTCCTCGCTGGTGGCGCCCCAGGCGGTGATCCCGTGCCCGCCGAGGATCACCCCGATGGCCTGCGGGTTCTCCCGCGCCAGGGCGGCGATGTCCAGACCGAGCTGGAAGCCCGGCCGGCGCCACGGCACCCAGACCACCCGGCCACCGAAGCAGCGGCGGGTCAGTTCCTCACCGTCGGCGGCGGTGGCCAGCGCGATGCCGGCGTCCGGGTGCAGGTGGTCGACGTGGGCGGCGTCGACCAGGCCGTGCATGGCCGTGTCGATCGACGGGGCGGCGCCGCCCCTGCCGTGCAGGCAGTAGTCGAACGCGGCGACCATCTCGTCCTCGCGCTCGACGCCCGGGTAGACGTCGACCAGGGCCCGGAGCCGGTCCAGCCGCAGCACCGCCAGTCCGGCCTCGGTCAGGGTGCCGATGTCGCCGCCGGAACCCTTGACCCACATCAGCTCGACCGGCGCACCGGTGACCGGGTCGTCACCGGTTGCCTTGACCGAGACGTTGCCCCCGCCGTAGTTGGTGTTGCGCCGGTCGGCGCCGATCCGGTGACTGCGCGACAGCAGCGCGGCCACCTCCGGATGCGTACCCATCGCTGTGCTCGGTTTCCCCTCGTGTGTGCCGGATGTCTCGCCCACGGTGCTCAGGCGCCCCAACCGGCCTGCTGCCCGCCGACCCGTTCGGCGGCGATCTTCGCGGCGTGACCGGACCGGGCGTACGCGGCCATCGGGTCCGGGTCGAGGCCCTGCTCGGCCCGGATCTCCCGCAGCAGTGGCCGGACGTCGGTGTCGTACGCGTCCATCAGCACCGCGTTCGCCCCGAGTACGTCACCGGCGGCCTGCGCGGCGGCCAGCGCCCCGGCGTCGACCAGCAGCGCCTTGGCGGTGGCCTCCTGGACGTTGAGCACCGAGCGGATCTGACCGGGGATCTTCGGCTCGATGTTGTGGCACTGGTCGAGCATGAAGTTCACCCCCGACTCCACCCGCAGCGCGTCCGCCCGGACGATCTCGTGCATGATCCGGAAGAGCTGGAACGGGTCCGCGGCGCCGACCATCAGGTCGTCGTCGGCGTAGAACCGGGAGTTGAAGTCGAACGCGCCGAGCCGCCCCTCGCGCAGCAGGAACGCGACGATGAACTCGATGTTGGTGCCGGGGGCGTGGTGCCCGGTGTCGATCACCACCTGGGCCCGTTCGCCGAGCTTGAGACAGTGCGCGTACGCGGTGCCCCAGTCCGGTACGTCGGTGACGTAGAACGCCGGCTCGAACAGCTTGTACTCCAGCAGGATCCGCTGGTGCTCGCCGATCCGGTCGTAGGTGGCCGCCAGGGCCTCGGCGAGCCGGTCCTGCCGGGCCCGGATGTCGTCCTGGCCGGGGTAGTTGGTGCCGTCGGAGAACCAGAGCTTCAGGTCCCGCGAGCCGGTGGCGTCCATGATGTCGACGCATTCGAGCAGGTGACCCAGGGCCTTGCGGCGGATCGCCGGGTCGGGGTTGGTGACGCTGCCGAGCCGGTAGTCGTCGTCCTGGAACACGTTCGCGTTGATCGCGCCGATCCGTACGCCGAGGTCGGCGGCGTACGCGGCGAGCTTGGCGTAGTCGTCGACCCGGTCCCACGGGATGTGCAGCGAGACGATCGGCGCGATCCCGGTGTAGCGGTGCACCTGCGCCGCGTCGGCGATCTTCTCCTGTGGCGTACGCGGCACGCCGGGCTGGGCGAACACCTTGAACCGGGTGCCCGAGTTGCCGTACGCCCAGGACGGCACCTCGATCCGCTGGCCGCGCAGGGCGGCCCGGACCTCCGGCGAGGCTGCGGTGGCGGTCACGATAGCTCCTGTGTGGAATCGGGTGCGGATACGGCAGGGTCGGTCCCGGCGGGGGTGAGCGCGTCGAGTTGCGCGTCGAGGTTGAAGATCTCCGTCAGCACGGTGAATCCCTCGTCCGGGCGGCGCCCGTCGAGTCCTTCGAAGAACGGTGCCATCTCCGCCTGCCACCGGGCGTTGACCTCGGTACGTTCCATCGCGGCGAGCGACTGCGCCAGGTCGTCGGTACGGAAGTGCCCGACCAGCAGTCCGTCGGTGTGCAGGAAGAGCGAGTAGTCGTACCAACCGGCGGACCGGAGCGCGGCCAGCATCTCCGGCCAGACGGCGGCGTGCCGCGCGGTGTACTCGGTCAGCCGATCGGGTCGTACCCGTAGGACGAAGCAGACTCTGCGCACCCGGGCCCCCTAATCCATGAACCGTTTCAATAATCTCGCCCTCAAACTACGAGCGACCGCGCGCGGATGTCAAGGAAACGAAGCCCCCGGCGTCGGCGGCGGGGGCGTTCGGCTGGCGCGGTCAGCTCTCCCGGCGGGTGTACCGGCTGGACTCGCGGACCACCAGTTCGGGCTCGAAGATCACCTGTTGGTGCTGGTGCGCCTCCGGCGCGTTGGACTCCTCCAGCAGCAACGCGGCGGCGGTCCGGCCGAGCCGCTGACGGGGCTGGCGGACCGAGGAGAGCGGCACCGCCGCCGCGGCCGCGAACTCGATGTCGTCGTAGCCGACCAGGGCGATCTCCTCGGGCACCCGGACCTGTTGCCGGGTCAACTCCTGCAACACGCCCAGCGCGAGCAGGTCGTTGGCGCAGAAGACCGCGGTGGCGCGGGCCGAGCGCGGCTGCCCCAGGATCCGGGCGGCGGCGTCCCGGCCGGCGGCCACGGTCGGGCTCGGGGTGTCGAACCGGCGCAGCTGGTCCTCGCCCAGACCGGCCTCGCGCAGCGCGTGCGCCGCACCGGCGTACCGGTCCCGGACCTGCTCCAGCCGCCACGGCCCGCCGACGAAGGCGATCCGCCGGTGCCCGGTCTCGACCAGGTGCCGGCCGGCCAGTTCGCCACCGAGGCGGTCGTCGACCGAGACCGAGCAGACGTCCGGCCGGGTCGAGCGCCGGTCCAGCAGCACCACCAGTACGCCCCGGTCGCGCAGCCGCACCAACCGCTCGTTGGCGTCGTCGACCGGCGTGATCAGCACGCCCTGCACCCGCTGTTCCTCCAGCAGGTCCAGGTAGGCGCTCTCGCGTACCGGGTCGCCGTCGCTGTTGCAGAAGATGACCGCCATACCGGCCGCGCCGGTGGCCTCCTCCACGCCCTTGGCGACGTCGGTGAAGAACGGGTTCGCCACGTCGAGCACGACCAGGCCGAGGGTGCGCCCCCGCCCCCGGCGCAACTGCCGGGCCGCGTCGTTCGGCACGAAGCCGAGGTCGCTGATCGCGGCGAGCACCCGGGTCCGGGTCGACGCCGCCACGATGTCGGGCCGGTTGAGCACGTTGGAAACCGTGCCGACCGACACACCCGCGCGGCTGGCCACGTCACGGATGCTCACGGCTGGTCCCGCCACCGTCGCCTCCTTTTCGCAGTCGGGCGGTGCGCCACGACTGAAACGTGTCAAGAATACCGTCGCCGGCTCGATGCCCCGTGCCCACCGGTCGCGCGTCGTGGCGCCGACCCTACCGGCAGCAGTCGAGCCGCCGCGCCGGGTAGGGTGGCGCCGATCGGGGGCAAGCGCTTTCCCATACGTACGGGCTGATCGACCCGACCCTCGGGACGGTCGACCACGAGAGGCGGACCGATGAGCCACGAAACCACCAGCACCCGGCTGCGCGTACGCGGCACGACCGTCGCCGAGTACGTGTCCGAACCGGACCTCGACCGGCGCCTGTCGCCCCGGCCGTACCTGCACCCCGTACGGACCCTCGGCGGGGTGGTGGTCACCGACATCCTGCCCGAGGACCACCCGCACCATCTCGGAGTCTCGGTCGGCGTGCAGGACGTCGACGGAGACAACCTCTGGGGCGGACGGACCTACGTCCGCGACCGGGGCTACACCTGGCTCGACGACCACGGGCGGATCGTGCCGGAGAGCTGGGCCCGGCAGGCGGACAACGGTTTCGGCCAGCGCCTGCGCTGGCTCGGCCGCGACGGGCGGGTCCTGCTCACCGAGGACCGGACCGTCTCCGCCGGGGCGATCGCCGGCCGCGACGACGCCTGGCTGCTCGACTTCGCGTACACCCTGACCGCGCCGGCCGACCGGGACGTCACCCTGGGCAGCCCGGCCACCAACGGCCGCCCGGACGGCGCCGGCTACGGCGGGTTCTTCTGGCGGGCGGCGCTGGGCAAGGTACGGGTCCTGACCGCCGGCGGGGAGGGCGAGGCGCAGGTCAACGGGACCTCCGAGCCGTGGCTGGCACTGGTGGGACAGGGTGCCGACGACGCTGCGTACACGTTGGTCTTCTCCGGCCTGGGCGAGGGTGACCACTGGTTCACCCGTGCCGAGGGGTATCCCGGCGTGAACATCGCGCTGGCCTACCGGCGGACGCTGACGATCGCGGCGGGGCAGCGGATCAGCCGGCGGCACCGGGTGGCGGTGGTCGACGGGGCGCTCGGCCTTGATCAGCTCGCGGGCCTGAGCTGAAGTGTCGCGGTGGTGGGGGTTGGGCCCGCCGTGCCCGGCGCGGGCTGTCAGGCTTGATTCCCGCGCCGGTCACGGCGGGCCCGAACCCCGGGTGGTCGCGGGGTTGCTCCGTGGGTTGTGCGGGGGCCGAATCCTGGATCGTCGCGGTTGGCTTACCGAGGGTGGCGGCGGTCGATGGCGACGGCGGCCAGGGGCGGCAGTCCCGGCAGCAGGAGCCAGAGGACCGGTCCCATCGACGCGGTCAGGGCCACCGCGACCAGGGCGAGCAGCAGCAGTGCGGTGCCGGTCGGGTCGGAACGGGTCCGGTCCCATGCCTGTCCGGCCGCTGCCGGCCAACCGGTCCGCGGGTGCCAGGCCACCGCCGCGCGCAGCGCGACCGTGGCCAGGAGTCCGGCGGCGAGCAGCAGTGCCGGACCGACCACCCGGCCGCCGGGCAGCCCGGCCCCGACCGCCACCGCGTCGACCATCACCACCGCACCCAGCGCGACCGGCACCAGGTACGGCCACCAGCCGCTGCCGGCAGCCGTGCGCAGGGCCCGCAGGTAGCCCCGTACGGTGTCACCGGTCCCGTCGTCGGCCCGCTCGCGCAGCACGGTCACCGCGGCGGTGACCGCGACGTAGGCGGTCACCAGAGGCAGGGCGGCGACCAGGGTGAGCAGGCCGACGACCAGCACCTCGGAGAGCCGGCCCAGCCCGGCGGCGAACCCGCCGAGCCGGTGGCGCGTCGGGGTGGCGTACGTCGGCTCCGGTCCGGTCACCGCTCAGCCCTTCAGTCCGGAGGTGGCGATGCCCTCCACCAGGTAACGCTGGAAGGCCAGGAAGAACAGCACCACCGGCACGATGCTCAGCACCGACATGGCGAACATCGGACCGAAGGCGGACTCGCTGGTCTGGTCGATGAACAGCCGCAGCGCCAGTGGCAGCGTGTACGTCTCCGGATCGTTCAGGTAGACCAGTTGGCTGAAGAAGTCGTTCCAGGTCCAGATGAACGTGAAGATCGTGGTGGTGACCAGGGCCGGCTTGAGCAGCGGCAGGATGACGTACCGGAAGGTGAGGATCGGGCCGCAGCCGTCGATCTCGGCCGCGTCGTCGAGTTCGCGGGGCAGTCCCCGGATGAACTGCACCATCAGGAAGATGAAGAACGCGTCGGTGGCCAGCAGCTTCGGCAGGATCAGCGGGACGAAGGTGCCGACCAGGTCGAGCTTCTGGAAGATCGTGTACTGCGGGATCAGCACCACGTGGTACGGCAGCATGATGGTCAGCAGGGTGAGCGCGAACAGTGGGCCGCGCAGCCTGAACCGCAGCCGGGCGAAGGCGTACGCGGCCAGCGAGCAGGAGATCAGGTTGCCCAGCACCGCGCCGACCGCGACGATCACCGAGTTGCCGAAGAACCGCCAGACGCTGATGCCGGCGATGCCGTCCAGCGCGGTGGTGTAGTTCTCCGGCACGAACCGGGTCGGCAGCAGGTCGAGGCTGGACAGGATCTCGTCGGTCGGCTTGACCGACGCGGTGAGCAGCCACACGATCGGGTAGAGCAGCAGGAGCAGCATCGCGATGATCAGCGCGTGCCAGCCCAGGCCGCGCAGCCGGCCGCCGAGGGTGGTGCGGGACTCGGGGTAGGTGGTCATTTGTTCTCCCCGGCGTAGAAGACCCAGCGGCGGGAGGTGCCGAAGAACAGTGCGGTGATGGCGGCGACGGTGATCAGCAGGATCCAGGCCATCGCCGAGGCGTAACCCATGCGGAACTGGGAGAAGCCGCGTTCGTAGAGGTAGAGCGTGTAGAACAGGGTGGAGTTGCTCGGCCCGCCCCGGCCGCCGCTGACGATGAACGCGGGGGTGAACGCCTGGAACGCGTGGATGGTCTCCAGCACCAGGTTGAACAGGATGATCGGGCTGAGCATCGGCAGGGTCACCGAGCGGAACGTGCGCCAGCGGCCGGAGCCGTCGACGGCGGCGGCGTCGTACAGCTCCTGGGGGACCTGCTTCAGGCCGGCCAGGAAGATCACCATCGGGGCGCCGAACTGCCAGATCGCCAGGATGATCAGCACGTAGATCGCGTAGTCCGGTTCGTTGATCCAGCCGCCGGTGTCCCAGCCGACCCGGCCGGTGAGCGAGTCGACCACGCCGTCGTCGGTGAACAACGCCCGCCAGGCCAGCGCGATCGCGACCCCGGTGCCGAGCAGCGAGGGGGCGTAGAACGCCGACCGGTAGAAACCCTGTCCGCGCCGCGCGTTGTTGAGCAGCATCGCCACCGCCAGGGCGGCGGCCAGCTTCAGCGGTACGGAGATCAGCACGTACGTCGCGGTCACCTTCGCCGAGGCGAGGAACCGGGCATCATCGGTGAACAGCCGCTCGTAGTTCTCCAGTCCAACCCAGTTCGGGCTGGTGAACAGGTCGTAGTCGGTGAACGACAGGTAGAGCGAGGCGAGCATCGGTCCCAGGGTGAGCAGCAGCGCGCCGCAGACCCAGGGGGAGAGGAAAAGGTACGCGATGCCGGGCCGGTGGCGCCGGTAGCGCGGGCGGTTGCGTCCCGCCTTCGCGGTCGGATCGGCGGGCCCGGGGGGCGGCCGGCGCAGTGTCTCAGTCGTCATGGCGTGGCAATCCGATCGGCTCGTGACGCCTGCGCCGCAGGGGCGGCGCACTCCCGTGGCGGCGCGCGTGAAACCATTCAATGGAGGGGAACGTACCGGCGGCCAGGGGTCCTGTCAACGAAATGGACACGGCCGTGAAACATTCAGCGACCTGTGCCGGCCGCCGGGCCGACGGTGGTGAATCGTTTCATTTACGTGCTGCGCGATGGTTGCCGGCGACCGCTGCCGTCAGTCGCCGGGAGCCCAGTCCGGGTCGCGCCCGAACGCCGCCACCAGCCGGTCCTGCTCGCCGGCATTCTCCGGCACGTGCACCGCCGAGGCGACCAGGCCGCCCTGCCGGTACGTCCCCACCTGGTCGGTGAACCACCGGGCGCACTCGTTCACCGCCTCGGTGTCCAGCTTCGGCTCGACCCCGATCGCCACCGCCAGGTCCCAGCCGTGCACCAGGTGCTCGGAGAGCAACTGGTGCAGGTACTCGCGGGCCGGGGTGTCCCCGAACGAGAGATGCACCGTCCGGTCGAGCGCGCCCGGTTCGCCCGCCGCCCGCTCGGCCTCCGCCGCCGCGTCCCGGGCCGCCGCCGCCGGATCCGCGCCCAGCAGGTCACCCTCGAACCGGTCACCCACCTGCTCGATCGTCGCCCCGGTCAGCAGCGGGACGGTCCACCGGTCCTCGCCGACCACATGGTTCACCAGCGTGCGTACGTCCCAGTCGCCGCACGGCGTGGGCAGCGCCCACTGGTCGTAGCCGACCTGGGCCACCCGGTCGGTGAACTCGCGCAGGCTGCGCCGGTAGGTCTGGAGCAGGTCCATGCGCCCGATTCTGCTCTGGTTCGGCCCCGTCGGCCGGCCATTTCCCTTCACCGCCCGCCGATGCGCCTCGCCCCCGGTCCCCGTCCCCGCCTTCGGGTCCCGCCTTCGGGCCGGGGGACGGTCGCCGTCACCCGTCCAGTTGGTCGGGGGAGAGGCCGAGTTCGCGCGCGGTGGCGAGGTGGACCCACTCGGAGAGCAGCCGGCGGGAGATCAACCGATCGTGCACCGCCGACTGCACCGCGAGCCCGTCGATCAGCGCGTTGATCCGCCAGGCGGCGCCCTCCGGATCGTCACAGACGAACACGCCCTCGTCCACGCCGGCCGCGATGATGTCGGCCAGGTCCTCCCGCCAGCGCAGGTCCAGCCGCCGGGACACCTTCTCCAGCTCGGGCGTACGGAGCGACTCGGACCAGCCGTCGATCCACATCCCCCACGACTTGGACCGGCCGGTCGGGGCGTACAGCTTGAGGATCTTCCGGAGCTTCTCCAGTGGACCGGCCGAGGAGCGGACCACCGCGTCGAGCCGGGCCAGATCCTGCTCGGCCGCGTACGCGAACGCCTGTGCGAGCAGCCGCTCCTTCGTGGCGAAGTGGTAGAACACGAGCGCCTGGCTCACCCCGGCGGCCTGCGCCACGTCGGCGGTGCGGGTGTTGGCCAACCCGCGCTCCTTGATCACCGCGCAGGCGGTACGCAGCAGCGCATCTAGGCGGACCTCGGCCGCGCGTCTTGTCACGCGGCTACGGTAACCTACCGATGTGAATACGGTAAGTCACCGACACTGAGGGTCTTCAGTTCGTAACTCGGTGTGCGATTCGCCAGCTCATTGGTGCGTTCAATCGAGCAGATCGATCTCTATCGGGTGAACATATCGGAGTTCATCGGTGGCTCGTAGTAGGGTCCGCACATGCCCGAGGGTCAGGCCCCCGTCCCGTCACCGGCCACCGCGAAGCGGCACAGAGCACCGCGAGTGTCGACGGTGGAGCAACCGGCCACCGGCACGGGCGGACCGGACGCGGCAGGTGAACCACCACCCGGATCCGGCCTGCCGGGCCAGCCCGGCCCGGGTTACGGGGACGAGGAGCGCCCGGCCCGGGAGCTGACCGGCCCGGCCGCGACCGTGGTCGCCGTGGTCGCGTTCACCGTCGCGCTGTTCGTCCTCACCCAGGTGTTCCGACCACTGGCCCAGGGCAGCCAGTACTACCTGATCATCTTCCTGGCGGGCGTACTCCCGCTGGTCTTCCTCGCCTACCGGTCCGGCCTGCGGCGGCCGGCGCGGCTGACCCGGCGCGGCCCGGCGCCACCCGACGACCCGGCCGACCCGGTCGTCGGCGGCCGGCCGGACCGACCCACGGTCGGCGACTGGCTGCTGGCCGGACTCGCCCTGCTGGTCTGCCTCTACCCGGTGCTGCCGATCCCGATCGCCGGTGCCGGCGGCGGTTACGACGCCTTCCTCGACCGGCAGGGCCTGCTCACCCCGACCGACGTGCTGCTCGGTGCGCTGCTGCTGGTCCTGCTGATCGAAGCCTGCCGGCGCACCACCGGCTGGGTGCTGCCCGTGGTCTGCCTGCTCTTCCTCGGCTACGGCTACTACGGCGGCCTGCTGCCCCAGAACTGGGCGATCGCCCACGCCGGGCTCGACTTCGCCCAGATCGTCGACGCGCTCTACAACTCCGGCAGCGGCTTCTACGGCACCCCGCTCGACGTCGCCGCCACCTACATCGTGCTGTTCACGATCTACGGCGCCGTACTCGACCTCTCCGGTGCCGGCCGGTTCTTCGTCGACCTGTCGGTCGCCGCGTTCCGCCGCTCCCGCAGCGCCGCCGGCCGCACCGCCGTCGCCGCCGGCTTCCTGCTCGGCACGGTCTCCGGATCCGGTACGGCCACCGCCGTCAGCGTCGGCGCGGTCAGTTGGCCGATCCTGCGCCGCGCCGGCTACCCAGCCGAACAGGCCGGCGGCATGCTCGCCGCCGCCGGAGTCGGCGCCATCCTCTCCCCGCCGACCCTCGGTGCCGCCGCCTTCATCGTCGCCGAGTACCTGGGCGTGTCCTACCTGACCGTGCTCGGCTGGGCGATGATCCCGACCCTGCTCTACTACCTCGGCATCCTGCTCGCCGTGGAGATCGACGCCCGCCGGTTCGGGGTACGGGCGGTCGAGGTCGTCGCCGACTCACCGGGGCGCCTGCTGCTCCGGTTCGGCTACCACTTCTCCTCCCTGATCGTGATCGTGGTCCTGCTCGCGATCGGGGTCAGCGCCACCCGATCGGTGGTCTACGCGACCGCCCTGGCGTTCGCCCTCTCCTTCCTCGACCGGCGCGGCTGGCTCACCCCCGAGCGACTCTTCGCCGCCCTCGCCAACGGCGTACGCGGCGTGCTCCCGGTCGTCGCGGTCTGCGGCGCCGCCGGCATCATCACCGCCACCACCACCAAGACCGGCCTCGGCGCCCAGTTCGCCGGCCTGCTGGTCCGCGCCGCCGAGACGCTGGCCGACCGACCCGCCGTGGTACTGGCACTGACCGTCGTCTTCGCCGCCGTCGCGCTCGCGCTGCTCGGACTCGCCGTGCCGGTGACCGCCTCGTTCATCATCGGCTGGGTGATCATCGGGCCGGCGCTGCTGGCGCTCGACGTACCGGCCCCCGCGGCGGCGATGTTCGTCTTCTACTACTCGGTCCTCTCCGAGGTCACCCCGCCGACCGCGCTCGCCGCGGTGGGAGCCGCCGCGATCACCGGTGGCCGGACCGTGCCCACCATGTGGCAGGCACTGAAGTACGCCCTGCCGGCCTTCCTCGCCCCGATCGCCTTCGTGCTGACCACGCCGGGGGAGTACCTGCTCGGCCGGGGCCCCGTACCCGGAGTGCTCTGGACCAGCGCGGTCGCCTGCCTCGGCATCGCCGCGGTGGCCACGGCGAGCGGCGGCTGGCTGCTCGGGGTCGGTCCGCTCGGCGTACCCGGTCGGGTCCTCGCCGGGCTGGCCGGCCTGCTCCTGCTCTACCTGCACCCGGTCTCGATCGCGGCCGGCGTCGCGCTGCTCACCGTCGCCACCACCCTGGCCCTGGCCCGCCGCCGCGTCGACCGACGGCCGACCGATCCGGTCGAGGGGACCGGCGAGGTCAGGCCAACGGCCCGGTCGGCGCCACCGCCGCACCGGTCACCCCGGAAGAAGGAGGGCTCATGAACCGTGCCACGAGAATCGTCGCGGGGATCGCGGCGATCGGCGTCGGGTTGGCCGGTTTGGTCGGCTGCGGCGGCCGCCAGGACGGGGCGACCACCGACGCCGGTGGCGACGTGACCTGCGAGGTCGGCTCCGACACCCGGATCGGCATCGCCACCGGGAACTCCACCGGCGTCTACTTCGCCCTCGGCAACGCGTACGCCGAGCAGGTCACCACCGTCACCGACGGCCACGTCAAGGCGACCGCCGCCGAGACCGGCGCCTCGGTCCAGAACATCCAGCAACTGGTGGCCGGGAGCTACGCGGTGGCGTTCTCGCTGGCCGACACCGCCGCCGACGCGGTGGAGGGCAAGGGCAGCTTCGACGGCCAGGCGCAGCCGGTGCGGGCGCTCTCCCGGATCTACACCAACTACACCCAGGTGGTCGTGCGCACCGGCTCGGGAATCACCTCGGTCGCCGACATGAAGGGCAAGCGGATCTCCACCGGCTCCCCGAAGTCGGGCACCGAGGTGATCGCGCACCGGCTGCTCCAGGCCGCCGGCCTCGACCCGGCCCAGGACATCCAGGCCCAGCGGCTCGACCTGACCAAGACCGTCGACGGCGTCAAGGACGGCTCGATCGACGCCTTCTTCTGGTCCGGCGGGCTGCCCACGCCCGGCATCACCGACCTGCTCACCACCTCCCGGGACCAGGTCACCTTCCTGGACATCACCCCACTGCTGGGCGAGCTGAAGAAGATCAACCCGGTGTACGAGGAAGGCGTCATCCCGGCCGCCACCTACGGCACCCCGGACGACGTACGGACCATCGTGGTGCCGAACCTGCTGCTGGTGAAGGACGACCTCGACCCGAACCTGGTCTGCGTACTGACCAAGGCGCTGTTCGACCGCAAGCCGCAGCTCGAACAGGCCAACGCGGCGGCCAGGGAGATCAGCCTGGAGACCGCCCGGAAGACCACTCCGGTGCCGCTGCACCGGGGCGCGGCCAAGGCGCTGGACGACCTCAAGGCCCCGCAGTAGCCCACCCACCCGTCCCGGGTCCACCCCACCGGACCCGGGACGCTCCCCTCACCACCCCAAACCACCCGTACCAGCACAAGACCCACCACTCCCGTACGCCTTCCAGCCCCCCACCCATCCACCACTCGTACGACCTTCCTTCCACACCAGGTTCCTAGGATGCTTTACGGAGTGTGTCGAGCGCCCGACCGGGTACGCCGCCCCCGTCCCGATCAAACGCCCTTCACCTGCGAAAACGGCCGTACGTGAGCGGAGCGACCCGCTGCGGCTACCCCCGATTTGGCACATGTTCGCGCGCTCGGCTAAAGTTCTCATCCGTCACCAGGAAACACCGGAGACAAGCGGACGTAGCGCAGTTGGTAGCGCATCACCTTGCCAAGGTGAGGGTCGCGGGTTCGAGTCCCGTCGTCCGCTCGGAGATGCCGCCACGCACGTCGGGGGCAACCTCGGTGGAGTGGCCGAGAGGCGAGGCAACGGCCTGCAAAGCCGTGTACACGGGTTCAAATCCCGTCTCCACCTCGGCAAGGTTATGCGAGGGCGATTGGCGCAGTGGGAGCGCGCTTCCTTGACACGGAAGAGGTCACTGGTTCAAACCCAGTATCGCCCACCAGCTCAGAGGCCATGTCCGATCGATGGACATGGCCTCTTTGGTCTCCGTACAGCAGTGAAGTACAGCAGCGTTCAGCCATCGAGGCTGTCTCCCAGCTGCTCGGGCTGTCCATGTTTTCGGTTCCTCTCGTCGCGGGGGCTGACCTTGACACGTACGTGTCAAGGGGCCAGGGGTTGGCCGGCGGCCCGGCGGGTGGCGGTCTCGTCTTGTAGTTCGTCTCGTCCGGCTTGGTGTCGGGCGCGGGCTTGGGCGGCGGCGGTGTTGGCTAGGAGCGCGTCTCCGGTGGTGATCCAGCCGGTGGCGTGGTAGCCGAGTTGGTAGATGACGCGTTCGGTTTCTTCGTCGTCCCAGGTATGGGGTTGGCCTTCGGTACGTCGCCAGATGGTGCGTTGCAGTCGGAGGAAGCCGAGGGTGACGGAGAAGGCGCGGCTCTTGGTGGTGATGTGCCCGCCGTAGCCGAAGTGATGCGTGTAGGGCTCGTAAAGCCGGTTTCGCTATGCTGCCTGCGAATACTCGTTGATCAACCCGCCGAGGATCGGGCGCCGTCGGACCCTGGCGGCGGTCAGGTCAGTGACTCTCGACGGCGGGATGGGCGGCTGCTGGCCGATCGATCGATGTGGTCGGTGGCTGTTGTAGTGGGCCGTGTACTCGGCGAGGACGGCCCAGAGGTGGCGCTCGCCGACGAGGAGCATCTGGTCAGTGCACTCCCGGCGTAACTTGGCGGGTGGCGATCTCAACGAAGAACAGCACGTAGATCCGCTTGAGCAAGACGGTGTCGACGGTCGTGATGCTCTGCCATCGCCCTCTCGAACACCCCCTCTGACTCACCAGTTCGTGCCGGCATCCGCGTACGGGCCGGGCTGGGCCCGGGACTGCACCCAAACTCGGTGCCGGGGCGCCCGTACGGAGTTATCGGATGGATGACCGGCGGCCAACCCCGTGACAACTGCACGGCAGATCGTGTTGGCGGTCGCCGAGGATGCTCGGGCGACCCGGTTGAGCGAAGAGGCGGTTCCGGTGGATTCTGGCCTGGTGGTGGGCGTGCTGGCGGGGTTGGTCCTGCTGGTTATCGTCCTGCTGGTCGCCGCGGTACGCGGCTACAACCGGCTTGTACGGCTGAGGGCCCAGGTGCGGGCGTCGTGGGCGCAGGTGGACGTCCAGCTCAAGCGGCGCCACTCGCTGATCCCGAACCTGGTGGAGACGGTACGTGGGTACGCCGGCCACGAGCGGGCGACGCTGGAGGCGGTGACCGCCGCTCGGGTCGCCGCGACGGGGACGCCGGGCGGTACGCCGGCACGGGTCGCCGCCGAGGGCGCGTTGACCCGGTCGCTCGGCAGGTTGTTCGCGGTGGCCGAGGCGTACCCGCAGTTGCGGGCGAGTGAGAACTTCGTCGAACTCCAACGCGAACTGGCCGGCACCGAGAACCAGATCGCGTACGCCCGGCAGTTCTACAACAGTGCGGTCCAGTCACTGAACACGGCGGTGCAGACGCTGCCGGTCAACATCATCGCCGGTCTGGGCGGGTTCCGGGCCGAGCCGTACTTCGAGGCGGCGGGCGACGAACGTGTCGACGTCGCGGTGCGGTTCTGAGGATCCTGGCGGACACTGGAGTCACGTGATGAATTCCGTTGACCTGGCCATCGAGCTGGGACTGCCGGCGGTGTGCCTGCTCGGCTGGGCCATCGTCTATTGGGCCGCCTGGCTGCTCACCCGGCCGGCCGACGTTGCCCCCGCCCCGGCCTCTATGACGTTGCCCGGCCCGGAGTCCCCGGCGGTGGTCAACCTGCTGGCCAACCGGTGGAGCCTCACCGTCGACGCCGCCGAGGCGACCCTGCTCGACCTGGCCGCCCGGGGCTATCTGGAACTGCGGCAGGCCGGCCCGGATCCGCGCGACAGCACCGTGCACCCGACGGGTCGTACCGACGGGCTCACCGAATACGAGCGCCAGGTCCTCGACCGGGTGGTCGAGCGCGCGGTCGGTGGGTTGGTACCGCTGACCGCCCTGGCCTTCGCCGACGAGAAGCGCGCCGGTCTCTGGGCCAGTTCGCTGCGCCGCGCGGTCATCGACGAGGCCCGCCGGCTCGGCCTGACCCGGCGCCGGTTCCCCAAGGGCCTGGTCGTCGCGCTCAGTCTGCTCGGCGCCCTCGCCGCGCTGGGCGTCGCCGCCGGCTCCTACCACTATCTGTCGCGGACCCAGGAAGACGACCGTTGGGGCGGTGTGGGCGCGGCCTTCTTCGTCACGATCATGGTCCTCTTCGGCATCGCGCGGCGGAACATGGGCGAGCGCGACACCCCGTCGGGCCGGGCTGTCGCCGCTCGTTGGCTCGGCCTGCGCGACTGGTTGACCGGGCACGAGGCGTTCGCGGACCTGCCCCCGGCAGCCGTGACGGTCTGGCACCGCTACCTGTCGTACGGGGCCGCGCTCGGCGCGACCCGGGGGGCATCGGAGGTCATCCACCTCGGCCTGGCGGACCGGAGTCGCATCTGGTCGGCGTACGGAGGCACCTGGCGCCAGGTCGGGGTCAGCTACCCGAACACCCTGCCCCGGTACGGTCAGCCGCTCGGTTGGCCCTTTGTCCGGGCCGTGGGCGCCGGCTGGTTCGGCTGGGCGCTCGTCGGCATCGTCGGGCCGGCAGCGGCCCGCCAGGCGAGCCTGCCGGTCGACCCGGCCGACGATCCGCTCCACTTCCTCTTCGGCCAGTGGTTCGAGCCGTGGCGCGACCTTGCCGAACTCGACCTGATCACGCTCGCCGTCCTCCTCGTCGGACTCGCCCTGCTCGGCTACGCGACGTACACGATGATTCGGGTCTTCGCCGACGTGGCGAGCACGGTCACCGTCTCGGGAGAGGTGATCTGGTACCAGATGTGGCAGTACCACAGCTCGGACGAGAGCACCGACCGGACACCAATCAACTACTACCTCGTCATCGACGACGGCCGGTCCGACCAGACCCGGGCCTGGATCCTGCCGAAGGAGATCTCCGGCCAGTGCGAGCTGGGTGATGTGGTGACCGCCCAGGCGCGCCGGTGGACCCGTCGCGTCAAGCAGGTCACCGTATTGCGGGCGGCGACTCCCGCGCCGGAGCTCGCCGACGGCTCTCCCGGCGCGGGCACCGTGGCCGGGGACGTCGCCGAGCCGCTGCTGACCGCCGACGAACTCAGCGCCGCGGTGGGGCGCCAGGTGCGGCCGGACCGGACCTCCAGCTACCGTGGCGACCCGCGTTACACGGCCGCCAACTTCAACGACCTGACCGGTACGTTCACGGTCTCGGTCAGCGTGATACGGGGTCGGGCCGGGCGAGTCCTCATGGTGATCGGCAAGGGAGCCGGCCAGCCGCTGCCGACCCCGCGTGGAGACGAGGCGTACCTCGCCAAGGACCGCGTGGTCGGGCGCCGGGGCGACGTGGTGGTCATGCTCGCGCCGGGGCGGAACGTTGCCGCCACCCAACTCGCCGGTCTGCTCCCTCTCGCGTTGGACCGTGCCGCGGTCCGGGCCGCCGCGCCAAGCGCGTAAAGCTGCCCCGCCTGACCTGGAGCCGTTGTGTTTGTTCCTGGTGAGGGTGTCGCGGACCATTCCTTGACACGGCAGAGGTCACTGGTTCAAACCCAGTATCGCCCACCAGCAGTCCGAGCAGGTCAGCGGCTCGTTACCGGACTTCCGGTAACGAGCAGTTCTGTTTGTGTCCCTTACGATGGGAGCAAACTGGGAGCACATGATCGTCCGTGCTGCCCCTTCATGTTGGCGTGGTGCCGGGCGGGGTGGAGGAGCGGTAGTTCCATGAGTGCTGCTTAGGTCTGCGCTCGGCGATGACATCGACTTCGAAGGGGTCCAGCCGGGACCACACCCCCGCGTGCGCAGGGAGCACGGCAAGGCGCGCTTCCACCGGTCGGTGTCACGGGACCACCCCCGATGTTCCCTGGGTTTCATGGAGTCGTCGTGGTTGGTTTCATGCCACGGACAGGGATATCGGCCGATGTCCAGAAAGACCGCCGCTCGGCCATAGGACTCGGTTCGCGGCCGGCGAAGGAAAACTACGTCGGCATCCGAGTCGATCTGCATGTCGGGCAGCGCACCCGAGCAGTCGCCTCCAACGCTGCCGCGCCTTGACGGCGGCAGAGAGCGCGCCCTGGGGGCAGATCGCCGACCCGGACGCGCTGGTGACCGGGACCGCGACGCAACCGGGTCAGGGGCTGTCAATCTTGGTGAGCGTGGTGACCTCGCCGTTGGTGGTGGTGACCGCGACCAGGCCACCCTGCTTCCCGGCCAGCCACTTGGTGAAGTTGGACGCAGAGATGGATTGACCGGCGCCGGCGCGCACCGAGACGATGCCGTCCCCGCCGCCGACGTTCTCCCACGACGTCAGCTTCGGCGCGGACCGGACCGGGATCGTCACCTTCGTGTGGCTCTCGACGATCTGGTACGGGTCGCTGCACCTGATATCGTCCGAGTCGATCTTGAACTGCTTGCAGTAGTCCGCACTGGCCATCACGAGCACCGGTTGAGCCACCGCGGAGTGCGCGACCGGGTCGTACGAATAAAGCTCCACCATCGACTGGCTGGAACCAGTCGTAGGATCAGTGAAGTGCGCCGGCTGACCCAGCACCGGTGACCGGAGATCGACGTTCGTAAACGCCACTGTGGCGTCCCCTTCGGACGCGTCGTTGAGCGCCCCGAGCACGACCCGGCCCGCGACCAGCTGCGGATCGGTGACCGGCATGCTCAGAGCGGGCGTGCCGTCGACCGTCACCTGGGCCGTGCCGTTGTTCACGGTGATGCCGGTCCGGTGCGTCTGCCCGACCTGGAACGCGCCCGAGGCGACCCGCTGCTCCGAGTTGAACCCATTTCCCGAGCTCTGGTCGATCCCCAGCCGGATCTCGTTCTCGCAGAACGAGGCTACGTAACCGTGCTGGTCGACCACCCGGAACCAGATCACCGCGCAGGCGCCCTTGGTGACGATGCCGACATCGGCCGCGATCGTCTGGTCGCCGGCGAACGAGTCCTGCGGCCCCTTGCACTGATAGAGGGTGGACATGTGTGTTGTCGCCAGCATCCGCTGGTCGAAGGTGCACCACCCGGCGGCGCTGTCGGCAGCCCGGTCGGCCTTCCACAGGCCCGGTCGGTCGAGATGGTCGGACACCCCTGGCCCCTGGATCCGTGGCGTGTCCGAGACGGCCACCGTCGGCTTGGGTGCGGCCGACGCCACGTGCGGCAACGCCGACGGCGACGTGCTGGGCGCGACTGACGCCAGCGTCTCACCCGGCTTGTTGCGCGACAACGCGAATCCGATACCGGCACACACGACGGTCGCGGCCACGGCCACGGCCACCAGGCGGCTCACCCGCCGACGAACGGGTGTGGCCGGCTTCCGTACGGCGGAAGGTCGCACCCGACCCGTGTGCTGGGCCGCCTCGGCGGCCTTGAGCAGCTCCGGCCGCTGGGCGAGCGCTCCCCCCGTTTCCGCCTCCAGCAGCAGATCGAGCAGTTGGTGTGCGGTCGGCCGCTCGGTCGGATCCTTGGCTAGCGTGCGGCCCACCAGGTCACGCAACGACCCGCCGAGCCCCGTCAGGTCGGGCGGCTGGGTCAGAATGCGAGCCGCCGTGGCTGCCGGGGAATCTGCCCAGAACGGGGTACGTCCGGTCGCCGCGTAGGCCACCACCACACCCCACGCGAACACGTCAGCCGCCGGCCCCACCGTACGATCCGATTCGTTGTCGAACCGCTCCGGCGCCATGTACGCCACCGTGCCGACCATCTGGTCGGTCTTGGTGTGCCGGCTGGTCACCTCAAGCGCCCGCGCGATCCCGAAGTCGATCACCTTGGGCGTACCCAGCGAGAACAGCACGTTCTGCGGCTTCAGGTCCCGGTGGATGACCCCCACGCCGTGGATCGCCACCAGCGCCGTGGCCACCCCGACCGCCACGCTGTGTAGCGTGCCGCCGTCCAGCGGCCCCCGCTCCCGGATCACCTCGGAGAGACTCGGCCCGTCGACGTACTCGACCACCAGATACGGCGTCTCGTGATCCGGGTCGGCGTCGAGCACCGCCGCCGTGCAGAAGCCGGGCACCTCGCGGGCCCGGTTCACCTCGCTGCGGAAGCGCCCCCGGAACTCGGTGTCCCAGGCGTGCTCGGCCCGCAACATCTTGACCGCCACCAGCCGACCATCCGGCGAGCGTCCAAGGAAGACGGTGCCCATGCCGCCCTCGCCAAGACGACCGAGCAGCTCATAGTTACCAAGCCATCGCGGGTCGTTTGGCATCATTGGATAGGTCACGCGCGGCAGGATACCGGCTTCCCGCTCGACCCCTGGTCTCGATGCTCACGAGATGGCTTCCCACCCGACGAAGCAGTCGCCCGATGAGCGCCGTCCCGGCAACGTCGCTACAAGGAGCGCCGCCGACGGTCCGACGCACCACTTTCGGCTGATCCGGTCATCTCGCAGGTGTGGCCGGCCGGCCGTCGGGCCTGCTCGATGGCTTGCTCGGCATGGATGTGGGGGAGCGGATTGGGAGCACCGGACACCTCCGTAATCCGGGCCGAATGCGTAATAGACTGGAAACGAATTTGGGTACCTGCCTGAAACAGGGTGCCGGGAAAGCCTTCTTCCTGGCAATGCTCCCGATGACCTCGGCTGCCTCGAAGCGTATTCATCGGATATCGGGTGTTAGTGGCGAACACCATCTACGGTGTGCCGTACTAAGCACACCAGCGGATAAGCCGGTCCACATCAGACTGAAGTGTCGCAACCTGCTCACTGTTCGGTCGGGTCGAGTGTCGATCTTGTGTCGACCCCTTGTTCTATTCCTTCATGCTTGGGAAACCGAGCGTCGGATAGCCGACCGGTGCTACGGGAGGCAAAGTGGACAGAGATGCGTTACAAAGCTCCGTACGGTGTGATCGGACCCGCCCGTGGGCCAACTGAGCGGCTTCCGTCACCCGAACGGTGAGCACAACCAGACGTATGTGGCGGAGCACCACCCACGTTCCAGCGATACAGCGGAGCAGGTTCGTGATGTCATATTCCGAAGCCCAGACTTCTGCTTCTTCCAACGTACCGGCGGCGCACCCAGTGGCTGAAGGGTCGGCGATGACGGGAGAGTTCGACGCCACCACCAGGTGTGACGTATGTCGATGGCCGCGCACCGCCGAAAGCCGGTGCGGGACATGCGGGTGGACCCGTGGTCCCGCCGAGCAGCGGTCGTTGCTGGAGGCCCAGTACCGGTGGGACCTGGCGGCGGCCGGTCGCGCGGCCGGAACCGACCCCGACCGACTGGCCGAACTCGGACCCCATCTGCGGGGCCTGCCGACCATCGGACCGGAGATCACCGACGGCCCGGTCGGCGCGGACCCGACCGAATCCCCGCGTCCACGACTCGTGATCGACAATCCGGCCGCCGGATTCGTGCTCCTCGGCGTCGGGCCGTACGGCGTCGAGATGATCGAGATCGCACCCGACCCGACCACTCGGCTCGGTCTGGGCGACCAACAGCACTGGCCCTGGGCGAAGCTGCTGCCGAGTCTGCCGGACGACCCGATACAAATACGATTCCATGTCGCAGGCGGTATCGGCATGGTCGGGGTGGATCCGGTCGAGCTGGCCGGCGAGGTGAGATCCCATCTTCCGATGGACGCGCTGGAGGGAATACCGGTCCTCCTCGCCCTGCCCGAGTCCG
Source organism: Micromonospora sp. NPDC049529 (assembly GCF_055586685.1). Classification (NCBI taxonomy): domain Bacteria; kingdom Bacillati; phylum Actinomycetota; class Actinomycetes; order Micromonosporales; family Micromonosporaceae; genus Micromonospora; species Micromonospora sp. NPDC049529. The sequence continues at coordinate 483,182 of NZ_JBVJHT010000003.1, forward strand.
GTTGGGCCCTGGCCGCCTACACCGTCGAATCGCTCCGGGCCCGGATTCAGGGGGCGGTGGTGTGGCGTGAGGTCCGGGTCGAGGAGGCGAAGCGGTTACTTCTCGGGTCGACTCCGCTCGACCAGCCGTACCATCTCGTCCTCTCGAAGGTCGAACCCGAGGGTGCCGTCCGCCTCGACCCGGTGCTGTTGTTTCCGGTCGGTACGGTTGCGGGCGCGGTCGCCCCGGTGCGGATCCGGGTGCCGTCCGGAATCCGTGGGCCGGTCTCCCTTCCCGTGATGGTCTGCCAGGACAGCCACGGCAATGGTCTGAGCCAGGCCCATGACTGGCTGCCGATCCGGATCGGCTCGGCCGATCTCCGGTCGGACAGCACGGCGCTCGTCCGGGTGCGGCTGACCGAAACCGGCACGGTCACCTTCGACGGTGTCGACGGGGTTGTCGACGATCGCCGCACCTGGTCGGAACTGCTTGAGACGATCTCCACCACGCTGCCCCTGACCGACCTGGTACTCGCCATCGACTACACCGGGACGGAGGCCGTCGCCCGGGTCGCACTCGCCCGCGCCATCCTGGCCGAGATCGCCGGGAGGCTGCCGGCCGCCGAGATGGTCCGGGTGGTGCTCGTCGGGTACGGGCAGCACGGCGGACGGCGTCCGCGTGGCGACGAGGAAGACGTCCCGCTGGTGCTGGCCGGGTTCTCCTCGGCCGACGCGGCGGCGGCGGAGCTCAACTACTGGACGACGGAACCGAACCGGAACGACTTCGCCGCCGCCGTGGAGGACGCGCTGGCCGTGATCAGCGGAGTGCGCTGGCGCCCCGGCGCGCGGCGAATGGTCGTCCTGATCGGCAGCAAACCGCCGTACCCGACCCGGCAGCACGAGTTCGACCCCGCCGTGCCCTGCCCCCGCCGGCTGGACTGGCGCGACTACGCCGAGCAGTTGCGGGACGACCAGGTGTCCCTCGTGCTGGTGCACGAGGCCCCGAACTGGCCACAGCGCGGCAAGATCCGCGAGGCGTTGGACCGGCGTGCCGAGGCCTGGCACGAGCTGGGCTGGCACGGGACGTACCGCCCCGACGTAATGCCGCAGGTGCTCGTAACGAACGCCAGGTTGTTCGACGACGAGACGGCACCGTCACCACCCTTCGCCCGGCCCGACCCCACCCGGCTCGGCGACGTCATCAACGGAGGCCACCGTGCAACCTGACCGACCGGCCGAGGACAACCCCCAGGGCACCGGCCTGCCTCCGCGCGATCCGGTGCCGGTGCCCCGGCCGGAGCCGCTGGATCCGCCGACGTGGCGGGCGGCCAGGCTGTCCCGGCGTCCGGCAACCGACGCGCAACGCGACGAGGAGCCGGCGGACAGCCCGGATGAGGCGGCGCAGCCGGAGGCCACGAAGACGTCGACCTCGTACCCCGCGGTCGTACCCGTCGATCCGGCGCCGCCCGTGGTGACCCCGGCCGAGGTCCGTACCGAGCCCAACCGGTCCGCCGGTCCGTCGTTGCGCTTCGGGCGGCCGGCGTCGGCCGAGTCACCACCGATCGCGGCGGCACCGCCCCGGCCCCTGCCGACACCCAGCGCGGGCCGGCTGATCCGGGTCGGCATGTGGGGAGCGACGAGCGGAGGAAAGACCACCTTCCTCGCCGCCCTGCCCCTCGCCGTGCTGAGCGAATCGGGTGACCACAGCAGGTGGACCATCAACGGCGCCACCCCGGAGGCCACCGAGTTCCTGCTGGAGATGACCGAACTGCTGGACCACGAGCGGCGGTTTCCCCAGGGCTCGATGGCGGGTACGCCGTTGAGCTGGCACATCTTCGGCGAACCGGACGACGAGCCGGACCCCGCGTCACGGGGACGACGCGGTCGCGGGCTGCTCGGTCGACCCGCCGCCGACCGGGAACCGGTCGAGTTCGTGCTCGACCTGCAGGACATGCCCGGTCGCTGGTTCCTGATGGGCAAGAACAAGGACGACGCCGTGAAGGCAGCCGTACTCAAGCACCTGGCCGAGTCCGACGGCCTGCTCTACCTCTTCGACCCGATCCTCGACGCCACCAAGGAAGCCGGGGACCAGGGCAACTTCCAGTTCTTTCACGGGGTCCTGGAGCACCTGGTGTTCCAGCTCCGGCGGGAGGGAAAGCTGGTGAACGGGCGGCTGCCGCACCACGTCGCGGTCTGCATCACCAAGTTCGACCACCCGGTGCTGTTCAGCAAGGCGCTGAGGTCCGACTGGGTGAGCACCCACCAGGCCACCAACCAGCCGCACATTCCCAACAAGCACGCGGACAAGTTCTTCGACTGGCTCTGCGACCAGATGCCCGACAGCGGGGCGGCGCGGGTCCGTGCCGCGCTCGGGCGGTACTTTCACCCCGACCGGGTGGCCTACTTCGTCTGCTCGGCGATCGGCTTCCGGCTAGGCGAGGGCGGCAGGTTCGACCCGAGCGACTACGCCAACGTCGAAACCGCCGACGACGTACCGCGCATCCGCGACGCGGTCCGTCCGATCAACATCCTGGAACCCGTCATCGGGTTGGAGCGGCGAATCCGTACCGGGTCCTGGTGACCCATGTCCCTACCGCCCGACACGCCCGACCGTACGTTGCGGTGGGCCCTGCACAGCAAGCATCCCGGACGCTTCGACGACTACGGCATCATCACCGATTCGACCCACGGTCAGGACGTCAAGGAGCTGACCCAGCTGATCCGCCGATCCCTGCCCGGCTCCCCGAAGGGCACCGATCCGGGCCCGGACGGGCTTCCCTGGATCACCTTCGCCGGCAGTGGTGGGTACACCGGGGGTCGTGAGCGGCTCGGTGTGTCCGTCATGGACTGGGATCGGCACGGATCCCGGGACGCGACGGGTCGCCTCATCGCCGCGACGCGCTACTTTGACGTCAGGTTCGCCAGCGCCACCGACGCGCGGCCCGGCTACCGGGAGATGTACGCCGCGGTCACGGACCTCCACCTGCCCATCGACCGTGACGTCGTGGTCGCGCTGCCACCGGCGAACCTCGACCACCTGGTCGAGGACATCGACGGCCTCGGGTTCCCATGGGTCGCCAGCCTCGCCGCGCTGGTCCTCGACCAGCCCGTCATGATCGCCGCAGAGGACTTTCCGCCGCTGGACGAGCGGGTGCGCTGCCTGGACGCGGTCGCCGCGCTGCTGCCGTACGGCTTCCGCGCCGACCTCGTCGCCGGGACCTGGACCCCCAACCTGGCCAGCCACGAGATCCGGCTGGCCTTCGCCGACCGGGTGAAGGAGCAGCAGCACCAGGTCAGCTGGCGGGTCGTGCCCGATCTCACGTCGTTCGCCGGCCCGGTGCCCCGATATCTGGATCACCTGCTCGAACTCTGGAAGTTGCGCGACACCGAGTTCGTGGTCAGTCTGCTCTGGCGGTGCACCGACCCCATGCCGCCCGGTGCCGACGGCGCGGCGACCGCGCTGCGGTACCTGGAGCAGGAGAACCCGGCCTACAGCACACTGCTCCGCTACCGCCACGGCGTGGCCGCCCCCGGCGAGGCGCGCGCCGTACTGGAACAGCTGGACCCGGCCGTCTTCGCACCTGCGGAACACGTCGAACTGCTGGGCAACTTCGTGGCCGAGGCCTCCGACGACGATCTGCCCCTGCTGGAGCGGCACTGGTCCGACGGGGCCCTCCCGATCCTGGTCAAGCAGGTCGCCGACGCGCCGGTCGAGCTGCTCCTGCGGTTCGCCGCGCACACCGCCCGGCACGGGGTGCTGGCCGGTTACCGGCTCGCCGTCGCCCGGTTGGTCGGCGACGACCTCGCCCCGGAGAAACGGACCCGGATGGGTCGCGCCCTCGCCGGCTCGCCCCCGCCGACCGAGGAACCGGAGCTACGGCTGGCCCTGTACGAGAACCAGATGCTCTGCATGGATCTCGTCACCGCCGTCATCGACGACGGTCCGGAGCGGTTCGTGCCCTGGCTTCGGTGGCTCACCGACAGCGCCACGCCGCCCCGTTGGCTACAGCCGTTCGCGGTGGCGGTGCACGCCGAGACACCGCTCCAGCCCGGGGACGCGGTCACCCTGGCCTCGTGGGGCCCCCGCATGATCATCGCGGTGCTCGTGGTGGCCCGGGCACGGGACACCGTCCCGGCGGTCCTGCCCGGTCTCTGGCCCGAACTCGCGCGCGCCGCCGACCAGGGTCAGACGCGTCGGGCCATCGCCGCGCTGCTGGTCGAGCTGCCGACGCAACCGGCCCGGACCCAGGCGTTGATCGACCTCCTGCTCTCCGCCTGGCAGGAGCCGCCCCGGCCGGCCGAGCCGGTGGACGACCCCACGGAGTACGCCGTCGCGGTCAGTGAACAGCTGGCGAAGTGGTTTCCCCCGCAGCGCAGCCGAACCGTCGCGCTGCGGCTCGTCCATGACCTCACCAATCCGCCGCCGAAACCGGCGGGAGTCGTACTCGCGGTCGCCCTGACCGAGCGGCTGCTCTCCGAGCGGACGTACCACGAGATCCCGAGTAGCCTGCTGCCCGCCATCGAGGCGGCTCCGGAGACGCTTCGGCTGCTGCCGGCGGTCCTGCAGCACCTCCTGATGCAGATGTCCGTCTCGTTGCGGGCACACGGACTGCTGAACCGGCTGGCCGACGCGGTGACCCGCGGCATCGACGAAGACGAGATCGTCGAGTTGTGGACCGAGGGGGTCCGGCTGGGGTGCCAGCCGGACGAGGTGCTCCGCACCCTTGCGCCCTGGCCGGACGCGACCGAGCCGGCCCGGATCTACGCGGTCATCGAGAGCCTGCTCCACCGGCTGGTGCAGACCGACCACCGGGACGTCGTACCCGCGGTGCAGGCCGCGCACGACGCGGTCCTCACGGGTGCGCTCGGAGAGCAGATGGCCACTGACTACCGCGCCCTGCTCCAGACCATCGGGCAACGCCTGTACCTGCACTCGACGGCGGTGAACCGGGCCCTGCGCGGCCAGGCCATCGAGCCGAGACCACTGGTCAGGCTCGCGCGGTACCGCCGGAGGAGGCGGCGATGACCCGGCACGGACGCGAGTGGCCAGGATCGACCGACCAGAAGGGAAAGCCGTCGATGAGCGGCATCACACTGCGGGTGGCGCGATGTGTCGCGGCGGTCGTCGCCGTCGCCGGGATCCTGGTCCCCGGTACGCCGGTGGCCGCCGCTCCCGCCACGCGGGAGGACGTGTACCGGGCGCTGGGCGTCGACGAGGTCGCGGCGGAGTACGTCATCCTCATCGACACCTCCGCGTCGATGCAGCAGGGCACCGACCTCTACCAGGCGGTCAAGGGGAGCCTCCGTGGCTTCCTCGCCGCGTTGGGCGCGAACGACCGGGTCGCCCTGGTGACGTTCGACAGCGCAACCTCGATCAGGTTCCACGGTCCGGCCGGACGCAACCCGGATCCGCTGCTCGCGACGCTGCCCGCGGGTGCGACCGGCAGCCACACCGACATCGGACGGGCGCTCGAGGTCGCGGTGGACGTCGTGGACAAATCCACCGCGACGATCGCGACCATCGTCCTGTTCACCGACGGAGCACACGACCCGGCGCCGAACAGCCCCTATCCGTTCGCCGAGGGGGCGAGCTGGGAGGCCCTGGCCCGGAAGGCCGCCGAGGTGAAGCAGGAACAGTTCCTGGGGTACGCCGTCCCGCTGCAACGGGGGGCGGGCGTCGTGCCGTTGCGTACGGTCCTACCGGACGCCCAGGCGCTGCCCGTCTCGTCGATCGGGGCACTGACCAGGGAGTTGGACGTACCGAAGCAGGCCAGCCGTGCGGCCAAGGCACGCGCGGCGATCGGCGCGGACACGCGACACGGTCTGGTCCTGGAGTGGCCCGAAGGGATGGACCGGCTCGCTGCGGGAGAGAACACGGTGCAGGTGGGTGTCCGCTCGACCAGCGAACGAGTTCCCCTGGTCCTGACCGGCCTGCGGCTGCGCGTCGACGACCCACGGATCCGGGTTCAGGCCGAGGACGGCCCGGTGTCGGTGCAGCCGGGACGACGCGAGCGGGTGCCGGTACGAATTCACTGGGACGCCGGCGAGCGCAGCCTCGCGCCGCTGGCGTGGCGCGAGATCAGCGCTCGGGTGACGGCGCAGGCGACCGTCGGGTCGCCCTGGACCGACGTGCTGGGCCAGGACCTCGGGATGACGTTCGAGCCCACCTTCGAGGCCGAGGTCCAGCCGGTCGGCGGGAGGGCCCAACGGGGGAACCCGCTGTTGTGGCTTCTCGGCGCGGTGGCCCTGGCGCTCGTCGTCGCCGGGTTCGTGTTCGGCGGGCGTCGCGCCGACCGCCCGCTGCTGCACGGCACGCTGCGGGCGGTGTCGCCGACCACCGGAGTCGCCTTCGGCGAGGTCCGGCTCTCCGGCCGGCAGGTGGCGATCGGGCCGACGACGACGCTCAACGTTCCGGGGGAGGGCACCGTGTGGGGTACCCGTACCCCGACCGGACCGGCCATCCGGATCGACTACCGCCCGGCCGACGACCCGGAGCGGCTGGAGTCGGCCGATTGCCCGCCCGGCTTCCCGGTCATCCTCAACGGCGTCGCGTTCGAATGGTCGGATCGGGACGAGGTGTCCGGCCGGGATCGCCCGCCGGGGCGGGACGACCCGGGCGACCGCGACGGTCCCTCCGTTCGGGACGACCCGTCGGACCCGCTCCGGCGACCCGGCCGAGACGACGCCGCCGGCCGACCCGAGTGGCCCTTCACCAGTAGACGTCCGGGGCAGGACAACCAGCCCGAGCGGCCCGGCTCCGGAAAGCCGCCGTACGGCCGCACGGGCACCGGCGATGCCCGGAGCCTCGGCAGCGAAACGTAACGCCTGAACCTCACGGGGGAACCACCGGTTTGTCGACTACCTGACCTATGAGGGCGGCATGGACTTTGATTTCGGATCGTTAGACACGGGCGCGACGGCGTGGGTGCTGGTCAGCTCGGCGATGGTGCTGTTGATGACACCGGCGCTGGCCTTCTTCTACGGAGGGCTGGTCCGGAGCAAGCACGTGCTGGCCATGATGATGCAGTGCTTCATGGCCATGGGACTGGTGGGGATCACCTGGGTGGTGGTTTCCTACTCGTTGGCGTTCGGCCCCTCGAACGGGCTGATTGGTGGATTCCACTTCGTCGGACTGAGCAACATGGACGAGATCGTCCCGGGGTTCGTCGACGGTAGGGCGATGGGCATCCCACCGGTGGCGTTCGCCGGCTTCCAGATGATGTTCGCGATCATCACCGCCGCGCTGATCACCGGTTCCACGGCCGACCGTTGGCGGCCCGCGTCGTTCATCCCCTTCATCGTGCTGTGGACCATCCTCGTGTATAGCCCGGTTGCGCACTGGGTCTTCTCCCCCTTCGGATGGGCGGGGGAGCTGACGATCGGTTCGCACACGGGCGCGTTGGACTTCGCCGGCGGAACCGTGGTGCACGCCAACGCGGGGGCGGCCGGTCTGGCGATGGCGTTGGTCCTGGGGCCACGGCGGGGCTGGCCGAGCGACGACATCCGGCCGCACAACATGCCCTTCGTGCTGCTGGGCACCGCGCTGTTGTGGTTCGGCTGGCTCGGGTTCAACGCCGGGTCGGCGCTGGCGCCGGACGGCGTCGCCGCGTACGCGTTCCTCAACACCACGATCGCCGCCGGCGCGGCGATGCTGGCGTGGGCACTGCTGGAACGGATCAAGCTCGGCCGGACCACGACGCTCGGCGCGGCGTCCGGTGTCGTGGCGGGCCTGGTCGCCATCACCCCGTGCGCCGGGTTCGTCGACCCGATCGGCGCCATCGCGATCGGCGCGCTGGCGGCGGTCGGCTGCGGCCTGGCGGTCCTCGGCCGCCGCCAGTGGGACGACGCGCTCGACGTCGTCGGCCTGCACCTGGTCGGTGGGGTGATCGGTTCACTGGCACTCGGGTTCTTCGCTACCTCGGCGGTGAACGAGGCCGGCACCGACGGCCTGTTCTACGGTGGCGGCTTCGAACAGCTGATCCTGCAGGCCATCACCGTCGTGGCGGTCGTGGCGTACTCCTTCGTGGTCACCTTCGCGCTCGGCTGGCTGCTCGGACGAGGCCCCCGCAACCACGGACGGGTGCACCCGCAGGAGGAGGATCGCGGTCTCGATCTCTCCCAGCACGGCGAAGAGGCGTACCGGCTGTGATGTCTCCGGAACGCTCATCCAAGCAACCGTCGGGGCAGGCGCCGGTGACCGACAACCTCGTCAGCGACGTGGAAGGCATGCGGGTCGAGCTACGGCAGCTGCTGGACCGCACCGAGCGCTGGCTCGACGGGATCTCGCGCCTCGACTCCGGGTTCGACGACGCACGACGACAGGACCGCGCCGAGAGTCTGGCCGCCGTCCGGGCGCTGCGCGCACGGGCCGTCTCCACGCTGATTACCGTGGCCTTCGTCGGCCAGTTCTCGTCGGGCAAGAGCTTCCTCATCGGTGGACTCCAGGAGCGCCTCACCTATGCCCCGGTGAGCAACGACGACGGCATGGTCTCCGAGCAGTACGTCGGCCTGCTGCACTCCGCCGCCAAGGCGACCACTGCCTGCCCGGCGACGATCGTCCCGGTCGACGACACCCGCGAGGTGGACGCGTCGGACCGGGGCTTCTACCGGGTACGGTTCACCGACGGCGGTGACTGGGAGAATCTCGGCAACTCCCCGATCCCCGCGGTGGTGGCCGCGTACACCACCCAGGATCCACAGGCGATCGCCCGGGGGCGGGCCGCCGCGCACCGCAACCTCACCGTCGCCGAGGTGGAGATCCTGCTGGCTGACTCGCTGCTTCCCGCCAAACTGTACGAGCTACCCGGAATGGATTCGGTACATCCGGTCCACGACGAGATCGCCAACAGCGCCTGGGTGGACGCGGACTGCTTCGTGTACGTCAGCCAGGCCACGCACACCCTGTCCCGGCAGGAACTCGAACTGGTCAGCCGCCTGTACAACCACCACCTCAGTTCCGGTAAGCGGGTGATCTGGGTACTGACCGGCATCGACCGCGCGGTCTCCGCCAACATCGACGGCGAGCCGGAGTGGAAGGACACGATCAGGGACAACAACGCGTACCTGACCGAGAACTTCCCGGCCCCGGCCGGGCAGGCCGACAGCTTCCAGGGCGAGGGGTTCATCGCCGTCTCACCCGCGTGGGAGGCGCAGGGCCGGTGGCATGTGGCCGAGGGCGAGGCCGCGCGGGGCGAGCGGCTGATCGCCGCCAGCAGGATGAGACGGCTGCGCCGTACGCTCACCGATCTCGTCAACACCGGAACCGGCCACCGGCACCTTCTGACCGTGGCCATCGAGGCCCGCGCCCTGATGATGCCGCACCAGCGGATGCTGGTCGGCCTGCTGGAGTCGGCGAGGCTGCCACTGAGCCATCTGTCTCACGAACGGGAGGACCTCGGCCGCCGCCTCGAAATCCTGAAGTCGGCGATCGGCACCATCCGGGAGCAGTTCGAAGCGGCGCTGCAACATCACGTCCGGGTCACCGAACGCAGCTTCCAGGGGCTCGCCGACCTGCTGCGGATCGAGCTGATCGACGAGATCCGGAACGCCAACCTGGCGAACGAGAAGGACGTCAACCGGCTGGAGGTACGCAAGGCACAACTGCTCCAGGAGTGGGTCGCCAACCGGGGTCCCGGACAGGTGTGGGAGGGACAGTTCCAGGAGTTCTCCAACGCCGTTCTCGACACCGTCCGGACGACCCTGCTCGACGCGAGCCGGACCGGCGACCTCGGTGCCAACGCCGCCCCGCTGGGCATCCGGGACCTCGCGGTACCACCGTCGCGGCGATACCGCCCCGGGGCCAGGGACTACGTGCAGCAGGTTTCGGGAATCGTCGGCATCTCGACCCCGTTCGCCACGATGCTGGCGGCGGTGGCGGGGCTGATCACCGGACCGGTGATCGTCGTGCCGACCAGTGTCGCCCTGATCGCGGGCCTGCTGTACGCGTACATCGCCCGGAACCGCGCCAACTCGTCGGAGCTGAAGGTGCTCCGTCAACAGTGGATCGACGAGTTGGACGAGACTGCGAACACCTTCCGTGAGTCCTTCGCCGCCGCCGCGTACATCCGCGGCAGCGAGATGATCGACCGGGCGATGGAGATTCTCTCGGAGCGTACCGAGGAGCTGTCCCGAAGGATCATCCTCGTCGAAGCCCGACTCGCCGAGCCGGACTACGCCGATCGCGGCGAACTCGTCGCCACTCTCGAACCCCACGTCCGGTCCGGTACGGAGATCCTGGAGGCGTTGCGTACGTTGTCGTGACCTGCCGTTCGACGGTCCTGAGCTGGCATCCCGGTTTGACCCGGGTTGCTGACCTGCGTCTCTCCCTTGATCAACCAATGAGCCGATGTTTTGCGCCAACCTTCCCTGTCGGGAAACTGACAGAAGAGGTCGGCTGCGTGGATCGACGGCGGTGGTCGTTATTCGCTACCGTCGGAACTCAATCTGAACCGCGCAGTTAGCATGACTTTGCCCAAGGTCGAACCATGATGAACCGCGGATGCTTCTGAACGAGGGGGAATCATCAAGAGGGCGCGCCATGTCGATCGCACATTCACTGATGCAGACGCGGAGCGTGCCCGGAGGGAAGGGTTTGTAAGGTTCTCCGGATGGGGACTGAAGAGTCTGCCGGCGAAAGTCAGTGAGCTCGGCGATCTTGATCGTCTCTATCTCATTCATAACGAGCTGGAATCCCTACCTGCCGGTATCGGTCATCTGATCAACCTCACCGAGCTGGATGTACGCAGCAACCGCCTCTCGTCCCTTCCGAAGGAGATCGGGGAGCTGCGGAAGCTTGAAGAACTCTATCTGGACGACAATCAGCTTGGGACACTACCCGCCGAGATCGGGAAGTTGTCCGAGCTGCGCGAGTTGGATCTCGACGGCAACAACATCACGCACCTTCCCGCCGAGCTGTTCCGGCTCCGCAACCTCGAACAGCTCGACCTCAGGAACAACAAGCTGATCGAGATACCGCCCGACATCTGCAAACTCACGAACCTGCGGCGCCTCTACCTGAGTAATAACCAGATATCGAAGCTTCCGTCGGAGATCGGACTGCTGACCAAGCTGGACAAGCTGGAGCTGGATGGGAACCAGATCCGCGAGCTTCCACGCGAGATGGTTCAACTGCTCGGTAGATCGATCTCTCTGTCCATCTCCCGCAACCCGCTCTCCGACCCACTCCCGGACCTGCTGATTCGCGGCCTGGGCGCGGTGGCGGCATACCTTCGGAGCCTGGAGGATGCGGTACCCCACTATGAAGCCAAGATTTTGGTCGTAGGCGAGGGAGCAGTCGGGAAAACCTCCCTACTGGCCGCGCTGAAGGGCGAACCCTTCGTGTCGAACCGCGACACCACGCACGGTCTGGAGATACACCCGCTCGTCCTTCCGCATCCCGACCTGGACCTCGATATGACGGCGCGAGCCTGGGATTTCGGGGGCCAGGAAGTCTATCGGATCACCCACCAGTTCTTCTTCAGTCGACGCGCTCTCTACATCCTGGTCTGGAACGCCCGCCGGGGACAGGAGCAGGGCGAGGTCGAAGGATGGCTCGGGCGCATACGGCTCCGAGTGGGCCATGAGGCCCGAGCAATTCTCGTACCGACCCATTGCGACGAGCGCAACCCCGAGATCGATTTCGAGCAACTGAAGCAGGCATTTCCCAACATGCTGGCGGGCCAGTTCAGCGTCGACAACCAGAGCGGCAACGGGATAGCGGAGCTACGAGAGCACGTGGCGAAGGAAGCCGCAGCGCTTCCGCAAATGGGACGGATGCTGAGCCCGCGCTGGATCGCCGCGAGGGACGACATCCTCTCTCGCTACCAGAGTGAGCCCCAGATATCCTGGTCCGACTTTGTCAAGGCATGCCGAGAACAGGACCTCAACGACGAAGAAACCACGACCCTGGCGGAGCTGCTACACGACCTGGGGCACGTCATCTACTACGGTGACGACGAGGGCTTGAGGGACATCGTGGTCCTGAACCCTGAATGGCTGACGAAGGCGATCGCGTACGTCCTTGAGGATGCCGCGACGAGAGCCGCCAATGGTGTCCTCGACCATGCCCGTTTGCGCAGGATCTGGCAGGACCACGACCGGGGGAAGTCGTACCCGGCGCGTCATCACCCGTACTTCCTTCGGCTGATGGAAAAATTCGACATCTCCTACCGCCTTGAGGGTCACGAAGAGAAAAGCCTGATCGCGCAGCTCGTCCCGCACTCAAGGCCCGCACTGCCCTGGATATTCAAGAGTCCGGCGCCGTCGAACCTGCGCACCGTGACGCTGGTGTGCAAACTCCAGGAGCCAGCACCCGGCCTCATCGCCTGGATGACCGTCCGACACCACAACGCCTCGGTGGACAAACACTGGCGAAACGGCGTATTTTTGCGCCACCCGACGGCCGCCTACGCGTCCGAGGCGCTTATCGAGTTGCAACAGGACGGACGGCTGATCCTGCAGGTGCGCGCCCCGTCTCCGGACCTGTTCTTCAACGTGCTCCGCGACAGCATGGAACATCTGCTGAGGCGGCGCTGGCCCGGGCTGCAGTACCAGTTTCTGATCCCCTGCCCTTCACCCGGCTGCGTCGGAGAATTTCCCCTGAACGGGTTACTGCGCCGGCGAGAGCAGGGAAGGGCCAACCGAGACTGTCTCGACTGCGACGTCGATCACGACATCTCCGTCCTGCTCACCGGCTTCACCTCATCCCAGGCTGAGATCCGAGCGCAGCTGGAGGTACTGCACGAAGAGCTGAGTGCAATCTCCGGAGGAATACATCGCATCGAAAATGGCGTACGCCGAGTCGAGGTATTCGCCGCGCAGAGCGCCGACTCGCTCCGCCGCGTTCTCAAGGTCGTTTCAACCGAGGTGATCGACTGCCCAAGAATGTTCACCCTGGCGCCTCCTCCGGGAAACACCGAGCCGCTGAACCCGGTGAGTCTGATCAGACACCGGCGCATCACCTTCCAGCTGATCTACCTCACCCTGTGGTGCGAACACCCTGGCGAGTGGCACCCGTGGCACCCGGCGACCTACGAGCTCAAGCAGGAACGCGAATGGGTTGCGCGACTGGCTCCTTACGCCAGCTTCGTGCTCAAGACGCTCCGGCTCGTCGTTCCCATCGTTGCCGCCGTTTCGGGCGTGACGCTGCCCAAGCAAGAGGCGGAGGATCTGGCGAAGCGGATAGAGCTCATGAAGGTGATCACCGATCGTCTGCCCGCCGAGGTGGAGCGCCAGGAGCGCCTCGAAGGGATGCCCGCCAACGAACTCACCAAGGCGGAGGGGCAGGCCCTCCGGAGTCTTCGGGCCTTGCTCTTCAAGTACGACGAAGGTCGATCATTCGGCGACCTGCGCCGGGTGCAGGCGCCGTCGGGAGAACTGCTCTGGGTGTGCCCAGATCACTATCACGAGTACGACCCCGGCCTGCCGCAGATTCCGGAACCCACCGAGGCCGATTCCGGCGGCTTGCCGGCGCGTCCGCAGACCACCCATGCCGACACCAGGGCGGAGCAGGCGCCGCGCGGACCAGCCCTTCGAACCGCCGCAACGGATGCTTCCCGATCCAGTTCATCCTGATCAATTCCCCAGCGGTGGCCGCGATCGAACCGAGCCGCTCGCCGGCGGTCGGCGCCGTCGCGCCGCGGTCCAGTGCTTCGCCGACGTCCTGCGCACCGGGATGGCTGAGCTTACGACGCAGTCGTTCAACGGAAGCGATCGGTCGTGTGTGTTCGCACCGTCGGTGGCATCGCTCCGCGGATCGCGGGCCTGACGTATACGAGGACGACACCGATGCAGGACGTACGAGTGACACACATCGGGGGACCGACGGCCCTCATCGAGGTGGCCGGCTGGCGGATCCTCACGGACCCGACGTTCGACCCGCCGGGCCGCCGGTACGCGTTCGGCTGGGGGACCAGTTCGCGCAAGGTCGCCGGGCCCGCGCTGCGACCCGACCAGGTCGGGCCCGTCGACGCGGTACTGCTCAGCCATGAGCATCACGCGGACAACCTCGACGAGAGTGGCCCCCGGCATGTACGAGAACGGGTTCGACGTGCTCCGGCGCGTCGTCGATCCGCAGGATCCGTTGCACGACCCGCGCAGCAGCCCGCTGGCCTTGGGTGCTGGCGCGGCTCCGGCTGGCGTACGGCACGTTGCTCCGCCGGCGTCGTAGGGACGCCGATGCGGTGCCGCACCTACAGTTGGCCCTCGGCGGGCTGTCCCGGATGGGTGCGCTGCCCTGGGTCGAACAGGCCCGGCAGCAGCTGCGCGCCGCAGGGGCCCAGACCTCCCAACCGGGCGTGGTGCCGCAGCAGGTGCTGAACGCGCAGGAGTTGCAGATCGCCACTCTGGCCGCCACCGGCCTCACCAACCGCGAAATCGGCACACAACTGTTCCTGTCCCCACGGACGGTCGGCTCCCACCTGTACCGCATCTTCCCGAAACTTGGCATCAGCTCCAGGGGACAGCTGACTGCCCTGCTGAACACGACACCGAACAACTGACCTTCACCGTAGCCGGGGCTGTGCCGTTGGGGCGGGTCAGCCGAGTTTCGGTTGGGCGCCGACGCAGTTGGCGCCGGTCATCCAGATCGGGCTGCTCTGGATGACCGCGCCGGGGTCGACCCGAGCGGCGACGCCGCGCCACTGGGCGGTCTGTCCGGCGACGTCGCAGAGCCTCGACCAGATCGGCGCTTCCGACTCGATCGGTTGCCGGAACAGGAAGGCGACGGTGATCGCGGTCTTTCCGCCCGGTACCCCGACCGTGGTGGCCTGGACCTGGACCTGCGCCACCGCACCCTGACCGAGGGCGGCGGCGACCGTGGCGTCCTGCGACGCGGTGGAGACCGCGGATTCGATCTGCGCCTGCGCCAGCGGGGGCAGGCCGGCGGCGGGGGTCAGTTGGGTCGGGCGCGGCAGGGGGTACGCGTTCGGATCGCCCGGTGGGTTCGACGGCGGCGGGCTGACGCTCGGCGGCGGCATGGTCTGCTCCGGCGGCTGGAGGGTCGGGCTGGCGCCTGCGACCGGGCTGCCGCCCGGGGCCGCCCGCTCGGTGGAGGCGCAGGCTGCGGCCAGCAGGCTGACGGCGAGCAGGCCGGTGACGAGACGGATGCCGGTAATCCCCATGATCCCTCTAACCTCCCTCTGGTCTGCCGGTTCCGCTGCGGCGACGGGTCCGCCGGCCAGGCCGACGGACCCTGTCATTGTCGTACGTCGATCAGGTGGTGTCAGGTGATCAGGAGGTGCGGGTCTCGATGGCCAGACCCCACAGCGGGGTGATCTGCGGGATCGGACTGAACCAGGACTGGCTGCCGCCCTGGTCGCCGTTGCAGCCGTAGTTGCTCTGGCTGTGGATGCCGTACGCCACCCGGTAGGTGGCCGAGCCCAGCCAGTACCAGCCGCCGCCGCTGTCGCCGCCGCAGGCGTCGAGCCCGTCGACCCGGACCATGCCGCCGTCGTTGGTGCTGCCGATGATGCCGCAGCGGTTCGGGCCGTTCGGCGAGGTGTAGTTCGCGGCGAGGCAGACGGTCTCGCCGACCAGGAGGTAACCCATCGTCGGGGCCACGTAGTTCAGCGGCATGGTGCGGCTGCCCGACTCGATGTAGATCTCGCCGCCGGTGTCGTACTGGAACCAGGGGTTGTCGTTGCGGATGATGCCCGCGTCGAGGCCGCCGGAGACGATAGCGCCGGTCATCGGGCCGATCGCCTGGGCACCGGTGCTCCAGGTGCCGCCGCCGCTGTTGCAGTGGCCGGCGGTGTAGGCGTAGCGCTGGCCGGCCGAGGTACGCGCGGTGAAGCCGACCGAGCAGACCGGGCTGCCGTTGTACTTCAGGATGGCGCCGGCCCGGATGGTCCAGTCGCAGTCCAGCCGGGAGGTGCAGCCGGCGTCCAGCTCACGCTTGAGGTTCGAGCCGGTGACGACGGTGACGCCGGCCGGCACGCCCTGCGCCTTGACCGCGCTGACACTCTGGCCCGACACGGCCAGCGTCACGGTGTTGCTCTTGGCGTCGATGCCGACCACGCCGTTGCTGGCCTTGGCCACGCTGTTGCTCTGGAGGGACGCGGCCAGCCGCTCCAGGTCCGCCCAGGAACGCTTCACCACGTGCGCCTCGGCGCGGATGCCGAGCTTCTGCGCCGTCTTCAGCGCCTCGGACGCGGCGGCCGGGCTGGTCAGCGACAGGTGCATCACGCCGGACGGCGCGTCGAACCAGGAACCACCGTACGCGGCGTTGGCGGAGACCTGCATCTGCAGGTTCTTGCGGGTCAGCTGCTGGTCGAACGCCGCCCGGGCGGCGGCTTCGGACATCTGGGGGTAGGCCGTGCGGTACGCGGCGATCGCCGAGGCAACAGCCTTGTCGTCCGTTGCCGACGCGGTCGCCGGCTTCGCCGTCACCGTGTTCGCCTGAACGGGCGCGGTGAAGACCGCGCTGGCGATAAGAACCGCCGCCGTGACGAGCGCCGGCAGCCGGATTGTCCTGGTGGTCATGAACCCTCCTCATCGGATTCCGCCAGGCTGCGCGCCTGGCCAGAGACAGAATTGCACGACATCTATTGATGCCAATTGAAGCGACGCATTGCTGACAGCGAATTAGTGGTATGTATTGGCAAGTGAATTCTGAACTGTCCTGTCATGGCTTGACGGCTGTCGAACGAAACCCCCGACTCGGGTACGGTTTGGTGCTATGGTCCGAACGTGCTACTGCCGTCTGGCTGGTTGACGCGACCTGTCCTCGGTTCCGTTGGCCCGGTTGTCGGGCCCGTCCTGCCCGATTACTCGGGGCTTATCGCCTGATCGGTGGAGTATTACGATCGTTTCCACCGTGAGTTGGATCTCGGCGCGGGTGATGGTGTCCGTCAGGAATGTGACAGCCGAAAGGGATTATCGTTCGTTGGTGTCCTGGGTGGACGGACCAGTGACATGCGCAGAGCGGTCCCGGATCGCTCGTGCACTCGCCGCACCGTCTCTGAGCTGGCGATAGTCGGCTTCGGTTGCGATGTTCGGGGGGAGCGGTGGGCTGCGCCGTCGTGACCTGGGCCGGCTTCTGTCCGTCGCTGGTCAGCGGCCTCGTCGGCTTGTGCGAACAGTGTGGATTCTGTCGAAAATCGCTGCTGCCGGTGCTTTCGCTCTGTTTCGGGCAGATTAAGTGGCGGGCTGATTTAAATGGTGGGACGTGTCCCGTTCACGCGTACCTGCGCGTTATTCATGTTGCTCGGCCCGGAGTGGCGGACCCGCTACTGTTGCCGCCGCTGTCAAGCGATGAACGTCTGTCACCAAGCCGATTGCCGCGCGGTCGCGAATACATGAGCAGCCGAGGACCGAAGCCGGTCCGGCCGGGCGCCAGGATCACCCCGTCTAGGCGTCAACCCGTGACCTCGGTCGCGGGCTGCGGGTGCCGAAAACCTCATCCGCGCTGGTCGGGCAGGATGCTCGTATTCGTAACGGAGTCCACCGAGTCGGTCGTACCGACCGCCTTCCGCAGCTGGTCCAGTCCCAGCGAGCCGAGTTCCAGCGCCCGACGGTGGAATGCCCGCCGGTCGCCACGGAAGGATGAGCGGCCTGCCAGCCACACCCGCTCACCCACCTTGTAGGCCAGCGCCTGCCCTGGCCTGCCCAGATAGCGCGCGAGCTCCACGGACGCGTACGGGCCCTGATGGCAGCGGTCCCGGAGCAGATCCAGGGCGGCGTCTGGCGTCCAAAGCGCTCCATCGCCCGACGGCACCGGCAGCCGAAGGTGCAGGCCGATGTCGAGCACGACCCGTGCCGCCCGCAGCAACTGCATGAACAGATGCCCCAGTCGTGCACCCGGCTGTTGGTAGAGCCCGAGCTCGTCCATGAACCGCTCGGCGTACAGGGCCCAGCCCTCCCGGTTGCCGGAGAGCCCGCCGAGCAGGTTCAGCCGCTGCCCGAGGCCGCCTCGGCAGGCCTCGTAGCCGATCTGGAGGTGGTGGCCGGGAACGCCCTCGTGGTAGGCGGTGCTGTAGGCGTACCAGGTGGAAAAGCTCGCCTGGTCCTCGGGGAGGAACCACCAGACCCGGCCCGGCCGGGTCAGGTCCCGGGACGGCCCGATGTAGGCGGTGCCGGACGACGCGGTCACCCGCGACTCGATGCGGCGCAGCGGCGCGGGGATGTCGAAGTGCACGCCGTGCAGCTGCTCGGTGGTGGCCTCCAGCAACTCCTGCAGCCACGACCCGAACGCGGCCCGGCTGTGCAGGGTGCCCGGTGCATTCGGGCTGCGGAGCCGGTCGAGCACCTCGGGCACGCTGCCGCCCAGGGCTTTCGCCTCCGCGACCAACTCCGCCTCGATCGCGGTGAACTCGTCCCAGCCCCATTCGTAGAGCTCGCGCAGGTCGGGCTCGGTACCGAGAAAGGTACGCACCCAGAGCGCGTACCGCCGCGGCCCGAAAGCCTCCTCGCCGCGCGCCCGCGGTGCCAGGTCCGCGGTCAGCATCGCGCCCAGTCTTTGGTACGCCTCCCGCGCCTCCCGCGCCGCTGCCTGCAACGACGCCCGCTGCCGCCCCTCGCCGTAGCGCTCCACCAGGGCGATGTCATCGTCGACCCAGTTGCGACAGCGCCGCGTCACGAGTTCCACTTGGCGCCGCGTCGGCAGGTGACCGCGCTCGGCGGCGAGCAGGAGGCTGCGGGCGTACCCGTCCAGGGCCGCGGGGATCGCGGCCTGGCGCGCGCCGACACGGGCCCAGCCATCCTCGCGGGCTGCGCACCCGGCGTCGCCGCCGGGGACCGCGGCCTCGACGGACTGGCGGATGAGCTGGAGCGGGCCGGTGGCCGCCGCGTGCAGTTCGCGCAGGTCCTCCCCGGCATCGTGGAAGCCGATCCGGGCGCGCAGCCGTTCGGCGAGGTGAGCGTGTAGCGGGCTCGTCGCGGGCAGTGTCCCGAGCTCGCGCAGAGCGTTGGCGGCGAGATCGGCGCGGGCCTGGTGGCCGTCCGGACTGTAGTCGGTGAGCCCGTCGACCTCCTGCTCGCCGACCTCGACCACTGCCGTGCAAGGGTCGAGGCGGGCCACATCGTGCAGCAGCCGGCCCGCGAAGTCCTCGATCACGAAGGCGATGCTAACGCCCGTTCCTGCTCGGCGCGCAGCGGCGGGCGTCGATGTGGCTGACAGCGGCTGACAACTGAGCGGTGGCGCGTCGGGCGGGTCTCTCCAACCTGGACGTGATCGCTGTACGTAGGTCGATCAGCGCGACATCGCTGGAGCGTTAGAGGCCGGGGAAGGTCAGTGCGGGCGCGGTGGGGTCGGCTCCATCGCCGGAGGGGAGGTCGGGGCAGAGGCGCCGGTAGGGCTCTGGCCCGACGTGGTAGGTCCATTCGGCACCGGTCAGGTTCCGTCCCGCTCGGTGGCAGAGCTCGGCGGGCCAGGTGTCGGGGAGGGGCGTGAGGCGAGCGGTGTGGTCCCAGGAGGTGGTGACCAGTGTCCTGCCATCCGGGCTGAAGGCCACGGCCGTGACCCACCCGACGTGACCGGTGAGACCGACGACTGCCTGGCCACGCTCGCGGTCCCACAGCTGGGTGGTGCCGTCCCGGCTGCTGGTGACGATCATCTGCCCGTCCGGGCTGAACGCGACCGCGGTCACCTCCGCAGTGTGTTTGATCAGGACGGACGCCACTCGACGAGCGGCGATGTCCCACAGCAGTACGGTTCCGTCGGCGGGGGCGACGGCGAGGGTCCGGCCGTCCGGGCTGAAGGCCAGCCCGTTCAGGTGGCCGGCCTCGGGGTCCAGGATGCCGATGGTGCTGCCGGCGGCGGGGTCCCAGAGGCGGACCGTGCCGTCGGTCGAGGCGGTCGCGACGGTGTTGCCGTCGGGGCTGAAGGCCACGGCGTCCACCCAACCGGTGTGACCGGTCAGCACCGCGTCCGCGCGTAGGGTGGTCAGGTTCCACAACCGGGCGGTTTGGTCGGTGGACGCGCTGACCAGGAGCCGGCCGTCGGGGCTGAAGGCGACGGATGCGACGCCGTCGGTGTGCCCGGTAAGGGAGGCCTTCTGTTCGTGGGTGCCGGTGTCCCAGAACCGGATCCCGCCATCCTTGTGGCCCGTGGCAAGGGTCGTACCGTCGGGGCTGAACGCCACGGTGAAGACGAAGCCGGCCTTGGCGTCGAGGACCGCGAGCTGACCGTGATGGCCGGTGTTCCACAGGCGAACGGTGCCGTCTCTGCTTCCCGTCGCGACGGTTCGTCCGTCCGGGCTGAACGCCACCGCGTCGACGTAGCCGGTGTGGCCCCCGAGCGTGGCGATGGACTGGCTCGCCCTCGTGTCCCACTCGCGGGCGGTGCCGTCCCGGCTGCCGGTCACGACAGTCGTACCGTCGGGACTCATCACCACGGCGAGCACCTCATCGGTGTGGCCGGCGAGGATGGCCAGGGGCTGGTGCGTGGTCGTGTCCCAGATCCGAGCGGTGCCGTCCCAGCTTCCCGTCACCACGGTGCGGCCGTCGGCCGCGAACGCCACGGCCCGCACGACGCGGGTGTGCCCGACCAGAGTGGCCCGGGACTCGTGCGTCGTGGCGTCCCAGATCCGCGCGGTGCCGTCCGCGGAACCTGTAATGAGCGTCGTGCCGTCAGGACCGAAGGCGCCCGCGAAGACCTCGCCCGTGTGGCCGGACAGGATCGTCGTCTGGTGGGTCAGCGTATTCCACAGCCGGGCGGTGTTGTCGTCCCCACCGGTGGCCAGGATCAGCCCGGTGCGGTCGAAGGTCACCGCGTTCACCGGGCCTTCGTGGCCGACCGGCACGGGTAGGGAACGGCCGGTGCTCGTGTCCCAGAGTTGGACGGCACCGTCGGCATGCCCGGTCGCGATGGCTGTACCGTCCGGGTTGAAGGCCACCGCGTTGACCGCGGCGCGATCGGTCAACGTACCGAGGGGCCGGTGGGTGGTCGTGTCCCACAATCGGACGGTGCCGTCGACTCCCCCGGTCGCCAGCATGTCTCCGTCCTGGTTGAAGGCGATCGCCGTCACGGCACTGACCTGGGTGAGCGCGGTGACCGGGCCGGCGGTCCACAGCCGTACGGTGCCGTCGTCGCTGCCGGTGGCGACGGTGCCGCCGTCGGGGCTGTACGCGACGGCGGTCACCGCACCGGAGTGCCCGATCAGTGGTCGCGCGACGTGCATCGGGATCGACAGCGCCGCCTGCGCGCTGGCCACGGTCTGAGCCGTCACGGAATGGCCGAGTCCGGCCAGTGCCAACAGATTCGCGAGGTCGGGCTCGGCTGCCAGCACCGCGCGCGACTGGGCGGCCAGGCTGCTGGCAACGGCGAGGTCGCGCTGGGCATTCGCCGTGACGGTCTGTACCACGGCGAGGACGGCGAGCAGGCTGACCGTGACCAGGCCGGCGACCAGGCTGCCGATGGTGATCCGCAGCCGCCGTCGGCGGCGTGTGTGGTCGCGCGATTGCCGGGCCAGGCTGGCGGCCAGGAAGCCGCGTTCGGTCTCGTTGAGGGCTTCGGTGTCGCGGTCGGCCCAGCCTGCGAGCAGGCTGCCCCAATACAGGAACGCGTCGTCCTCGCCGTGCGCCGCCCAGTCGGTGGCGGCACCGGTGAGGCGGCGGTGAGCCCGTAGCGACTCGCGGTCGGCGGCCAGCCAGTCCCGAAGCGTCGGCCAGCCGCGGATGAGCGCCTCGTGGGCGATCTCCACGGTGTCTTCGCCGACTGTCACCAACCGGGCCGCCGCGAGGCGTTCCAGGACGTGAGCGGTGACGGCGTCGTCGCCGAGCTCCGCGCGGGCGACCCGCCGCCGGGTGTCTTCGGTACCGTCGCCCAGCGCGGTCAGCCGTACCAGGATCCGCCGGACCGCTCGGCGGTGCTCCTCGTCCAGCTCACCGAACACACGGTCGGCCGACTGCGCGACCGCGCCGTCCAGGCCGCCGGCCGCCTCATAGCCGGCCAGGAACAGGCCGGCGCCGCGCCGCCGCCGCCAGGTTTCCCACAGGGCGTGGGACACGAACGGCAACGCCGCCGGCCGGGACGCCGCCTCGGCGATGATCGTGGCGACGAGGGTCTTCTCCACCATCAGCCCGGCCCGGGCCGCCGGTTCGGTGATGGCGACCGACAACTCCTCGGGCGTCATCGGGCCGACGAGCAGCTGTGCGTCCTGCAGCGCCGCCACCAGCTCAGGCACGCGGGCGCAGTGCGCGTAGAAATCGGCCCGCAGCCCGATCACCACCCGGGTGCGGCGGCCCGCCTCGCGCGCCACCGCGAGCAACGCCCGAATGAAGGTCTCCTGCTCGTGCTCGTCCTCGCAGAGGGAGAACACCTCCTCGAACTGGTCGACGATCAGCAGACCGTCGGCGCCCGAGGCCACGAGGTTGTGCTCCAACTCCCGCACCGGGTGGGCGCCCGGGGTGATCACCACCGTCGGCAGATTCCCATCCGCGCACAGGGCTGGTACCAGCCCGGCCCGCAGCAGCGACGACTTGCCCGAGCCCGACGGGCCGACCACGGCGACGAACCGGTGCCGGGCCAGCCGGTCCGTGAGGTCGGCGACGAGGCGGTCCCGGCCACAGAACCGGTCCGCGTCGTCCGGTCCATAGGCGGCCAAGCCCAGGTACGGCGGCCGGTTCCCATCCGGATCGGGCGCTCCGGTCGCCTGTGGTGCCTCAGCGTCCAGCTCCGCGACCGTGGTCCGCCAGCGGGCCGTCCACTCTTCCACGTCGCCATCGCAGGCACGCGCGTACGCCACCGCCACGGCCAGGGTCGGCAGCCGGTCGCCCGCAGCGGCCTGCGCCAGCGCGGTGGCGGAGTAGTGAGCCCGCCTGGCCAAGACGCGGTACGTCGGATTGCCCGCTGACTGCCGCAGCTCCCGTAAGGCGACGGCGAACCGTTGCACCGACCCCTCGCCCGGATCCACCGGACGCTCCGGACGCGGCATTTCCCACCCCCAAAGACAGGTGCGAATGCTATCAGCGGCCGTCATCGGATGGTCTGATCGACGGTTGTTTAGTTCCCGCATCCGGAAGCCGGACAACCTCGAACCGTAAAGCGTCCGAAACGATTGTCCACTGTTGTTTGTTCATACGGCATTCGCGAAGCAGGACAACCCACGGCCGGCTAGACACGGAGCCGCAAGCCGCGTCACCCCGTCCGAAGGGAATTCGATGTCGTCGCCTCGTGTCACGACCGCCACGCCACCACCGACCGAGCCACCCGAGCCTTCGTCGCCTTCGTCGTCGTCGCCTGAGTCCGGACCGCCTGAGTCCGGACCGCCTGAGTCCGGACCGCCTGAGTCCGGGCTGTCTGAAGCCACGCCCGCGCCGCGATCCCGAGCGGCGATCACCGCCACCGGAATCGCCGCGATCGTCGCGGCCGTCGCGCTGTCGTGGGACCGGCCGGGCATCGGCTGGCTGTTGACCGCGCTCGCCGTGGCCGCCGCGATCCTGGTCTGGGCACCCAGCGGCTTTGCGTGGTCCGGACGTACCACGGTCCGGGCCGGCGAGGCGTTGGCCACCGTGATTCTGATTGCCGTCGGCACGGTGCGCGCGGCGGAGTGGCTGTTCGTCCTGTGCGTGCTGACCGCTGGCGTGGTCGGCTGCGTGGCCCTGGCCGATCGCTGGTCGGTCGGCGGCCTGGTGGCCGCCCCGCTGCGGGTGGTCGTTTCGGTGCCCGCCGCCCTGCGATGGCTGTTCCGAGGCGTGTTCGGGCCCCGGGGTCAGGATCGGAGCGCGTTCAGGCGGACCATGATCGCCGGGCTGACAGCGGTGGCGTTGCTGGCCGTGTTCGGGTTCCTGCTGGCCGAGGCGGACGCGGCGTTCGCCCGGTTGCTGTCCGTGCTGGTCCCGTCCGTCGACGGCTGGACATCGTTGCAGTGGCTGGGGTCGGCGGCGGCCGCCGTCGTGGTGACGGCGATCGCGGCCCATGGTCTGCCGAGCGGCACGACCGCGCTCGAACCAGGGTCGCGGCTGGGGCTGGTCCGCCGGGTCGAGTGGGCCCTGCCGGTCGGCGCACTGGTCGCGCTGTTCGCGGGCTTCGTCGCGGTCCAGGCGACGGTCCTCTTCGGCGGTGGTGAGCACGTGGCGGCGACCGCCGAGCTGACGTACGCGCAGTACGCCCGGGCCGGCTTCTGGCAACTACTCGTGGTCACCGGGCTCACCGTGATCGTCGTGGGCGTAGCCGCACAGATCGCGCCCCGGTCCACGGTGCCCGACCGGGTGCTGCTGCGCACACTGCTGGGACTGCTGTCGGCCCTGACCCTGGTCATCGTCGCCTCGGCCCTCTCCCGGATGGCGGCCTACGAGCAGGCGTACGGGTTCACCCGGCAACGGTTGCTGGTGACCGTGTGTGAACTGTGGCTGGGAGTGGTCTTCCTGCTCATCCTTGTGGCCGGGATTCAGCTGCGGGGACGTTGGGTGCCCCGGGCCGCCCTCGCCGCGGCCGTCGCCGCGCTACTCGGCCTGGCCGTGCTCAATCCCGACGCGTTCATCGCCCAGCAGAACGTGAACCGGATCGAGACCCATGGGATCGACGTGAGCTACCTCAGCACCCTGTCCGCCGACGCCGTCCCGGCGTTGCGGGAGTTGCCGGAGCCGTACCGCTCCTGCGCACTGGCGGCGTTCAAGAACGAGCTGACCGGTGGCTCGGCGTCCTCATCGGGGTACAACCGACCGGACACCTGGCCGGAGTGGAACCTGGGCCGCGCCACCGCCCGGGCTCACCTCGACGACGTCGCCTCGGGCTCCTGCCCGGGCGCGGTATGGCCTGCCCGACGCTGACTGAGCCTCCGGCTGAGCGACCGCCCGGAGGGTGGGTAGGCGGCGGCGATCCTGGCGAGATCGATCCCGTCGCCACCCGCATCCCCAACTGTCGGACCGTCAGATGCCGTCAAGGTCGGTGGTGGCGATGCCGTTCGCGTAGGCGAAGATCACCAGTTGCACCCGGTCGCGGGCACCGACCTTGGCCGCGTACGCGGCCGAGGTGGCTCTTCACGGTCGCCTCGGTCACCACCAGCTTCTCGGCGATCTCTCCCTTGGTCAGTCCGCGGGCTACGAGGACGAGGACCTCGCGTTCGCGGGGGGGTCAGTGAGTCGAGCAGAGGGGAGGGGCGTACGGCGACGGACGGGCGAGCGGCGAACTCCTGGATCAGTCGGCGGGTGACGGTGGGTGAGAGCAGCGCGTCTCCCGCGTCGACCACGCGGATGGCCTCCACCTGCGCCCGGCGGGTCACCTCGGCGACGGTGGGCGCATCCAGACCGTCGACCCGCCGATCGTGCGCGCCTCGGGCGAACGTCGCCGAAGTGGCGTACCGCCGAGCAGCACGCGGACCGAAGTCGGGCGGACCAGGCCGGCCAGCATCGTGGTCTTGCCGGCGCCATGGGGCCCGAGGAACCCGGTGACGACGCCGGGCCGGACATCGAAGGAGACGTCGTCGACCGCCACCGATCGACCCTGTGCTCGTCGTGCCGCCGTTCGGCCGGCGAGGGGATGTGTGCGAGTATGGGCTAGTCACTGGCAGTGTTCGAGAATTAACCCGAAGTGCCAGGTCCTGGTGTGCGATCGGCAGGTTGAACCGTGACGGATGCGGTGCCCGGAGCCGCTCGGGCTTCCAGCCCGGAGGAGTTCGTCAAGCATCTGCGCCAGCTCAAGGCCGGCTCGGGACTGTCCTACCGTGATCTCGCCCGGCAGGCCCGAGCCAACGGGGACGTGCTGCCCGCCAGCACCGTGGCCTCCGCGCTCAACCGCACCTCGTTGCCGCACATCGACCTGGTCGCCGCGCTGGTGCGCGCGTGCGGCGGCACCCCCGGCGCGGTCGCGTGGTGGTCAGCCGTGTGGCACGACCTCGCCCGGTCCGCAGCCGGTCGCGACGTCCGGACGGCGGAGCCGAAGCGATCCGGGGGACGCGACCCGGCGTCGCCCGACGGCGAACCGGCTCCACCGGTCGACCGGCTGGTGACTCCCTGCCTGCTGCCACCCGACCGGCAGCACTTCGTCGGCCGGGTGGACGAGGTCGCCACCGCCCGCGAGCTGCTGAACATGCCGCCGGCACGGCCGTCGACGCTGCTGGTCACGGGCCCGGCCGGGGTCGGCAAGACCACCTTCGCGGTACGGGTCGGGCACGCGAGCGCGCCGCACTTCCCCGACGGGCAGCTCTACGTCGACCTGCACGGCGCCGACCCCGAGCCGTCCGACCCGGTGGTGGTCCTCGGCACCTTCCTGCGAGCACTCGGCGTGCGCAGCGGCGCCCTGCCGCCCGACCTCGCCGGCCGGGTGCACCTGTACCGGACGCTGATGGCACGCCGTCGGGTGCTGGTGGTCCTGGACAACGCGGCCGGGGCCCGCCAGGTGGACGCCCTGCTGCCCAACGGACCGGGCTGCGCGGCGATCCTGACCAGCCGGACCACCCTCGCCGAACTGGAGGGGGCCCGGCTCCCGCTGGGGGTCCTCACCCGCGAACAGGCGCTCACGCTGATCGAGAGCATGCTCGGCGAGCAGCGGACCCGGGCCGACCGGGAGTCCGCCGTGGCCATCGTCGACACCTGCGGGCGGCTCCCGCTCGCCGTCTGGGTGGCCGGTGCCCGGCTGGCCGCCCGACCGCACTGGCCGCTGGTCGCGATGGTCGAGGCGTTGACCAGCGAACACGGCAAGCTCGACCAACTGGTGGTCGGCGACATCGCGGTCCGCGCCAGCCTCGAACTGAGCTACCGCGGACTGAGTGCGCCCGCTCGGCACGCGCTGCGGTTGCTGAGCCTGGTCTCGGCGCCCGACTTCGCGTCCTGGGCGTTGGCCGCGTTGCTCGACGCGCCGTCGGCCGTCGCGGAACGGCTCCTCGACGACCTGGTCGAGGTACATCTGGTCGAGGCGGAACTGCACCCCGCGGGGGCTGTGCGTTACCGGATGCACGATCTCGTACGGCTGTTCGCCCGCGAACGCAGCCTCCGGGACGACCCGGCCGGGCAGCGGGCCGACGCCATCCTGCGGCTGCTCGGGGCGAGTCTCCAGCTGGCCGAGGACGCGGCGGCCCGCCTCAGCGCCGACTTCCAGGGGATCGGCAGGCACGCCGTACCGCACTGGACGCTGCCGGCGGCCGACGTGCGTCATCTCCTGGTCGACCCGCTGGGCTGGTTCGACATCGAGCACGCGTTCCTCGTGTCCGTCGGCCAGCAGGGGCTGGAGACCTCGGATGTCGGTGTGTCCGCCGGTCTCGCCACGTCCCTGACCACCTTCTTCCAGATCCGCAGCCACTTCGACGACTGGCTCCGGCTACAGGGCTCGGCGCTCGCCGCCGCGCTGTCGGCGGGTGATCCGGTGGCGGCATCGAAGCTGCACCGGTCGTTGGGTGAGCGGGCGACGATCCTCGACGACTACGACGAGGCGGTGCGCCAGTTCGAACGGGCGCTGGGCTTCGCGGCCGAGGCCGAACCGAGCTATACCGCCAGCGCCATGGCGGGTCTCGCCTATGTCTACCGCCTGCTGGGGCGGTACCGCTCCGCCGTCGTCCACTTCGAGCGGGCGGCCGACCTCGCCCGCCGTACGAGCAACGTCAACTGCCTGGTGTACGCGTACAACGGCATCGGTGTGGTGGAGCTCGAACGCGACCGCCTGACCCAGGCCCGGGGACAGTTCGCCCGGTGCCTCGAACTGAGCAGAGCCGCCGGTTACCGCCCCGGCGAGGCGCAGGCGTTGCGCGGCCTCGGTCAGGTTCACCGGGCGCGTGGTGAGTACGACATCGCGGCCGACCACTTCGAACGGGCCGCGTCGATCAGCCTCGCCCTCGGTGACCGCCTCGCCGCCACCCACGCCACCTGCTGGCTCGGCGACGTCCGGGTCCACCAGGGCCGGCCCGGTCCGGGTCGGCGGCTGCTGGCCGAGAGTCTGTGGACCTACCGCGAGTTCGCCAACGCCTGGGGCGAGGCGGCCACCCTCCGCAACCTGGCGGTGGCACAACTGGCCGCCGGACGACCGGACCGGGCGCGGGCCCGGGCGGCGGCCGCGGTGCGGATCTGGCGTCGCGTCGGCTCCCCGTACTGGCTGGCGATCGGGCTGACCACGCTCGCCGACGCTCACCGGGCGAGCGGGAACGCCCAGGCGGAGCGGGAGACGACCGCCGAGGCGGAGCGGCTCCGGCGGGTACTGCGCGGGTCGACCGTGGATGGCCCGACGGCCGGGGAGTCCGGGGATCCGCACGGGCCGGACCAAGCCGTGACCGTGGCGCCGGAGTTGTCACCGTAACGGTTGCGCCGCCAGCCGTGAACGGGCGCGATCCGGTGAGTGCGAACACGTACGCGCGCGTACGAGCTCGTACGAGACAACGGGCTCAACAGTGACATCTCCGGTCGGGGCCGGAAACATTGTTGGTGCACGACGGCCTTCGCATAGCCGCCAATTGCGAAACATCTGATTGGAGTATGTCGGTGAAGAAACGTGCCCTGACGGTGCTCGCCATGATCGGTGCGATGGTGGGGGCCACGACCTTCGTGGCCACACCCGCACAGGCCGGTAGCTACCGGAACTGCGCCTATCCGTACGTGTGTCTCTACAGCGGCTCCTACACGGCGGAAAACAAGATTGCGCAGTACCAGGACGCCGTCTACCAGAACCTGGCGCCCGCCCGGCAGAACCAGCCGGACGCGGTCATCAACACCCGCAACGACGATTCGGTGTGGTTGCTCGACACCGGGGCGAGCCCGGACCGCTACATCTGCATTCCCGCGAACACCCACGTGAACCTCGGCGACTACGCCCATCCGAACGGTGGCACCTGGGCCAACGACGTCGACACCATCCGTATCTGGGGTGACCCCGACA
Source organism: Micromonospora sp. NPDC049529 (assembly GCF_055586685.1). NCBI lineage: Bacteria > Bacillati > Actinomycetota > Actinomycetes > Micromonosporales > Micromonosporaceae > Micromonospora > Micromonospora sp. NPDC049529. The sequence goes on from NZ_JBVJHT010000003.1 coordinate 511,898, forward strand.
ACGGACGCTGCAACAACACGACCTCGCCGAGTCAGGGTTCGGTGCCCGACGGCTGGCGCCGTTAGTCTCCGGCGAGGATACGGGGGAGGGGGGGGGCGGGGGGGGGGGCCGGGCCTCCCCCCCCTGTGAACCCGCGCGGACCAGAAGAGGTTGCGCCAGAGACGTAGAAGCACCCTCTGCTCCGAAGGGGATGTCT
>NZ_JBVJHT010000004.1:0-159133 GCF_055586685.1 Micromonospora sp. NPDC049529
CCCCCCCCCCCCCCCCCCCCCCCCCCCCCCCCCCCCCCCCCCCCCCCCCCCCCCCCCCCCCCCCCCCCCCCCCCCCCCCCCCCCCCCCCCCCCGGGCCTGTTTCACCCGTACCGGTGGCTATTCCTCGCGCAGGTCGGCCACGCTGGCGGCGACCGCGCCGATCGAGTCGGCCGCCGAGGTGAGCAGGTCCGCGCCGACCGGCGAGTCGACGGTCAACGTCATCAGCGCCTCACCGCCGGCCTCACGCCGGGCCACCTGCATGGCGGCAATGTTCACTCCGGCGTCGCCGAGGATCGAGCCGACCAGGCCCACCACACCGGGCCGGTCGGCGTACCGGAGGAAGAGCAGGATGCCCTCGGCACCCAGCTCCAGGTCGAAGCCGTCGACCTCGGTCAGCCGGAAACTGTCCCGGGTGGCGGTGCTGGTCACCGTCCCGGAGACCGACACCGTGCGGCCGTCCGGCAGCGCACCGGCCAGGGTCACCAGGTTCGGGTGGTCGATCGTGTCGCCGGGCGTGGTCAGGGCCACCTCGACGCCGCGCTCGGCCGCGATGTGCGGGGCGTTGACGTACGTCACCTGCTCGGAGACGACCGAAGCGAACAGACCCTTGGTGGCGGCGAGCTTCAGCACCGAAACCTCGTGGGCGACGATCTCACCGCGTACCTCGACCGTGACGCTGGCCGCCACCCCACCGGCGACCGCCGTGAAGACCTTGCCGAGGCGCTCGGCCAGCGGCAACAGCGGCCGTACGTCCTCGGCCACCACCCCACCGGCCTGCACGTTCACCGCGTCCGGTACGAACTCGCCCTGCAACGCGAGCTTCACACTGCGCGCCACCGCCAACCCGGCCTTGTCCTGCGCCTCCGCCGTCGAGGCGCCCAGGTGCGGGGTGGCGACCACGTTGTCGAAGGCGAACAGTGGCGACGCCGTACACGGTTCCTTGCTGTAGACGTCGATGCCGGCGCCGCCGACCCGGCCCTCGGCGATCGCGTCCGCGAGGGCCTGTTCGTCGACCAGCCCTCCGCGCGCGGCGTTGACGATCCGCACGCCCGGCTTGACCATCGCGAGTTCCTTCTCGCCGATCAGCCCCACCGTCTCCGGTGTCTTCGGCAGGTGGATGGAGATGAAGTCGCTCTCCCGCAGCAGCTCCTCCAGGGTCACCAGTCGCACTCCGAGCTGCGCGGCCCGCGCCGGCTGGATGTACGGGTCGTACGCGATCAGCTTCGTCCCGAACGCGGCCATCCGGGCGGCGAACAGCACCCCGATCCGGCCCAGCCCGACCACCCCCACGGTCTTGCCCTGGATCTCGACCCCGGTGTAGCGGGACCGTCGCCACTCCCCCGCCTTCAGCGCGGCACTGGCGCTGGCGGTGTTCCGGGCGACGGCGAGCAGCAGCGCGATCGCCTGCTCGGCGGCGGAGACGATGTTCGAGGTCGGCGCGTTCACCACCATCACGCCCCGGGCCGTGGCGGCGGGCACCTCCACGTTGTCCAGTCCGACCCCGGCGCGGGCGACCACCCTGAGCCGCGGTGCGGCGGCGACCGCCTCCCGGTCGATCTGGGTGGCGCTGCGCACGATCACGGCGTGGGCCGAGCCGAGGGCGGCGAGCAGGGCGGGGCGGTCGGTGCCGTCGACGTGACGTACGTCGAAGTCGTGGGCGAGTACGTCGACGGCGGCGGGAGCGAGTTCTTCGGCGATCAGTACGACAGGCTTCATGCGTCCTCTAGTCGTCGAGGCGATCGGCCGCGACGTACGGGACGCCGCTCTGCGCCCCCGCGCCGGGCCGGCGATGGCCGTAACGGTGCTGGTGGTCGTACGGTGCTGGTGCCGGTACGGTGCCGTGTTACCTGACGGAAACATCGGCCCCCAGCGATCGTAAACGCATGGTGACCCGCCGTGGAACGACACAGCGCCCCCGGTGGTGGAAATCCACCACGACGGGGGCGCCGTGATCGGTTACGCCGGCCGAAGGCCGTCGGATCGGTCGTCGGAGGCCGAGGGACCGGCCTGCCGTCAGGCCGTTTCGGTGAGCGGGCGGTCGACCCAGCTCATCATGCCGCGCAGCTTCTTGCCGGTCTCCTCGATCGGGTGCGCCGCACCCTCGGAGCGCCACTTGTTGAAGTTCGGCCGGCCGTTGTCGTCCTCGGCGATCCACTCCCGAGCGAACTCGCCGGACTGGACCTCGGCCAGGATCTTGCGCATCTCGTCCTTGACCCGGGAGTCGATGACGCGCGGGCCGCGCGAGTAGTCGCCGTACTCGGCGGTGTCGGAGACGCTGTAGCGCATCCGGGCGATGCCGCCCTCGTACATCAGGTCGACGATCAGCTTCAGCTCGTGCAGGCACTCGAAGTAGGCGATCTCCGGGGCGTAGCCGGCCTCGGTGAGCACCTCGAAACCGGTCTGCACCAGCGCCGACGCGCCGCCGCAGAGGACCGCCTGCTCGCCGAAGAGGTCGGTCTCGGTCTCCTCCTTGAAGGTGGTCCTGATCGCGCCCGCGCGGGTGCCACCGATCCCCTTGGCGTACGCGAGGGCGAGCGCGAGCGCCGTACCAGAGGCGTCCTGCTCGACCGCGACCAGCACCGGCACGCCCTTGCCGTCGACGTACTGGCGGCGGACCAGGTGACCGGGGCCCTTCGGCGCGACCATCGCCACGTCGACGTTGGCCGGCGGGGTGATGAAGCCGTACCGGATGTTGAGGCCGTGGCCGAAGAAGAGCGCCTTGCCGGCGGTCAGGTTCGGCTCGATCGCCTCGGTGTAGAGCGAGCGCTGCGCGGTGTCCGGCGCGAGCACCATGATCACGTCAGCCTCGGCCGACGCCTGCGCCGGGGTCAGCACCCGCAGGCCCTGCTCCTCGGCCTTGACCCGGCTCTTGGAGCCCTCCGGCAGGCCGATCACCACGTCGACACCCGAGTCGCGCAGCGACAGCGCGTGGGCGTGGCCCTGGCTGCCGTAGCCGAGCACGGCGACCTTCTTGTCCTGGATGAGAGCCAGGTCGGCGTCGTCGTCGTAGTAAATCTCGATGCTCATGACTTCCCTTTCATGCGGCGCCCGGTGGCCGGGCCGCCGGACCTAAGCGGCACGCAACGCCGAACCGGTGGTGATCGAACGCGAGCCGCGCCCGATCGCCACCAGACCGGACTGCACCATTTCCTTGATTCCGAACGGTTCCAGGTCGCGCAGGAGCGCGTCCAGCTTGTCGGGTGTGCCGGTCGCCTCGATCGTGAGGGTGTCCGGCGCGACGTCGACCACCCGGGCGCGGAACAGGTTCACCGTCTCCAGCACCTGGGCCCGGGCCGCCCGATCGGCCCGCACCTTGACCAGCACCAGTTCCCGGGCAACCGACACGGCCGGATCCAGTTCGACGATCTTCAGTACGTTGACCAGCTTGTTGAGCTGCTTGGTCACCTGCTCCAGGGGTGAGGAGTCGGCGTTGACCACGATGGTGATCCGGGAGACGTCCGGGTTCTCGGTCTCCCCGACCGCCAGCGAGTCGATGTTGAAGCCACGGCGGGAGAAGAGCCCGCCGACCCGGGCCAGCACGCCGGGCTTGTTCTCCACCAGCACGGAGAGCGTGTGCATGGTCATGTCGTACTCCGCCTCACGGGTCGTGACTGAACAGGTCGTCGCTTCACAGGTCGTCGTCTTCGAACGCGGGGCGGACACCCCGGGCGAACATGATCTCGTCGTTGCTGGTCCCGGCGGCGACCATCGGCCAGACCATCGCGTCCTTGCCGACCACGAAGTCGATCACGACCGGGGCGTCGTTGATCGCCATCGCGGCCTCGATGGTCTTGTCCACGTCCTCCGCGGTCTCGCAGCGCAGCCCGATGCAGCCGAGCGCCTCGGCGAGCTTCACGAAGTCCGGGATCCGGTGCTTGTGGGTGCCGAGGTCGGTGTTGGAGTAGCGCTCCCCGTAGAACAGGGTCTGCCACTGCCGGACCATGCCCAGGTTGCCGTTGTTGATCACAGCGACCTTGATCGGGATGCCCTCCAGGGCGCAGGTGGCCAGCTCCTGGTTGGTCATCTGGAAGCAGCCGTCGCCGTCCACCGCCCAGACCATCGTGTCCGGCCGGCCGACCTTGGCGCCCATCGCCGCCGGCACCGCGTAGCCCATGGTGCCCAGGCCACCGGAGTTCAGCCAGGTGTTCGGCTTCTCGTACGAGATGAACTGCGACGCCCACATCTGGTGCTGGCCCACACCGGCCACGTAGATGGCATCCGGGCCAGCCAGCTCGCCCAGCCGCTTGATCACGTACTGCGGGGCGAGGGTGCCGTCGGAGGGCTCGTCGTAACCGAGCGGGTAACGCTCGCGCAGGTCGTCGAGCTGCGCCCACCACTCGGTACGGTCACCCGCGCCCCGGCCCGCCGGCCGCTCGGCGGCGGCGGCACCGGTCCGAATCGCCTCGATCAGCTCGTCGATCACGTGCTTCGCGTCACCGACGATCGGCACGTCGGCGGCCCGGTTCTTGCCGATCTCGGCCGGGTCGATGTCGGCGTGCACGATCGCCGCACCGGGGGCGAACGAGTCCAGCTTGCCGGTCACCCGGTCGTCGAACCTGGCCCCGAGCGCCACGATCAGGTCGGCCTTCTGGAGCCCGTACACGGCGGCGACGGTGCCGTGCATGCCCGGCATGCCCAGGTGCTGCGGGTGCGAGTCCGGGAACGCGCCACGGGCCATCAGGGTGGTCACCACCGGGATGCCGGTCAGCTCGGCGAGCCGGAGCAGCCCCTCGGTGGCGCCGGCCTTGAGCACGCCGCCGCCGACGTAGAGCACCGGACGGCGGGCGGCGGCGATCAGCCGGGCCGCCTCGCGGATCTGCTTGCCGTGCGGGTGCAGGGTCGGCCGGTAGCCGGGCAGGTCCAGGGTGGGCGGCCAGGAGAACGTGGTCTGCGCCTGGAGCACGTCCTTGGGGATGTCGACCAGGACCGGGCCGGGGCGGCCGGTGGAGGCCAGGTGGAACGCCTCGGCCAGCACCCTCGGGATCTCCTCCGGGGTCTGGACCAGGAAGTTGTGCTTGGTGATCGGCAGCGTGATGCCCTGGATGTCGGCTTCCTGGAAGGCGTCCGTACCGATCGACGGGCGGGCCACCTGACCGGTGATCGCGACCATCGGCACCGAGTCCATGTAGGCGTCGGCGATCGGGGTGACCAGGTTGGTCGCCCCGGGGCCGGAGGTGGCGATGCAGACCCCGACCTTGCCGGTGGCCTGGGCGTAGCCGGTCGCCGCGTGGCCGGCGCCCTGCTCGTGCCGGACCAGGATGTGCCGCACCGACGAATCGTAGAGCGGGTCGTACGCGGGCAGGATCGCGCCGCCGGGGATGCCGAACGCGACGTCCACGCCGAGCGCCTCAAGCGACTTGACCAGTGATCCCGCGCCGCTGACCGGCACCGGGGCGACCGACCGCAGGGGGCCGGGGACCGATCCGGGCAGCGGGGCGGCGTCGGCGCCGTCCGGCCGGGCCCGCCGGGTCGCCGGGTCACCCTCGACACCGCCGGACCGGGTACGCCGGGCGAACTGGTCCGCGGGATCGGTTACCGGCTCGGTGCTCGGCCGGGTACGGCGGGCGGTGTGGGCGAGGGTCTCTGGCGTGGGTCTCGTCATAGCGATTCAGGCCTAACTCAGATCGGCTGTCAGCGTTGGCGCGTTGCGGTTGTCAGCGTTGGCGCGTGTGCGGAGGAAGTCCGCTCGATGAGGGGGAACCCGCCTGCCGGACGCCCGCTCACACGGGCTGGGCGCTCCGGCCGAGGTTGGGAACCCGCCTCGATGACTGGGAGTTGACCAATAAAAACGGCCCTCGTGCAGATGCACGGGGCCAGCGCACTCTCGAACGTGAGAGTGCGCTCAGGTAAGTACTCGAAACGACCTGGTCGACGACATGGGGCTAAGCCTGACGCATCTCACGCGATGAGTCAACTGATCCCAGATTCTGGGCAGCCCGGTTTCGCGGTGCGGGCACCGCGCGGGCTCCGGGCGAGGTCGCGGCGTCGAGCATCGCCTCCAGGTGCTCGGCCGGCACACCCCAGCCGAACAGCTGTCCCTGACCGAACCGGCAGCCGGCCTCGACCACCGCGGCCAACTCCAACGGGTTGGTCACCCCCTCGGCGATGACCTCCAGACCGAGCTGGTGGCCGAGTCGCATGACCACGTCGACCATGGGCGCGAAGACCCGCCGTTCACCGTTCTCCGGGGGGCGGATCGGCTCCTGCTCGGCGACCAGACTGTGGTCGATCTTGAGGATGTCGATCGGCAGCCGGCGCAGCTGCCCCAGCGACGAGTACCCGGCGCCGAAGTCGTCCAGCGCGATCCGTACGCCGGTGGCGCGCAGCGCGGCGAGCCGGCGGATCAGCTCGTCCAGGTCGGTCGCGACCGCGTGCTCGGTCACCTCCAGCACCAGCCGCTGCGGCGGCACCCGGTGGGCCCGCAGCGCCTCGGCCACCTGCACCACGTATTCCGGGGCGTGCAGTTCCTTCGGTGAGACGTTCACCGACACCCAGACGTCGTGCCCGTCGGCCAGCCAGAGCGACAACTGGTGGCAGGCCTGGTTCAGCACCCAGGCGCCGAGTTGGGCGATCATGCCGCACTCCTCGGCCAGCGGGATGAACTCGTCCGGCCGGACGCTGCCGAGGTCGGGATGATGCCAGCGGAGCAGCGCCTCGGCGCCGACCGGGCGGACCGACGGGACCGCCACCACGGGTTGGAAGGCGAGGTGCAGCTCGTTGCGCTCGATCGCGCCGCGCATCTCGTGTTCGAGGGTGGTCCGGCGGCGCAGCAGGCGGTCGTAGGCGATGTCGTAGCACTCGACCCGGTTCTTGCCGCGCTGCTTGGCGTACCGCAGGGCCAGGTCGGCGTTGCGCAGCAGCGCATCCACCTCCGGGGCGGTGGACTGGGCGGCCACCCCGACACTGACCGAGACGAAGATCCGCCCGACCGGCTGGTCGTAGGGACGGCCGAGGATGCCGAGCAGCCGCTCGGCGACCCGTTGCGCCTCCGGCGGCCCGGCCCACATCAGCACCGCGAACTCGTCCCCGCCGAGCCGGGCGGCGACGTCGCCGGGGCGCAGGTTCTGCCGCAGCCGCTGGGCGACCTCGACCAGGACCGCGTCCCCGACATCGTGACCGTGCAGGTCGTTCACGTTCTTGAAACCATCGAGATCAAGACCCAGGAGTACGCACGGAGCCCCGGACGCCGACTCCTGGTGCAGGGCGCGCAGCAGCCCCCGACGGTTCGCCAACCCGGTCAACGGGTCGGTGTGCGCCAGCTCCCGGAAGTGCGCCTCCCGCTCGGCCAGCCGCCCCGCGTACGCCCGTACGTCGCGCAGCGCCACCGACTGCCGGGCCACCAGGGCGAAGCCCTCCACGGTGCCGGAGATGATCCCGAGCACGGTGAAGTCGCCCATCCTGAGCAGGTGGTACATGGCCGATACCGCCATCGCGAGCATCGGCAGGAAGGCGTAGCCGGTGCCGTTGCTGACCGAGTCGGGGTCGGGCTCCCCGACCGGCTCGGGGGCCCGCTCTCCGAGGAGCACCAGCAGGAAGCCGACCGGCATCAGGGCGGCGCCGGTGAGCGCCACCACCGGCCCGGCCTGGCAGATCCCGACCGCCAGCCCCAGCCCGGCCAATCCGACCAGGGTCACGCCAGCGCCGATCAGGACCGGTTGCCGGCGCGGGCGGGACGACCGTACGCCGACCACGAAGGTCATCCCGATCGCCTCGGCGGCGGTGATCGTGGCGAGCAGGATGGCCGGGCAGGCCCGTGGGGTCCAGTCGCCGAGCACCCGGGTCGGTTCGGCGGCGAGCACCCAGCCGACGAACCAGAGCGCCGCCCCGATCACCAGCCCGTCCAGGACCAGCCGGAGCGTCTCCGAGCGGGTACGGGCGACGCCCGGCAGCCGCAGCACCCCGGCCAGGAGCAGCACCCCGCTGGCGGCCAGCCCGACCGCGACCAGGGTGGCGAGCGTCATCCGCTGGTGCTGGTGGTGACCCCAGTGATCGGCCATCCCGAGGATGCCGACCAGGCCGGCGACCGCGCTCAGGGCGGCCAGCGCGGCACCGGACGCCAGCAGCAGGTGGGCCGGGCGGCGGGAATCGGTTCGCCGGAGTCCCGAAGAGATCAACACCGACGCAGCCGCGACCGCCGCGAGCCCACTCGCCACCGCGACGAAAACGACGCCCGAGGGGAGTTGCACTCATCCACTGTGCCGGATACGAACCGTTCCGTGGGGGACGGGGTGTGCAGGATTGACCAGCCGGACGTACCGGATTTCGCCCGGAGTGGTCGACCCGGCACGTCGGGTCTCCCGCCGGCACCGGGTCGCGGGCATCCCGCTTTCTGGACGCGGCGGCGCCGAGCAGGCCGGTTCCGCCCCGACGGTGTAACACTGGTGCAATGCCTGACCTGCGGTCCAAGACCTCCACTCATGGCCGGACGATGGCCGGGGCCCGTGCACTCTGGCGCGCCACCGGGATGACCGACGACGACTTCGGTAAGCCGATCGTGGCCATCGCCAACAGCTTCACCCAGTTCGTACCCGGTCACGTACACCTCAAGGACCTCGGCGGCCTGGTCGCCGAGTCGGTGGCGCAGGCGGGCGGGGTCGGCCGGGAGTTCAACACCATCGCCGTCGACGACGGCATCGCGATGGGCCACGGCGGCATGCTCTACTCGCTGCCCAGCCGCGAGTTGATCGCGGACGCGGTCGAGTACATGGTCAACGCGCACTGCGCGGATGCCCTGGTCTGCATCTCGAACTGCGACAAGATCACCCCGGGGATGCTGCTGGCCGCGCTCCGGCTCAACATCCCGACCGTCTTCGTCTCCGGCGGCCCGATGGAGGCCGGCAAGACGATCGCGATCGAGGGCATCGTCCACGACAAGATCGACCTGATCGACGCCATGATCGCCTCGTCCAACGACGCGGTCACCGACGCCCAGCTCGGCGAGATCGAACGCTCCGCCTGCCCGACCTGCGGCTCCTGCTCCGGCATGTTCACCGCCAACTCGATGAACTGCCTCACCGAGGCGATCGGCCTGGCCCTGCCGGGCAACGGCTCGGTCCTGGCCACCCATGCCGCGCGCAAGGCACTCTTCGAGGAGGCCGGCCGGACCATCGTGGAGATCTCCAAGCGCTGGTACGACGGCGACGACGCCTCGGTCCTGCCCCGCTCGGTCGCCTCCCGTGCCGCCTTCGAGAACGCGGTCGCGCTCGACGTGGCGATGGGCGGCTCGACCAACACCGTGCTGCACCTGCTCGCCGCCGCCCGCGAAGCCGAGCTGGACTTCACCGTCGCCGACATCGACGCCATCTCCCGCCGGGTCCCCTGCCTGGCCAAGGTCGCACCGAACTCCCCGAAGTACCACATGGAGGACGTGCACCGGGCCGGCGGCATCCCGGCGATCATGGGTGAGCTGGACCGCGCCGGTCTGCTCCACCGGGACGTGCACTCGGTGCACTCCCCCACCCTGGACAGGTGGCTCGCCGACTGGGACATCCGGGGCGGCAGCCCCACCCCCGAGGCGGTCGAGCTGTTCCACGCCGCCCCCGGCGGGGTCCGCACCACCGAGGCGTTCTCCACCACGAACCGGTGGGCGACCCTGGACACCGACGCGGCCAACGGCTGCCTGCGCGACCGGGAGCACGCGTACACGGTCGACGGCGGGCTCGCCATCCTGCACGGCAACCTGGCCCCGGAGGGATCCGTGGTCAAGACCGCCGGTGTCCCCGCCGACCGGCTCAGCTTCCGTGGCCCGGCCAAGGTGTACGAGTCCCAGGACGACGCGGTCAGCGCCATCCTGGCCAAGGAGATCGTCGCCGGTGACGTGGTGGTCATCCGGTACGAGGGCCCCAAGGGCGGGCCGGGCATGCAGGAGATGCTCTACCCGACCTCGTTCCTCAAGGGCCGGGGCCTCGGCCGCGACTGCGCCCTGATCACCGACGGCCGGTTCTCCGGCGGCACCTCGGGCCTGTCCATCGGGCACATCTCCCCCGAGGCGGCCGGCGGCGGCCTGATCGCCCTGGTCGAGCCGGGCGACGAGATCGTGATCGATATCCCGACCCGGTCGATCGAGCTGAACGTGCCGGCCGAGGTGCTGGACGCCCGACGGGTGGCCCAGGAGAAGCGCGACAAGCCGTACACGCCGGTGGACCGGCAGCGCCCGGTGTCGGCGGCACTGCGCGCGTACGCCTCGATGGCGACCTCGGCCAGCGACGGCGCGTACCGCCGGGTCCCGGAGTAGCCCGAACGAAGCGACCGTACGAAGAACCGGCCCGGACCGCTGTGGTCCGGGCCGGTTCTGTCTTGCCTGGCGGAGTCAGTCGCGGGACAGGCGCCACCGGGCCAGCACGCTCGCGGCGGCCAGGACCACGGCGGCGGCCAGCGCCCCACCGAGCACCAGTACGGCCTTCAACACGTCACGCTGCGGGTACTGGTCGGGGCCGAAGACGGTGTGGAAGAGGTGACTGTTGTCGAGGATCGCCAGGGCCGCACCGGCCAGGGGAACGCGTGGGTCGATCCCCACGAACGCGATCAGGATGAGGTAGGGCGCGAAGTTGTGGAGTTGGTACTGCCACCAGAGGCCGCCCTGGGGCAGCGGGAGCAGCGTCATGTTCAGGATCGGAACCACTGCGGTGATCAGCACCATCGTCACGACACTGAACGGCGGTGCGCGATGGAGACGGCCGGGCTGGACGACCGTCGCGCGGGGCCGGAGTCGATCGACCAACCGCCACAGCAGCAGCACGCCGAGCAGGACGCCGGGAAGATAGTAGGAGTCCGTCCAGTACGGGCCGATGGGCACGCCGTCCACGGCCAGACCGCCGCTGAAATGCTGGAGGGCGTACGTTCCGCCGAGCACGGCGAGGCTGGTTCCGTACGCGCCCATGGCCGCCGCGACCAGGCCACCCACCATGAGCGCGTACGGCACTACCCAGGCGACCAGCTGGCCGCGGTACGGCAGGTGGGGAAAGATCTCGTACGGGCGGTGGGCGATCACGAGCGGAATCGTCACGCCGATGACGGCCAGTTGTAGCGCGTGCCGCACCAGTGTCGGCAACGGGAGGTCGGTGCTGTGGCCGCGCAGCCGGGCCGCGCCGAGCAGCACTCCGCCGACCTCGCGTGCCGACGGCCACCTCTGGCCGGGCGCGGCGACATCGAGCATGGTTCCGGCGATCTCCTCGCCGCGTTCGGACCGGTACCCGGTCGGGTAGGCCCGCAGCAGCAGGTTGATGCGGCGGCGCAGCACGGATTCGTTGTTCATGCCGGCCGCACCTGGGCGCCACCGGGCCGCCGGGACCGGGACGGTTCGGCGGCGGGCTGTCCGGCGGCGGTGGTCCGGCCGGTGACGACGCGGGACATCTCGGCGAGCCGGGCGGCTTCGGCCAGCAGCGCCGACCTGCCGGAGTCGGTGAGCCGGTAGTAGCGGCGGGCTCGACCGTCGACCACTTCCTGGCGGTCGGTTTCGATCAGGCCGGCGGTGTTCAGCCGGTCGAGTGCCGTGTAGAGCGTGCCGGTCGACAGCTTGACGCGGCCGCCGGACGAGTCGATCGCGAACCTCATGATCGCGTAGCCGTGCCGTGGCTCGCCCTGTAGGGCGGCCAGGATGAAGTAGGTCGCTTCCCGCATCTCCATGCCGACGACCATACGTCGTACGGCGACCTATGTCGAGCAATGACCTATGCTCCGACTCTTCGACATCGATGCCGGTGCAGCCGACGTCTCCGAGATTCGGCTGAGATTCGTCGCCTATTTTGTTGCCGGTACGGCTCGCCACAGCGCCATCGGATTGCGACGCGCAACCCGCACGAGCGGTGCGTGTGTCCTGACGATCCATCGATGATCGAGGTATGGCTACCCACTTCAGATGCGGCGGGTCGAGAGACGAACGGGGTGCACGCCGCACGATCGTTCAGGGGGTTGGTTGTGAAATCGACGCAGCGTTACGTGAGGTTGGCACTCGGCCTGACGACCGGGCTGGCGCTGGCACTGTTCAGCGGCCCACCGGCTGCGGCAGCGGGCGGCGGCGCCACGGCGAGCACCATGGCCACGCACGCCGCCGCCCCGGTCACCTGGAAACTGCTCGACTACCAGCAGGCCATCTGTGTCGACGCCAGGTACGGCCGGAACACGTACTTCCTGATCGTGATCCAGGGAAGCTGGTCGGCACCGATCGAGGTCACCGCGACGGAACTGCCGGCCGGCTCGACAGCCGGCACGCCGCACGCGTTCATTCCACCCGGATCGAATGACGACCACAACGTGCTCGCCCTGGTCCCGGTGTCCGTGCCGCCGACCCCGGTCGGGCTCTACACCGCAGCGCTGTGGGCGTCGGACGGGGTCGAGACGCAGACCGTCCCGATCAAGATCCGGGTGCAGGAACGCTGCTAGAGACGCCCCGGCCGGTCGTTGTGGATAATCACACAGAATCAAACGAGGCGATCTCGTCGCATCAACGACCGACGAAGCCGAACAGACCAGCACCGCAAGCGCTCCTGCCGGCAATGTCATCTCCCACGGTTTGGGGAAGAGGATGGCAACACCACCCGGATACCTTCATGGGCGTGTTCGGGCTACGCCAGGGCCAGGCGGGAGGGACCCAGGCCGGTACTGATGGTGCCGGCGACGGTGTTGGTGACAATGTTGATCACCGTAATGGTGTTCGTGTCGCTGTTGGTGACGTACGCGCGTGTCCCGTCGGGATCGATGGCTATCGCACCTGGCTCGCCGGTGACGGGGATGACGGCGAAGACGGCGTTGGTGACGGTGTCGACGACCGAGACGACTCTGGGCGTATGGCTGGTGACGTAGGCGCGTTTTCCGGAAGGGCTGACCGCGACGTCGTACGGCTTGGCGCTGACGGCGAAGGTGGTGACGACGCTGTTGTTCTCGGCGTTGACGACCGTGACGCTGTTACCGGCGTAGTTCGTTACGTAGATCCGGGTGCCGTCGGGGCTGACCGTGAGGCCGGCCGGGTCGGCGCCGACCGACGCGTTGGCGTAGACCGTGTTGGTCATCGCGTCGGTCACCGACAGATAGTCGGAGACGACGGTGGTTGCGTAGACGCGAGCCCCGGCGGAAGTGCTGACGACCACCTCATAGGGGCTGGCGCTGACTCCGATGGTGGAGAGCACCGTGTTGGTCGCGGTGTCGATCACGGACATGGAGTTGCCGACGTAGTTGAGGGCGTAGACCCGACTGCCGGCCGGGTTGACGGCGACCGCGACGGGGTTGGAGCCGACGCCGATGGTGGCGGTGACCGTGTTGGTGGCGGTGTTGATCACAGTGACGGAGTTCGAGTAGTAATTGGCGACGTAGGCGCGGGTGCCTGCCGGGTTGACGGCGATTCCAAGTGGATCGCTGCCGACGGCGATGGTGGCGAGCGTGGCCCCGGTCCCGGCATCGATCGCAGACACGGTGTTCGACGCCGAGTTGGTGACGTAGATGCGCGTCTTAGTGGTCAGCGCCACCGTCGGCGAGGCCGGCGCGGTCACTCCGATCAACACCGGCACGAGTAGCAACAAGATCCTGTTACGCACCAGTCGGAAGCGACCTGGTCTGGGAGCGGTGTCCATTTCCGGATGGTAGACATCCGTCAATCTGATGAGCAACAACGCGCACCGGGAACGGACTCATTGTCGGCGAGAGAGCCTGGTCGGTCAGGTAGGTACGCGTGAACGGGCCATGTCGCTGATCTCATAAAGCTGTTACTCGGGCCAGTGGAGGATGTGTTTGCGAAGAAGGTCGGACTTGACGCGGCCGTAGCCGACTCATCGATCAGCTCCGCAGCCGGGTTCCTCCGACACCATTGTCGGCGGCGCCAAGGATAAACGCGCATCTGCCGCCTTTTCAGGAGGGTCGCACGAAGTCGCTCGGACTGCATTTTCTATCGAATCCGAATACGGTGTGGCGAGCCTGCAACTCACCCAATGTTCATACCCTGCCGAGCGCTCAGGCGGGCCCCATCGACACCTGCGGCCAGCCAGAAGGCGCGCTTGCCCGCACCGATCGCTTCGGCGAGCGGTAGCTCGTGGCGTCGCGGGCAGGTGGGTGGGCCCTACCTGCTGACCCGGGCCCAGGCACTGACCCCCGTGCTGTGGAACTCCAACCTGTCGTCGGTGCAGAAGTACTCCTCCGGTTCCAGGAGCAACGACAACGGGATCGAGTTGTCGCGCTTCCCGGCGCGGTACAACACCGAGGACCCCTCGGCCTTGATGTTGCTGAGGTATTCCTTGCCGTCCGTGTGCCGGACGCTCATCGTGATCGTGCCCCTGATCCGCTGACTCCACCGGACGCCGTCGTGCGTCGCGACGGTGTCCTGGCTCTTGTTGTAGTCGAGCGTGGCCGTGCCGTCCGGCTTGTAGACCAGGACGACGCCGGCGCCGCCGGAAAGCTGCACCCGGTCGCCGCTGATCGTGCTGAACGACTGCATCGACGTCGACCGCCAGGTGCCGACCAGGCACGGGTCCATCTGGGGCGCGACCGACAGCGTCGGCGACGGGGTGGGGGACGGCGTCGCGGACGCGCCAACGGTGGTGGGCGACGCGGCGGGTTTCTTCCCGGCGTTGCCGAGGGCGTTCGCGCCGGCCACGGCCGCGGCGGCGACCAGCGTCAGCACCAGCGCCGACCCGGCCACGAGTACGAGATGACGCCTCGCCCGCGCCCTCGACGCCGGATCCGGCCCGTCCGCCGGTGCAGGTGTCGGGGCGTCCGTCGGTGACTCGGCCACCGCCGCCGGGGATTCCGCGCGGGCGGGCGACTCGACGCTACGCAGGCTCCCCTCCGCCACGGCGAGTTCGGGCTGCTCCACGATGGTCGGCTGGATGCCCAGCGCCCGGTGCAGCACCGTCGCGACGGCGGGCATCCGGCTGGAGCCGCCCGCGAGGAACACCGCGGCGACCTCGCCGGTCCCGATCCCGGCCCGGTCGAGCACCGACCGGACCGCCTTGACGGTACGGGCGAGGACCGGTGCGGCGATCTCCTCCACCTCCTCCCGCCCGAGCGGCGCCTCGGCGTCCAGCAGCGGAACGTGGACGAGCGTGGTGGTGGCCCGCGACAGCATCTCCTTGCCTGCCCGTACGTTGTCCCACAGTTGGCGGCTCGCCCGCCGGTCGCCGGTCGTCATTGGACGCAGCAGCCGCTGCCAGGTCTCCGGATCCCGTACGCCGATGGTGACGCCGATCCGGTCCACGATCGCCGAGTCGATGTCGAGACCCCCGGCGTCGGGCAGTCCCTCGGCGGCCACCGTCGCGAAGCCGTCGTCCGTACGCTGCACCACCGAGGCGTCGAAGGTGCCGGCGCCGAAGTCGTAGACCAGGGCGTACCGTCCGACCGGAAGCTGGCTTCCGGCGACCTCGACGAAGAAACTCGCGGCCGCGACCGGTTCGGTGACCAGACGTATCGTCGACAGTGCCTCGGCGGCGGCCGCGAGCAGGATCGCCCGCCGGTGAGTTCCCCAGGCCGCCGGGCAGGTGAGGACCACCTCGACGATCGGATCGGGGCTGATCACCGCCGCTTCGGCGGCGACCCGACGCAGCGCCGCCGCGATCAGGTCCGGCACCGGCACGTCCTGCTCGCCGAGCAGCACGGTTTCGTCGTCGATGCACCGCTTCGGGAAGGGCTCGAAGGACGCCGGGGAGGCCAGTGAGGTGTGCAGCGCGTCCCGGCCGACCAGCAGCCGCCCCGACGGATCCGCGCACACCGCCGACGGCAGCAGCGGAGAGCCGTCGAACAGGATGGGCCGGGGCTCGCGACCGGGTAACGCCAGCACCGCGACCGTGTTCGACGTACCGAAGTCGATGCCGAGACGTGCCCCCCGAGCGTCCACGGCGCTCACCGTACGGCCAGACGTCTGCCGCCAGCAACGCATTCCCTCCGACGACAAATTGACTGGGCCGCGATCCGGAGAGGTGGATCGCGGCCCAGCGTTCCGCCGACCGGTAGGGAAGATATCGGCGGGGTCTACTACGGATCGGGTTTTTCCCTGGTCGACGTGCCACGCAGGACCGGCACCGACCAACCCACGACGCGCTCCCAGGTCGCACGGGCATCGGGAGTCTGACCGGTGTCCAGCCGCGCGAAGGCGGTCAGCAGGTCGACCCAGCAGGAGGCCAGGTACAGGGCCAGGGAGAGCGGCATACCGGCGTACTGGTCGGTCAGTTCGGACTGTGCGGGAAGGCACGGCCAGGGCCTGCCGCAGGCGCGGCAGTCGTAGAGCGGCGTACGGAAGCCGTGCTCAAGCTCTCCGTGCGCCCTCACCATGTCGGGTCCGCGAGGCTGCGTAGCCCGGACTGACGCGGAACGAAGCCGGGCAGGTAGTGGTCCTGCACGATGGCCGGCACCCGCTGACCGTCACGGTCATCGACGATCACGATCGCCACCCAGTTGCCGGAGACCGGCCAGTCCCCGTTGGGGACCTCGGTAACGGTGCCGCTGAGCGTGCCCTCACGCAGGAAATACTGACCCGGCACACCGGTCAGGTACGCCCCGCTCTCAACCTTGATTCGGTCGCCGGCCTGAACGAGCGGGCGCGGCGTCACCACACCAGATCCCCGGCGTGGACCTGCAAATCCTGATACCCCGGCAACGCCTCGCGGTGGACCACGAGGTCGATCTCGGCACCGTCGCGGGTACCCGTGAGTGCCAGCCAGTCCCCCGCCCAGGTGGCGGCTCCGTTCGGGAGTTGCGCCACTCGGACCGAGAGCGGGTCATCGGGCATGGTCTCGCCTCGGAGGTACTGCCCCGGCAGGAGATCGAGCACGTCTCCCGCGCTCACCAACGGCATCATCGCCGGCCCTCCCGGTGAAGCTGGCGCGGCACCCGGTACGCGGTCATCTGCCCCAGCGTCATCCGCGAGTACGCGGCAGTGGGTACGACGTACCAGGCTGGCCGGATCGGTGTCCCGGCGAGGCTCGACGGCGGGACGTGGGGCGTTCGCGCGTGCTGCCCGAGCGGGTCCCGCCGGGGCGAGGCTGACCGTTGCAGCTCGGCGGGCGCGACGCGCCCAGCGAGCCGACCGAACGGCCACCATCTCCATACCCATGACATACCGATCTCCTCCCACTTGGGGCCGCCAGGGAAGGCAGCAGCGCATGTCAACAGACTGGTGCGCGGCGTACAGACAGAGATAGGCCAATCGACTATGGTCATTAGGCACTCAGATTGTCCCTACAGGAGGGCTGGTCATGAACGAGGTCCTGCGCAACGCCCTGAGCGCCAAGGGCTTGACCGCCGAGACACTCGCCGCGCGTCTCGGGATCGACGCCAAGACGGTCCGACGATGGGACGCGGAAGGCCGGATCCCGCAGGCTCGCCACCGAGCCGCAGCGGCAGAAGCCCTCGGGAAGGACGTCGAAGAGCTGTGGCCGGAGTCGATCCGGCGGCGGGGCACGGCGTGGTTCCGCCCCTGGCGGGAGCAGGAGTCGGCGGCCGTTTCGCTACGTGGCTTTGAGATAGGCGTCGTACCGGGGCTGCTCCAGACCGAGGACTACGCGCGTGCGGTGCTGTCGAGTAGTCCGCTACACCTTGATGAGGTAGATCGGCTGGTGAGGGTGCGACTGGAGCGACAGAAGGCCGTCTTCGACCGACCACGACCGCCGATGTGCGTGTTCGTGCTCGACCAGGCCGTACTCATGCGCGGCCACCCGGAACTCATGATCCCGCAGCTTGCCCACATCATCGCGATGGCCGAACGTCCGAACGTGTTCGTGCACGTGATTCCCCTGGAAGCCGGAGTACACCCTGGGCTGGCCGGGTTCGTACTCGCCTCTATGCACGACTCGCCGGACGTGCTGTGGCTGGACGATCAGGCGTCCGGACGCCTGGTGAGCGACCCAGGACACCTGGCCTCGCTGACACGAGTCTGGGATGCTGTGCGGGGGTACGCCTTACCGCGTGACCTGTCGATCCAACTACTGAAGGCAAGGCCATGGCTGACCTGACCGGCGCCCACTGGCGCAAGAGCACCCGCAGCGGCTCGAACGGCGGTAACTGCGTGGAGGTGGCGGACAACCTGCCCGGCGTTGTCGCCGTACGCGACAGCAAGGACCGTGACGGCGGCACCCTGGCCTTCGAGCCGGAAGCGTGGCGGAGGTTCGTCGCCAGGATCATCGCAGGCTGAACAGGGTCGTCCTTGGCGGCATCCGGTCGACATACGCCGATGTTGATGGGCTGCCGTACCGACGGCAGCACGGGTAACCCGGCCGAGTTGTAGGCAGGGGTTCCCGCTGCACCTGGGCACGCGTATCGCTCGGCGGTGTACCTGGGACGGAGGTCGACGTGCTCTGGCCGGAAACCATCCGACGTGCCGTCAAGGTGGGAGCGGACCGCGAGATCATCGCAGCCTACCCTCGCCGGGCCGACCTGCCACGCGAGTTCTTCGGGAACCTGATCCAAGGCGCTCAGCGGCGACTGTGGTTCGGCGGGTACACGTCGTACTTCGTCTTCATCGACGTACCCAGCGCCCCCGCCCTGCTGTCAACGAAGGTAGCCGCCGGGGCGGATGTGCGCTTCATACTGGGCGACCCCGGATCGGATGTCACGAGGAACCGCGAGCAGGTGGAGGCGACGCCGCTCGACCTCTCCACACGCATCGCAATGACCAGGGCCGAACTGGCTCAGGCAGAGCAGCAGCCAGCGGTCCGCTTCAGTGACCGGCACATCGCCATTTCCGTCTGGATCTTCGATGACGATGCTGTGGTGGCTACACACATCGGTGCCGGACTCGGTCAGGAGAGCGTGACCCTGCATCTTCGGCGCCGGGCCGAGGGCGGGGTGTTCGACCGATACGCCGACCACTTCGAGGACCTGTGGGCCGGCGGCACAACGGATCCGAGCACGTAGCGCCGATCCCGCTTCCGCCGTCGACCAAGCCGCGCGCGACCTGTAGATCCGCAGCATGAACGCGTGGTCATGGCTGACCGCCAGGGAGAGCAGGGCAAGACCCCTCGCCGTGCCGCCCTCGATCCGCGAAGCGTCAACAGCGGGCAGCCGCGCGTACCGCACGTTTGCAATCCTGGCGTATAGAGGCCGATTAGCGCTCTTGGCACACTCATCTGCCGAGATGACTACGCATCGGGAACTGCTCCGCCGGGCTTCGCATGGGTCTGGCATCACCGCCTATCCCACGTTTTGATGAGCTGGTTAAGGCGTTTGAACCGGCCCTCGTCCGACAAGATCCAACAGAAGGCAGCGATGAGAACCAAGACAGCCGTGGTTGCTAGTGCAGCGAACACGATCATGCTGTGCCCATCTGCGGTAGATGCCCACACCACTGCTCCGCTGGCGGTTGCCGCGGGGAAAGTGACAAACGACTTGCGCGCTCGATTAAGTGCCAAGGTGTGCGGCCTCCTCTGCAACCAGAAACAGAGGCGCGATTCCAAGAACCTTGGCCATTGAGCCGAGTGGGCTTAGGCAACGGGCGAGCGCAATAGCCGTACAGAAAGGCTAGCGGGCCACACTGCTTACGTCTAGTGCTTTGACCTCATCTGCCGCGCTGCGGGCGTGGGTCTGTTCCTCCCTCTCAGATGTCCTAGCGGTCGTTGACGCACCGCACTACGGCTGGACCGGCCAACACGGCCTCGTTCAACGGGCCAGCGGAGTGGACGGTGAACGTGGCCGTCTCGCCGGGCAACAACGTGACCAAGGCTTTGTCCACCTCGGCGGTGGGTTCGAGCCGGTCGGCAACAAGCACTAGGTCCCGCAGGATCGTACGAGCGGTGACCCGTACGCGGGTGATGTGGCCGTTGGCGTCGACCGACGACTCAACCTCGGTGTCGTACGCGGCGGGTGGGTACGCGATGTCCCGGTCATCGGCGAAAAACCAGAAGGCGCGTTCGCCCGTACTGAGTGCTTCGGCGAGCAGTAGTTCGTGGCGGGGGCGGTCGGTGGTGGAGAGGTCGGACGGGAGCGGGACGGTTGTCGCCGAGTGGGGCGGTACGTCCACGTCGAGGGACGTCTTCGCGGCCGGTTCGCCGTCCAGGGTCAGTCGGGTCACGATGACCGAGGTGCGCCAGGGCTCGCCCCCGTCGTTGACCGCGACCAGGTTCAGCCCGCCACCCTCGGCCGGTTGTACGGTCAGCAGCCGGTCGGCGTAGACCCGGCGCAACGCGTACCACAGGGGTTTTTTCCGGCCGTCGCCGTCGACGGCGGCCCAGGAGGTGACTGGCCAGCAGTCGTTGAGCTGCCAGACGATGGTGCCCATGCAGAGTGGGCGCAGCGCCCGGAAGTGTTCCACCCCGAGGGTGATCGCGCGGGCCTGGTTGAGCTGGGTCAGGTAGTGCCAGTCGTCGAAGTCGACCGGGGCGGGCAGGTGGGCGTCGAGTCCCCGTTGCAGTTTCGCGTCCCCGTCGCCGGCCTTCTGGTGGTGGGCCATGCCGGGCGAGTCGTGGGCCAGGGGTTCGTCACTCAACGCCCGGCGCAGGGTCGCGTACGCGGGTGGGGCCTGGTAGCCGAACTCGGCCACGAACCGGGGCCGGTACTCCCGGTACTTCGTGTAGTCCTCCCGGTTCCACACGTCCCAGATGTGGGTGCTGCCGTACGCCGGGTCGTTCGGGTGTTTGTCGGTCCGCCCCGACCAGGGGCTGCCCGGCCAGTACGGCCGCGTCGGATCCAACTCCGCCACGATCGCCGGCAGCAGCTCGAAGTAGTAGCCGGCACCCCAGGTCCGCCCAGCCAGCGGCTCCTGCCAGTCCCAGTCGTGCCAACCCCAGATGTTCTCGTTGTTGCCGATCCAGAGCACCAGACTCGGGTGACTGGTGAGACGTACGACCTGCTCACGGGCCTCGGCTTCCACCTCGGCGGCGAACGGTTCCTCCTCCGGGTACGCCGCACACGCGAACGGAAAGTCCTGTTCCACCAACAAGCCAAGCTCGTCGGCGAGGTCGTAGAACTCCTCGGACTCGTACCTGCCGCCGCCCCAGACCCGGAGCAGGTTGACGTTCGCATCGACAGCCTGGCCGAGCCGGGCGGCGTACCGGTCGCGGGTGACCCGGGTGACGAAGACGTCGTCGGGGATCCAGTTGACTCCACGTACGAGGATCGGTGTCTCGTTGACCACGATGGTGAACGCCGAACCGTGCTCGTCCTCGCTCGTGTCGAGCCGCGTCGACCGAAACCCGATCCGGCGCTGCCAGGTGTCGAGCGCTGTGCCGTCGGGCCCGCGCAGGGTCACGTCGAGCGGATAGCGGGGCTGCTCGCCGTAGCCGCGCGGCCACCACAGGTCCGGATCCGGCACGTCGACCGTCAGGGTCGTACCCGTAACGCCGGCCGGGATGACCGCTTCGGTGCGTACCCCGGCGACCTCGACGCTGACGGTCAGCGGCTCGGCGGCGGCGCGTTCCACATCGACCCTCAGCTCGACCCGGCCGGTGTTGCCGTTGACCGTGACCAGCGGGCGGACCTCGGCCAGCCGGGCGACCGACCAGGTGTGCAGCTCGATCGGCTGCCAGATCCCGGCCGTGACCAGCGTCGGGCCCCAGTCCCAGCCGAAGTTGCAGGCCATTTTCCGGATGAAGTTGAACGGCTCCGGGTACGCGTTCGGCCGGTCCCCGAGCCGGTCCCGCTGCTCCTCCGCGTAGCGGTAGGCCGAGTCGAATTGGACCACAAGGGTGTTCTCCCCCGGCAGCAACAGCGAGCGTACGTCGAACCGGTAGCTTCGGTGCATGTTCGCGGTCCGCCCGACCTCGACCCCGTTGAGCTGGATCGTCGCCACCGTGTCCAGCCCACCGCAGACCAGGTCCACCCGCTGCGCCGCCTCGTCGTCCCAGTCGAACGTGGTCCGGTAGACCCAGTCGGTCCGGCCGATCCACGCAACCGCCAGCTCGTTGGCGTCGAGGTACGGGTCCGGGATCAGCCCGGCGGCGAGCAAATCGGTGTGCACGCAACCGGGCACCGACGCCGGCACCGGCCGGTCCGCCACCGCCGTGGGAACCCCGGAACGGGGTACGGGCCGGACCGTCCAGCCGTCGTGCAACGGACGCCGGACGGGAAAAACAGCGGTTGAGCGGAGCGTCATGACTTGATCGCGCCTTCCATGATTCCTCGTACGATCTGCCGACCACCGATGAAAAGCATGATCAGCAACGGGATGGTCGCCACCAGCGCACCGGCCAGGACCCGACGGTAGAGCACGTAGTTTCCGCTGGCCAGGTCGGAGATCGCGACCATCGAGGTCGGGTAGTCGGTCCCGTTCAGGGTGATCAATGGCCACTGGAAGTCGTTCCAGGTCCCGACGAAGGTGAGCAGCCCCAGTACGGCCAGCGCCGGCCGTACCGCCGGCAGTACGACGCTGGTGTAGATGCGCATCGTGGTGGCGCCGTCGATTCTGGCCGCCTCGACCAGCTCGTCCGGGACCGCCTCCAGGATGAACTGCCGCATGTAGAAGACACCGAACGCGCTGACCAGGCCGGGGACGATGACGGCGAGCAGGGTGCCGTTCCAGCCGATTTTGCCCATCACGATGTAGAGGGCGACCACGCCGAGCTGGTTCGGCACGGTCAGGGTCAGGATGACGATGACCATCAGCACGTTGCGGCCCCTGAACCGCAGCTTGGCGAAGGCGAAGCCGGCCAGCGAGCAGAAGAAGAGCACGGCGGCGGTGACGACCGAGGAGACGATCGCGCTGTTGGCCAGGGACTGGACGAAGTAGACGTCCTGCATCGTGAAGACCTCGCGCAGGTTCGTCAGGAGTTGGTCGCCCGGCACCACCTGCGGTGGGATCTTCGCCAGTGCGGCGTCGGTGCTGGTGGCGATCACCAGCATCCAGTAGAGCGGGAACGCGGAGAAGAGGATGACCAGGGAGAGGAAGAGGTAGTTCCACACGCTGCCGGGGGTGTCCGCCGGGGCCCGTCCGGTCAGCGCGGCCCGACGTC
Organism: Micromonospora sp. NPDC049529; assembly: GCF_055586685.1. Taxonomy (NCBI): domain Bacteria; kingdom Bacillati; phylum Actinomycetota; class Actinomycetes; order Micromonosporales; family Micromonosporaceae; genus Micromonospora; species Micromonospora sp. NPDC049529. Next base: position 22,861 of record NZ_JBVJHT010000004.1, read on the forward strand.
GACTGCGCGGGGCCTTCGGTGTGGTCGTGGTGCTCATCGCTTCCCCCCGCCGAGCCGGTTGGTGATCAGCGCGTTCAGCGCGGAGACGACCACGATGATCAGGAACAGGGCCCAGGACATGGCGGCGGCGTACCCGAGGTTGAGGTCCTTCCAGCCGACCTTGTAGATGAGTTGGGCGATGGTCTGCCACTCGCCGTTGGCTCCACCGGTGGCCGCCTGCGCGTTCTGTTCCAGCAGCATCGGCTCGGTGAACAGTTGCAGCCCACCGATGGTCGACAGCACCACCGTGAAGATCACCACAGGCCGGATCATGGGTACGGTGATCCGCCAGAGCTGCCGCCACACACCGGCCCCGTCGACCGCCGCCGCCTCGTAGATGTCCCGGGGGATCGACTGCATGGCGGCCAGGTAGAGCAGCGCATTGTAGCCGATCCACTTCCAGTTGACCATCGTGGCGAGCACGGTCCAGGACGACCACTTGGCGCTGCGCCAGTCGATCGGCTCGTCACCGCTCAGGTGCAGCACCGACAGCACCCAGTTGGCGATCCCCGTGTCTCTCGCGAAGACGACCGCGAAGACCAGCGTCGAGGCGGTGATCGGGGTGACGTACGGCAGCAGTACCCCGACCCGGAACCAGGTCTGCGCCCGCAGCCTGCGGTTCAGCACCGACGCGATGACCAGCGCCAGGGTCAGCTGCGGCACGGTGGAGAGCAGGAAGATGCCGAACGTGTTGTAGAGCGCGTTCCAGAAGTCGTCGTCGGTCAGGAGTTTCTCGAAGTTCGCCGCCCCGGCCCACCCGGTGAGGGCGGCGTCGTCCAGCCGCCAGTGCCGCAGCGCCACCACGCCGTTGAAGATGATCGGGAAGAGCCCGAACACCAGGAACAGCAGGAAGAACGGGGCAACCAGCAGGTACGGGGTGTAACGCATGTCGAAGCGGAGTAACCGGTCGCGCATCGGACCTCCAGGGGCGCTGGTCGGGAGCGCCGGTCAGGACGTGGACGCCTTCTGGGCTTCCTTCGTCGCCTCGGTCCACGCCTGGCTCAGCGGCTTGCCCTTGAGGTCGGCGTTCTGCATCCGGTTCAGGACGTTCTCCACCGCGACCCGGGTCGGACCGTTCTTCCGGCCCAGGTACTGCGGGGTCAGGCTGGCCGCTGTCTTCGAGAAGATCTGGCCCACCGGGGCGTTGTTGAAGAACGGGTTGGTGAAGTCCCGGATCGCCGGGTCCTGGTAGAGCGCCGGCTGGGACGGCAGGTTGCCGACCTTCTTGAAGATCTCGATCTGCTGCTCCGGCTGGATCAGCCACTCCAGCAGCTTGTACGCCTCGGCCACGTTCTTTCCCTGCTTGGGGATGGTGAGGAACGACCCGCCCCAGTTGCCGCCACCACCGGGGATCGCCGCGACGTCCCACTTGCCGGCGGTGTCCGGCGCGCTGTTCTTGATGTGCCCCTGCATCCACGCCGGGCAGGCGAGTACGGCGAAGTCACCCTTGCCGAAGGCGGCGTTCCACTCCGGCTGGAAGGCCGGCAGGTTGGCCGAGATGCCGGCCCGGATCGCCTTCGCCGCCACCTCGAACGCGACCTTCGGTCCGCCGTCCATCCGGAGCGCGTCACCCGTGTCGTAGAAGCCGACCGGCTGCTGACCGAGTACGGGGTTGAAGATGTTGGTGCCGGAGTCGATGAACTTCCGGCCGGTCGCCCTGGTGTAGGTCTCGCCGGTGCTGATGAACTGGTCCCAGGTGGGCCAGAGCGCGGAGACGGCGTCCCGCTCGGTGGGCAGGTTGGCCGCCTGGAACAGGTCGGTGCGGTAGCACATGGCAAGGCCGCCGACGTCGGTGCCGAGCCCGATCTGGGCCTTGCCGTCGGTGGTCAGGGTCTGCTTCCACTTCCACGGCAGGTACTTGCTCTCGTACTGGGCGGCGCCGGAGTCGAGCAGGTTGACGAACTTGTCGGCCTGGCCGCGGAACTGGACGACGAAGCCCTCGTCGATGGCGGCGATGTCGGGAGCGCCGTCCCCGGCGATCAGCTTCTTCTGCAGGTCCTCGTGCTGGGCGTTGTACTCGCCGGTGTTCAGGCTGATTTTCACGTTCGGGTTCGCGGCCTCGTATCTGCTCTTCAGCTCGTCCAGCCCGAAGTCGCCCCAGTAGGCGATCTTCAGCGTGACGCCGCCACCCGACTCCGAACCGCCGCTGTTGCCACTGCAACCAGCGACCAGGAGCACCCCTGCCGCGCTCGCGGCAACCAGCCGGACCCAACGGGCCCCGGACCCTGCCATGTCGTCCTCCACACGTGGGAACGCTCCCGACATCGAAGAGCGTCGACTGAACCGGATAAGTGAAGCCACCGTACGGTTGGCCCCAGAAGGTGTCAATGACGTGTTACGAACGCGGGCATCCCGTAAACGCGTGAGCCGGTCGCTATGCTTAACCGGACAAGCGGACCGGGTTGCCGACCGCATCGCCGAGCACTGTGAGGAGCACCGGTGAAGCGGCCCACCATCGCCGACATCGCCCGCCAGGCCGGGGTCTCCAAGGGCGCCGTCTCGTACGCCCTCAACGGCCAACCCGGCGTCTCCGAGACCACCCGGCAACGCATCATCGCCATCGCCCGCGAGATCGGCTTCAACCCGAACAGCGCCGCCCGCGCGCTCTCCGGCGCGACCGCCAACGCGGTCGGGCTGGCCCTGCGCCGCCCCGCCCGCATCCTCGGCGTCGAGCCGTTCTTCATGGAGCTGATCAGCGGTGTCGAGGCCGAACTCTCCGCCCGTTCGTACGCGTTGACCCTCCAGATCGTCGCCGACCCGGAGACCGAGATCGCCGTCTACCGGCGGTGGTGGGGCGAGCGCCGGATCGACGGTGTGCTCCTCTGCGACCTGCGCGTCGACGACCAGCGGGTGCCGGCGCTGGAGGAGCTGCAACTACCGACCGTGGTGATCGGCGGTCCCGGCCACACCGGAAGCCTGGCCAGCGTCTGGTCCGACGACGCGGCGGCCCTGGTCGAGACGGTCGAATACCTGGTGGCACTGGGCCACCGGCGGATCACCCGGATTGGCGGACTGCCCGGACTGCTGCACACCGAGATCCGTACGGCGGCGTTCACCGAGGTCTGCCGGCGACTCGGGCTGGACCGGACCCGTACCGTCGGCTCGGACTACTCCGGCGAGGAGGGCGCCCGGGTCACCCGGCGGCTGCTCAGTTCCGGCGAGCGGCCGACCGCCCTGATCTACGACAACGACGTGATGGCGATCGCCGGACTGTCGGTGGCCCAGGAGATGGGCCTGTCGGTCCCCGCCGACCTCTCCATCGTGGCCTGGGACGACTCGCCGCTGTGCCAGCTCGTGCACCCCTCGCTCACCGCACTGAGCCGGGACATCCCCGCGTACGGCGCCCGCGCCACCCGCCAGCTCCTGGCCGCGATCGCCGGCCAGCCGATCACTTCCTACCAGGACGAAACTCCCCAACTGACCCCCCGGGGCAGCACCGCCCCACCCCAAACCCCCTGAAAACCCCCACCTTGTCCGGGTGAAACGGTTAAGGGAACGGGCGAGGGCTGGGGATCCGTCGGGACCGGTACGATCAGGGCGGTTAAGGCGACTGGCGCGTGAGGTGGAAGAGACCACCGGGGAGCGACCGAGATAGTGCGCCGCGCGCCTGGGTGCACGTCAACCGGGACCGTCCGGTCCGGCCACAGCCGGTCGGGGCAGCGGGCCCGGCAGAGCCCTGTCCGGTCGCACTCCGCAGCCGGGCGGGTTCCGATCCGCCAGGAGGATCCCATGCACGTACCGGCCATTCCCGCCCTGACCGCCGCCGACCCGCAGTTGGCCGCCCTGATCGAGTCCGAGTCGCAGCGCCAGCACGACAAGCTGCGGATGATCGCCTCGGAGAACTACGTCTCCACCGCCGTACTTGAGGCGAGCGGGACCGTGCTGACCAACAAGTACTCCGAGGGCTACGCCGGCAAGCGGTACTACGAGGGGCAGCAGTTCATCGACCCGATCGAGACGCTCGCCATCGAGCGGGCCCGCGCGCTGTTCGGCGTCGACCACGCCAACGTCCAGCCGTACTCCGGGTCCCCGGCGAACCTCGCCGTCTACCTGGCCTTCCTGTCGCCGGGTGACAAGGTGATGGGGATGGCGCTGCCGATGGGCGGGCACCTGACCCACGGCTGGTCGGTGTCGGCCACCGGCAAGTGGTTCACCCCGGTCCGCTACCAGGTCTCCCGCGAGACCGGCCGGATCGACCTGGACGAGGTACGCGACATCGCCCTGCGCGAGCGCCCCAAGGTGATCTTCTGTGGTGGCACCGCCGTCCCCCGGACCATCGACTTCCCCGGCTTCGCCGCGATCGCCCGCGAGGTCGGCGCGATCCTGGTCGCCGACATCGCGCACATCGCCGGGCTGATCGCGGGCGGGGCGCACCCGTCGCCGGTCGGTCACGCCGACGTCATCACCACCACCACGCACAAGACCCTGCGCGGCCCGCGCGGCGCCATGATCATGACAACCGCCGAGTACGCGAACGCCATCGACAAGGCGGTCTTCCCCGGCCTCCAGGGCGGCCCGCACAACCACACCACCGCCGCCATCGCGGTCGCCCTCAAGGAGGCCTCGACCGAGGACTTCCGCCGGTACGCCCACCAGGTGGTCGCCAACGCGCAGGCGCTGGCCGCCGCCCTGGTCGAGCGCGGCTTCGAACTCTCCTCCGGTGGCACCGACAACCACCTGATCCTGGCCGACCTGACCAGCAAGGGCATCGCCGGCAAGCCGGCCGCGCAGGCGCTGGACCGGGCCGGCATCGAGCTGAACTACAACACGGTGCCGTACGACACCCGCAAGCCGTTCGACCCGTCCGGGATCCGGCTGGGCGCGGCGGCGCTGACCACCCGTGGGCTGACCGAGCAGCAGATGCCGCAGGTGGCGACCTGGATGGACGACGCCGTCACCGCCGCCCTGAAGGACGACGAGGCTGCCCTGGACCGAATCGCGGCCGAGGTCAGCGACCTGCTGACCGCGTACCCCATGCCCGGTTTCGCCCCCGCCTAACCCAACCCGCCCCCACCCGCCCCACCCGCCCCACCCGGCAACCCGTTGATCATGAAGTTAGCGCGGATTTTTGGCCGTTCGGGCGCGCTAACTTCATGATCGACGCGGTGCACCGAATCGACGCGGTGCACCCGGCGGGTCAGTAGCCGATGGTGACCGGGTGGCCGAGCAGGGCGCTGCCGTACGTGCCGAGGAAGCCCTCGGCCGCGGCGGCGTGCTGGCTGAACGTGTGGATGTCCCGGAACCGGCGTTGGAGCGGGGCGGAGTCCCGCGCCACCCCGCCCCCGCCGGCCCGGTAGCAGGTGTCCACCGCCGCCGAGGTGACCTCGGTGATCCAGGACAGGGCCGCCGACGCGGCCGGGTCGAAGCCGGCCACCGCACCGGGATCGGCGGCGGCTTTCTCGGTGAACTCCGTGGCCAGGTCCCGCAGCAGTGCCCGAGCCGCCCGTACGGACGTCTCCGCCCGGCCGAGGTGCACCTGGAAGACCGCCGAGTCCGCCAGTGACCTACGGGCGTAGAGGCGCTGCTTGCCCAGCGCCAGCCGGGTCAACTCGTCCAGGGCGCCCTGGGCGATGCCGACCGCGACCGCCCCGAGGTGCAGGACGAACTGCACCAGCGGCGCCACCAGGTGGGGCCCCGGCACGCATCCGCTGCCGGTGAAGATGTCGAACGTGTGCTGGTCCGGGCAGTACGCCGAGGTCAGCGTGATGTCGTGGCTGCCGGTGCCGCGCAGTCCGAGCACCCGCCAGGTGTCGACGACCTGCACCTGCGCGGCCGGGAAGAGCATCGCGCGGGTTTCCGGCATCCCCTCGACCGGTCCCGGCCGGGGTACGCCGTCCTCCAGCACCACGCAGTTGCCGAAGATCCAGTCGGCGTGTTCGCAGCCGCTGGCGAAGGCCCAGCGGCCGTCGACCCGGTAGCCGCCGTCGACGACGTGTGCCTGCCCCTGCGGGTTGAAGCCGCCGGCCACGATCACGTCCGGGCCGTCGGCGTACACCCTGTCGAACCGTTCCCGGTCGAGCAGGGCGAGCAGGTGCGGGGTCTCGCTGCCGAGCATGACGGTCCAGCCGGTGGCCCCGTCGGCGCGGGCCAGTTCCTCCAGCACGGCGATGCCGTCGAGCGGGCCGAGGCCGTGACCGCCGTGGCTGCGGGGGACGAACATCCGGAAGCAGCCGGCGGCGGTCAGGTCGGCCAGCAGGTCGGCCGGGAGCCGGCGGGCCGTCTCGGTCTCGGCCGCCCGTTCGGTGATGCCGGGTGCCAGGTCCCGGACGGCCGCGAACACCTGTCGGCCGGCGTTGTCGTTCATGTGCGCCTCTCCCGTCCGCCCATCCGGCGGACCACCGGCATCGACGGTAGTGACGATGCGCGGCGCGGGGCACCGGCACGGCGGAGGACCCACCGTCCCTCGCCCGACCGACCCGGTCTCCCCCGGCGGGTGCGTTCCTGACGCGGCGGGTGCGTTCCCGGCGCGCATGACAACCGAAGCAGGGTGCCGGAGCGTCGGGGTCACCGTCCACAGGAGAGCGTCGGGTCGCACGCCGAGGCGCCGTGCCGGCCCTAGCGGGACGGGGTCGGGAACTCCTCCAGGTACGCCTCCACCCGCTCGGCGGTCGCGGGGCGGGCCAGCACGTGACCCTGGCCGAGCCGGCAACCGGCCAGCCGGGCCTGCTCGACCTGGTCGGCGGATTCCAGCCCCCCGGCGACGATCTCCATGCCGAGCCGCCGGCCGAGGCTCACCACGACGTCGATGACCGGCCTGCCCCGGCCCTGCCAGCCGCCCGGGTTGGAGACCAACGAACGGTTGATCTTCAGCAGGTCGACCGGCATCCGGTGCAGGTGCGCCAGGGAGACGGGCCCCGACCCGAAGTCGTCCAGGGCCGTACGCACCCCGAGCGACCGCAGCCGGCCGAGCTGATGCAACACCCCCGGTACGTCGCTCTCACCGCCCGGTTCGGCGATCTCGATCAGCAACCGGTCCGGCTCGACCCGGTACAGGGTGAGCGCCGCCGCGACCCGGCCGACGAACTGCGGTCCGGTCAGCTCGGCCACCGACACGTTGATCGACATCCACAGCCGGCGCCCGCCCCGGGACCACTCGGCGAGCTGGCGGCAGGCCCGGTACAGCACCCAGGCACCCATCTCGTCGATGAGCCCCCGGTCCTCGGCGACCGGCACCAGTTCGGCCGGCAGCACCGTACCGAGGACGGGGCTGCGCCAGCGCACCAGCGCCTCGGCGCCGACCGGGCGCTCCTCGTGCAGGTCGAGCACGGGCTGGTAGACCAGGTCGAACTCACCCCGTCCGGCGGCGCCGGGCAGTTCCCGTTCGAGGTCCGTCCGGCGGACGATCTGCTCCTCCCGGCCGGTGCGCCGGTGGGCTCCGGCACGCGGGGGATGCACCACGGACACGGCGATGTCGCCTTCTGGAGGGGGCAGGGGACGGTTGGTACTTCGGTGGCACGGCGGCGGGCCGAGGGTGGTGGCGGGGGGCGTTCGGCGGCGGGTCGCGGTGCACCTATCAACCGTCAACGAGGGACTCGGGGCGTGGTTACGCCCCGGTACGAAACATCTCGGTGACCCCGATCACATTTGGTAATCATTCGGCTACCCATTCGACCGGATCCGTGCTCCGCCGATCCGGTCGCGTCGACTCCCACCGGTGGCGCGGTGCCGACCGGGTGCGAAACTAGGGAGGTGAGCAGCACCGACAGCGTCCACTACCGGTACAGCCAGGCGATCTGGGTGGCCGCCGTGATCGCCTTCATCAGCGCCCTGCCACTGGCCAGCGCCGGCTGGTACTTCACCCCCGTACTGCTGATCCCGCTGCTGATCGGCGTCTGGGCCTGGCGAGCCGGGACCGACGCGGACCGGGCCGGGCTGAAGATCCGGGCCCTCTTCGGGCAGCGGCTGATCCCCTGGCACGAGGTGGTCCAACTCGGCGTCGACGACCGGCGCCGGGTGATCGTCGCACTCACCGGTGGTCGACTCGTCCCGCTGCCGGCGGTGCCGGCCGCCGACCTGCACCGGCTCGTCGCCGCCAGCGGTCAACACCTCCTGGGTACGGACGACCAGGAACCCTCGACCGCGTAACCGGACCGGTCCGCCCGGTCAGTACCCGTCGACCACCTCGTTGAGCAGCGGCTCACCGGCGATGAGCCGGCGCAACTGCGCACCGGCGAGCCGGTAGCCGCGCGGCAGCAGTCCGCGTACGGTGCCGCCGACGTGCGGGGTGAGCAGGACGTTCGGCAGATCCCAGAGCGGGTGTCCGGGCGGCAGCGGCTCCGGGTCGGTCACGTCGAGCGCCGCGCCCAGCCGACCGGTCTTCACCTCCGCCAGCAGCGCGTCGGTGTCGGCCACCGGCCCACGGGCCGCGTTCACCAGCAGCGCGCCGTCCGGCATCGCGGCCAGGAAACGCGCGTCGACCATCCCGCGCGTCGCCTCGGTGAGCGGCACCAGCAGCACCACGACGTCGGCCGCCGGCAGCAGGCCCGGCAACTCCGCCACCCCGCGTACGTTCTCCGCCGGGCGGGCGGTTCGGGCGACCAGGGTCAACTCGACCTCGAACGGCAGCAGCCGGCGCACCAGCGCCGCCCCGATCGACCCGGCCCCGACGACCAGCACCCGCTTGCCGGCCAGCTCGTCGGTCGGCGTCGCCTGGGCGTACGACCACTCGTGCCGGGACTGGGCGCGGGCGAAGTACGGGAACGCGCGCAGGTGGGCGAGGATCGCGGTGACCACCCACTCGGCGGTCGGCGAGTCGTGCACACCCCGCGCGTCACAGAGCAGCACCCCGTCGGGCAGCCGACCGGCCCAGGCATCGGCACCGGCGGTCAGCAGCTGCACCACCCGCAGGTCGGGCAGGTCGGCGGCGAGGCGTACCACCTCGGACCGGGCGAGGAACGGCGGCACCCAGAACCCCACCCCGGACGGGTCGGACGGCAACCGGTCCGGGTCCGGGGCGACCTCGACGCGTACGCCGTCGGGAATGTCGCCGAGCATCGACCGGCCGTGCTCGTGCGGAATCCAAGCCTTCACGACCGCCGACCCTAGTCGCTCGGGCCGGAACTGTGCACGGGCAGATCCACCCGGGTCGCCGGCAGGTAGATGTCGTACCCGGCGACGCTGGTGGCGGCCACCGGCACCCCGGTCCCGGCCAGGTGACCGGCCACCTCGGCGCTCAACGCCGTCCCGGCCGGCAGGACGTACGCCGGACGCCCGGCCCGCCCGACCGCGTCCCGGTACGGCGGATACCGGTCCCACCCGGGCTGGAGATCGTCCCGGATCACCGCGCAGCGCAGCCGTTCCCGGGTCAGGAAAGTGATGTTGTTGCAGGTCCAGTACTCGCTGTAGAACCGGTCGACGCCGAGCCGGTCCAACGCCGCGACCAGGTCCCGCCGCCGGTCCGCCACCCCGGCCAGCTCCGGCAGTCGGGCGACCAGTTGCCCGGTCGCCACCAGCAGGCTCACCACCAGCACGACCAGCAGCCCCAGCGCCGGCCGGCGCAGCCGCCCGCTCCACCGTCCCCCCGTACCGGGCTGCGCGGCCGTGGCCGCCCCGGTGGTCGCCGCCGACCAGAGCGGCCAGAGCAGCGCCGGGAACGAGATCAGCAGGCAGGACAGGTAACGGGAACTCTCGACCGGGGTGGTGCCGGCGGCACTGCTGGTCGCGTACGCGATCAGGCTCAGCGCGGCACCGACCACCAGGACCAGTCGACCACCCTGGCGGACCCGCTCGGCACCGGTCGCGACCCGCAGCGCCCGGACCGCCAGCACCCCGGCCACCACCAGCAGCACCGGACCGGCCACGCCCCACCAGAGCTGCCACGGCTCGCACCGGCCCGGCGCGCAGAACCCGGTCCCCATCGGCACCCCGAACAGGATCCCGCCGTGCAGCCGGTCCGCCCAGGACACTCCGGCGCCACCGCCGAGGGTGGCGTAGATGGCCAGCGAACGGTTCGCCGGCTCGGCGGTCAGGTTGTGCGCCACGATCGGCACCAGCCCGACCAGCAGCCCGCCGCCGAGCGCCACGCCGGCCCGGCCGAGCAGTTCCCGCCAGCCGGCCAGGAGCAGCAGCAGACCGGCCGCAGCCACGTACGGCAGCACCAGCCAGTCGTCCCAGAGGGTGAGCCCGGCGACCAGCCCGAACCCGGCGTACGCGACCAGCCGGCGCCGGCCCGCCGTGACGCCGAGACCGAGGTTCACCGCGAGCAGCACCAGCAGCACCCCGGCCGGATTCATCTCCGGGTAGCCCCCGGCGGCGATCAGCTGGTTCTTCACCACCCGGTCGGAGCCGAACGCCAGCACGCCGACCGTGACGGTGGCCAGCCACGGGTGGTAGAGCCGGCGGGCGAGTCGCCAGACCAGGACCAGGAACACGGCGTAGAGCAGCAGGTTCGGTAACCGCAGGGCTAGGGTGGACGGACCCGAGAGCACGAACAGCGGCGCCGCCAGGTACGACTCCAGCGCGCCCATGTAGTGCTGGCCGTAGAAGAAGAGCGGGAACTCCCGGCCCTGTGCGACGTGCAGCGCCACCAGGCCGCTCGTCGCCTCGTCACTGTTGCCCGGTGGCACCTCGACCAGCAGCAGCACCAGCCGGTACGCGACCCCGACGATGCCGAGCCCGACCGCCACCGGCACAGCGAGGCGCCGGTACCGGTCGCCGGTCGCCTCGAATTCCGCCGGCTGCGCCACCGTTCCGACCACCACGGCCGCGAGTCTCGCACGATTGCCCGTATTTGCCCTGTTGCCATCCCGTTCTGCCCCGTTGCCATCCCGCTCTGCCCCGTTGCCATCCCGCTCTGCCCCGTTGCCATCCCGCGACGACGGCGAACCGGGAACCCCCGGACCGGCCCATGACTCTCACCCACCGCTGGCACCCGTGACCAGCGCATCGGCAAAGGAGTGGGTCGGATTGATCGAGCGCCGCGTCGACCGGTCAACCGATCCGGCTAGGCTGGGCCGGGTGAGCGCCAGCCTCCCGTACCCCCGCCGCACCCGGACCCGGGTGGCGGTCGCGTTCTGCGCGGCGGCCGTCCTCGCGACCAGCGGATGCGCCTTCGGCGACCCGGAACCGGACCCCGCGGGCGAACCACCGACCTTCCCCACCCCGTCGGTGACCGCGACCGCCCGCCCCGGCGGCGTCGAACAGCAGGTCGCGGCGACCGTCCTGGCCACCGGGCTGCGGGTGCCGTGGGGAATCGCGTTCCTGCCCGACGGCGGCGCCCTGGTCACCGAGCGCGACACCGCCAAGATCCTCAAGGTCGGGCCGGAGTCCGACACGGACGGGCTCAAGGTCACCGCCCTGCAGACCCTCTCCGAGGTGGACGCGGCCGGTGAGGGCGGGCTGATGGGCATCGCCGTCTCCCCGGCGTACGAGCAGGACAAGACCCTCTTCGTCTACTACTCCACCGGCGAGGACAACCGGATCGCCAAGCTGGTCATCGGCGAGAAACCGGCCCCGATCGTCACCGGCATCCCGCTGTCCGGCATCCACAACGGCGGCCGGCTCGCCTTCGGCCCCGACGGCTACCTCTACGCCACCACCGGCGACGCCTCCCAGCGCGGCCTGTCCCAGGACCCGAAGAGCCTCGGCGGCAAGATCCTGCGAATGACAGCGGACGGCAAACCGGCCCCCGGCAACCCGTTCCCCAACTCCCTGGTCTGGTCGCTCGGCCACCGCAACGTCCAGGGCATCGCCTGGGACGCGAACAAACGGCTGTACGCCAGCGAGTTCGGCCAGAACACCTGGGACGAGATCAACCTGATCGAACCCGGCAAGAACTACGGCTGGCCCGACGTCGAGGGAGAGGGCGGCGCCGAAACCGACCCGAAGTTCAGCAAGCCGCTCGCGGTCTGGAAGACCGCCGACGCCTCCTGCTCCGGGGTCGCCGTCGTGGAGAACCTGCTCGCCGCCGCCTGCCTGCGCGGCGAACGGGTTTGGCTGCTCGAACTGACCGCCGCCGGTGGCGTACTCGGCCAACCCCGCTCCATCGTCACCGGCGAGTACGGCCGCCTGCGCACCGCCGTCACCGCCCCCGACGGCTCCCTCTGGATCTCCACCTCCAACCACGACGGGCGCGGCGAACCCGCACCGACCGACGACCGGATCATCCGGCTCGTCTTCTCCGGCGGCGGCGCCGGCCGGAGCTGACGCGCACCGGCCGAAGCTGCCCCCGCACCGACCGAAGCCGACCAACGCCGGCCGAGCCGACCGACGGAACGACAATCTGACCGACAGACGGGCACCGCACGATGTCAACCAACCGGCCTGACCGGGTTTCCCGAGAACCCGCACCGGGCAGGGAATGATTTACCCCATGGACAGGCACGAAGACGACGAGGAACAGACCGCCGGCACCGGCCCAGCCCCGGCGGCCCCGCGCGGGCCACACCCGGTCGGCCGGATCCTCCGCCTGCTCACCCGCCCGGTCCGGCCCGCGCTGCGGCTCACCGGCCGGGTCCTGACCTCGACCCCCGCCCGCCGGATCGGCATGGCCCTGGGCATCGTCGCGGTCGCGGTCGCCGGAGTCGTCGCCGGCGTGCTGCTCGCCGGCCCGACGAACGTCGACATCGGCCCGTTCCGCGCCCAGATCGCCATCACCCCCACCGTCAGCGGCGGCACCTCGGTCGACATTCCGCCACTGGGCGCGCTCCAGATCGACAGCCACGCCGGCCCGGCCCACCTGTCGATCCAACTCGGCGCCCTCGACCTGCGCCGCACCGAGGCACTGATCGGCGACCCGGCCGGCATCGCCCGCGCCAGCCAGTCCGCCGTCTCCGACGTCACCAACGGTGTCATCCGGGCCGGACTGCGTACGGTTTCGGTCGCCGTACTGGCCACCCTGGTCCTGGCGTTCCTGGTGTTCCGCAACACCCGCCGGGTCGCCTGGGCCGGCGGGCTCTCGCTGCTGATCACCGGCGGCAGCCTCGGCATCGCCGCACTGACCATCCGGCCCGAGGCGATCGAGGAGCCCCGCTACGAGGGGCTGCTGGTCAACGCCCCCGCCGTCGTCGGCGACGCCCGACGCATCGCCAACGACTACGGCAAGTACGCCGACCAGGTGCAACGCCTCGTCGGCAACGTCAGCAAGCTCTACACCACCGTCTCCGCGCTCCCGGTCTTCGAACCGGCCCAGGGCACCACCCGGGTGCTGCACGTCTCCGACATCCACCTCAACCCGACCGGGTGGCAGGTGATGCGGACCGTCGTCGAGCAGTTCGACATCGACGTGGTGGTCGACACCGGCGACATCACCGACTGGGGCAGCGAGCCGGAGGCATCCTTCCTCGGCTCCATCGGCGTGCTCAAGGTGCCGTACGTCTTCATCCGGGGCAACCACGACTCGGCCGCGACCGCCGCGGCCGTGGCCCGGCAACCGAACGCGATCGTGCTCGACAACACCGTACGGACCGTCGCCGGGCTGACCATCGCCGGCATCGGCGACCCCCGGTTCACCCCGGACAAGGAGACCTCGCCGAACGGCTCCGGCGGCACCCCGCAGGTGATGGAGCAGGTCACCAACGCCGGGGTGAAACTCGCCACCACCGTACGGGCGGCGAACCCGCCGGTGGACATCGCGCTCGTCCACGACCCCGCCTCCGGCGTGGCGCTCAACGGCGCCTGCCCGCTGGTGCTGGCCGGTCACGTCCACCACCGGGAGATCGACCCGCTGCCCCAACTGCCCGGCCAGCCGCCCACCCTCATGCTGGTGGAGGGTTCCACCGGCGGCGCCGGCCTACGCGGCCTCGAAGGCGAGAAGCCGCTGCCGCTGGCCCTGTCGGTGCTCTACTTCGACCAGCAGCGGATGCTCCAGGCGTACGACGACATCGAGGTCGGCGGCACCGGCCAGGCCCAGGTCAGCCTCGAACGCCACCTGGTCCAACCCCCACAACCCACCCCCACCACGAGTGCCACCCCCACCCCCGGCGCCACCATCCCCGCCCCCTCCCTCCCCGGCACCCCACCCCCCGTAATCCCCCCCACCCCCACCCCCACCCCCACCCCCACTCGCTGAGCGCTGGGGCCTCATGTAGAGAAAGAGTGGCAATTCCCGAGGGAATTGCCACTCTTTCTCTACAACTGCGCGGATCTTGGGCCTGGGGGGGGTGGGGCGGGGCAGGGGCGGGTTAGGTGAGGCGGGAGAGGATGAGGTCGCGGACGGTTTTGGCGTCGGCCTGGCCTCGGGTGGTTTTCATGACGGCGCCGACCAGGGCGCCGGCGGCGGCGAGCTTGCCTTCGCGGATCTTGGCGGCGATGTCCGGGTTGGCGGCGATCGCCTCGTCGACGGCGGCGGTGAGCGCACCGGTGTCGGAGACGACGCCGAGCCCCCGGGCGGCCATGATCTCGGTCGGGCTGCCCTCGCCGGCCACCACGCCTTCGAGCACCGTACGGGCGAGCTTGTCGTTGAGCTTGCCCTCGTCCACGAGCCGCTGGAGTTCGGCGACCTGGGCCGGGGTGGCCCCGACGGCGGCGAGGTCGACGCCGGACTCGTTCGCCCGGCGGGACAGCTCACCCAGCCACCACTTGCGGGCGCCGGCCGGGGTGGTGCCGGCGGCGACGGTCTGCTCGATCAGCTCGACCGCGCCCGCGTTGAGCACGGACTGCATGTCGAGGTCGGAGAGCCCCCACTGTTCCTGCAACCGCTGCCGGTGTACGCGCGGCAACTCGGGCAGCGCGGCCTTCAGCTCGGCGACCCAGGCCGGGTCGGGCGCGATCGGCACCAGGTCCGGCTCGGGGAAGTAGCGGTAGTCGGTGGCGGTCTCCTTGGACCGGCCGGGACGGGTGTCGCCGGTGTCCTCCTGGAAGTGCCGGGTCTCCTGAATGATCTTCGTGCCGGCGTCGAGCAGGGCGGCCTGCCGCAGCATCTCCGACCGGACGGCCCGTTCGACGGAACGCAACGAGTTGACGTTCTTCGTCTCGGTACGGGTGCCCCACTCGTCGCCGGGGCGGTTGAGGGAGGTGTTCACGTCGCAGCGCAGTGAACCCTCCTCCATCCGTACGTCGGAGACGCCGAGCGAGCGGAGGACGTCGCGCAGCTCGGTGACGTACGCACGGGCGGTCTCGGGGGCGAGTGCACCGGTGCCGGGGATGGGCTTGGTGACGATCTCGACCAGCGGGATACCGGCCCGGTTGTAGTCGACCAGGGACTCGGTGGCACCGTGGATGCGTCCGGTGGCGCCGCCGACGTGCAGCGACTTACCGGTGTCCTCCTCCATGTGCACCCGTTCGATGCCGATCCGGACCGTCTTGCCCTGCACCTCGACGTCGAGGTAACCGTCGACGCAGAGCGGTTCGTCGTACTGGCTGATCTGGAAGTTCTTCGGCATGTCCGGGTAGAAGTAGTTCTTCCGGGCGAACCGGCACCAGTCGGCGATGGTGCAGTTGAGCGCGAGGCCGATCCGGATGGTCGCCTCGATCGCGGCCTTGTTCGCCACCGGCAGCGAGCCGGGCAGGCCGAGGCAGACCGGGCAGGTCCGGGTGTTCGGCTCGCCACCGAAGTCGGTCGGGCAGCCACAGAACATCTTGGTGTTCGTGCCCAGCTCGACGTGGGTCTCCAGGCCGACCACCGGCTCGTACCGCTCGACGACGTCGTCGTACGAGGGCAGGACGATCGCGCTCATCAATACTCCAGCTCTCGAGCGACATCCGGACAAAGCATGTTCAAGCGTACTCAGAGTGCCGGCGGGGTGAACGTGCCGACCGCAGACTCCAGGGCGGCGGCGACCCGGTACATCCGGTCGTCGGCCATGGTCGGGGCCATGATCTGGAGGCCGACCGGCAGCCCCTCGGAAAGGCCGCACGGTACGGAGATCGCCGGGCCGCCGTACAGGTTGGTCGGGATCGTGTAGAGGTCGGCCAGGTACATCTGGTACGGGTCCCCGGTCCGCGACCCGAACGGGAACGCCACGAACGGGGTGGTCGGCGAGATCAGCACGTCGACCTGCTCGAACGCGGCGGTGAAGTCGCGGGTGATCAGGGTCCGGACCTTCTGCGCCTGCCCGTAGTAGGCGTCGTAGTAGCCGGAGGAGAGCGCGTAGGTGCCGAGGATGATCCGCCGCTTGACCTCGGGACCGAAGCCCTGGTCGCGGGTGAGGGACATCACCTCTTCGAGCGACTTCACCCCGTCGTCGCCGACCCGCAGGCCGAACCGGACCCCGTCGAACCGGGCCAGGTTGGACGAGCACTCGCTCGGCGCGATCAGGTAGTACGCGGGGAGTGCGTACTCGAAGTGGGGGCAGGAGACCTCGACGATCTCGGCCCCGAGCTTGGTCAGCGTGTCGACCGAGTCGCGGAACGCGGCCAGTACGCCCGGTTCGGCTCCCTCGCCGGAGAACTGGGTGACGATGCCGAGCCGTACGCCGGTCAAGTCGCCGGTGGCCCCGAGCCGGGCGGCGGCCACGACGTCCGGCACCGGTGCCGGGATGCTGGTGGAGTCGCGCGGGTCGTGGCCGCCGATGACGGTGTGCAGCAGGGCCGCATCCTCGACCGTACGGGCGCACGGGCCGGGGGTGTCCAGCGACGACGAGAAGGCGATCAGCCCGTAGCGGGAGGTGCCGCCGTAGGTGGGCTTGGCGCCGACGGTGCCGGTGACCGCTCCGGGCTGGCGGATCGAGCCGCCGGTGTCGGAGCCGATCGCCAGCGGCGCCTCGTACGCGGCGAGCGCGGCGGCGCTGCCACCACCGGAGCCGCCGGGGATCCGGCCCAGGTCCCACGGGTTGTTGGTGGGCCCGTAGGCGGAGTATTCGGTGGAGGAGCCCATCGCGAACTCGTCCATGTTGGTCTTGCCGATCGGCACCGTGCCGGCGGCGCGCAGCCGCTGGACGATGGTCGAGTCGTACGGCGGGCGCCAGTTTTCGAGGATCTTCGAGCCGGCGGTGGTCGGCACGCCCCTGGTGGTCAGCACGTCCTTGACGGCGACCGGCACCCCGGCGAGCGGGCCGAGCGGTTCTCCGGCGGCGCGGCGGGCGTCGACGTCGCGGGCGGCGGCGAGCGCCCCCTCGGTGTCGACGTGCAGGAAGGCGTGCACCCGGTCGTCGACGGCGGCGATCCGGTCGAGGTGCGCCTGGGTCACCTCGACCGCGGACGCCTGGCCACCGGCGACAAGGGCCGCGACCTCCGTCGCGGTCATCCTGGTCACGTCACTCATGCCGGTCAGGCCTCCTCGTCCAGGATCCGCGGTACGCGGAAGCGTTGTTCCTCAACGTCCGGTGCACCGGACAGCGCCTCGGCCGGGGTCAGGCACGGCACCACGACGTCCTCGCGGAGCACGTTGGTCAGCGGCACGGAGTGCGAGGTGGGCGGGATGTCGGCCGCGGTGACCTCACCGACCCGGGCCACCGACTGGAGGATCACGTCGAGCTGGCCGGCGAAGGTCTGCAACTCCTCCTCGGTGACGGCGAGCCGCGACAGTCGCGCCAGGTGCGCGACCTCCTCGCGGGAGATGGCGGCCATCGGTGCCCCCTTCGTGCGTGGACGTGCTTACCGGCGCAGCGTGACACGCGCACCGTGACCGAGCGAGTCTATTTGTCGGCCGTCGGCGTGCTCTCCCCGACTCCCCCCGCTCCGGCGAGCTCGGCCGGGTCACCGCTGGGCGGCTCGGGCAGGAACGAGCCGTCGTCCTCGACCCGCACCGTCACGATCGACCCGTCCCGCTCGACCCGCACCGTCAGGTACGCCCCGTCCCCACCGACCGCCTCGCTGGGCTGCGCCGCCGAGGAGGGGACGACCAGGTCGACACCGGCACTCGGGGCCGAAGCCGGGGCGGTGTCGCCGGGCAGAACCGGGGCCGGGTCGGTGGTCGGGACGGTGTCGGCGCGCGGCGCCGGGTCGGTGGTCGGGGCGGGTGGGGTGGCGGACTTGACGGCGATCGGGGGCCTGGAGTGGTGCCGACCGGAGACGTCCTGGACCGGGCCGGGCACCAGCGGGCGGTAGCGGGCCAGCCAGGCGGCCAGCTCCTCGGCCGGCATCGGCCGGGCGTAGAACCAGCCCTGGGCGACGTCGCAGCCGGCGGCGTGCAGCAGCCGCCAGGTACGCGCGTCCTCGACACCCTCGGCGACCACCCGCAGGCCGAGCGCACCGGCCAGTTCGATCACCGAGCGGACGATGGCGGCGTCGTCGGCGTCGGTCGCCATCCCGAGGACGAACGAACGGTCGACCTTGACCTCGGCCAGCGGCAGCCGGCGCAGGTGCTGCATGGAGGAGTAGCCGGTGCCGAAGTCGTCCAGGGCGATCGCCACGCCGATCTTGTCGAGCCGGGCGATGGTGGCGAGCACCCGGTGCGGGTCGGCCATCAGGGCGCCCTCGGTGATCTCCAGCTGGATCCAGGACGGCGGTACGCCGTACCGGGTCAACCGGTCGGCGAGCTGGTCGGCGATCTCCCCGGTGTGCAGGTCGCGGACGCTGACGTTGACCGCTGCCCGCAGGGCGAGGCCGGCGGCCGACCACTTGGCGAGCTGTTCCACCACGTCGTCGATGACCCGTCGGGTGAGCAGGCGCATCACCGCGCTCTGTTCGGCGACCCGGATCAGCTCCTCCGGGTCGACCATGCCGCGTACGGGGTGGCGCCAGCGCAGCAGCGCCTCGACCCCGACCACCTCACCGGTGGCGATCGCGATCTGCGGCTGGTAGTACATGGTGATCTCACCGGCGTCGGCGCCGCCGCCCCGGTCGAGGACCCGACGCAGGTCGGCGAGGAGGTTCAGCCGCTCGGGCGAGTTGTGGTCGGACTCGGGGGCGTACACGGCGACGGTGTCGCCCCGGTGCTTGGCGTCGTACATGGCGACTTCGGCGTGGCGCATCAGGGTGGCGAAGTCCTCGCCGTGCTCGGGGTAGAGGGCGACGCCGACGGAGCCGCTGACGTCGAGCGGCAACCCGTCGAGCGCGACCGGGTCGACCAGCGCCTCGACCACGCGTTCGGCCAGGGCGCGGGCTTCGTCGACGTCGCGCAGCCCGCAGGCGAGTACGGCGAACTCGTCGCCGCCGAGCCGCACGACCAGGTCGGCGGGGCGGATCGTGCCGTCGGCGGGGCGGACCGTGGCGGTGAGTCGTTCGCCGACCCGGACCAGCAGCCGGTCCCCGACCGCGTGTCCGAGGGCGTCGTTGACGTGTTTGAACCGGTCGAGGTCGAGCAGGAGCAGGGCCAGGTGCCGCCCGGTTGCCCCCTTCGCGGCCTGCTCGGCGTGGATGGCGAGCTGGTCGCCGACCTCGACCAGCAGGGCCTTGCGGTTGGCCAGCCCGGTGAGCGGATCGAGCCGGGCGAGGTGTTCCTGTTCGGTGGAGAGCCGGGCCATCCGGTAGACCGCGTAGAGCGGCACCAGGACCAGCGGGATCAGCGCGGGGCTGACCCGGCCGGCGACGACCACCACCGGGCCGAGCAGCAGCAGCGATCCGGTGGAGAGCAGTTCGAAGCCGAGGCCGTGCCGGAAGGTCGACCACCACGGGCTACCGAAGCGCAGCCGTACGGCGAGCGTGACGCAGCCGTAACTGACGGCGAACCAGGCGCCGGTGGCGGCGGCGACGATGGCGACGTCGGCCCAGCGCGGGTGTGGTGGGGCACCGAAGGCGGCTTCGGCGACGCCGAGCCGGGTGACCGCGTGCGCGGCGGCGAGCGCGCATGCGTACTGGGCGATGTTGAAGGCGGTGCGCCAGGCGGCGTGCCGCAGCCGGAACCCGGCGACCAGTACGGCGACCGCCTGCACGGCGACCGCCGGGGCGAGTCCCCAGCCGAGCAGGATGGCGAAGGTGAAGCAGACGCTGGGGAAGACCGCCGGGCTCTGCCTGCGGCCGGGTGGGGTGAACGGTCGTGCGTCGGATACGGCAGCGAGCGCGGCCATGACCCAGAATGCCGGCGGTAGTTGGGGAATCTGGTCGGGCAACGACATCAGCGGTACGGCGGAGATCAGGGCGGCCGCCCCGACGGTCGCCCAGACGAAGCCGAAGAACGCGGTCGCCCGTCCAGGAGGAACGGAGTTCCGCAGCACCGCGGCCTCCATGTGACCTCCCGACCCGTGGTCCCGGGGCGCGGCGGACCTGCCGCGCTGGTGCACCCATCAAACGCCCTCTTCGGACGGATGTGGGGGGCGACAGACGCGAATCGGTTGTAGTCGTGACTAACTTGAAATACGCGGCATCTCGCCGGGGCGCGACTATAACTCAGAGCTGAACCAGCGCTTACTCTTCGTTAGCTTGTGCCGCCGCAGCGGCCGCCTCGATCGCCGCTTCCGGGCCCTCGGCCAGCAGAATCTCGAACCCGGCCTCGTCCAGGATCGGCACCTTGAGTGACGCCGCCTTGTCAGCTTTGCTGCCCGGATTCTCGCCCACCACCACGAAATGGGTCTTCTTCGAAACCGAACCGCTGACCTTGCCGCCGCGCGACTGCACCGCCTCCGCCGCCCGGTCCCGCGAATAGGCGGCCAGGGTGCCGGTGACCACGACCGTCATCCCCTCCAGCGGTCGCGGCCCCTGCTCCACCTGTTCCTCGACCATCCGCACCCCGGCCGTGGACCACTTCTCCACGACCTCGCGGTGCCAGTCGACGGTGAACCACTCCCGCAGGCTGGCCGCGATCGTCGGACCGACCCCGTCCACCGAGGAGAGTTCCTCCTCACCGGCGGCCTCGATCCGCTCCATCGAGCCGAAGTGGCGGGCCAGCGCCTGCGCCGCCGTCGGCCCGACGTGCCGGATGGAGAGCGCCACCAGCACCCGCCACAGCGGACGCTGCCGGGCCTCGACCAGGTTGTCGATCAGCTTGACCGCGTTGCTGCCCAGGCTGCCGTCCTTGTTGACGAAGAGCGGCACCCCGGCCAGCTTCTCCGCGTCCAGCGAGAACAGGTCCCCCTCGTCGACGATCGCCCCCGCGTCGAGCAGCGCGCCGGCCGCCTTCTCCCCCAGCACCTCGATGTCGAGCGCGTTGCGGTTGGCCAGGTGGAAGACCCGCTCCCGCAACTGGGCCGGGCAGGACCGGGTGTTCGGGCAGCGGATGTCGATGTCGCCCTCCTTGGCCGGCGCCAACGGGGTGTCGCAGGCCGGGCAGCGGGTCGGCATCTCGAACGGGTACGCGTCGTCCGGGCGCAGGTCGACCACCGGGCCGAGCACCTCGGGGATGACGTCGCCGGCCTTGCGGATCACCACGACGTCGTTGA
Organism: Micromonospora sp. NPDC049529; assembly: GCF_055586685.1. Classification (NCBI taxonomy): domain Bacteria; kingdom Bacillati; phylum Actinomycetota; class Actinomycetes; order Micromonosporales; family Micromonosporaceae; genus Micromonospora; species Micromonospora sp. NPDC049529. Next base: position 44,034 of record NZ_JBVJHT010000004.1, read on the forward strand.
TCAGCACCCCCTTGCGGACCACCTCCTGGGCGTTGTGCAGGGTCGCCTTCCGGACGACGGACCCGGCCACCCGGACCGGTTCCAGCACCGCGAACGGGGTGACCCTCCCGGTACGCCCGACGTTGACCTCGATGTCGAGCAGTTTGGTGGTGACCTCCTCCGGCGGGTACTTGAAGGCGATCGCCCAGCGGGGTGCCCGGCTGGTGGAGCCGAGCCGGCCCTGGATGGCGACCGGGTCGACCTTCACCACCACCCCGTCGATCTCGTGCTCGACGTCGTGCCGGTGCTCGTTGTAGTAGTCGATGTAGTCGCGTACGCCGGCCAGGTCCGGCACCACCCGCCACCGGTCGCTGGTCGGCAGCCCCCAGGCGCGCAGGGTCGCGTACGACTCCGACTGGGCCACCGGCTCGAAGCCGCGCCGGGCACCGATGCCGTGCACCACCATCCGCAGCGGGCGCGAGGCGGTGATCCGGGGGTCCTTCTGCCGCAGGCTGCCGGCGGCAGCGTTGCGCGGGTTCGCGAACGGGTCCCTGCCCTGCTCGACCAGGGCGGCGTTCAGGTCGGCGAAGTCGGCGACCGGGAAGTAGATCTCGCCCCGTACCTCGACCAGCTCCGGGATGGCGGCGCCGTCGGCCAGCCGCTCGGGGATGGTCCGGATGGTCCGTACGTTCGGGGTGACGTCCTCGCCGGTGCGGCCGTCGCCCCTGGTCGCGGCCCGGACCAGCCGGCCGTGCTCGTAGGTGAGGTTGATCGCCAGCCCGTCGACCTTCGGCTCGCACAGGTAGCTGACCGCCCCACCGGCGTCCCGTTCCACCCGCTCGGCCCAGGCGGCCAGCTCGTCGATGTCGAAGGCGTTGTCCAGCGACATCATCCGCTCGGCGTGGGTGACCGGCGTGAACAGGGTGGAGAAGGTGCCGCCGACCCGCTGGGTGGGCGACTCCGGGGTGCGCAGCGACGGGAACCGCTCCTCCAACCCCTCCAACTCCCGCAGCATCCGGTCGAAGTCGGCGTCCGGGATGCTCGGCGTGTCCAGCACGTAGTAGCGGTACTGGTGGTCGGTGATCTCGGTGGCGAGCACGGCGTGCCGCTCCCGGTCGGCCGGGCCCGGATCAGCGCCGGCCGCCGCCTCCTGTTCGGCGCTGACCTGCTGCGGGATCGCTTCCTCTGACACCAGTTGACCTCCGTGCTCGCGTTACCCCCGCACGGTAGCCGGCCGGGCGGACATCGGATGGCCGGGGCGTCGGACCCGCTGGTGCGGGCGTCGGGAAGCCGGGTGCCCGCCTACCGGATGCCGGCCGCCGGATGGCGTGCGAGGATCGCCACCGCCGGCAACGCCGCACCGGTGATCTTCTGACCGGTCGACCCGGCCCGACGACGACGGAGGACCGATGCCCACCTGGCTGCTCTGGCTGATCGGGATCGGCCTGGTCGTGGGCGTGACCGGCTGGACCGTACGCCGGTTCCGTCGGGGTCCGGGCCGCCCGTCCCGTCCGGGCCGCGCGCCCCGGCGGCCCCGGGGTCGTCCCACCGCGCCGCCGCGCCCGAGGTCCGGCCCCGCGACCAAGCCGGCCGAGCCGGGGGTACGGCCGCAGCCCGGCGAGATCTGGTGGGCCGACGTGCCGTACGAGGACGGGACCGGTTCGAAGGTACGGCCGTGCCTGGTACTGCGCGGCGGTCGCCGGGACGCGGAGGTCCTGAAGATCACCAGTCAGGACAAGAGCGAGCGGGACGACCACGTGAGGATCACGACCCGGAGCTGGGACCGCACCGCCGCGCGGGACAGCTGGCTCGACCTGTCCGACCCGATCCGGGTCCCGCTGACCGCGTTCGACAACCGGGCCGGCAGTTGCGAGCCCGAGCTGTGGCACCGGGTCGGCCAACTCCACCGGTTGCCCCACACCCGCTGACCGCCGGCCGTCTCTCCCCTCGGCGCGGTGATCCAGCGGGCGATGGTCAGTCCCAGACGCCACCGAGGGCGGCGAGCTGGTCGGCGTACTCGATCTGGTCGGACCAGGGTTCCGGGAAGATCTCCACGCCGCCGGCCGCGCCGAGGAACGCCCCGGCCAGGGCGGCGATCGAGTCCGAGTCACCGGCCGTCGTCGCGGCGCGGGCCAGCGCCGACACCGGGTCGTCCGGGTGCCGCAGGGCGCAGAGCAGCGCGGTGGCCAGCGCCTCCTCGGCGATCCAGCCGTCGCCGGTGGCGGTGCACGGGTCGGCACCGTCGTCGGGCTCGGACAGCGCCGCGTCGAGCCGGTCGAGCACGGCCAGGCACTCGTCCCAGCCGGGGGCGATGAAGTCCGACGGTTCGGCGACCCCGGGACGCTGCCACAGTTCGCCCAGCCAGTCGATCCGGTAGACGGTCCGCTGCCCGACGGCCCGCTGCCGCAGCAGGGCCGGCACGTCGGCCAGCGCGGCGCCGTCGCGCAACACCCGCACCGCGTACGCGGTCAGCTCGCTCGCCGCGAGCGCGGTCGGGTGACCGTGGGTGAGCCCCGCCTGGAGCTGGGCGACTCCGGCGAGCGTGTCCAGGTCGTACCCCGGCACCAGCCCGACCGGGGTGACCCGCATGTTCGCGCCGCAGCCCTTCGAACCGGCCACGGTCGCCGCCTGCCAGCGGCCGCCCTTGGACAGCTCACCGCAGGCCCGCAGGCAGGTCATGCCCGGTGCCCGGTTGTTGTCCGGGCTGACCGCCCAGTCGAGGAACCGGGCCCGCAGCAACGGTTCGAGCACCTCCGGTGTCGCGGCGGGGGCCTCGTGCAACGCCCAGCCGACCGCCAGCGCCATCTGGGTGTCGTCGGTGACCAGTGCCGGATCCCCGGTCAACGTACGCGGCCCGCCGGCCCCGTACCGCGCCTCGATCTGCGGCACGGTCAGGAACTCGGTCGGCTTGCCCAGCGCATCCCCGTAGGCCAGCCCGAACATCGATCCCGTTGCACTGCGCGCCGGCCGTACCGGCATGTCCCACCCCATGCAGTGATCATGCCCGTCGCGGTCAACCCGCTCGGGCCGGCGGTCACTCCCTACGGTTGCGTGCGCACCACGTACACCGGTCAGTCGTCCCAGACCAGGCAGAACGGGTGCCCGGCCGGGTCGGCGTAGACCCGCCAGTTCTCTCCGCTGCCGGGCAGCCGGGTGGCGCCGAGCGCGAGCACCTCCGGTTCGGCCGCCTCGATGTCCGCGACCGTCACGTCGATATGGAACTGCTGCGGCCGTTCCGGATCGGGCCAACGCGGTTCTCGCAGGTCGGGAGCCTGCTGGAAGGCCAGCCGGGGCTGCCCCGGCCCGCCTGCGAGCGTCACCCAGTCATCGCTGTCGTAGGCCACCGTCCGGCCGAGCACCTTCCCGTAGAAGGCGGCCAGCGCCCGCGGGTCCGGGCAGTCGATCACCACACTGCGCAGTTCTCCGATCATCGCCCCATCCTGCCCCGCTCGCCCCACCCCGGCCATCCGGGTTGGCGGCACTGTGGCGGGCCACTACCCCTACCGGGGCAGCAACCCGCCACAGCCGACGTGGTGCGCGCGGGGGTCAGACCTCGTAGAGGCGGCGGCCGGCTTCTCGGGCGGCGGTCAGGACGGTACGGGCGTACTCCGGGCTGGCGCCGGCCAGGCCGCAGGCGGGCGTGACGACCACCTGTCGGGCCAGCTGCGGACGGGGGAAACCGAGCCGGTCCCAGAGTTGGCGGATCCGGTCGGCGACCCGTTCCGCCGAGGGATCCGGCCCGGACGCGGGCGGCGTTCCCGGAATCGCACCGACCAGCAGGCCGAGCCCGGACTCGATCGCCTCACCCAGCGGGTCGAGCTGCTTGATCAGGTCGAGGTCGAACGAGACGGCGACGGCACCGGCGGTGCGGAACAGCTCCAGCGGCACGTCCGGGGCGCAGCAGTGCAGCACGACCGGTGTGTCGGCGGCGTCCACCACGGTCCGCAGCAGGTCCCGGGCGGCACTCGTCTCGACCGCCCGGTACGCGCTGAAGCCGCTCTCGGTGGGCACGTGACCGGCGAGCACCGCCGGCAGGGACGGCTCGTCGACCTGGAGCAGTACGGTCGCCCCCGGCAGCCTGCGGCGTACGTCGGCGACGTGGGTGCGCAGCCCCTCGGCGAGCGAGTCGGTCAGGTCCCGTACGGCTCCGGGGTCGCGCAGCAGCCGCCCACCGATGGCGAGGTCGACGTTCGCGGCCAGCGTCAGTGGTCCGGTCGCCTGCACCTTGACCGTGCCGGTGAAGCCGTCGGCCTGCTCGGTGAGCTGGTCCAGGTCCCGTTCCAGCAGGTCGTGGGCGCGGCGCAGGTCCTTGCCGGAGCGCGCGGCCACCCGCCACCGACCGGTGTATAGCTCGACCGGCAGGTCGACCAGGAAACCGGCGGTACGCCCGATCAGGTCGGCACCGGGCCCCCGACCGGGCAGCTCCGCGAGGTGCGGCAGTGCGGGCAGTTCACCCAGCACGATCCGCTGTACCTCGACGACGTCCGTGCCGGGCATGGAACCGATACCGGTGGCCGCACCGGCGGGCCAGGGCCATGACTGATCGTGGTTCACAGGCCGAAGGCTAGTGCACCGGCCGTCAAGATCAGCCCGTGATGGTCGCGGAGCCGAGCACCACGTCGCCGGCCGGGTCGGGCCGGTACGCCACGATCGCCTGGCCGGCGGCGACGCCCCGGACCGGCTTGCCCAGCTCGGCGTGGAGGGTGTCGCCGGTGACCCGGACCGTGGCCGGCACCACCTCGCCGTGCGCGCGCAACTGCACCTGGCACCGGGTGGCCTCGGTCGGCAGGGCGCCACCGGTCCACACCGGACGCCGGGCGGCGACCTCGCTGGCCTCCAGCGCCTCGACCGGGCCGACCGTCACGGTGTTGGTCTTGGGGGTGATCGAGAGCACGTAGCGGGGCTTGCCGTCGGGGGCGGGCACACCCAGCGAGAGGCCCTTGCGCTGGCCGACGGTGTAGGCGTACGCACCGGCGTGGGCGCCGACGACGGCACCGGTACGGGCGTCGACGATGTCGCCGGGGGCCTCGCCGAGCCGGTCGGCGAGGAACTTGCGGGTGTCGCCGTCGGCGATGAAGCAGATGTCGTGCGAGTCGGGCTTGTCGGCGACGGAGAGGCCACGCTCGGCCGCCTCGATCCGGACCTGGGCCTTGGTCGAGTCGCCGAGCGGGAAGACCGACCGGTCGAGCTGCTCTCGGGTCAGCACCGCGAGGACGTACGACTGGTCCTTGGCCAGGTCGACGCTGCGCCGCAGCAGACCGTCGTCGCCGCGCCGGGCGTGGTGGCCGGTCACCACGGCGTCGAAGCCCAGCGCGATGGCCCGGTCCAGCACCGCCGCGAACTTGATCTTCTCGTTGCAGCGCAGGCAGGGGTTCGGCGTACGGCCGGCGGCGTACTCGGCGACGAAGTCGTCCACCACATCCTCGTGGAACCGGTCGGCCAGGTCCCAGACGTAGAACGGGATCCCGATCACGTCGGCGGCCCGCCGGGCGTCCCGCGAGTCCTCCAGCGTGCAGCAGCCGCGCGCACCCGTCCGGTACGTCTGCGGGTTGCGCGACAGCGCCAGGTGCACGCCGGTCACCTCGTGCCCCGCCTCGACCGCCCGCGCGGCGGCGACCGCCGAATCGACCCCGCCGGACATTGCTGCCAGAACCCTCACCGGAAAACCCCCTTCACCGTGTTCGAGGGTAGCTCTGCGCCCGGCACGGTCAGCGTCGGGCAGACCGGGTACCGCCGGCCCGGCGGGCCCGCTCCACCGCGGCGGGCAGCGCGGCGATCAGCGCGTCGACGTCCTGCTCGGTCGAGGTGTGCCCGAGCGCGAACCGCAGCGACGAGCGGGCCCGGTCGTCGTCGGCCCCCATCGCGAGCAGTACGTGCGACGGCTGGGCCACCCCGGCGGAGCAGGCCGAACCGGTCGAGCAGGCGATCCCCTGCGCGTCGAGCAGCATCAGCAGGGCGTCGCCCTCACAGCCGGGGAAGGAGAAGTGGGCGTTGCCGGGCAGCCGGTCGGCCGGGTCGCCGTTGCAGACCACTTCCGGGACCACCTCGACCAGGCGCTTGGTCAGGTCGTCGCGGAGGGTGGCGACCCTCGCGGCGTACTCGCGCTGGGAGTTGACGGCGGCCTCGACGGCGACCGCGAAGGCGACGATGCCGGCCGCGTCCAGGGTGCCGGAACGGACGTCGCGTTCCTGTCCGCCGCCGTGCAGCAGCGGGGCGCAGGGCACGTCCCGGCCGAGCAGTAGGGCGCCGACGCCGACCGGGCCGCCGAGCTTGTGCCCGGTCAGGGTGAGCGCGGCCACGCCGCTGGCGGCGAAGTCGACCGGCACCTGACCGACGGCCTGGACCGCGTCGGTGTGCACCGGGACGCCGTACCCGGCGGCGACCTCGGCGAGTGCGGCGATCGGCTGGACGGTGCCGACCTCGTTGTTCGCCCACATGACGCTGACCAGGGTGGTCCGGTCGCCGTGTTCGCCCAGCTCGGCGGCGAGCGTGGCCGGGTCGACCCGGCCGGTGGCGTCGACCGCCAGCAGGCCGGCGTCGGCGCCCTCGTGCTGCTGGAGCCAGTGCACCGAGTCGAGTACGGCGTGGTGCTCGACCGCGCTGACCACCACCCGGTTCCGGGTCGGTAACGCGGCACGCCGCCCCCAGTGGATGCCCTTGACGGCGAGGTTGTCGCTCTCCGTACCGCCACCGGTGAAGATCACCTCGGAGGGGCGGGCACCGAGTACGGCGGCGACCCGCTCGCGGGACTCCTCCACCCGGCGGCGGGCCCACCGGCCGGCGGCGTGCAGCGACGAGGCGTTGCCGACCTCTCGGGCGGTGGCGACGTACGCCTCCAGCGCCGATTCGAGCATCGGCGTGGTCGCGGCGTGATCCAGATAAGTCATCGCGACAAGCCTATCCGCACCCGTAAGGAGCGCACCGACAGGCGGGCAGTAATCCCTGCCCCGAGGGGTGGGGATCTGCCGCTGGCCCGGTTCGGCGACGATTGCCCCGCCCCGCCCGGATCACTCCCGGCCGCCCACCGGCCCACGCGTACGCCGAAGGTGGCCGCCCGGATCCGGACGGCCACCTCGATGGACGGCTTGCGCTCCTTACCGACCCGTGCCGGGTCGGCGGTGGAGCGGGGGTGCTACTTGCGCTTGCGGATCTCCTCGGCGGCCTGCGGGACCACCTTGAACAGGTCGCCGACAACCCCGAAGTCGGCGAGTTCGAAGATCGGCGCCTCGCCGTCCTTGTTCACCGCGACAATGGTCTTGGAGGTCTGCATGCCGGCCCGGTGCTGGATCGCGCCGGAGATGCCGAGCGCCACGTAGAGCTGCGGCGAGACCGTCTTGCCGGTCTGTCCGACCTGGAACTGGTGCGGGTAGAAGCCGGAGTCGACCGCCGCGCGGGACGCGCCGACCGCACCGCCGAGCAGGTCGGCCAGCTCCTCGACCAGCTTGAAGTTGTCCGCGTTGCCGACACCGCGCCCGCCGGAGACGACCACCGACGCCTCGGTCAGCTCGGGCCGGGAGCCCTTCTGCTCGGCGACCCGCTCGACCACCCGGGTCAGCCGGTCGGCCGCGCCGAGCTCGACGGTGAGCTGCTCCACCTCGGGCGTGGCCGGGGCCGGGCTCGGGGTGACCGAGTTCGGCCGGAGGGTGACCAGCGGCAGGCCACGGGTGACCTTCGACTTGACGATGGTGGAGCCGGCGAAGGCGACCTGGGTGGCGGTGCCGTCGGCGGCCAGTTCGACGATGTCGGTGAGGATGCCGTTGTCCAGCTTGACCGCCAGCCGGCCGGCGATCTCCTTGCCTTCCTGGGTGGATCCGAGCAGCACGGCGGCCGGCTGCACCCGCCGGACCAGGTCGGCGAGGACGGTGGCCTTCGGGGCCACCAGGTGCCCGTCGATCTCCTCGCTCTCGGCGGCGTAGATCTTGGCGGCGCCGTACTCGCCCAGCTTCGCGGCGAGCGCGTCGGCGGCACCGGGGCCGCCGAGCACCACGGCCGACGGCGTACCCAGCTCGCGGGCCAGGGTGAGCAGTTCGAGGGTGACCTTCTTGACACCGAACGTTGTGGTGGCCTCGACCACGACAAGCACTTCAGCCATGACCGTCTCTTCTCTCTCGAACCTGCTCAGACGAACTTCTCGGTGGCGAGGTACTCCACCAGCGCGACGCCGCCGGAGCCCTCGTCGGTGACCTTCGCGCCGCCGGAGCGCGCCGGGCGCTTGCTGTGCTCGACCACCAGGCTGGTCGCGCCGGCCGCGCCCACCTCGGCCGCGGGCACCCCGAGATCGCCGAGCGACAGGGTCTGTACCGGCTTCTTCTTCGCCGCCATGATCCCCTTGAACGAGGGGTAGCGCGGCTCGTTGATGGTGTCCCAGACGGAGACGACGGCGGGAGTGGTGGCGCTGATCACCTCGTAGCCCTCCTCGGTCTGCCGCTCGGCGGTGAGCACCGCGCCGTCGGCGCCGGGCTCGACCGTGAGCTTGCGGGCGCCGGTCAGCGCGGCGACGCCGAGCCGCTCGGCGAGCATGTGCGGCAGCACCTGGACCCGGCCGTCGGTGGACTCGGCACCGCAGATGACCAGGTCGGCGTCGAGGGTGCGCAGGGCGTCCGCGAGCACCCGGGAGGTGGCGACGGCGCAGGATCCGTGCAGCGCGTCGTCGAGCACGTGTACGGCCTTGTCCGGCCCCATCGACAGTGCCTTGCGGATCGACTCGCTGGCCCGGTCCGGTCCCATGGTCAGCACGGTCACCTCGCCGCCGTGCGCTTCCTTGATCCGCAACGCCTCTTCGATGGCGTACTCGTCCATCTCGTTGATGACGTTGTTTGCCGACCCCCGGTCGGTGGTGTTGTCGTCACTGCGCAGGTTGCGGTCCGCGCCCGAGTCGGGCACCTGCTTGACGAGTACGACGATGTTCATCGCGCTTCGACGACCCTCCTGTTGGTGTTGCCGGCATCGCCCGGTCCGTGGCGCAGCGTCCCGCGCCCCTTAACGATCGGTCAACCATGGCGCGTTGTGGAGTTGCCCACCCGCTATGTTACCTACCAGTAGCTTCGCTTTCCCGGGCACTCTGGGTGACACAGCTCACCGCCACCCAGCCCTGCCGGGTCGGCTCACGAGACGGCCAACGCGTCCCTGATCTTGTCCAGCATCGCCGCCTCGGCCGCACTCACCCCGTCCGAGGCCCGCGCCACCTCGTCTCCGGCCCGCAGCACCGTGTGCCGGTAGTTCTCCAGCTCGTCCGGTGCCTTGGCGCGCAGGATCCGGACCGCGCTGCGCAGCGCCGGCAACGCCACCGCCTCCACCTCGGCCGGCTTCAGCTCACCCGGATGGTCCGGCGTGAACCGGGGCAGGCCACCGGTCGTCAGCACCTCCCGGACCAGGCCGGTGCTACCGGCGATCGCGTTGGAGGCGGCGAAGCTCTCCCTGACCATGGAGAGGACGCCGGGATCGGCATTGGAGACCAGGAAGACCGCGCCGAACGCCGCCCTCTTGAGGGTCATCCTCTCCTCATCGGTGAGCGCTTCGGACACGGTTAAGGAGTGTAGACGTACGGGGTGGTCGAGGTGACCGCGACAAACCCGAGTCGCTCCAGGATCGGTCGACTGTCCGGCGAGGCGTCCACCTGCAACAGGGTGTAACCCCGGGCGTCGGCCAGCCGCGCCCGGTAGACCACCAGCGAACGGTAGATACCCCGGTTGCGCCAGTCCGGCAGGGTCGACCCGCCCCACAGGGTGGCGAAACCGGTGCCGGCGACGTACCGGATCCAACCGGCGCTCACCACCCGGCCCGACTCCACCTCCTCGGCCACCACCACGGTCAGCGACTGCGGCCAGACCTCCGAACCGTCCGCGCCCGCCCCGGCGTGCGAGACCGCCGGATCCACCGCCAGCTCCCGCTCCAACGCGTCGGCCAGCCAGTCGCGCGGCTCACCCCAGACGACCGACTCCATCTCCGCGATCCGGTCCAGGTCCGCGCGGGCGGTCACCTCACGCAGCCGTACGCCCGCGGGCGGCACCGGCAGCGTGGCCGACAGGGCCGCGACCGGGCCGATCACCACGGTCTCCTCGTCCTCGGGCACGAACCCGGCGGCCCGCAGCCGATCCGGCAGGTCCGCCGGCTCGTCGTGCCCGTGCAGCTTCCACTCCACCGACTCGCCCCGCGCCGCGAAGACGTCCCGCTGTCGGTTGATCAGCTCGTCCAGCGCCGCACCGGTCAGCCCGTCGAGGTCCCGGTAACCGAGGAAGCCCCCGTGGTCGAGACCGAGGAACCGCAGCAGCGGCCCGTCCCGTTCCACCGTCACCCCGGCCGGCACCGGGTCCGGCACCCGCGCCCGCAACTGGTTGTCGTACGCGGTCCGCAGCGTGGAAACGTCCAGATCAGTCACCCACCCAGGCTACGGGCGGCGTCGACCGGATAATTCGGGTCGTGCGCGAAACGATCAGGCAATGGTGGAACCCGGAGCGGTTGCAGCAGGTGGGCACCCGGCCGGACTACCGGTTCTCGCTGGCCAACGAGCGCACCTTCCTGGCCTGGCTGCGTACCGGGCTGGCCCTGATCGCCGGTGGGTTGGCGATCGCCCAGTTCCTGCCCCCGCTGCCGATGACCCACCTGCGCGAGGCGATCTCCGTCGCCCTGCTGGTCCTCGGCGGCGCGGTCGCGCTGCACGCCGTCGACCGCTGGGTACGCACCGAGCGGGCCATCCGGCTCGGCGCCGAACTGCCGCCCTCCCGGTTTCCGGCCCTGCTCGCCGTCAGCGTCGCCATCGGCGCGTTGCTGCTGCTCGCCACGGTGCTGCTGAAAGTCGTCCGAGGCTGGTGAACCGGGAACCCGACCAGGGGCCGGAACAACCGGACCGGAGCCCCGACCGACCAGCGGAACAGCCGGACCGAAAACCCGACCGACCGGCGGAACAGCCGGACCGGGATCCCGGGCTGCAACCGGAACGGACCCGGCTGGCCCGGCGACGTACCGGGCTGGCGTTTGCCGCAGTCGCCGTGCTCACGGTACGGCTGGCCCTGCACGAGCCTGGCGGCACCATGTTCGCCCTGGTCAGCGGCCTGGCGGCCGGGCTGCTGCTGATCGGTGGCGCCGTCGCCCGGCGGGCGAGCCGCCACCCGTCCCGACCGTCCGGCGGCCGGACCATGCCCCTGCTCGCCCTGGTCACCGTCGGGTACGCCGCACTCGGTGTGTTGCTGGTGCTCGGCGCACTAGGATGAGATGACCCGGTGGGTCATCATTGCCCCATGGTTCGCGTGATGTTATTTGTCTTTGTCGCGCACGTCGTCCTAGCCGCGTGCGCATTGATCAGCTGTCTCAGCGCGGACAAGGCAGACATCCGCGCTCTACCCCGGTTCGCCTGGGTGCTCGTCATCCTCATCCCACTGATCGGTCCGATCGCCTGGTTCGCCGCCGGCCGCCCGGTCCGCAACCCCCACCGTGGCGCCCCCGGCGCTCGCGGCCCCCAACAGCGTCGGCCGGTCGCCCCCGACGACGACCCGGAATTCCTCACCTCGCTCACCGCCGAACAGGCGAAGAAGGACCGGGAACTCTTCGAACGCTGGGAAGAGGACCTGCGCCGCCGCGAGGGTGAGATCCGACGCCGGGAGAACGGCGAGCCACCGGTGGAGGAGAAACGACCCGAGGCGTAACCGGAGCCGACCGGGTCGCCTCTGCGGCAGCCGGACGGAATTGGGCGGTCGCGCGACGGCACCGGGCAGCGGGCGGTTTCGCGGGACGAGGGCCGGGTTGTCCGGATCGCCGGCTCCGATTCTCCCGGTGGAGTCGGGCGGCCGTACCATGGCGCCTTGCCCCGCGCCCGGCACCGGAGCGCGGGGGTCCCGGTGCCCGCGAGACGCTCGGAGAGACGGCGGAGATGGACGACGACGCATCGGCCGAGCCCGGCCACCGACCGGCCACCGACCCGCCCGTCACGACCCGGCGAAGCCCGTTGCGCCGTGACCGGCTGCCGGTGTACGCGCTGGTCAGCTTCGCGGCCACCCAGCTCGTCCTGCTCTTCTGGTGGGTCGCCTACTACCCCGGCCTGTTCAGCCCCGACTCGCTCAACTACATGTGGCAGTCGACCACCGGCAACTGGAACACCCACCACCCGATCACGTACACCGCGCTGGTCTGGGTCTCGCTCCAGCTCACCGGCGGGGTCGGCGCGCTCACCCTGCTCCAGACGGTGGCCCTGGCCGCCGGGTTGGCGTACGCGGTGACCGGGCTGCGGCGGCTCGGCGGCCCCGGCTGGGCCTGGACGGCCGCCGCCGTCGTCGTGGTCGCCCTGCCGCCGGTCGGCTCGTTCGTGCTGGCCGTCTGGAAGGACGTGCCGTTCGTCGTCGTCCACGTCTTCCTGCTCGGCACGATCGCCCGCCTGGTCGCCCGCCGCCGGGCCGGCGACACCCCCACGATGCCCCGGAGCCTGTTCCTCGCCCTGCTGGCCGAACTGACCCTGCTCTGCCTGTTCCGGCAGAACGGGTTCATCGTGACCGCCGTCCTGATCGTGGTCTGCCTGCTGGTGCTCCGCACCACGGCGGTACGGATGATCGTCGCCGGGGTCACCGCCATCACCGTCGCGCTGCTCACCAACTGGCTGCTGCTGCCCGCCCTCGGCGTACGCGACGCCGGCTCCCTGGTCGCGTTGGAGACGCTCTTCGGTGACATCGCGGTCGGGTACGCCGACGACCCGTCCGGTTTCCCGGCCGCCGACACGGCGGTGATGGCGCAGGTCGCGCCGCTGACCCACTGGCGGGAGTCGGCGGACTGCTACTCGGTGGACCCGACCGTCTGGTCCCCCGCCTTCGACCGGACCGCCGCCGCCGAGCACAAGTCGGAACTCGTGTCGATCTGGTGGCGGCTGCTGGAGCGCTCACCCGGCACGGTGCTCGGCTCCCGGTTCTGCCGCAGCTCGCTCGCCTGGAATCCGGCGTCGACCGGGAACGTCGCCCGCAACCCGAACCCGTGGTCGGTCAAGGCGTACGTCCAACGGGACCCGCTCTTCCGGGCCAGCCCCGCCGGGCACGACGCCTACTCCGCCCCGCGCAGCCAGGCCGTCGCCGACCTCGCGGTGCAGCTCAACGCGCGCACCGCCGGGCCGGAGTGGCTGTGGTGGCGCGGGGCGAGCTGGGCGTACGTGGCCTACCTGGTGGTCGGGCTGGTCGCCTGGCGGCGCCGGGACCTGGGCGTACTCGCCCTGGCGAGCCTCACCGCCGGAAACCAGCTCTCGGTGCTGGCGATCAACAACATGCAGGGCGCCCGCTACATGTTCGCCCCGTACGTGCTGGGCATCCTGCTGCTCCCGCTGGCGCTGACCGCCCGCCGCCCGACCGGGTCCGCGCCGGAGCCGGAGCCGGTCGAGACGGAGCCGGTCGAATCAGGCCAGGCTGGATGAGCGCGGGTACGCGTCCGCCGGATCGGTCAGCACGTTGACCAGGTACGGCACCCCGGAGTCGAAGGCCCGCTGCAACGCCGGACGCAGGTCACCGGCCTTCGACACCGTCTCCCCCGCCCCGCCGAGCGCGGTCACCACGTCGTCGTAGCGCAGCTCGGGTTGCAGGTCGGCGGCGACGTCGTAGCCGTACATGGCGTTCATCGGGTGCTTCTCCAGCCCCCAGATGCCGTTGTTGCCGACCACGATCACCACCGGCAGCTTCTGCCGGGCCAGCGACTCGACGTCCATCAGCGAGAAGCCGGCCGCCCCGTCACCCATCAGCACGCAGACCTGACGGTCCGGGTGGGTGACCCGGGCACCCATCGCGTAACCCATGCCGGTGCCGAGGCAGCCGTACGGGCCGGGGTCGAGCCAGGTGCCGGGCATCGACGGTTCGAGGTAACGGCCGGCGTACGAGACGAAGTCGCCGCCGTCGCCGATGGTGACCGCGTCCGGGTCCAGCACCCGGCGCAGCTCCCCGTAGACCCGAGCCGGTCGGATCGGGTCGGACTCGGCCGCCATCTCGTCCGCGTCGCGCTTGCGCGCGGCGTTCTCCACCGACCGCAGGTCGGCGATCCAGCCGGCGTGGTCCTCCCGGTCACCCCGGTGGTCGGCCAGCGCGGAGAGGATCAGCCGCAGGTCACCGGCGGGACTGACGGCCGGCTCGACGTGGGTGGCCCGCTGGGTGGGCGCGTCCACGACGTGTACGAGTTGGGCGTCGCCGAAGTCGCCGAAGCCCAGCCGGAAGTCGAGCGGGGTGCCGACCACCACGATCACGTCCGCGCCGTTGAGCGCGGTCCGGCGGGCCTTGGTGAAGGCCAGCGGGTGCTCCGGCGGGAGCGAACCGCGTCCCATGCCGTTGGTGAAGACCGGGACCTGCAACGCCTCGGCGGCCTCCCGCAGGGCGGCGGTGGCGTCGGCGGCGTACACGTCCGAACCGGCGATGATCACCGGGCGCTGCGCCCCGGCGATCAGCCGGGCCGCCTTCGTCACCTCGTCGTAGTCGGGTTCGAGCGGGGCGATCGCCGCCGCGGTCGGCGCGACCGACTCGCCGACCGAGAAGACCACCTCCAGCGGCAGGTCGAGGAAGACCGGGCCACGGTGCGGGCTGAGCGCGGCCGTCAGCGCCGTCTCGATCGCGCCGGGGATCTCGTCGGTGTCGAACACGGTGGCGGCGTGCTTGGTGACCGGGGTGACCAACGGCAGGTGGTCGATCTCCTGGAGGCTGCCCGAGCCCCAGCGGAACGCCGGTGCCCTGCCTCCGACCACCAGCACCGGTGAGCCGTTGAAGTGGGCGCTGGTCAGCCCGGAGATGCCGTTGGTGACGCCGGGGCCGGCGGTGAGCACGGCCAGTCCGGGCCGGCGACGCAGCTTGGCCACCGCCTCGGCGGCGAAGACCGCGGACTGTTCGTGGCGTACGTCGACGATCCGCATCGGCGGTCGCCCGGCGGCGTCGACCTCGCTGCGGTGCGCGGCGTCGTAGAGCGGGAAGACATGGCCGCCGGAGAGGGTGAACATCTCGGTGATGCCGTACGCCCGCAGCGCCGCCACCGCCAAGTCGCCGCCGTGACCTTCGATCCGCTCCGTCATCGCCGCTCCCTCATCGTCGCCGTGGGTGCACAGGTTATCGGCCGACCCGGAAAAGATGAAGAAGACTCGCCTCTCCGGGTCGGGCCGTTTCGCCCGGTACCGCCCGACCGCGAATCAGCGGCCGGTGAAGTCCGGCTTACGTTTCGCCACGAAGGCGGCCATGCCCTCGCGCCGGTCGTCGGTGGCGAACAGCGCCGCGAAGAGCTGGCTCTCCCAGGCCAGACCGGAGGCCAGGTCCATCTCCAGGCCGCCGTCGACCGCCAGCTTCGCCGCCCGCAGCGCCTGCGCCGGACCGGACACGTACGGCTGGACCAGCGCGACCGCCTCCGCGTACACCCGGTCGGCCGGAACCACCCGGTCGACCAGCCCGATCGCCAGCGCCTCGGTGGCGTCCACCATCCGCCCCGACATGATCAGATCCTTGGCCCGCGCCGGGCCGACCAACCGGGCCAACCGCTGGGTGCCACCGGCACCGGGGATGATGCCGAGCTTGATCTCCGGCTGGCCGAGCTTCGCGTCGTCGGCGGCCACCCGCCAGTCACAGGCGAGCGCCAGTTCACAGCCGCCACCGAGGGCATAGCCGGTGATCGCCGCGACCACCGGTTTGGGGATCCGGGCGATCGCGCCGAGCGCGCTGGAGAGTTCGACCGCGCGGGCCGCCATGTCCACGTACGACATGTCGGCCATCTCCTTGATGTCCGCGCCGGCGGCGAAGACCTTCTCGCCGCCGTAGACTATGACCGCGCGGACGTCGGGGTCCGTGGTGACGGCGGCGGCAGCGGACCGCAACTCCTCCTGCACCGTGGTGTTCAGCGCGTTCATCGGCGGTCGCTCCAGCCGGATCGTGCCGATACCGTCGCTGATCTCCAGCCGGACGAAACCGCCCACACTCCACCTCCACATCGAAGTCGCGTACCCACAGTACGACCCCACTCGTTGGGCAGTTTGTCTGGTGTCCCCGTGACCAGGACGTGAAGAAAATGATCACCTATTACGACGACCGGTCCGTACGGGTCACCTCCGAGGCGATCCGGGTCGGCGAACGCGCCTATCCCCTGCCCGAACTCGCCGAGATCTGGCACCAGCGCGGCACCCGCTCCTGGCGGGTACTCGCCGGCCGGGGCGCGCTCGGCTTCGGGCTGATCGGTCCGGTGGTCGCCGCCGTACTCGGCATCGGCCTCGCGATCCGCTTCCACTCCTCGTTCACCGTCACGATCGCACTCATCGGCGCCTGCTGCCTGGTCGGGTTCGCCGTCGGCCCGGTCGCCGACCTCCTGCTCGAATTCCTGGACCGGTCGTACACCCGAGGCTCGCACCGGCTGGAAATCTGGGTGCGCTGGCACGGCGAACCGATCCGGGTCCTCCAGACCCACGACGCGCTGAAGTTCGGTCAGATCTACCGGGCGCTGCAACGGGCCGTCGAGCAGCGACAGCGGCCCAACCGCTCCCGCTGACGGCGACCCGCCGCCGCCCGTCCCGCTCGTGCGCTGACGGCAGCCGCCACCACCCGTTCCGCTCAGATCATGTCGGGGAAGAGCGCGAGCGCCAGCATGCTCGCGAGCCAGCAGTAGGCGCTCGCCGCCACCGCTATCGTCGCCAACCGCAGCTCCCGGGGCACCGGTTCGTGCCGCCGCGCGGCCGCGACCAGCGGCACCGCGACCAGCAACCCGGCGACCGGCACCGCCGGCCACGCCACCAGTCCGGCCGCGGCCAACCAGAACGCCGTACGGGTCGACCAGCCCGGCGCCGGCGCCGGTACCGCAGCGGCAGCCGGAACAGCCGGTGATCCGGTCAGCTCCCCCAGCACCGCCCTGGCCTGCGCCAGCTCGGCGGTACGACGCTGGAGCGCCGACACCTTCGGCGGCGCCCAGCCCGGCTCCGTCCAGCCACCCGACGGTCTGCCGTACGCCGACACCGGAGGCATTCCCGCCGGCACACCCGCCCACGGCGCAGGCGGCGGCCCGACCCACGGGGTGGGCTGGACACCGCCCCCGGCACCGGCCGGCGGCCAGACCCACGGTGGCGGCGGGCCGGCCGGCGGACCCCAGGGCCAGCCCGGCGGTGGCGGCGTACCCGGCGCCACCGGCACCCCGGGCCGCAACTCCGCCCAGGGTGGCGGCACCGGTGCGGCCCACTGGACCGGCTGGACCGGAACGGGCTGGACCGGAACGGGCTGGACCGGCTGGACCGGCTGAACCGGAACCGGCTGGACGGGCGAAGCCGGCGGCGCGGTCGGGGCCGGCACTGCGGGCCAGACCGCAGGAGCGGGCGGGGGCGGCGTACCGGGCGGCCAGTGGTGGGGGACCGACCAGGGGTGGGGCGGTGGCAGGGCGTACCCGATCGGGTGGGGGGCGACCGGCGGCTGCGGCGGCAGGTCGACGAGCCGCAACTGGGCGCGCTGGACCCGGCGGGCCGCGCGACCTGCCCGTCGGCCGTGTGCCCGCGCGACCGACCTCGCCGCCCGGCCCCGGCCGCCGAGGGTGGCGACCGCCTCGGCCTCGTCGGCCGTCGCCAACTCCGGCCCGGCGCCGCGGAGCCGGTCCGCGAGCCGGCTCGCGTCCGCCCGGCGGAGCGCGGCGAGCCAGTGGAACGAGGCAGCGCCGGGAATGCCGATCACCACGAGGTAACCGGTCAGCACGGCGAAACCGGGCAACTGGTCGAGCACGTCGGACACCACGAACGCCACCGGCGAGTTCACCGCCGCGTGGGTCAGCCAGGCGAGCGCCTGGGCGCCGACCAGGATCCCCACCCGCCGGGCCCGCGTCCGGTCGGTCCGCACCACGAAGTACGCGACCCCGGCACCGGCGACGGCGGTGAAGAGCGGATGACCGACCGCACCGGGCAGCATGAACCGCAGCACCAGCATCCGCAGCGCCTCGCCGACCGCGTCCGGCAGCGTGTCGTCGGCCGCCATCACGGCGTACCCGAAATCCTCCACGACGGCGAAACCCAGCCCGACGATCGCCCCGTAGACCGCACCCGCGGCGACCGTACGCAGGTACGGGCGGGCGGCCAGGAACAGGAACACCACCCCGGCGACCTTGGCCAACTCCTCAGCCGGCGGGGCGACGATCATCGCGCCCCAGACACCGGCGAACTCGGGCGAGAACAGCCGCCCGAGCAGGTTGTCGAACGTGTAGTCGGCGGACCCGCCGACCAGCACCGAGACCGTCGCGCCCCAGAGCAACGCCAGCCCGACCAGCCACCAGGGCCGGGTGCCCAACCGGTCCAACCACCGGATCAACAGCAGGACGAGGACCGCGTACGCGGTGACCAGCGGCGCCCCGGCCAGGGCCGACCACGGGGCGACAAGGCCGAGGAGGGCCCCGCCGACGAGCGTGACCACGGTGGCGATCCCGGTGACGGCGAGCAGGATCCAGAAACTCGGCGTACGGGCCAACGACCACGGCCGGTTCACCGTACCGCCGCTGTTCACGGTGCCGCCGCTGTTCACGGTGCCGCCGCTGTTCACGGTGCCGCCGCTGTTCACGGTGCCGCCGCTGTTCACGGTGCCGCCGCTGTTCACGGTCCGGCCGCCGGGTCGATCTCGATGCTGGTCACCGCTGCCCAGACCGGTGCCGGTAGGTCGCCGCACTCCGCCGCCGGAGTCGCCAGTACGACGACACCGACCGACCGCGCGGTGAAGATCGCGTAGCAGGCGGAGGCGATGCCGGCGAACTCGTCGCCGCGCAACGAACCGCGTTCACCGGACACCCCGGAAGTGCTGGCGACCCGCTCCGGGGCGCCGACCGGTCGCAGCCAGTCGTCCCGTTCGAGCTTGTAGCGGACGTGCGCGACGTACGGCTCGACGTCGCCACGGAACTGCTGGGCGGTCAGCCGAAGCTGTACCCCGTCGGCTTCCAGGGTCACCGCACCGGTGCCCGGTCGGGAGTCGGACAGGTCGAGCCGGGCACCCGGTGGCGGGGCGATGGTGGCGCCGAAGCCGATGTCGACCCGTTCCCGCCCGGACAGTGGTGCGCCGTCGCCGGGCAGCGGCAGTGCCACCAACGCCGGCACCGCCACCAGGGCGCCGAGGCCGGCCAGCAGCAACAGGGCGTACCACGCGTTCTTCCCGCCCGTCACGCGTCTCTCCCGCCCACCACGCCCACCGCACCCCTTGTCGTACGTCCGTCGCCGGTCGCGACGAACCGGTCGGCCCGTACTCGCGCGGCGTGCGCCCACGCTACCGATCACGGTCAATGCCAGAAGACCCGACCGAGGGGCTTGATCGACAGTCGTCGTTGCCGTGAAGGCGGACGATGCTGTTGACAGGCACGCTTTGCTTGAGTGGTGACGGTCTATTACCGGGACGACACGGTGCAGGTGACCTCCGAGTTGGTCCACGCCGGCGGTCACCGGGTGCCGGTCGCCGAACTGACGTACGTCTGGCACACGCGCGGCCGGGGTTCGCTGCGGTCACGCTCGCGGTTACTCGGGCGCGGGGCGCTGATCTTCCTGCTCTCGGTCCCGCCCCTGATCGCGACGATCTGTGTCGTCTCGCTCGCCTACGCCGCCCAGGACCGGGGCAACTGGCTGCTCGCCGGGGCGATCCTCGGTGTCTGTGTGGTGGGCGCACTCGCCCTGATGCCGTTCCTGGAGGTGCCGCTGGGCTGGCTGGACCGCTCCTACGACCGGGGCTCGGGCGTCTACGAACTCTGGGTACAACGCCAGGGACAGGAGCTGATGCTGTTGCAGATCTCCGACGCGATGCGCTTCGGCCAGATCTACCGCGCCGTGCAGCGCGCCGTCGAACAGCACGGCGACCGCCCCTGAGCCGACCAACCACCGGTACGACCCGCGTCCGACCGGCCGACCCGACCGCCGCTCGGTCGGACAACACTCGGTCGGACAACACTCGGTCGGACAAGACTCGCTCGGACAACACTCGGTCGGGCGACACTCGATTCGGCGACGCACAATTGCGGGCATGGTGCTCCCCCTCCCCCGGCCCGCCGCCCTGCTCGACCTGACCAGATTCGCCGTCGGCCAGGCCGCCGACGCCGCGACCACGGTCGCCGGCCTACCCGCCCGCGCGTTCGGCGTACTCGACGCCGCCGAGGTGTTGGTACGACGGATCGGCACCGTGCTGGACCGGGTCGAGACCGCGCTGGACCGGATGGAGTCCACACTGGAGCGCACCGACCGGATCGTCGGCTCGGCGGAGCAGGCCGTCGAGCAGGTCCAGTCGCTCAGCACCCGTGCCGCCGCCCCGATCGACGAGGCGGCCCGGGTCGCGGCGGCGGCCGCCGTGGTGGTCGGCGAGGCGGAGCGGGTCGCCGGCCGGGCGGCGGCGACGATGGCTCGGGCCGAGGTGACCATGGGTACGGTCGACGAACTGCTCACCGCGTACGCCACGACGCTGCGCAAGGGTGCGCCGATGGCGAGCCGGTTCGTCGAGCAGCTCACACCGGAGGAGGTCGACGCGGCGATCCGCCTGGTCGACGAGTTGCCGAAGCTGACCGGGCACCTGACCGCCGACGTACTGCCGATCCTCGCCACCCTGGACCGGGTCGGCCCGGACATCCACGACCTGCTCAACGTCACCCGCGACCTGAAGCTCGCCATCGCCGGCATACCGGGCCTGGCCATGCTCCGCCGACGCGGCGAGGGACGCTCACCCGACGAGAGCTGAGACGGCCCGGATGGCGACCGGTCGTCAGCGGATGTAGTCACCCAGTACGGCCGGGGTCAGCCCGGCGGCGTGGATGGCGTTCAGGGCCGCGAGGAAGTCGTCGACGAACCGCTCCCGAAAGTGCATCAGGATGATGTCGCCGGGCTGGATCTTGTGTTCGCCCTGGTAGCGCACCTTGCCCTTGTCCACCGACTCGGTCCAGAAGAACGCCGCCTTCAGCCCGCAGTCGCGGGTGGCGCGCAGCGTGGTGGCGTCCTTCTCGCCGAACGGTGGCCGGAACAGCACCGGGCGGCGGCCGTAGAGCCGGGCGAGTTGGTCGGCCGAGCCGCAGATCTCCCGCCGCTGGGTCGCGTACGACTTCCCCCGGAGTCCCTGGTGGGTGACGGTGTGCGCCTCGATCGCCACCTGCGGCGCGGCGAGCTGGAGTTGCCGGAAGTAGTCCGGGTTCTCGTGGATCGCGTTGATGGTAAGGAAGAGCGTCACCGGCACCTGCGCCTCGGCGAGCAGTTGCCGCGCCTCCGGCCGCTTGATCCAGCCGTCGTCGATGGTGATGAACGCCACCGGCTGGGTGGTCGGGATGCGCGAGTACCAGCCGGCCGACGCTCCGGCCGGAACGGTCACCGGTTCCGGCGTCGGTGCGACCGGAAAGCGCGGCAGTCGGGCCGTGTAGACGCCGGCCGGGGTGACCGAGGCGGTGGGCCGGGCGGTCGCCGGGGCCGTCGGGAGGGCGGTCCGGGCCAGCCGGGCGGTCGCCGGGTCCGGGCCGCCGCCCGGCCCCGGTACCGCGACGAGCAGCCCCACCGCGACCAGCGCCACAACCACCATCACCACAACCGTCCACTGTGGCCTGCCCCGGCCCGGCACCCGCTCGGGTCCGCCCCCATCGCTCATGACGCGGGAGCGTACGCCGAACCCGTCAGGAGGTGGTGACCCGTCGGGGAACTACGACGCTAGACCGCTGCCGGACGGCGCAGATCGTCGATCTCGACCACCTCGCGCCCCAACGGCCAGAACGCCGCCGGTACGAGCTTGAAGTTGGCGATCCCGAACGGGATCCCGATGATCGTCACGCAGAGCGCGGCACCTGCGAGGATGTGCATCAGCGCCAGCCACCAGCCGGCCAGGACGACCCAGAGCACGTTCGCCACCCCCGACCCGATTCCGGCACTCGGCTTCGGGGTGAGCGTCCGACCGAACGGCCAGAGCGAATAGTAGGCCAACCGCAGCGACGCCACCCCGAACGGGATCGTCACGATCAGCACGAAGCAGATCAGCGCCGCGATGCCGTACCCGATCGCGAGCACGAAACCGCTGCCGAAGATGAGCCAGAGGATATTGAGGATGAACCGCACCATGCCCTCATAGTGCTCCCCGCACACAAACCGGCCACGCCGCGTTCCGCCACCGGCACGTTCCGCCACCAGCCCTTTCGCCGACTGACCGGTGCGGACCGCCCGGCACGGCGGGCATCGGGGCACCTTCGACAAAGGACCTTATTGTGTCCGGAAACGCCGCGTCTCCGGAACGCCGCCACGATCCGACCCGATCGACCAGGGACACAAAGTGATCATTCTGGATAACATGACCCTGCAGGGGGCAGCGCGCGCACTGGATCCCGACGTCGGACGCCAGAGATCCTGGGAGGACCGGGACCGTAGCAGGAACAAGTGGGACTACGACGCGAACGAGGCCATCCAGGTCGCCGTCGACCTCATGTGCCTGTCCCAGCTGTGCCACGCGGTGGTGTTCCACGACCACATCTCGACCGTCGACGACGATTTCGTCGGCCGCTGGAAGACCGAGAACTGCCCACTCGACAACCTCGCCGAGATCGTCGCCCCCGTTCCGATCGGCCGGGCGAAGGCAGCCGCGCTGCTGAAACAGGCACTCGGGAACGCCGTACGGACGGCCGCCACCCAGGAATTCAACCGCTACGTGGACGTGCTCGCGCGGGAGGAGTTGACGAGCACCTTCCTGCGCATCAGCAACGGCTACTTCGAGACGGGATACTCGGACCCCGGAATATTCGAAGACCTTCGCCCGACGCACGAGTACTCGGAACGTATACCCGAGCTCCGGAGGGAGGCGGAGAGACTGCTCCAGGAGGCCGTATCCCTCCTGAGCGAGCCGACCGCCACCCGCCACCGCCTGCGAAACCTGCTCCCGGCGGCGCGGACCGCGATGGTCGCGTGGGACAGGAAGCGGCACGCCCGGTTGCTCGACTCCCACTTCGAGGATCTCATGATCACCGGTTCGAGGATGCGGTGGTACGGGTCCGACGGAGCGGCCAACTACCCGTTCGCCCGCCTCGGCCTGCCCGAATCCGACCGCTTCGAGGCGATCGAGGGCGCGAAGGACCTGGTCCGGAACATCACCGCGGCAAACTACTACGGAACCATCGCGAGAGACCTGGGGGCGCAGTACCTCCCGCACCCGCTCCGCGCGCCCTTCAGCATCGTCGCCAGCGGCGGGCCACCCACGCGGGGCGGCGTGAGCGAGGAGACCATCGTGGCCAGGATGCAGCTCGCCCGTGCCGCCCGCGCCGCGAGGATCAACGAGCTCGTCTCCACCGGCAACAGCTCCGGCGGCGCCCTCTACGTCGACCTGGCCTTCCCCTTCGCGCTGGCCCTGGTCCTGGAGGAGGCACGGAGCCCGGAGGACTTCGTACGACAGCTCCTGATAATCCGCGACGGCAAGCCCGCCCGGAGGATCCGGCGCTGGTTCACCCGCTTCGCTGAGGAACTCCAGTCGGGCAGCCTGTCCCTCGGTGAGATCGAGTCGAGGGCGGGGGCTTTCGAGCGGCCGATCGCCACCTGGATGGAACAGGCCCCCGGCGGGGACGGTCCCGTACCGAGCCCGATCACGATCGGAATCAACCTCGGGTTCCTCGCCGTCGAGAAGGGCGTACGGTTCCGGCGACCGAGTCTGGCGCTGCGGGAGTTCCGCCTGATCCAGGACATGGCGCGGATCAGCGACGCCTCACCCCGGCTCGGCCCCGCGCTGCGCCGAGTCTTCGGCGACGAGGTGGCGCAGGCCTGGTCCCGGAGTCAACTGCTGCTGCGGCAGAGCCACGAACCCGACTCGCCCAGCATCCTGGACAGACGCACCGGCTACTGAACCACGCCCACGGACCGCCGTCTCACTCCCGGCCGGAGGCGGTCGCGAAGAGCGCGTCGATCTCGTCCCGGCGGGGCAGCGAGGCGGAGGCGCCGATCTGGCGGGCGCAGGCCGCACCGGCGGCACAGGCCCAGCGGACCGCGTCGACCAGCTCCCGCCCCTCACCCCAGGCCACCGCGAGCGCGCCGGTGAACGCGTCCCCGGCCCCGGTCGAGTCGACCGCGTCGATCGGGAACGCGGGAATCCGGACGTCGGTGCCGTCCCGGTCGCCGTACCAGGCGCCCGCCGCGCCGAGGGTCAGGACCGCCCGGGGTACGGCAGCCAGCAGCGCCGCCGGATCCTCCCGGCCGACCCCGCTGATCGCCAGCGCCTCACCCTCGTTGACCACGAGCAGGTCGACCAGGTCGAGCAGTTCGGTCGGCAGCTCCCGGGCCGGGGCGGCGTTCAACACCACCCGGGTACCGGCCGCCCTGGCCGCACGGGCCGCCTCAAGCACCGTGTCGAGCGGGATCTCCAGCTGCGTGACCAGCACGTCCGCCCGGCGTACGGCGGAAAGCTCCGGCTCGGTCAGCGCGGTGAACGCGGCGTTCGCCCCCGGCGCGACCACCACCGTGTTCTCCCCGGCGGCGTCGACGGTGACCACGGCGACACCCGAGGCGCCGTACACCACGCGTAGTTGACCGGTGTCGACGCCGGAGGCGGCGATCCGGGCCTTGAGCGTCACGCCGAACGAGTCGGAACCGATCGCGCCGAGGAAGACCCCGGACGCACCGGCGCGGGTGGCGGCGATGGCCTGGTTGGCGCCCTTGCCGCCGGGCACCATCACAAAATCGGTGCCGAGCACCGTCTCCCCGGCCGCCGGCAGCACCGGCGTCATGGCGACCAGGTCCATGTTGGCGCTGCCCACGACAACGACCCGGGGTCGGCTCACGGGCACCTCCTGCTGACGGGACGCGGACCACGATTCTAAAGGCGGCGGTTGCGGGCGATTTCTGGCAGGCTGCCGGGATGGGAGAGACGGCAATCGGGGTCATGTACCGCTGCGACAGCCCGCCGGAGCAGCTTCCGGCGTACGCCCGGCTGGTGGAACGGCTCGGCTACGACGAACTGTGGGTGGTCGAGGACTGCTTCTTCACCGGGGCGGTGT
This sequence comes from Micromonospora sp. NPDC049529, assembly GCF_055586685.1. Taxonomy (NCBI): domain Bacteria; kingdom Bacillati; phylum Actinomycetota; class Actinomycetes; order Micromonosporales; family Micromonosporaceae; genus Micromonospora; species Micromonospora sp. NPDC049529. The sequence continues at coordinate 68,922 of NZ_JBVJHT010000004.1, forward strand.
CGGCCGCCGCGGTCGCCGCCTCGGTCACCGAGACGCTCAGGATCGGCATCGGCATCCTGCCCGCCGCGTTCCGTAACCCGGCCCTGGCGGCGATGGAGCTGAGCAACCTGGAGCGGCTCTTCCCCGGCCGGATCCTGCCCGGCTTCGGCCACGGCATGCCGGACTGGGTACGCCAGGTCGGCGCCCACCACCCGTCCCCGCTGGCGGTGCTCGGCGAGACGGTCAGCGCCGTACGCGCCCTGCTGGCGGGCGAGACGGTCACCGTCGACGGCCAGTACGCCAAGCTGGACAACGTCAAGCTGGCGTTCCCGCCGGCCGAACCGCCCCTGATCTCGACCGGCGTACGCGGCGCGAAGTCGTTGCGGCTGTCCGGGCAGGTGGCGGACGGCACGATTCTGGCCGAGTGCGCGAGTCCGGCGTACCTGCGCTGGGCCCGGGACCTGATCGACGCCGGCCGACAGGACGCCGGCCGGCAGGACGAGCCGCACCGCCTCACCGTCTACGGTTTTCTCGACTTCGACGAGAGTCGGTCCAGCGCCCGCCGGGCGATCGCCGGCCGCTTCCTCGGCGGCCCGCCACTCTCCCCCGCCGACGACGACCTGGCCGGGGAGATCGCCGCCCTGGTAGCCGCCCACCCACGGGTGGAGCAGCTCGCCGAGGCACTGCCGGAGCACTGCGTCGACCGCTTCGCGATCGCCGGCACTCCCGACCAGTGCGCCGCCTCCCTCAAGTCCCTGACCGAAGCCACCGCAGACTCGGTGGTCCTCATCCCGCCCAGCGACCCCCAACTGGCCGTAACCCAAATCACCCTGGCCGCCCCCTCCCTCCTCCCCACCCCAACTCGTTGATCATGAAGTTAGCGCGGACTCCGGCGCCGGAAGTTGCGCCAACTTCATGGTCAACGGCGATTCGGGCGCGGGCGATCGGGTGGGTGAGCGTTGGGCGAGGCGGTCCAGGCGGAGTTCGGCTACGCCGGCGAAGGCGGAGCGGAGTGCTCGGGCCACCGGTCCGCTGTGGCTGAAGTCGTGGGTGACTAGGGTGGCCTGGCCGTGGGCTTCGAGGTGCCAGGCGCCGGTCTCGCGAAACCCGGGGAACCGCCAGGTCAGCCCGATGTCGTACGCCCCGATCTCGGTGTACTCAAGGTAGCCGCGCATCCCGCCTCGGATGGTCAACGGGTACCGCTCACCCATGGTGGCGGTGGCCGGGGCATCGAGTGCGACGAACGCCGAGTTCCACTCGGGCAGGCGTGCCGCCTGGAGCAGGATGTCGCGGACCCGGGGCAGCTCTGCCCGGATCAGACGTCGAGCCTCTTGGGTGGTCATGACTTCTCCTTTGCGGATGGGTCCGGACGGACCGGTTCGGTGCGCCGCAGGACGGCACGGCCGGAGGGTTGGTCGCCGGTGAGGGCACGCAGATAGTTGATGACTTCGTCGAGGTCGATTCCGGTGCCGGCGGCGTCGAGGAACTCGTACAGCCGCTCCTCGACGTCGGCGACCCGGTCGGCCACGTCGCGGCCCCCGGGGGTGAGGGTCAGCTCGACGGTGCGCCGGTCGTGGGGCACCTCGACCCGGTCGACGAGGCCCGCCGCCACGAGTCGGTCGACGAGCCGACTGGGGTTGGTGCCGCTCTCGCAGACCAGCAGTTCGCCGAGCCCGCCGAGGGTGAGTGGTTGCCGGTCGGCCAGCAGGCGCAGCACCTCGGCCTGCGACGGGGTCACCCCGAGCGGGCGCAGGTTCTGGGCGAGCAGCCGGTTACCTTCGCGCTGGGCGGCCAGGATCAGGAACCGCAGTTGTTCGGCTTTCCGCACCGGTCAGCCCGCCGTCGTCACACCGGCCATCGCCACACCGGCCTGCCTGGCCCAGGAACTGCCGGAGAGGTGGCCGCCCGCGGCGGGATCGTGTGCGGGCAGGATCGCGAGGTCCGGATACCGGCCGCGCAGGGTGTTGATCGCGCGGCTCGTCTCGCGCAGCCGGGCCCGTTCGCCGACACCGGGAATGTGGCCGTCCTGCATGAGGTGCACGTCGTAGGTCACGTCACCGACCATCAGCAGCGGGGTCGCGCCGGGCTGGCGTACGAGCAGCGACAGTGATCCGGGTGTGTGACCCGGAGTGGGCAGCAGCACGAGGGTGCCGTCGCCGAAGAGGTCGTGCGCCGAGGTGAACGGCGCGAAAGCGGGGTCGTCCGTCGGGCGGGGCGTCACCTGCCGCCAGCGCAGACCGGGCAGGTTGATGTGACTGGTGAGCATGCCGCGATTTTCCGGGTTCGGTTGGTGCAGGTCGTCCCACTCGCGCTGGTCGACGACGATCTCGGCGTGGCGCAGCTCGGCAAGGCCGCCGATGTGGTCCTGGTGTAGGTGTGACAGCACGACGGTGTGCACGTCGGCGATGTCGTAGCCGATGCTGGCCAGTCGGGCGGTCAGCGTCTGGTCGGGGTCGATCTGGAACCGGGCGAGCCGGCGGTAGATCAGTCCGGTGAGGCCGGAGGTCGGGAAGTAGTCCGGGTCGGTGACCGAGGCCCGGTCCTGCCCGGTGTCGAACAGAACCAGACCGTCCTCCCTCTCGATCACGTAGACGTTGATCGGCCGCGGGTCGGTCCACTTGCGTGAGGTCATCAGCCACCACAGGAACGGGGTGCCGTCCGACCGCACGTGCTGCGGCCGGATGTCCACCGTCCCGGTGCTGACCACCGAAACCGCCTTGATCGGGTTACTGAGCCTGGGCGCCACCACCACGTTCTGTGTCATGTCATTAGATTACACGACACACAATCCCCCGCAACCCCCACCGCGCACCCGGATGGGGGCGGCACTTGTAGAGAAAGAGTGGCTATCCGCGCGCGGATAGCCACTCTTTCTCTACATTTGTGACGATCTTGCGGCGGGGGGGGCTAGGTGGTGGGGAAGGTGTCGGGGGTGCGGGTGCGGTCGCGGATCCAGATGCCGGCTGGTTTGAGGACGGCGGTGCCGGCGTAACTGGTGCCGTTGCAGGTGCCGGTGTTGAAGACGGCACCGGAGCGGAAGTCGTCAGAGAAGTTCCAGTTGACCCAGCTGATCTGCTTGGTCGCCATCAGGTCGAGGTACGCCTGCGCCTGGGTGAAGTTGTTCGCACCGTCGCCGGAGGCGGTCTGGGTGCCGAACTCGGTGACGAACATCGGGATCCGGTCGGCGGCCCGGCTCAGCGCGTTCAGGTACGACGCCCCGTGCGACGCGGCGTAGAAGTGGAACGTGTACATGATGTTGGTGGCGTTGACCGGGTTGTTGATCACCTCGGTCTCGCTGGCCCCGTCGGAGAGGCCGAGCGAGGACCAGGCGCGGGTGCCGACCAGCACCACACCGTCCGGGTCCTGGGCGCGGATCACCGGGATGATCTGCTCGGCGTACGACTTGATTGCCGGCCAGCCGACGCCGTTCGGCTCGTTCGCCACCTCGTACAGGATGTTGGTCTTGTCCTTGTGCCGGCTGGCGATCTCGGTGAAGAAGGTCCGGGCCCGGCTCAGGTTGACGTTCGGGTCGCCGGGCGTGAGCATGTGCCAGTCGACGATGGCGTACATGCCACGGGCGGTGGCCCGCTCGATGTAGTCGTGCACCCGGTCGGTGAAGCCGCGCGGGTCGGTCTCGTAACCGCCCTCCTGGATGTACATCGAGATGCGCAGCACGTCGGCCCGCCAGTCGGTGGCGAGCGCGTCGAGCGAGTTGTTGTTGACGCACTGGGAGTACCACTGGATGCCGTGGGTGCTCATGCCGCGCAGCTGGATCGGGTGGCCGTACCGGTTGCAGAGCTTGGTGCCGCAGACCCGGAGCTGGCCGTTGATCGCCGCCGGGGTGCTGCCTCCGCCACCGCCGGGGGCGGTGGTCGCGGTGACCTGGTTGCTCGCCGCCGACAGGTTGCCGGCCGCGTCGCGCGCCCGGACCGTGAAGGTGTACGCGGTGGCGGCGGTCAACCCGCCGACGGTGCCGGTGGTGCCGGTGACCGTGGTTGCCAGGGTCCCGCCCCGGTAGACGTCGTAGCCGGTCACGGCGGTGTTGTCGGTGGCGGCGTTCCAGGCGAGCGAGACGCTGGTCGAGGTGACCGAGGTGCTGCGCAGGTTGCCGGGAACGGTGGGCGGTGCGGTGTCGCCGCCGCCGCCACCACCGCCGGTGCAGGAGGTGCCGTTGACGGTGCAGTTGGTCGGGGTGCCGGTGCCGGCGACGGTGAAGCCGAAGGTGGTGCTGGCACCGGCGGCGAGGGTGCCGTTCCAGGACACGTTGCCGAAGCTGTGGTGGTTACCGGAGCTGGTCCGGGTGGCGTCCCACGAGCTGCCGATGGTGGAGCCGGCGGCCAGGTCGAACTCGACCCGCCAACTGGTGATCGTGCTGGCGGTGTTGTTGCGTACGGTGAACAGCGCCTCGTAGCCGCTGCCCCAGTCCTGGGTCTTGGTGAAGCTGGCGGTTGCCGCGTACGCGCCCGGCGCGACGAGTACGGCGCAGGCCACGGCCAGTGCGGTGGCGGACACCAGCGTCACCAGTCGACGGAATCTGTTCATCCTGTTCCCCTGACGATCGGATCGATATGACGACACGTATCGATGAAGGAACAGTAAATTTAATTAACAGTCGCGTCAACATGACGACACTTGTCCATATTTGGCAAGTGTCGTCGGCGTGGTGTCCGGCGCCGCCGGCTCCCCCGGATCAGACGGCGCGGGCGGTGAAGCGGTCGCCGGAGCGCTCGACGGTCAGGTTCAGCCCGAACGTACGGGACAGGTTGTCGGCGGTGATCGTGTCATCGACCAGGCCCTGCGCCACGATCCCGCCCTCGCGCAGCAGCAGCGCGTGGGTGAAGCCCGGCGGGATCTCCTCGACGTGATGGGTGATCAACACCAGCGCCGGAGCGTCCGGGTCGCGGGCCAGTCCGGCCAGCCGGCCGACCAGGTCCTCGCGCCCACCCAGGTCCAACCCGGCCGCCGGCTCGTCGAGCAGCAGCAACTCGGGGTCGGTCATCAGGGCACGGGCGATCTGCACCCGCTTGCGTTCCCCCTCGGAGAGGGTGCCGTAGCGCCGATCAGCCAGCGCGGCCACACCGAACTGGTCCAGCAGTGCCCGCGCCCGCGCCTCGTCCACCGCGTCGTAGCTCTCCCGCCACCGGCCGACCACCGACCAGGCCGCGGTCAGCACCACGTCGCGTACGGTCTCGTCGGTCGGGATCCGCTCGGCCAGGCCGGCGGTGGTGAGCCCGATCCGGGTCCGCAGCTCGGCCAGGTCGGTCCGGCCGACCTTCTCGCCGAGCACGTGCACCGTGCCGCTGGTCGGGTGTGACCGGCCACCGGCCAGGTTGAGCAGTGTGGTCTTGCCCGCACCGTTCGGGCCGAGCACCACCCAGCGCTCGTCCAGTTCCACCCGCCAGCTCAGGTCCCGCAGCAGGTACGCACCGGTTCGGACCACGTTCACCCCGGCGAGGTCGATCACCAGGTCGTCGTCGGCCGGGCTCGGGGTCGGGCCGGCGGCAGCGGCACCGGCGACGTTGTGAACCAGGTCAGTAGGCACCCGTCCATCCAACCACGCACCCGTCGCCGCCCCCCACGGGCGGCGCCCTCCCCGTAAGGTGGGGCGCCGTGTCATTGATCACGTTGAACGGACCGGAGGTCCACATGGGCGGACGCGACGAGGGGGTCGCGTGAGCGCGGTCATCGAGATCGAGGGACTGCGTAAGAGTTTCCGCTCCGTGCGAGGTGCGGCGCGGGTCGCGCTCGACGGATTCGACATGCTGGTCGAGGCCGGACAGGTGCACGGTTTCCTGGGGCCGAACGGGTCGGGCAAGACGACCACCCTGCGTACGCTGCTCGGCCTGGTCCGGGCCGACGCCGGCCGGATGCTGGTGCTCGGCGAACCGGCACCCGAACGGTTGCCGGTGGTCGCGCCCCGGTTCGGCGCGATCGTGGAGAGTCCACAGTTCTTCGGCAACTTCACCGGCCGGCGTACGTTGCGACTGCTCGCCACGGCCGGCGGGGTGGAGCCGATCCGGGTGGACGAGGTGCTCGAACGGGTCGGTCTGCGGGACCGGGCGCAGGACCGGGTCAAGGGTTACTCGCTCGGCATGAAGCAGCGGCTGGCGGTCGCCTCCGCCCTGCTCAAGAGCCCGGAGCTGCTGATCCTCGACGAGCCGGCGAACGGGCTCGACCCGGCCGGGATCCGGGAGATGCGCGACCTGGTCCGTGACCTGGCCGCGGCCGGGGGCACCGTGCTGGTCTCCAGTCACATCCTGGCCGAGATCGAGCTGATCTGCGACCACGTCACCATCATCTCGCGCGGCCGGCGGGTCACCGCCGGCACCGTCGGCGAGGTGCTGGCCAACTTCGACCGGGGCGAATACCTGGTACGGGTCGACGACCAGCCCCGCGCCACGGAACTGGTCACGGCGGCCGGACACGACGTGGTCACGTACCCGGATCACCTGGTGGTGAGCGGGGTGACCGACGCCGCCGCGCTCAACCGCGTCCTCGGCGAGCAGGACCTCTGGGTACGCGAGCTGACCCCGCTCACCCCGGACCTGGAGAGCGTCTTCCTCGAACTCACCGGCACCGTGCCGCATTCCGGCGTCCCTCAGCAGGTAGACGACTCGGTGCTGCCGCAGCACGGCGACGACTCGGCGCTGCTACAGCACGGCGACGCCGGACACGATCGGCCGGCGGCGCAGATCGAGTTGGGCCTCACCACCGCCGCCCCTGCCGAGCCGGCGCGGACGGACGCGCCGACGCCGACGGACGCGCGGGCAGTGCCGGCCAGCGGTGCGGTAGCGCCGGCCACCACGGACGAGGGGACGAAGGCGTGAATCTGGCCCAGGCCGAGTTGGAGCGGCTCGGTGCCCGACGCTTCGTCCAGCTCATGCTGGTGCTGCTGGTGGCCGCGTTCGCCGTGACCGTCGCCACCACCATCGCCGGCTCGCACCAACCGAGCGTCGCCGAGGTGGAGGAGGCGCGCGACGACGTACGGCAGCAGGTCGTCGCGAACGAGCGCTGGGTTCGTGAGTGCCGCGAGAGTATGGCGGGGATCGCGCCGGGGCAGATCCCCGGGAAGAGCCCGGCCGACTGCGACGCCTTCATGTCCGGGCAGCCCCAGATCGAGGACTACCTGAGCGGGGTCTTCGTCTTCGAGCGACAGATGCCGGGGCTGATCTACTTCCTGATCACGTTCCTCGCCCTGTTCGGTTTCCTGGTCGGGGCGTCGTACATCGGTGCCGACCTGAACTCCGGCGGGATGACGAACCTGCTGCTCTGGCGACCGCAGCGGCTGACCGTACTCGGCGCCAAGCTGGGGACGCTGCTCGGCGGCGTACTCGCGGTGTCGATGGTCTCGTCGGTGCTGTACCTGGGCACGTTCTGGCTGGTCGGCGAGGTGCGCGGTTACCCCGGCACGCTCGACGCGGACTTCTGGAACATGATCTCGACCACCACCGTCCGGGGCTGGATCCTGACCATGCTGGTGACCGCGGCGGGCTTCGCGGTCGCGGTCCTGGGTCGGCACACCGCCGCCGCCCTGGGCGTGCTCGCCGGGTACGCGGTGATCTGGGAGGGCGGCGGCCGGATCGTCATGGAGATCATCGATGCCCCGCGCCCGGACGTCGTGATGCTCTCCAGCTATGTCGGTGCCTGGGTGCTCGGCCAGATCAGCCTCACCGACCAGGGTCTGGTCTGCGATCCCGGTCCCGGCGGCTTCTGCCAGACCTCGGAGTACATGCTGCACTGGCCGGCGGCGCTGCTGGTGCTGCTGGTCGTGGTGGGCGGCCTCGTGGCGGGCTCGTTCACCGCCTTCCGCCGACGGGACCTCGTCTGAGGGAGGGCACTGCCGTACGCGAGGAGGGTCCCCGTCCCGAAGACGGGGACCCTCCTCGCGTGCGTGGGTCAGACGCGGGTGACCCGTACGGCGTCGGCGATGACGTAGCCGGTGCCGGAGGCCCAGCGGCTCACCCCGACCTTGTTCGCGTCACCGGCGGCGAGGGTGAAGGTGCCCAGTGAGCGCCACTGCCCGCCGCCGCTGCGTTGGTTGACGATGACGGTCTGGTTGCCGCTCGGTGTGACCACCACGTACGGGGTGGAGCTGTTGTAACCGGGGTCGGCCGGGTACCAGACGTCGACCCGGTAACTCGCCGTCGCCGGGATGTCGAACCGGTACCAGGCCACGTCGCTGGCGGCGACCGGGTCCGCGTACCGGTAGTCGACGCCCTGGCGCTGCGCCGAGTACGTCGACACGCCCCAGTTGGCGCTGGCGGTGAACCGGCCCGAGGTGGTGTTGTCGACGGTGGCCGTCCAGCCACCACCGCCGCCACCGGAGCCTGTGACGTACTGCATGTAGGTGGTCCAGTTCCAGTACGGGCCGGGGTCGGTGTGGGTGGCGCCGGGGACCTGGTTGTGCCCGATGATGCGCGAGCGGTCCTTCGGGATGCCGTACTTGTCGCACAGGTGCCGGGTCAGCGCGGCCGAGGCCCGGTACATCGCGTCGGTGAACCACGATGCCTGGTTGACGTAGCCCTCGTGCTCGATCCCGATCGACTGGGTGTTGTACGTCCAGTTGCCGGCGTGCCAGGCGACGTCCTTGTCCCGTACGGACTGGGTGACGGCGCCGTCGGAGGAGCGGAACGTGTAGTGCGCGCTGACTCCGGCTGCGGGGTTCTGGAACCAGTTGACGGTGCCGGCGTACGACCCCTGGGCCACGTGGATGATCACGTAGTTGATCGGGTACGTCGACTCGCGGCTGGCCACGGTGTAGTTGCCCGAGTACGCCGGCGCCCAGGCGGCCGGTCCGTAGTCGGTGCTGAGCGTGCCCACCCCGCCGGTGGTGGAGGTGTCGGCCGAGCCGAGCGGGGCGACGGTGGCGTAGTCGCCCCGCAGCGGGGCGACCGCACGCGGGGCGACGCCGAACGCGGCCGAGGTGCCGGGCGACTCGGCGGAGGTGTCGAAGCCGGTGCCGAGCAGGTCGTAGACGGCGTCGGCGTAGAGCCGGGCGACGGCCGGGTCGGCGGCGCCGCCGTACCGGACGATCGGGAGGTACCAGTGGTTCACGTCGGTACGCTGCGCCGCGCTCAGCCCGGCCGCGTCGGCGTACGACCGGAGCACGGCTGCCGCGCCGAGGATGTTGGCGGTGGTGTCGGTGCGCAGTGCGGCCGGTTCGAGGCCGGTGAGGGTGGCCGCCAGGTCGAGGGTGCGTTGTTTCGGGTTGCTGGTCAGGTGCATGACGCCGTAGCCGCCGGAGGCGCTCGGTGCGCCGCCGTGCCCGTCGAGCCGGGTCTCGGCGTAACCGAGCGCGGCGAGCAGGTCGGCCGGCACCTGGTAGCGCGCGGCGGCCCGTTCGAACACGCCGGCCAGCGGCGACCGGGCCGCCGGGGCGGCACCGACCACCGATGGGGCGCCGGCCGGGCCGGCGGCCAGCGCGGGTTGTCCGGCCGGGCCGGCGGCCAGGATCAGGGTGGCGCCGAGCAGGTAGCTCGTCCGCCGCAAGGGGAACCGTACAGTCACCGTCACTCCTCCCCGAGGGATCGATGATCCCTGATGGGGACCATCGGATGACGGAACGCTATAGCGCGACGTTCGTCGATGTCGAGGGAGCTGGGGTAACCAGCGGGTAACTAACCGACGGTCGAGCCGAACACCTCGTCCCGGGCCTCATCGAGCGCGGTACGCAGGGCGCCGCGCAGCACCGGCTCGTCGGTCAGCTCGGTCACCACCACCCGGGGCGTGACCAGGGTGATCGCGGCGACCTCGTGCTGCACCCGCTCGGCCAGCGCGGTGCCGCCCGCCTGTCCGACCTCGCCGGCCAGCACCACCAGCGGCGGGTCGAGCACGACGCAGGTGCTCGCCACCCCGAGCGCGAGCCTGCGGGCCAGTTCGTCCAGCAGTTGGCCGCCCTCGGTGCCGGCGGCGATCGCGGCCCGTACGGCGTCGGCGGCGGTCGCCGCCCGGAAGCCGTGCTCGCGCGCCACCACCCGGACCGCGTCGGCGGCGATGAGCTGCTGGAAGGCGGGCTTGGCCCGGCGGGAGACGTCACGCGGGATGGGCGCCCCGGGCACCGGCAGGTAGCCGATCTCACCGGCCGCACCGCTGCTGCCGTGGTGCAGCCTGCCGCCGAGCACGATGGCCAGACCGACGCCGACGCCGACCCAGACCAGGACGAAGTCGTCGACGCCCCGGGCGGCACCGGACTGGGCCTCGGCGAGCGCGGCGAGGTTGACGTCGTTCTCGAACACGACCGGGGTGTGCAGGTCCTCGCGGAGCGCGGCGAGCAGGCCCCGGTGCCAGCGGGGCAGGTTGAAGGCGAAGGTGATGTCCCCGGTGTGCGGGTCGACCAGGCCGGGCGTGCCCAGCACCACCCGCCGTACGCTGTTCAGCGACGCCCCGGCGCTGCTCGCCGCCTGGACCACCGCGTTGTGTACGACGCCGACCGGGTCGTCGGTGTCGCGGGTGGACTGTTCGACCCGGCCGATCACCTTGCCGGTGATGTCGGCGCAGGCGGCGACCACCCGGTCCGGGCCGACGTCCACCCCGATCACGTGCGCGCTGCCCGGCTCGACCGCGTAGAGCTGCGCGTTCGGCCCGCGCCCGCCGGCCTGCTCGCCGACCCGGATGACCAGCCCGCGCTCCTCCAGCCGCTCCACGAGTTGGGAGGCGGTCACCTTGGACAGCCCGGTCAGCTCGCCGAGCTGTGCCCTGGTCAGTGGCCCCTGCGAGAGCAGCAGTTCGAGCGCGGCGCGGTCGTTGAGCGCGCGCAACAGCCGGGGCGTGCCGGGTAGCCGGGTGGAAGCCATGCAGGTCCCCTAATTATTAGTAAAGTTTGTTATTAGATGGGTTAGCCTTTACCGAGTAGCCGTAGCGTAACGGCCAGTCGGTACTCCGGCGGTAAGCCGAGAGGGCACCGCTTGGTCACGAGATGGCCCTGCCTGGTGCGACACTCGGACCAGGGGCGGCCGCGAAGAGGAGACAACGTGGGGACTGATCCAGGACTCCGCCGGTTGGCACTGCGTACCCTGCTCGCCGCCTTTCCCGGCGACTCGCCGCCGGACTGGGCGCTGCGCCTGGTCGCCGACGGACTCGCCGGCCACACCCTGTTCGGCCGCAACGTCACCGACCCCGCCCAGGTCGCGGCCAGCACCGCCGCCCTGCGGGCGGTCCGCCCGGACGTCCTGGTCGCGATCGACGAGGAGGGCGGCGACGTGACCCGGCTCGCCCACGCCACCGGCAGCCCGTACCCGGGCAACGCCGCGCTCGGCGCGGTCAACGACGTCGGCCTCACCCGCCGGGTCTACCAGGCCATCGGCGCCGAACTCGCCGCCGTCGGGATCAACGTCAACCTCGCCCCCACGGTCGACGTGAACAGCGCCGACGACAACCCGATCATCGGCACCCGGTCGTTCGGTGCCGACCCGGTCCGGGTCGCCGCGCACTCCGCCGCCGCCGTCGCCGGCCTCCAGTCGGTCGGGGTCGCCGCCTGCGCGAAGCACTTCCCCGGCCACGGCGCCACCATCGCCGACTCGCACTACGAGCTGCCGACCGTCGACGTACCGCTGGACCTGCTGCGCACCCGCGACCTGCCGCCGTTCGCGGCGGTGGTCGCCGCCGACGCCAAGGCGATCATGACCGCGCACATCCGGGTGCCGGCGCTGACCGGCGACGGACCGGCCACCTTCAGCCGGGCCGTCCTGGTCGACCTGCTTCGCCACGAGTACGGCTTTGCCGGTGCGGTGATCACCGACGCGCTGGAGATGAAGGGCGCGGCGCTGGCCGCCGGTGGCATCGGCCCGGCCGCGGTCCGCGCCCTGGACGCCGGGGCCGACCTGCTCTGCATCGGCGCCGACGTGGACGCCGGCCTGGTCGAGGAGGTCGCCGCCGCGATCGTCGCCGCGCTGCGCGACGGCCGTCTCTCCACCGAGCGGGTCGAGGAGGCCGCCGGCCGCGCCGACGCGCTCGCCGCCTGGACCCGGGCCGGCACGACCGCCGAGATCGCCGCCGACAACCTGGGGTACGCCGCCGCGAAGCGCGCGGTACGGGTCGAGGGGGTCCTGTCCGGCCTGGAGACCCCGCTCGTGGTGCAGCTCGTGTCCACCTCGACGATCGCCGAGGGACGGGTGCCCTGGGGCCTCGCGCCGCACCTGGACGGCACCGAGCAGTTGCCACTGGTGGCGACCGAGACCGACCCGGAGACCGTGGCGAAGCTGGCCGACGGTCGGCCGATCGTGCTGGTCGGCCGGCACGTGCACCGGCTGCCCGGTGCGGCCGAGCTGATCGAGGCGCTGGCGGTCGACCACCCGGTGACCGTGGTGGAGATGGGCTGGCCGTCGACCTGGCGGCCGGCGGGCGTACGCGCCTTCGTCACCACGTACGGTGCCAGCCACGCCAACGGCTGGGCCGCCGCCGACACCCTCGGTCTGGCCGGCTGAGCCCCTCGGGCGGCATCGCCTGACCATCGTCGGGTCGCGACACCGACGAACGGGACAAGACGCAGGCCACCCGGCGTTCATACAGTGTTCACCATGAGCGAACGGGCGCGGTCGAGTGCACAGTCAGCGGACCCGACCGGTACGGCGGGCGGCCCGGCGGCCCGCCGTACCGGCACGGGAGCGGCCCGGCTCTGGGCCGCACCGACGTTGGTGGTGGGCGGGGCCGGGCTGGTCGGTTGGCTAGCACCCGGCGGGCTCGGTGACCCGGCGGTGCTCCGGGTCACCGACGGACTCTCGGCGGACGGTTACCGGGCCGTTGTCGACGCGATGGCCGGCACGCCCGACTGGCTGCACCGGCTGGTCGAACTGGTCACCGACGCGGCCCTGCTGATCCTGCTGGCCCTGGTTGCCGGGATCGGCTGGCTCGGCCGGCAGCGCGACCCGTTCCTGCTGGCCGGCGCGGTGTTGACCCTCGTCGCCACCGGCGCCGCGTACGCGCTGAGCGAGGCGTCGAAGCTGGTGGTGGACCAGGATCGGCCGTGCCGGGCGCTGACCGGGGTCGAGCCGATCTCACGCTGCCCCGACGTCGGCGACTGGTCGTTCCCGAGCAACCACGCCACCATCGCCGCCGCGCTCGGGGTGGGGCTGGCGGTGGTCGTACCCCGGCTGGCCGCGTTCACGCTGCCGCTGGCCGGGTTGACGGCACTGCTGCGGGTGGTGGCCGGGGTGCACTACCCGCACGACGTGCTGGCCGGGCTGATCCTGGGCGGGGTGCTGGCCGCCGCCTCGGTGACGGTCACGCGTGGCCCGACCGTACGTCTGCTGCGTGTGTTGAGGCTGGCACCGCCACCCGGACGCGGCCGATAGCAACAATGGGCAATTAACCGTCAAGTCCCCCGAACGGACATTTTGGACGGCTCTCCCGTGGTCTTGAAAGCAACCGCCCGGATTCGTAGCGTTACCACTGGTCCCCACCTTTGCACAGGCGGGCAGCACCGAGGACTTCGGCCTGGGGAAGGATGCGGACCGTGGGCCCGGTGGGGTCCACGGTCCGCGCCACGAAGCCACCCGGCCAGGGCGGAGGCGGTCAGTTCCAGTGGAAGCGGCGGACCAAACCACCGGCGAGGTCCACGTAGTAAAGGTCGCCCTCCGGCCCGATCTGGAGATCGACCGGCCTGACCACGGTGGCGAAGGGCACGATCGTGGCCGGGTTCGGCACACCGTTCGGACCGGCCAGCATCGCCCACACGCAGCCGCGCAGGTAGTCGGAGAAGAAGAGCGCGCGGGCGTACGTCGCCGGGTAGCTGCCGCCCGTCCTCGGATAGAAGGCGAGCCCGCTGATGACGGCCCGGCCGACCGGGCACCCGTCCCCCGGAGCCACCACCTGGGAACGCATGTAGCTGTAGTGCGGCGCGGTGACCGTACCGGCAGGCGCGCTGTAGAGGCTGTCGCAGAGCCTCAGGTGGGCGGCCCGGTAGTTGCCCTGCACGGCGGGTCCCTCGTAGCAGGGCCAGCCGTAGTTGCGCACCGGACCGGCGACCGGAGCCACCACCCGGTCGATCTCCTCGGAGGTGCGCCAACCGACGTCACCCACCCAGATCTCGCTGGTCCCCGGCCGGAACACCCAGCGGAACGGGTTACGCAGGCCGTACGCGACGATCCGCCGGGTGTTCAGGTCCGGGCTCTTCACCAGCGGGTTGTCGGCCGGGGCCCTGCCCGTGGTCTCGTGCACCCGGACGATCGTGCCGTCCAGGCCGGTGGGGTCACCCGTGGTCCGCAGGTCCTGTGACCGCAGCGCCCCTCCCTCGGCCGTCGGCGGGCTCATCGGGCCACCCGGCAGGGAGGGCGGGTCGCCACACGGGTTCGTCGGGGTGCCGAGTTGGCCGTAGTCCATCGAGTTACCGGACGCCCCGTCGCCACCGGCGACGTAGAGCCGGCCGTCCGGGCCGAACCCGATGTCACCGATGGAGTGCGTGTCGCTCTGCTGGCACCAGTCGTGCAGCAGCACCCGCTCGGCGCCGTTCATCACGTCGCCACTGATGTGCAGCCGGGACACCCGGGCGCTGGAGCGGCAGTTGCCGATCACCGGGCATGTGTCGCCGTAGGTCGGCGCGGTGCCGCCGATGACGCCGTCGTAGGTGTAGCTGACGTAGACCCACGCGTTGGCGGGAAAGCCCGGTGGTAGCGCCAAGCCGACCATCCCCAGGTCGGAGTAGTCGTAGACGTTGGCTCGGAGGTCGGCGAAGACGGTCGGGGTGGGGTCGGACAAACCGTGGTAGATCTTGATGATGCCGTTCTTCTGCGCCACGAAGATCCGGCCGTCGGGCGAGAAGACCAGTTTGGTGGGTTGGACCAGCCCGGAGAAGACCACCTGATCGGTGAAGCCGGGCGGAAGCGCCGCCGCCCGTACCGGTGGTGTCTTCCCGGACGTCGGTGCGACCGCCACGGCAAGCCCGAGGCAGAGTGCCAGTACGGCCGAGATTCCGCGTCGTGCTGCTGTTCTCCTGGACATCGCTGCCCCCTCACCTGCAATGGTTCGTCCACGCCATCGGGTTGTTGATGGTTCGCCGGGTCCCCCGCGCGCGTCGCGCGAAGGGAACCCGGCGGGCCGGAAGCGCTGACGCGATCGTCGGGTCAGAACCGGATGGAGACGGCAGCCGTGTCGGAGCGCCCGTCGACCGTCAGCCGGTACGTGAACTTGTCGGTTGATCCATGCGACGCGTCCGGTGTGTAGACCACCGTCCGCCGGCTGGTGATCTGCACCGTGCCGTGTGACGGCGGGGTCGCGATGGTGAGCGTCGCGCTGCTGGGCGCGGTGTCGTTGGCCAGCACCGCGACGTCCACCTTCTTGGTGCCGGTGGTCGTGGCGGTGTCGTCGTTGGCAACCGGCGCCTTGCTGAAGGCGCCCTGGCCGTTGCCCATCCAGTGGGCGACCGCACCGGTGTTGGTGTTGGTGGTCGCCACGTCGGGATTGCCGTCGTGGTTGTAGTCCCCCACGGTGGCCGTCCATCGGGTGGTGCCGGTGGCGCTGCGTTCGAGGTTCACCACCGTTCCGGAACTGAACAGCACCACGACACCCGACGAGGCGTCCTCGCATCCCTGGTCGTAGGTGAGGACCGCGTCCGACGTGCCGTTGTGGTTGACGTCGGACAGCTTGGCGGTCAGGCCGCTACCGCAGAAGCGCATCGGTCCGGGGGTGAGGAATCCACTCGCGTCGTTCAGGTAGGTGGCGAATGCCCGGTCCGCGTTCGACCACTCGTAGATGTCGCGGCGCAGGTCAGCGTTGAAGTTCGCCGACCCGATGTAGTCGGGCCTGGTCAGCGCGACGAAGCCGTCGGCCGGGCTGAAATTCTCCAGCACCAGCAGGTCGACGTCGGATCCGACGGGTCGGCCGGCTGACCATCCCACCATCAGGTCGACCATGCCGTCCCCGCTGAGATCGAGCGCCGTGCCGATGTTGGGGCAGTCATTCGGCGTCCCCGCGCCCGGCGGGTCCGTATAGGTATAGGCAATCGGCGGGTCGAAGCCGCCGCCGGCAAGCCCCGGCTCCAGCACCACGCCGCATTCGTCGGGCGCGATGTCGACCAGCGTCGCCCGGTCGGGCAGCCCGTCACCGTTCAGGTCTCCGGTGATGGGCGCGTTCGGCCCGGCTGCCCGAGCGGTGCCCGAGACCGCGCCCGCCGCCACGATCGTCGTTACGGCGGCCACCAGGGCAATGAGTTTTCTCCACATGACTCTTCCAATCAGGATTTCTGGTCCACCGGGCCACGGGTCCACGCGGTCCGGAGCAGGGACGTCGGTTCGAGAGACGCCGTCAGGCATCCGTTGGTCGCGTGGACTTGGTGCTGCGCGGTACGCCCGGCGTGCCGCTCTTCGAGCCGGACGTCGAGAGCCGGAGCTCGACGGTCACCGGGGCTTCGGCAACCTTGTTGTCGTCGATGACCCGGTAGGTGAACTGATCGAGGGCTGCCGGAGGAGAGGCCGGAGGTATGTAGACCACCGTGTTGTCGGGTCTGATCTCGACCCGGCCGTACCGTGGCGGTGTGCCGATCTCCACCCGTGCCGACACCGTGACGGCGTCGTTCGCCAGCACCGGGATGGGCGTCGGTTCGGGCGTGGTCACCACGGCCTCGTCCGGCGCTGGGAAGGGCGCCTCGACGAACCCGCCCGGGGGCCGGGCCAGGAAGTGCGAGACCTCGGCCGTGACCTCGTTCACCGTGCGCACGTCCGGTATGCCGTCCCGGTTCGCGTCCGCGACGGCGCTGGTCCAGACGAACTCGCCCGTGGGGTCCTGCTCCAGGTAGTCCGTGTCGCCGTCGGGATACAGCACCGCCACTCCGGTCTCGGGAATCCCGCAGTGCTCGTAGTACGGGAACACCACCTCGGTCCCCCGGTCGAGGGTGAAGTCGGCGAGCAACGGCGGCTGGACCGGAGTGGCACAGAACCGGAGTTCGCCCGGGGCCAGCGCACCATCGGACGTGTTCAGGAAGGTGGTAATTCCCTCACCCTGGTCGGTCCACTCGTACACGTCCTTGCGCCCGTCGCCGTTGAAGTCGGACACGCCGATATAGCTGGGCTGGAACAGTCCGGTGATCCCGCCCACGGGGCGGAAGTCACGCAGAACCAGCAGGTCCTGGTCCACCCCGTCCGGACGGCCGGCGAACCATCCCACGACCAGTTCCATCGAGCCGTTCCGGCCGAGGTCGACCAGGGTGCCGATATCCGGGCACTGGAGGATGCTGCCGACTCCGGCGGGATTCGGATATGTGTACAACTTCGATTCCTGATAGCCGCCGCCCGGCTTACCCAACTGCACCACGACCGCGCACCTGTCCGGTGGGGCCGAGGTGAGCTGGACCCTGTCCGTAAGTCGGTCGCCGTTCACGTCGCCGTACAACGTCTGACCCGGTGCGCCCGCCCGAGCGGGTGCCACGGCGCCCAACGCGGTGACGGTCACGGCCACGGTCACGACGGCAGTGCGTCTTGCCCACATGATGTTGTCCCTTCGCCCCCACCCGTTATGGCGGTTGGCTTGTTTCCCGACGGTAATTCGGCTATATGCCTATAAGCCAGCAGCTGACCGTTATACGACACCTATCTGACATAACACCTTATTTTCGACACGAATCGACTCACCCCCGCCTCGGCCGCAGATCAAGAAACGCGCACCGGGATTTTGAATCAGACGAATTCTCATTTCCACGACCCCTGCCTGTTTTTGGCACACGAGAACAGGACAGGCGACGAGTCGACGAGAACCGGGTCGGCGGCACACGGAGAGAATGCGCGGCGACATCGCCGAGCGGACATCGGTGTCGACACACGCTCCGTCATTCCGGACGCACATCCGTCCGGTCCGGCCACGTAGCCACGACCGTAGGCGCTCAGCACGCAATGGGTACTAGCGCAAATGAGGGAAATTCATACAGGCCCCGCCTTTGCCGTCGTCCTCGATTGCCGAGGGTCGGGCCAATATCCACTACTGGATGAAGACACGTTATCCCAGCTCAGAGGGGCCGTCAAGCAAAATCAAGAAGAATCATTCAGATAGGTGAATGGTGAGCGAGAACCGAGATCTACGATGCCCGCTCCCGTTGACTCCTCTTCCGGCCGACGCCTCCATTGATCCGTCAGCGCCGCTCGAATGGTGGTGACGAAATGACCACGCCGGTCGGCAGTCGGGCGATCGACACCAGCTCGCCGGACTCAGGCCGACGATGTCGTCCTGTGCTCGGCCGGGCTGAGTCCGCGTACGCGCTTGAAGGCCGAGCTGAGCGCGAACGGGCTGCCGTAACCGACCCGGCGGGCCACCGCCGCGACCGTCGTCTCCGGCTCGCGCAACAGGTCGGCGGCGAGCGCCAGCCGCAGATTGGTCAGGTACGCCATCGGCGGCTCGCCGACCAGGTCGGTGAAGCGGCGGGCCAGCGCCGCCCGGGACACCCCCGTCCGCGCCGCCAGCCCGGCCACCGTCCACGGCTGCTCCGGGTGGTCGTGCAGCAGCCGCAGCGCCTGACCCACCACCGGGTCACCGTGCGCCCGGTACCAGGCCGGCGCCGCCGCCTCCGGCCGGGAGAACCAGGCCCGGAGTACGGCGATCAGCAGCAGATCCAGCAGCCGGTCGAGGACCACCTCCTGGCCCGGTTCGTCCCTGGTCATCTCCTGGGCGAGCAGCCCTACCAGCGGGCTGTTCCACGCCTCCTGCGGCAGCACCAGCAGCGGCGGCAGCACCCGCAGCAGTCGCCCGCTGACCTCACCCTCCACCTGGTACGTGCCGCTGAGCACCACCGCCGCACCGTCGACCCGCTCACCCCAGGTGCGTACGCCGAGGTCCATCACCTCGCACAGCTCGTCTCCGGCCGGCGTGGTGCTGCGCTCCCCCGGATGGATCACCGCCTGCGGCGGGGTCGCCGGGTCGTCCGCCACCGTGTACGGGTCCGGCCCGCGCAGGATCGCCACGTCACCGGGGCGCAGCCGCCGAGGCTCGCCCCCGTCCGGCAGCACCCACCCGTCGCCGCGCACCATCGACACCAGCGCGAGCGGCGCGCGGTCCTCGATCCGTACCGACCAGGGTGGATCGAACACGGAACGCATCAGGAACGCCCCGCGTGCCCTCGGCCCGTCCAGCAGTCCCGCGAGTACGTCCACGCGCTCCAGCGTAGACGCCGGCACATGCGGGTGAGCGTCTCGACGATTCCCGCCGACGACCGCCCGGACTTGACTGGTGGCATGACAGAGAACAGGCACGACGGGCCGATCCTGGTGCTCGGCGGCACCGGCAAGACGGGTCGCCGGGTGGTGGCCCGCCTCACCGCCGCGAACCGGTCGGTACGGGTCGGCTCCCGTACCGGCGAGCCGCCGTTCGAGTGGACCGACGAGCGCACCTGGCCCGGCGTACTGGCCGGGGTGGAAGCGGTCTACCTGGTGTACTACCCCGATCTGGCCGCACCGGGCGCGGTCGACACGGTCCGCGCCTTCACCCGGCGGGCCGTTGACGCCGGGGTGCGGCGACTGGTCCTGCTCTCCGGCCGGGGCGAGCCGGCGGCCCAGCTCAGCGAGGATGTGGTCCGCGAGTCCGGGGTGTCCTGGACGATCCTGCGGGCGAGCTGGTTCAACCAGAACTTCAGCGAGGACTTCCTGACCGACTTCGTCCGCGACGGGATGGTTCTGCTGCCGGCGGGGACGGTGGCCGAGCCGTTCGTCGACGCCGACGACATCGCCGAGATCGCCGCCGAGGCGCTGACCGGTGACCGGCACGCGGGTCAGCTCTACGAACTGACCGGTCCCCGGTTGCTCACCTTCGCCGAGGCGACGGCCGAGATCGCCGGGGCCGCCGGGCGGGAGATCTACTACCGCTCGGTCCCGCCCGAGGAGTACCTCACCGAGATGGCGCGGTACGACGTACCGGCCGAACTGGTGGCGGTGCTGGTCGAGTTGTTCGGTCAGGTGCTGGACGGACGCAACGCGTACCTGACCGACGGGGTGCGCCGCGCCCTGGGCCGGGAGCCGCGCGACTTCGCCGCGTACGCCCGACAAGCCGCCGCCACCGGTGCCTGGTCCGGCCGGGTGGCGGCACAACCGTCATGACCGGCACCCTGGCGGCCTGGTCGGCGGCGGTGACGTTGGCGGTGACCGGGACGATCGCCGGTCTCTTCTACGCCTACTCGGTGTCGGTGCTGCCCGGTCTGAACGCGGTCGACGCCGGCTCGGCGATCCGGGCGATGAACAGCATCAACGTGAAGATCCAGAATCCGCTCTTCTTCGTCACCTTCCTCGGTACGCCGGTCGCGGCGGCGCTGACCGGGGTGCTGCTGCTGGTCCTCGGCCACCGGCCGGCGGCGGTGCTGTTCCTGCTCGCGGCTGCCGTCTACCTGCTCGGCGTGTTCGTGCCGACGATGGCGGTGAACGTGCCGATGAACGACGCGCTGGCCGCCGTGGTGCCGGCCGACCCGGCCGAGGCGGCCCGGCTCTGGTCGGACTACTCGTCCCGGTGGACCGGCTGGAACCACCTACGGGCCGGGGCGAGCCTGGTCAGCCTGCTCCTGGTCGGCCTCGGCATCTACCTCTGGCACCGCCAGAGGTAACGAAAAGGGGGGAACGGGGGGACGCCCGGCGGGTCCGGTCAGCGGGGCTTGCGGGCCTCGACCAGGATCCGCCGGGCGTGTGCGACGAACGGGCCGTCCGCCTCGATCCGCCGGTGCAGCGCGGCGAGTTCGTCGCGGTAACGCTCGACGGTGAAGCCGGGCACGATCCAGATCACCTTGCGCAGGAAGTGGACCACCGCACCGATGTCGTTGAAGACCGTACGCAGGGCCTCTTCGCGCAGGTCGAGCAGTTCCAGGCCGACGGCCCCGGCCTCGGCGGCGATCCACGCCGTGCCCCGTCTGGGGTTGGCCGGCAGCGGACCGGCGATCACCTCGGCGAGTTCGCCGACGGTGCCGGCGCCGACCTGCTGGGAGAGGAAGGTGCCGCCGGGGCGGAGCAGCCGGGCCACCTCCGACCACCGGGTGTCGACCGGGTGCCGGCTCGTCACCAGGTCGAAGGCGCCGGCACGGAACGGCAGGTCGGCCGAGTCGGCGGTAGCGACCACGTGGGCACCGAGCGGGGCCAGCGTACGCCGGGCGACGTCGACGTTCGGCGGCCAGGACTCGGTCGCCACCAGCAGCGGCGGCGGCTCGGTGATGGTGGCGAGTACCTCACCGCCGCCGGTTTGCAGGTCGACGGCAGCGCTCGCCCGCGACATCCGGTCGGCGAGCAGCCGGGAGTAGCCCCAGGAGGGGCGCTCCTCGGTGGCCCGGCCGGCGAACCAGGAGAAGTCCCAACCGTCCAGCGGCACGCCCGCGCCCTCGGCGACGAGCTGGTCGAAGGTCGAAGTGGTCGCGCTCATCCGGGCAGTCTCGACCACACCGGTCCGCGCCGCAACGAAAATCCCGCGTACGGCAGTCGCCGACCGGGGTGCTTCCATGATCCCGGAGCTTCGCGAATATCTTCCGTCACGTCGCGTCGGCAGTCCAGGGTGGAGACAAGTGCGATGGCCAGCGGTGCCCTGTCGCCCTTCGGAGTTGGTTCACCCGTCCCGTCGCCACCTGATAATCGCGTCAATCTCGTACATCGTCTTTTATGTGGGAACACAAAAGACGATGTACGAGTCGTATGCGTTGGTCTCCCCGGAGAGTTGACCATCGTTGGTGACGGCTGCCGCATCGATGTCGGTCACGGGTGCCCAACGAACACGCGGTGCGCCGGCACACCCGTGGGCGCGGGTGTGCCGGCGACTTTTCCGTGGGGCCGTACGGTCAGTTGGGGTTGCCCGCGTGGGTCAGCGTCTCCCAGGCGACGAAGAGGTTGTTGGTGCCGGCCGGGCGCTGCTGTTCGGTGAGCCGTTGGGTGTTGGTCATCGCGATGCCCATCCGGTTGTTCAACGCGTTGAAGCCGACCTCGGTGACCGGGCCGAGGCCCTTGGTCAGGGTGCCGCCGCAGAGCCAACTCGGGATCGCCTCGCCGAGCTGGTACTTCGCGTGGAAGCCGAGCGCGTGCCGGAGCCGGTCCTGCAACTCCGGGTAGAGGTCCTGCCCCTGGTGCCGGGTGGTCTCGGCGACGTGGGCGATGGCGGAGAGCCCGTACCCGGTGTGGGTGAAGTCCCGGCAGGTCTCCTGGGTCAGGCCGTCCACGAAGGTGTTCTGCCCCTGCCAGTAGCTCGCCACCTCGGAGCGGGTGTCGATGGTGCTCCCGGCCGGGCCGCGCGGGAAGGCACCGTCGCTGGTCAGGTAGATGAAGGCGGGGACGCGGGCGCGGAACTTGGCCAGTGCCCGGTCGTAGACGGCCCGGTCCTCCAGGAAGACCGAGATGCCGAGCGACGCCTCCATCATGCTCAGTTCCCAGTTGCCGTTGCTGTACGTGTTGCCGTTGATGATCTCCGGCAGGTAGACGTTGCGCAGCATGTTGCCGAACCGGGTGATGTTCGCCGACGACCAGCCGCTGTACGTGTAGCGGATGATCTCGGCGGCCCGGGGCCAGGAGGAGCCGGCCCAGGCGGTCTGCAACGGGGCGTTGCTGTTGGTGTGGTCCTGGATCACCGCCGACCAGGCGTCCATGATCTGGATGGCCTTGGCGGCGTACCGGCTGTCCTGGGTGATGTACCAGGCCAGCGAGAGCGTGTACGCGGCCAGCGCGTCCTCCCGCTCGTCGGTGCACCCGTTGTTCGGGTTCGAGTACGACCCACACTCGACCACGGCGCGCGGCTTCGCGGTCCGGGTCAGGGACGCGTACCGGCTGGCCATCATCTGGTCGTAGGCGGCCTTCCACGGCTGGGCGTTGGCGTTGACCCGGCCCCGGATGAAGTCGAGCTGCGGCCGGCTGACCAGTACGCCGGGGTGGGTGAAGGTGGCCGGCGCGGCGACGACCACGTCGGTGGCGGTGGCCTGTGCCGTGGTGACACCGGCCTGTGCGGTGGCGGCCGGGGCGGCGGTCAGCAGCAGGGCGGTGGCCGCGGTGGCCGCGAACGCCCACCTGCCGCGCCGGAATGGTTGGGACATCAGGTCCTCCTGGTGGGAGTGGCCGACACCGGACTGTTAGGAATGTTAACTAGTTCGATACGACCATCCCGGTCGATACGTTGTCAACCCACCACAGCCGGGGTTAAGGAAACGGATCACCCATCCGCCGATCACCGGGAGTCACTGCCGTGCGGCCCGGTTACTCCGAGCGGAAGACCCCGTATCCGGTCCAGCCCCGGTCCGGGAAGCCCGCCGTCTCGGCCACCCGCGCCGAGGCGTGGTTGTCGGGTGCGTGCAGGTAGGTGGGCACCGCGCCCTCGTCGAGCACCCGCCGGGCGGCCTGCGCCACCAACCGCCGGGCCAACCCCCGACCCCGCGCGGCGGGCGTGGTGCCGACCGACAGCTCGTGGCCGTACCGGTCGTGGCGTTTGACGCCCACCCCGGCCAGGTACTCGCCGTCGCCGTCGCGGGCCACCAGCACCTCACCGAACGGACGCAGCCAGGTCGGCAGGGTCGGATCGTCGGCGGGGACCCACTCCCCCGCGTCCGGCAGCGGGGCCGGCGCCAGCGAATAACGGAAAATCGCCGGAAACGCCTGCCAACCGGTACGACCCACCGCCGTCGGCAGCTCGGCGAGCAGGGTGTCGAACGGCTTACCGGCCAGTTCGCGCACGGCCGCCAACCGGTCCGGCGGCACCGACAGCACCAGGGCACCGGGCGCGCCGACCCCGATCGCCGGGTACACCTGCCCGTCCCAGCCCGGCCGGGTCCGCCGTTCCGAGCCCACCACCTGCAACGGCTGCCGGGTGGGCCACTGCCCCAGCCAGCTCACCAGATGGTGGAACAGGCGTGTGTCGAGCATTCGACTCCTCGCACTGGGGCCGGCGCCCGGGACGTCTGGTCGGAGCCAGTGGCTCTTGATATTCCGCAGCGTACGCCGAAGCGGGCGGCACCGGTCGCGCACTCCTACAGCCGGACGAAGCGGCCCCGGTCGCGGCGGCGGGACCGGGGCGGAGACGGCCGAGCACTACCATCTGTACTCATGGCCGTCACTGCCCATGCGAATCATCGCGTGGTCGGGTACGCCCGCCAGGTCGCGACGGTACTGCGTACCCTGCCCGGTACCGACCTGGTCGGGCTCTATCTGCACGGCTCGGCCGTGCTGGGCGGTTTCTCCCCGGCGCACAGCGACGTGGACCTGCTCGCCGTGGTGGCCGCCAGCTTGGACGAGGCGACCCAGTACCGGACCGGCACCGCCGTCGGGCGGACGGTCGACCGCTGCCCCGGCCGGGGGCTGGAGCTGACCGTCATCACCGCCGCCACCGCCCGCTCGCTCGGTGCCTGCCCGTTCGAGGTACGGGTGGCCGGCACCGCCACCGGCAGCCCGCACGTCATCCCCGGCACCGGGCACCCCGGCAACCCGGAACTGGTGCTGGACGCCGAGGTCTGCCGCCGCTACGGGGTGGCGGTCGCCGGGCCACCACCGGACCGGGTCTTCCACCCGGTGCCGGCCCACCGGGTACGCGAGGCGATCTGCCGGCAGCTGGACTGGGCGCTGGTCCAGGGCGCGCAGGGGTACGCCGTACTCAACGCCTGCCGGGCGCTGCGCTTCCTCGCCGAGGAGAACCTCTGCGCCGTGGTCGAGGCGGGCCGGTGGTACCTGTCCCGGTCCCCGCACCACCCGCTGGTCGCCGAGGCACTGGTCCTGCACCAGAGCGGCGACCGGCGGGAACTCTCCGGCGCCGGGGCCCGGTTCGTCGCGCAGGCACGCGACCTGCTGCTCACCGCCGACGCTTAGCCGACCTCACTGTCAGCGCAGGTACGAGGCGCCGTTGAGGTCGAGTACCGCGCCGCTGGCCCAGATCGACTCCGGTGCGGCGAGCCAGGCTACGGCGGCGGCGATCTCGGCCGCCTCGGCGACCCGCCCGAACGGGCTCTGCGCCCGGATCGGATCCCCGGCCGCCCCGTCGAGCAGCCCGGCCACCATCTCGGTACGGATGAACCCCGGCGCGACGGCGGCGACGCCGATGCCGTGCGGGGCCAGGTCGACGGCGAGGGACTGGGTCAGCGAGTGCACCCCGGCCTTGCTGGCGCCGTACGCGGGTGCGTTCGGCTCGCCCCGGTAGGCGCCCCGCGAACCGACGTTGACGATCCGACCGCCGGCCGGACCCTCGGGCCGGTCCAGCAGGTGGTGCACCACGCACCAGGTGACGTTGGCGGTCCCGTGCAGGTTGACGTCGAGGATTTCGCGCCAGTTCGCCTGCCAGTCCGCGTACGAGGTTTCGGTGATCGGGCGTTCGACGTACCGGCCGGCGTTGTTGACCAGCAGGTCCACCCCGCCGAGCGCCTCGACCGCGGCGGTGACCACCGACTGCGCCCGGTCCGGGTCGGCGAGGTCACCGGCGACGACGGCGTGCCCGAGGCCGGGCAGCGCGGCGGCCACCGCGTCGGCTTCCGTGGTGTCGGCCCGGCAGTGCACGGCGACGGCGTATCCGGCCTCGGCGAGCGCGGCGGCGACGGCGGCTCCGACGCCGCGCGATCCACCGGTGACCAGTGCCCGTTGTCGGTTGCTCATCGGCGCACCCTAGCCGGCCCGTTCCGGCGACCGGCTTCGCCGCCTTCCCCCGAGTGGTACGCCACCCTCCTGTCCGCGACCGGCGACGGGTGAGCCGGCGACCGGTCCGCCGATGGGCCGGTGAGCGCCGCTCGTCGCATCGGCCGGGCCGCGCACAGATCGCGTAAAGATCAACCTGCCGTCGCGGCTTCCCGAGCGGCATGATGGATACATCGACGCCGCTCCGCACCCCTGGTCACCCGGCCGGTACCGGCTCGGGCGGCGAGCCAAACGGGCCAGTATTGCATACGATATTCAGGCTACAGTATTGTAAACATGGCGGTGGCCGGCGATGTGGAGGTGGAATGGCAGTGGACAGTCCTGATGCCTCGGTGAAGGATCGGGTGCGTGCGCTGGTCGCGGCACACCGAGGGGATCGAGGGGCACTGTTGCCGATCCTGCACCGGATCCAGGCCGAGTTCGGCTGGATCGACCCGGACGTGGTGCCGGTGCTGGCGGTGGAGCTGAACCTCTCCCGCGCCGACGTGCACGGCGTCATCACCTTCTACACCGACTTCCGCTCCGAACCCGCCGGCCGCACCACGGTCAAGCTCTGCCGGGCCGAGGCCTGCCAGTCGGTCGGCGCCGAGAAGGTCGTCGCCCACGCCGAGCAGGTGCTCGGCATCAAGGTCGGACAGACCACATCGGACGGCTCGGTCACCCTGGAACAGGTGTTCTGCCTCGGCAACTGCGCGCTCGGCCCGGCCGCCCAGATCAACGGACGCGTCGTCGGCCGGCTCGACCCGCAACGCCTCGACGCCCTCCTGGTCACGGAAACGGTGAACTCATGACAACGGGTCACGGAAACGGTGAGCGCATGACAACACCGGTCACGGTCTACGTCCCCCGCGACTCGGCCGCCCTCTCCGTCGGCGCCGACCAGGTGGCCGCCGCCATCCAGCGCGAGGCGGCGCTCGCCGGCCGCCCGGTCGAGATCGTCCGCAACGGGTCGCGCGGCATGCTCTGGCTCGAACCCCTGGTCGAAGTGGAGACCGAACGCGGCCGGATCGGCTACGGCCCGGTCGACCCGGACGCGGTCGCCGACCTCGTCGCCGCCGGCCTGCTCGACGGCGCCGACCACGACCTCAACCAGGGCGTGGTCGAGGAGCTGCCCTGGTTGCGCGACCAGACCCGGCTCTGCTTCGCCCGGGTCGGCGTCACCGACCCACTCTCCCCACAGGACTACGTCGCACACGGCGGGCTGGCCGGGCTGCGCCGGGCCCTGGACCTCACCCCGGCCGAGGTGGTCGCCGAGGTCACCGAATCCGGGCTGCGCGGCCGGGGCGGCGCCGGCTTCCCCGCCGGCATCAAGTGGAAGACCGTGCTCGACACCCCCGGCGCACTCAAGTTCATCTGCTGCAACGCCGACGAGGGCGACAGCGGCACCTTCGCCGACCGGATGCTGCTGGAGGGTGACCCGTTCACCCTGATCGAGGGCATGACCATCGCCGCCCACGCGGTCGGGGCGAGCGAGGGCTACCTCTACGTCCGGTCCGAATACCCCGACGCGGTCCGTACGCTGCGCCAGGCCATCGAGATCGCCCGCGCCGAAGGCTGGCTGGGCGAGCGCGTACTCGGCACGGATCTGAGCTTCGACCTGTTCGTCCGGGTCGGCGCCGGGGCGTACATCTGCGGCGAGGAAACCGCCATGCTGGAGAGCCTGGAGGGCAAGCGCGGCATGGTCCGGGCCAAGCCGCCGATCCCGGCGATCACCGGCCTGTTCGGCAAACCGACCGTGGTGAACAACGTGCTCACCCTCGGCTCGGTGCCGGCGATCCTGGCCGACGGGGCGGCGGCGTACCGGGACCTCGGGGTGGAGCGCTCGCGCGGCACCCAGGTGTTCCAGCTCGCCGGCAACATCGCCCGGGGCGGGGTGTTCGAGACCGCCTTCGGCATCACCCTGAGCGACCTGATCCACAAGTACGGCGGCGGCACCCGGACCGGGCGCCCGCTGCGGGCGGTACAGGTCGGCGGCCCGCTCGGGCAGTACATTCCCGCGGCCAACCTGGACCTGCCGATGGACTACGAGGCGTTCGCCGCCGCCGACGCCATGCTCGGCCACGGCGGCATCGTGGTCTTCGACGACACCGTGGACATGGCCTCGATGGCCCGGTTCGCGATGGAGTTCTGCGCCGAGGAATCCTGCGGCAAGTGCACCCCCTGCCGGGTCGGTGCCGTACGCGGGGTGGAAGTGATCGACCGCATTGTCGCGGGTGAGGACCCGGACGGGAACCTGGCCCTGCTGGGTGATCTCTGTGAGCTGATGACCGAGGGATCACTGTGCGCCATGGGTGGGCTGACGCCGAACCCCGTACGCAGCGCGCTGCTGCATTTCCCCGACGACTTCACCGCCCGCTACCAGGAGGCGAAACCATGAGCCTGTTGAAGGAACCCGACCTCGGGACCCCGGCGAAGGCCGGACCCGCCACGGTGTCGATCGAGGTCGACGGCCTACCGGTGACCGTCGCCGAGGGCACGTCCGTGATGCGCGCGGCGGCCCTGACCGGCATCGACATCCCGAAGCTCTGCGCCACCGACAGCCTGGAGGCGTTCGGCTCCTGCCGGCTCTGCCTGGTGGAGGTCGACGGCCGGCGGGGCACCCCCGCCTCGTGCACCACCCCGGTCGCCCCCGGCATGAAGGTACGCACCCAGACGCCGAAGCTGGAGAAGCTCCGCCAGGGCGTGATGGAGCTGTACATCTCCGACCACCCGCTGGACTGCCTCACCTGCTCCGCCAACGGCGACTGCGAGTTGCAGGACATGTCCGGGGCGGTCGGGCTACGCCAGGTCCGGTACGGCTACGACGGCGCCAACCACCTCGACGCGCCGACCGACACCAGCAACCCGTACTTCGACTTCGAGTCGTCCAAGTGCATCGCCTGCTCCCGCTGCGTACGGGCCTGCGGTGAGGTGCAGGGCACGTTCGCGCTGACCATCGAGGGGCGCGGTTTCGGGTCCAAGGTCAGCGCCGGTGCCGGTGAGCTGTTCATGGACTCCGAGTGCGTGTCGTGCGGCGCGTGCGTACAGGCCTGCCCGACGGCGACGCTCCAGGAGAAGTCGGTGGTGCAGCTCGGCATGCCGAGCCGCAGCGTCGTCACCACCTGCGCGTACTGCGGGGTCGGCTGCTCGTTCAAGGCCGAGTTGCGCGGCGACGAACTGGTCCGGATGGTGCCGTTCAAGGACGGCGGCGCCAACGAGGGCCACTCCTGCGTCAAGGGCCGGTTCGCGTTCGGCTACGCCACCCACCCGGACCGCCAGCTCTCGCCGATGATCCGGGAGAAGATCACCGACGAGTGGCAGAAGGTCGACTGGGACACCGCGATCAACTACGTGGCGACCAGGATGCTCGACATCCAGGCCCGGCACGGCGTCGGCGCGATCGGCGGCATCACCTCCTCGCGTACCACGAACGAAGAGGTCTACGTGGTGCAGAAGATGATCCGGGCGGCGTTCGGCAACAACAACGTCGACACCTGCGCGCGGGTCTGCCACTCCCCCACCGGCTACGGGCTGAAGCAGACCTTCGGCACCTCGGCCGGCACCCAGGACTTCCGCTCGGTCGCCCAGGCGGACGTGATCCTGGTGATCGGGGCGAACCCGACCGACGGGCACCCGGTCTTCGCCTCCCGGATGAAGCGCCGGCTGCGCGAGGGCGCCAAGCTCGTGGTGATCGACCCGCGCCGGATCGACCTGGT
Organism: Micromonospora sp. NPDC049529; assembly: GCF_055586685.1. Taxonomy (NCBI): domain Bacteria; kingdom Bacillati; phylum Actinomycetota; class Actinomycetes; order Micromonosporales; family Micromonosporaceae; genus Micromonospora; species Micromonospora sp. NPDC049529. The sequence goes on from NZ_JBVJHT010000004.1 coordinate 98,125, forward strand.
CCGCTCGCCGCACATCGAGGCCACCCACCACCTCCAGCTCGCCCCCGGCAGCAACGTCGCGATCGTCAACGCGCTGGCCCACGTCGTGCTCACCGAGGGCCTCTACGACCGCGCGTTCGTCGACGAGCGGTGCGAGGACTTCGACGAGTGGGCCGAGTTCATCTCCCGGCTGGAGAACAGCCCGGAGGCGGTCGAGGAGATCACCGGCGTGCCGGCCGAGGAGGTACGGTCCGCAGCAAGGCTCTACGCGACCGGCGGCAACGCCGCGATCTACTACGGTCTCGGCGTCACCGAGCACAGCCAGGGCTCGACCATGGTGATGGGGATGGCGAACCTGGCCATGGTCACCGGCAACATCGGCCGCGAGGGCGTCGGGGTCAACCCGCTGCGCGGGCAGAACAACGTGCAGGGCTCCTGCGACATGGGTTCGTTCCCGCACGAGTTGCCCGGTTACCGGCACGTCTCGGACGACGCCGTACGCACGGTGTTCGAGAACATGTGGGGCCGACCGCTGATGTCGGAGCCCGGCCTGCGGATCCCGAACATGTTCGACGCCGCCGTCGACGGCACCTTCCGGGCGATCTTCGTGCAGGGCGAGGACATCGCCCAGTCCGACCCGAACACCAAGCACGTCTTCGCCGCGCTCGGCGCGCTGGAACTGGTCGTGGTCCAGGACCTGTTCCTGAACGAGACGGCCAAGTTCGCCCACGTGTTCCTGCCCGGCACGTCGTTCCTGGAGAAGGACGGCACGTTCACCAACGCCGAGCGCCGGATCAACCGGGTACGCCCGGTGATGGCACCGAAGACCGGCAAGCACGAGTGGCAGATCGTCTGCGAGATCGCCGAGGCGATGGGCTACCCGATGAACTACAGCCACCCGCGCGAGATCATGGACGAGATCGCCGCGCTCACCCCGACCTTCTCCGGTGTCTCGTTCGAGGTGCTGGACAAGCTCGGCAGCGTGCAGTGGCCGTGCAACGAGAACGCGCCCGAGGGCACGCCGACGATGCACGTCGACGGATTCGTACGCGGCAAGGGCCGGTTCGTGCCGACCCCGTTCGTGCCGACGAAGGAACGCAGCACCCGCAAGTACCCGCTGATCCTGACCACCGGCCGGATCCTCAGCCAGTACAACGTCGGCGCGCAGACCCGGCGTACGGCGAACGTGGCCTGGCACCGCGAGGACGTACTGGAACTGCACCCGCACGACGCCGAGGTGCGCGGCATCAACGACGGTGACGAGGTGACCCTGGCCAGCCGGGTCGGTGCCACCTCGCTGCGCGCGGTGCTCTCCGACCGGATGCCGGTCGGCGTGGTCTACACCACCTTCCACCACCCGGTGACCGGCGCGAACGTGGTCACCACGGAGAACTCCGACTGGGCCACGAACTGCCCGGAGTACAAGGTCACCGCCGTACAGGTGGGGTTGAAGCACTCCCGGCCGCCGGCCCGGTCGGCGCAGGACGAGGTGCTCCTGCCGGCGTTGGCGGACTGAGATGTCGCACCAGGGTGTCTCGCCGTCGGTTCGGCTGGCCAACGAGATAGCGGCACACTTCCACCACCGGCCGGCGGACGTGGCGGCGAAGGAGATCGCCGAGCACATCCGGTTGTTCTGGGATCCGCGGATGCGGGCCGAGTTGGATCGTCGGGTCGAGACCGAGCCGGACGAGCTGGATCCGTTGGCGCTCGCGGCGGCCCGGTTACTGACCGGCAGGTAGCTCCGCCGCGCGCACCACAGGCGCGTGGGCCCCGGACGGGGGCCACGCGCCTGTCGCGTGTCGGCGCCGGTGCGGGCGCCCGTTCGAGGGGAGGCGAACGGGCGCCCGCCCGGTGGTCCGGCGGCTACCGGCTGCCGGCGGCTACCGGCTGCCGGCGGCGGAGAGTTCCGGTTCGGCCGGCAGGTCGGCCCCGTCGGTCGGGCCGAGGTCGCGGGAGAGCCGCTCTCCCTCGACGTCGACCTCGGGCAGGATCCGGGCCAGCCAGCGGGGCAGCCACCAGGCCGACCGGTCGAGCAGCGACATCACCGCCGGCACGATCGTCATCCGTACGACGAACGCGTCCAGCAGCACCCCGAAGGCCAGGGCGAACCCGATCGACTGGATGAGGACCTGGTCGCCGAAGATGAACCCGCCGAAGACGCTGATCATGATGATCGCGGCGGCGGTCACCACCCGGGCGCCGTGGCGGAACCCGGTGATGATCGACTCCTGCGCCGTCCGGCCGTGCACGTAGTCCTCGCGCATCCGGGTGACCAGGAAGACCTGGTAGTCCATGGCGAGTCCGAAGAGGATGCCGATCAGCAGCACCGGCACGATCGGTGCGATCGGCGACGCCTCCTCGACGCCGAACACCGAGCCGAGCCAGCCCCACTGGAAGACCGCGACCATGGCACCGAAGGTGGCCCCGACGCTGAGCAGGAAGCCGAGCGTCGCCTTCAGCGGCACCAGGATCGAGCGGAACATCAGCAGCAGGATCAGGAACGCCAGCCCCACGACGAGTCCCAGGTAGGGCAGGAACGCGTCGTTGACCCGGTTGGAGGCGTCGATGTTGATCGCGGTGGAGCCGGTGACGGAGACATCGGCGCCGGTGGCCGTACGCAGGTCGGACTGCCGGTCGCGGATGTCGGTGACCAGGTCGGTGGTGGCCGGGTCGTTCGGCCCGCTGGCCGGTACGACGGTGAGCAGCGCGGTGCTGCCGTCCGGGCTGAGCACCGGCGGGCTGATCGAGACGACGTTGGGCAGGCCCTTGATCGTGCTGGTCGCCTCGGTGGCCGCCGCGCCGACGTCACCGCCCTCGCCGTCCACCACGACGGTCAGCGGGCCGTTGAAGCCGGGGCCGAAACCGAGACTGAGCATCTCGTACGCCTTGTGCTGGGTGGTCTCGGCGGGCGCCGTACCGTCGTCGGGAAAGCCCAGCCGCAGGTCGGCGGCGGGGATCGCCAGCACGCCCAGCCCGAGTACGGCCGCGACCAGCACCGGCACCCGGCGGCGGGTGACGAACCGCGCCCACCGCTCGCCCATCGGCGCGGTGCCCCGGTCGGATTCCGGGTCGCGGGCGCGCCGCCCGCCGGTGATCCGCGAGCCGGCGAAGCCGAGCAGCGCGGGCAGCAGGGTGAGGGCGACCAGTACGGCGATGGCGACGGTGGCGGCGGCGGCCAGCCCCATCGAACGCAGCACCGGGATGCCGACGACGGAGAGCCCGGCCAGCGCGATGATCACGGTCAGGCCGGCGAAGGCGACCGCGGATCCGGCGGTGCCGACGGCCCGGCCGGCGGCTTCCAGGGGGTCCTGGCGGACCGCGACCTCGTGCCGGAAGCGGGAGACGATGAACAGGGCGTAGTCGATGCCGACGGCGATGCCGAGCATCAACGCGAGAATGGTGCTGTTGGAGTTGATGTCGACGAAGCCGGAGGCGGCGGTGATGCCGGCGAGCCCGACCAACACCCCGACCAGCGCGGTGAGCAGCGGCAGGCCGGCGGCGAGCAGCGAGCCGAAGGTGATCGCGAGGACGACCGCGGCGATCACGATGCCGATGACCTCGGTGATCCCGGTCTCCGGCGAGGACTGGAGGGCGTCGCCGCCGATCTCCACGGTCAGCCCGGCGGCGCGGCCGACGTCGGCGGTCTGCACCAGCGCGTCGCGGTCCGCCGGTTCCAGGGCCGGCCCCTGTACGGAGTAGCGGGCCTGGGCGATGCCGTAGCGGCCGTCGGGTGAGACGGCGTTGGCCTGGTACGGGTCGACCACGCTGACCACCTTCGGGGCGGCGGTCAGGGCCTTGACGACGTCGTCGACGGCTGCCCGGTTGGCCGGGTCGGTGAGCTTCTGCCCGTTCGGGGCCTCGAACACCACCCGTGCGGTGGCGCCGCTGGCGTTCGCCTGGGGGAACCGCTCGGCGAGGTGGTCGATGGCCCGCTGTGCCTCGGTGCCGGGGACGCTGAACGAGTTCGACATGGTGCCGGAGATGGTGGCCGCGCCCACGCCGACCAGGGCGAGCAGCAGCACCCACAACCCGGTCACCAGCCATCGGCGACGGTAGGAGAACCGGCCTATCCGGTAGAGAAACGTTGCCACGAGATCCGCTCCAGGACAGATAGGGGACGTCATCCGTGCGCCGTTTCGCGGCGCCAAGACGCTGGTACGTGATCGACAAACACCAGGTGAGGACACCCGGTACGCCGTTCCCGATAGGTTCTGAAGCTAGCCGATCGGCAAGGAGAGTACTAGCCGATCGACAAGTGATGCACCTAACGATCGGCAAGCTGGCAGCTTGCCGATCGGCAAGCTATCGTCTAGCCGATCGGCAAGGTAAGGACCTGCTGGGCGACCGCTCATTTCCCTGCCATTCGGCAAGCCCTTTCCCTGCCGTTCGGCAAGCCCTTTCCCTGCTGGTCGGCAAGCTGAAAGCCTGCTGGACGGCAGGTTAGGCTTGACCCCGTCCACAGCCCGCGCACCGCCGGTACGCCGAGGAGGAGATGTGACCGCGAGCCCGCCGCGCGAGACAGTCGCCACCGAGGGCACGCGTGCCCGGCTGCTCGACACCGCACTGGAGTTGTTCTGCCACCGGAGCTTCGCCGGGACCTCGCTCCAGATGATCGCCGACCAGCTGGGCATCACCAAGGCAGCCGTCTACCACCACTTCAAGACCAGGGACGAGATCCTCGCCGCGGTCATCCGGCCGGCGGTCGAGGACATGGCCGCCGTGATCGCCGAGGCCTCGGCGATGCGCACCCCCACCGCGCGAGCGGAACGGATGCTGAGCGGCTGGGTCGACCTGGCCATCCGGCACCGGTCCCTGATCGCCCTGCTCCAGGTCGATCCCGCCGTCAAGCCGTTGCTGAAGGACCAGGAGAACGCCTCGATCCTGCTGGAACAGCCGTGCGACCTGCTGGCCAGCCACCTCACCGGGCCACCCGGCGACGTCAGCGCCCAGGTCGCCCTGTTCGGCATCGCCGCCGCGACCTCCAAGCCGGAGTTGAGCGAGTTCGACGACGGGGAGCTGCGGGAGATCCTGCTCGACATCGGTCGCCGGATCCTCGGCCTGCGCCGCCCCCGGGCCAGCTGACCGCCACCGCCGGCAGCGCCGGTGCCGATCGGGCGACCGTCATCACCCTCCCACTCCGGGACCGAGAGGTAATGATCATGGATATCGACCGTACGGCGCCGGTCATCGTCGAGCTGGCCACCATCGTCGACGCTCCCCTGGAGACCATCTGGGACCTGCACACCGCCGTGGACGAGTGGACGCTCTGGCACCCGGAGATCACCCGCGCCCGGCTCACCGGCCCACTGGCGGTGGGCGGCACGTTCGAGTGGGAGACCGCCGGCCTGGCCATCACCTCCACCATCGGCGAACTCGAACCACTGCGGCGGATCGCCTGGAGCGGACCGGCGCGCGGCATCGACGGAGTGCACGTCTGGACGTTCGAGCAGAACACCGACGGCGTCGCCGTACACACCGCCGAGTCCTGGGCCGGCACCCCGGCGCTGACCAACCCCGCCGCCCTACGGACGGCCCTGACCTCCTCCCTCACCACCTGGCTCGCCGCCCTCAAAGCCACCGCCGAATCCATCCACTGACCCGGCCCCCACCCCCAGGTCGTTGATCATGAAGTTGGCGCACTCGTACGCGCGAAAGTTCGCGCCAACTTCATGATCAACCCTTCCGGGGGTGGGGGCGGGGTGGGGGCGGATTTGGGTTTGGGGTCGTGAGCACGCGGGATTCGGAGAGCTGGGCGCGTCCTGGGCCGACCGGGCGGCAGCGCCGGAACGACTGGCTGCTCGGAGCGCTGCTGGTGGGCTGCGGACTGCTCAGTGTGCTGCTGCTCAACAGCGCCGGAATGTTCGCATTCGGCCCGCCACCGCCGTGGCCGGAACAGCTCGCCTGGATCGTCGGGGTCACCGCACCGATGATCTGGCGGCGGCGCTGGCCCGAGGCGGCGGACCCCGGCGGGTCCGTCGGGCGCCGGACGTCAACATCGCCGCATCGCTCTACGCTCGAACACGCATCGGCCGGGCCGACCGGCCGGGGATCACGTTCAAGCAGAGGGAGACCGCATGCTCCGCGTCGCGTCCGTGAGCCGGACGTTCGGTGACCGCCGGGTGCTGCACGACATATCGTTCGACATCGGTGCCGGGCGGATGACCGGCTTCGTCGGTGCCAACGGTGCCGGCAAGACCACCTCGATGCGCATCATCCTCGGGGTGCTGGCGGCGGACTCCGGCGAGGTCACCTGGGACGGGGCCCCGCTGACCCGCGCGCTGCGGCAGAGCTTCGGGTACATGCCCGAGGAACGCGGCCTCTACCCGAAGATGAAGGTCCGCGAACAGCTCGTCTATCTCGGCCGGCTGCACGGGATGAGCGCACCGGCGGCCCGCCGCAGCAGTGACGACCTGCTGGAACAGATCGGGCTGACCGAGCGGGCCGGCGACGCGGTCGACACCCTGTCGCTGGGCAACCAGCAACGCGCGCAGATCGCGGCGGCGCTCGTACACGACCCGATGATGCTCGTACTCGACGAGCCGTTCTCCGGGCTCGACCCGATGGCCGTCGACGTCATCGTCCGGGTGCTGCGGGAACGGGCGGCGCGCGGCGTACCGGTGCTCTTCTCCAGCCACCAGCTCGACGTGGTGGAACGGCTCTGCGACGACCTCGTGATCATCGCCGACGGCTCGATCCGCGCCGCCGGCAGCCGCGCCGACCTGCGCCGCAAGCATGCCCTACCCCGCTACGAACTGGTCGTCGACACCGACGCCGGCTGGGTACGCGACCTGCCCGGCGTCACCATGGTCGACCTCGACGGGGCACGGGCGGTCATCGACATCCACTCGCCCAGCGACGACCAGGAGGTGCTGCGACGGGTCCTCGAACGGGAACCCGTACGCGCCTTCCGCCCGATCGTTCCGTCGCTCGCCGAAATCTTCCGGGAGATCGCACGATGACGCTCACCAGCCAGACCCAGCCGACCGACACCGCCACCGGCGCCCCCGCCCCGCCCCGGCCCACCACGTCGTTCTGGCAGGCGGTCGGCCTGATCGCGGGCCGCGAGATCGGGACCAAGCTGCGGGACAAGGCGTTCCTGTTCAGCACCGTGTTCTTCCTCCTGCTCACGGTCGGCTCGACCGTGCTGCCGGCGATGCTCTCCGGCGGACCGGACACGGTCGCCGTCGTCGGCGCCGAGGCCGCCGAAGCGCTCGACCGGGCCGGGCTGGAGGTACGGACCGTCGCCGACGAGCAGGCGGCCCGGGACCTGGTGCTCTCCGAGGACGTGGACGCGGCCGTGGTCGCCGGCCCGAACGGGGTACGGGTACTGGCGCTGGACGAGGCGCCGGACGACGTGGTGAGCGCGCTGAGCACCGCTCCCCCGGTGGAACTGCTCAACCCGCAGGCGGTGAGCCCGATCCTCGGCACGCTGGTGCCGCTGGTGTTCGGGATGGTCTTCTTCTTCACCTCGATCACCTTCGGGATCCAGATCGCGCAGAGCGTCACCGAGGAGAAGCAGACCCGGATCGTGGAGATCCTGGTCGCCACGGTGCCCGTACGCGCCCTGCTGGCCGGCAAGGTGATCGCCGCCAGCGCGTTGGCGATCGCGCAGATCGTGCTGATCGCGGTCACCGCCGTGGTCGGCATGACGGTCGCCGACAGTGGTGCCGTGATGGACCAGGTCGCCCCGGCGATCGGCTGGTTCATCCCGTTCTTCGTCGTCGGCTTCGTGCTGCTGGCGGCGATCTGGGCGGTCACCGGTGCGCTGGTCAGCCGTCAGGAGGACATCGGTTCGGTGTCGATGCCGGTGCAGATGCTGGTCCTGATCCCGTTCTTCGCGGTCATCTTCGGCAGCAACAACAGCACCCTGATGACCGTGCTGTCGTACGTGCCGTTCTCCGCCCCGACCGCCATGCCGGTACGACTCTTCCTCGGCGAGGCCGCCACCTGGGAGCCCGTGCTGGCCCTGCTGATCCTGCTCGCCTCGGCGGCGGCCGTCCTGATCCTCGCCGCCCGCCTCTACGAGGGCTCACTCCTGCGCACCAACGGCAGAACAACCCTCACCGCCGCCTGGAAAAACCACACCCCCTAACTCCACCCCAACCCCCACCCCTCAAGATCCGCACTGATGTAGAGAAAGAGTGGTTATCCGCGCTGGGATTGCCACTCTTTCTCTACATGTGGCTGCGGATCTCGGGGGTGGCGTGGCGGGTGAGGTCGAGGAGGCCGGGGAGGAGGATGGCGGTGGCGGTGTCGGACCAGGGGACTCGGGGGGCGCGGAGGTCGGGAGCGGGGGCGTTGGGCGGAATGTGGTACCAGGCGGGGCGGCTCTCCTCCCGCCCCCGGATCGCGACCGGTCGGAAGTCCCGGGCCGGCAGACCGGGATAGTTCTGCCGAATCACGTCCTGGTACAGCAGGTCACCGGTGACCAGAACGAGGTCGGCGTCCGCGTGTTCCGGCAGCGTGAACGCGGTCTCGAAGACCGGCGTACGGGCCAGTTCGGCGGCGAGCGCAACGCCGGGGCCGAGGAATCCGGTCGCGCCCCGGCCGATGCGACCGGCGGCGAGCACGGCACGCAGCCGGATCCGACCGCCGGATCCCGTCTCGCGGTTCGACTCGTACAGTGCGTGGCGCAGGCCGAGCACCAGCGCGGGAACGACCCGGGCCAGGTCGACGGCGGGCGGCAGGACCAGCACCCGGCCACCACCGTCGCCCAACCCGCTTCCGCTTCTGATTCCGCTCCCGATCCCGCTTCCGGTGCCGGTGCCGGCAACCCGGCGGACTCGGGCCCGCAGGCAGGCAAACTGGAGGACGCGGAGCAGCCGATCCGGTCCGTCCGCCGGTTCCGGCGCCGTACGCTCGCCCTGGTCCGGAACGTCGACCATCAGGCAGAGCCGGTCGGTGAACTCCGGGAGGCCGGTCATGGCATCTTTCCCTTCTCGATGTCCGGCGGCCCACCTCCCTGGGTCGCCAACTTCCGCAGCGCCTCCGGGTCGCGCACGATCTGTCGCCGGTACTCGGACTTGATGACGTCCTGGTCGCGAAGCTCCCGTACCGCCCGCTGGAGGCTCGGCTCGGAGACGCCGATCAGGCTGGCCAGCTCGGGTTGGCTCAGCGGCACCTCGATCCGGATCCCGTCCGAGTGCGGCCGGCCGTAGGTCTCGGCCAGGTAGTGCAGCACCAGGGCGAGCCGGCTGCGCACCGACGCGCCGTTGATGTCTATCCGGTGCCGGGTGGCTCTCCTGAACTTGTCCGCGACGGCGCCGTGGATCGCCCGCGCCGCCGCGGGATGGTCGAGCATGAACCGGGTCAGCGTCCGCTGCGAGATCGCCCGCGCGACGACGGCGGTCGCGGTGAACACCGATGCCGACCGGGGCGTGTTGTGCAGCGCGCCCAGCTCACCGACGAGGTCACCGGCGATGCGGATCGACAGCAGGATGCTCCGGCCGTCGACCGCGCTCCCCACCACCTTGACACAGCCGTCGAGGAGGACGAACGCGTCCGTACCCCGGTCGTCCTCGATCATCAGTGCCTCACCGACGCCGAATGATCGTTGCGTACCGAGTGCGAGTAGTGCGGACCGGTCGGCCGGCTGGAGGTCGTGCAGCAACGTCCCACGCGACCACCGGACATTTTCATATCGCGACGAGCCGCCTACAGCCGCCATTGTCGACACGCTCCGAGACTCCGACCCGCTCCGCCGTGTTTGCCTCCAACTGGCCGTCACTCTAAGCGCCGGAATCCTTTGTCAAATCCACCTTCCCGACAGTGGCGGCGTCTCGTCGGCCTCAATTGCAGCACTGCTCGGATCGACAAACCCCATCCTCTGATGGGGAAACACGGGTACCGGCGTTCCTAACATCTTCGGTGACCGTCGGTCAGGTCCGCCAGCGGCTCCACCGAGGCCGGGCGCCGCCGGCAAGGAGGCCGTCGTGAACGAAATTCTCCGGGTACGCCAGGACGCGCTGGCGCAGTTCGCCCGGATCATCGAGGTGGTGCAGCCGGAGTTGCCCGATTCCCTGCACCGCCGGGCCCGGATCGCGTGGGAGCGACTCGACTCGGGACAGTACCGGGCGCTGGTCTGCGGCGGCCCCCGGCACGGCAGGTCGACGCTGCTGAACGCGCTGGTCGGACGGCCGGGCCTGTTTCCGGTACTGCCGGACGCAGGCACCGGCGCCACCGTGGTCAGCGTGTCCTGGGCGGACGAGGAGCAGGTTGTCGTGCACGTCGGCCGGGATCCCGGGGACACCGGCCCGGTACGGCCACCACTGGAGGTGATTCCGCTCGGCCGGCTCGCCGAGTTCACCGCCGGGCTCAGCGCCGAGTTCAGCGCCGGGCTCAGCGCCGGGCGAGACGGTTCGGCCCACCGGGGAGACGTACGCCGGGTCGAGGTCGGGTTGCCCCTGCCGGGGCTGGAATCGGGGCTGGTACTGGTCGACATCCCGGGTGTCGGTGGGGTGGGGCGGGTCGGGGCGGACCCGGTTGGCCGTGAGCGCGCGGTCGAGGTGCTCCGGGCCGAGGCGGTCGACGCCGACGTACTCGTGTTCGTCGTGTCCTCGGTGGAGCGTTCCGACCCGGAGGAGCTGGAGCTGCTCGCCGCTGCGGTGGCCGGGCGCCCCGAGCTGGCCACGGTGGTCACCTTCGTCGACCTCGTGGGCGATCCCGAACCGGTGATGGGTGAGCTGGCCGGGACGATCGCCGGGACGATCGGGATACCGCCGGAGGAACTGGTCGTCGTGGGCGCCCCACCGCCCGGCGCGGGCGGCGCGCTGTCGGAGCGGCTCGCCGACCTCTGTTGCCGATCCCGGATCCTGGCCGTGCTCGACGCCTGGGAGGAGATGGTCGACACGCTGCGTCGACCGCAGGCCGAACGGCTGACCGCCCTGGTCGACAACGTGCCGACCGAACTACGGGCCGAGCTGGCCGAGCTGCGCACCGAGGTCGAGTCGCGGGAGCGGGCGGGCGGCCGGCAACTGGCGGACCTGCCGGTGGATCTGGAGCGGGCGGCCCGGCCGGTCCGGCGACAACTCGCCGAGGACTTCGACCGGCTGATCGCCGACTTCCGCGCCGAGGGCCACGTCCACGACCGTGGACACGACTACGACCGTGGACACGACTACGACTACGGGCGCGGCCATGGGCGCGGGGCGCGCGGGCGGCCGGACCGGGCCGGTGCGGCCGGACGGGCTGCCGCGCGGACCTCGGACGTTGCCGCGCGGACCTCCGACGTTGCCGCGCGGACCTCCGACGTTGCCGCGCGGACCTCCGACGTTGCCGCGCGGACCTCCGACGTTGCCGCGCGGGCCGATCGTGAGTTGGGGGTGGCGATGGGCACGGTCGCGCGGCGATACGGTCTGGCCGCACCGTCCGGCGTCGACATCCCCGATCCGCCCACCCCGGACAGCGGCACCGACCGGGGCGGCACCGAGCCGGCGGCGGGGCCCGCACCGGTACCCGGCCCCGGCCGTTCCGCACGGCTCTTCGGTGGCCGTGGCGGCGGTGCGGCGTACGGCAGCACGGGAGCGTTCCTGGGGGTGATCGCCGGGACGATCGTGCTGCCCGGCGTCGGCACGATGGTCGGGGCGGCCGTCGGCGGGCTGGCCGGGCAGGTCTCCGGGTGGTTCGCGGGTCGCCGGGAGCGGCGACGCCGGCACGAGTTGCGGCGTCGGCGGGAGATCGACGCCCAGTTGCGGGAGTTCGGCCTGGCGAAGATCGAATCGGCCCGGCGGACGGCCGAGCGCGACCTGGACAACCAGCAGCGCGACCTGTCGGCGAAGCTGGGCGAGGCGCTGGCCGCCCGACACCGGGCCGAACTGGAACTCCTCGACGAGCGGGCCGGGGATCTGCGCGAGGCCCTGCGCGAATCCGAGCAGCGGCGCGACGCCGCGCTGGTCGACCTGGAGACCATTCTGGAGCACTACACCCGCCTGCTGGAGGAGTGCGACGCGCTCCGCGACCGGGTGGAGGCGGTCAGCCCGCCGATCCTCGCCCGGGCGGGCTGAGGTGCCGGCAGGGTCACCCACTCGCGCCCCGATCCGTTGACGAGAGTGTGCGGCGACGACCGCCGCCTCGACGAGTCCGAAAGTATCGTTGAGCCTCGATCCAGGGCGGGATATCGTGCAACCGTGCTTCGACCCCGACGCGTCATCCGTTCCGCCCCGGCGCGGACATCGTGACGTGTGGGGTCTGGGCCGGCTCGCGCTGATCGGTGTCACGGCTGCGCTGGGCTGGTTGTTCGCCGTCGTGGCCGACCTCGAACAGTTGCGGGGCTCCGGCGGCTACCTGATCATGGCGACCGCCCTGCTGGTCGTCGGCCTCTACAGCAGCACGTACGGCATCTCCGTCGACGAGCTCCGGATCGGCGTCCGTACGGTGGTCCTGGCCGTGACGGTCGGCGTACTGGCGAAGGCCGCCCTGGTCGCCGGGGTGATGTACCTGGTCTACCGGGATCCGGCGTACGCCGTGCTGGGGCTCGCGGTCGCCCAGATCGACCCGCTGGCGGTCGCCGCGATGAGCCGGGGCTCACGGATGTCGGCCCGCGCCCGGGGACTGCTCGGCGCCTGGGCGTCGTTCGACGACCCGATCACCGTGGTGCTGACCATCTACGGCGCGGCCTGGCTGCTCGAACGGGGTGCGAACGGTCACGGCCCGCTCGCACCCGCCGGCGCCACCACCGACTCGTTCGGGCTCGGCATCGTACAGAACCTCGCCCTGGTCGTGCTCGGGCTGGGCATCTGGGCGGTCGGCCGACTCGTCCGTGCCCGCGCCTCGCCCGGTGCCGGTGGCCCGAGCCGGTCCGGACGGATCCTCGACGTGTCCGAGGTGGTCGTCCTGGTGGCGCTGCTGGGGGTTGCCGTCGCGTACTCGCTGGCGTTGGCGGTGGCGCTGCTCGGCCTGTTCTTCCGGCCCCGATTCGAGCGCCTGTTGGGCGGGCTGACCCAGGGGGCGTTCGTGTCGGCCTGCTTCCTGCTCGGCGTCGCCCTGGCCGACGGCGTACAACTGCGGGCCGGGTTGCTGCTCGGGGTGGCCGCGTTCGCCGCCCAGATCGTGGTGGGGCTGCTGATCCCGGCCCGGATCAACCGCCGCGACCGGGTCTACCTCGCGTTCGGGCAGCAGAACGGCATCACGGCCATCATCCTGGCGCTGTTGCTGGAGCCGAACTTCCCCGGCACCGTCGGCATCGTGGCGCCCGCGATCTTCGTCGTGGCGGTCCTGCACGCGGGGACCAACGGGCTGCTCGACAGCGGCTGGCGGCTGACCACCGGCGAGGGACGCCGGCCCGTGCTGCGCCGCCAGCCGACGGTGCCGGACCAGACCCGACCGTCCGAGCCCTCGACCACGTCGGAGCCCGGATAGTCGAGCCGGCCTGCGGTCGTCAGCGGGTCGGCCGCGCGGACGGTGCCCCTTCCGCCCCGAACCGGACCAGCGACAGCAGGTGGAGCACGAGCAGGAACGGCACCGCGAACGTGGGGATGAGACTCAGCGGCAACTCGGCCATGGGCGGCGTGGTGAGGGTGCCGTCCGGCAGTGCCTCCCGTGCGCCGATGCCGTTGGCCATGCCGAGCCCGATGGCGACGACGAAGTCCGCAATCCCGAAGAAGGTGAAACCGAGGAAGACCGGCCGGGCGGCCCGGCCCCGGCGCAGTACGTAGATCGCGACGAACGGGGCGGCCAACCCCACCACGATGTCCCCGAGACCGGCCGGCAGGGCGAAGCTGCCCGGCAGCAGATCCTGCGCGTACAGGGCGAGGAAGGCGAAACCGGCGACTCGCCAGCACTGGAGATTGATCAGTACGGCCAGGTCCAGCGTCCGGACCCAGGCCCGGAACCGGGGCACCAGCAGGGCCAGTCCGACCAGCACGACCGGCAGCCCGGCGGCCAGACCGATCCGCAGCGGTGGTTCGTCCGGATCCCGTACGACAAGACCGGCCCAGGCCGCGAGCACGGCGAGAGTCAGCCAGACTGCGGCGACGACAACCAGCAGAACCGTGCTGCGCGTCGGAGCCGGCGACGGCGCGACCATGGTGCCTCCACTGTGCTCGGAGCGAGGATGGCCACAACATAGACCACGCTCACTTCCATGACCACCGCCCGCGACAGCCGACCGCGTACCCGTGGCCGGGTCCGGGAGGGCGGCCCGGCGGCGGCCGGGCCGGCGCCCGAGGGGTACGGCCGGCGCGCGGTCCCGGCGCGGTCCCGGCGCACGGGAGCGCACCGGCGCCTCTCGGCCACCGGCCGGTGGTGCACCGGCGTTTCTCGGTTACCGGCCGGCAGCCCACCGGCGTTTCCCGGTCACCGGCTGGCGGCGCTGCGGCGGAGGTGGCTGCGTGCCACCCGTTCCGCCTGGCCGAGCGCCGCCTCGGGCACCGGCTCGGCGAGGAACCGCCGCAGGGTGGCGCGCATCCCGTCGACCATCAGCTCGCCCATCGGCGTCAACCGCCCGGTGCCCAGTACGGCGTCGGTCGCCGCCCACGCCGCCGAACGCCAGCGGGCGAACGCGACCTGGGCCTCGAACACGTCCTCGGCGGTCTCCTCGACCCGTTGCTGCGTACGCCAGAACGCGGCCACCCCGACGTGGGCGTACGCACCGTGCAGCAACGCCCCGAGCGGACGCAGGTCGCTGCGCCAGGGCGCGTAGAACAGTTGCTCCGGTCCGGGCCGGACGAGTGCGAACGAGTCCATCACCGCGACCAGTTTGGCGTGTTGCAGTTCGTGGGCCAGGGTCAGCGCGACCACCCGCGCGTCCGGTGGCAGCGACATCGCGACCGCCCCGTACGCGGATCGGAAGGTCCCGCTCACCATGCCCCCGTCCGGGGCGGCCAGCAGCGGGACGAACGCCCTGACCATCAGCGCCGCCTCGTCGGCGACCTCGTCATGGTGCCGGGCCAGCAACCGCCAGCCGGCGCCGATCCGTCGTCGCCACAGTCCGGTGTCGAGCGCGCCGGGCGTGGTGAGGATCCGGGCGTCCAGGCTGCCACCGGGCAGGACTTCCCAGCCCGGACCGTCGAGTCGGGCGTCGACCCGGCGACTTCCGCTGCCGGCCAGGATCCGGGGCAGGCCGGCCCAGCCGTGCGGGCGGGTGGCGAAACCAGCTGCTGCCTCGCCTTCGCCGTCGGCTTCCGCTTCCGCTTCGGCTTCGGCTTCGGCTTCGGCTTCGGCGGGCAGGTGTACCTGATGGCCTCCGCGCGCCAGCGTCACGCCGTCGGCGTGGACCCGGATGTCGAGGATGCCCTCGGCCGGCAGGGTCGCCGTGCCGAGCGACGGCAGGACCAGCGCCGGCCCCCGGACGGCCGCCTGGTACGACGGGATCCGGATGGGCAGCCGGGCCCGGACGGCGGCGGCCGCGACGACGGACCCGAGCCAGCCCGGATTCGGGGCCGGCCCGGACGCGGTGCCACGGAGCAGGGACGCGGTGCCGGACATCCAGGCGGCCACCGTGGGGTAGCAGAGCACCTCCCGCACCGCCGCCGGTGCGACCTGCTCGACCTCGGCCAGCAACCGGTACGCCTCCCCGGCCTGCCCCGCCTGCGGATGTCCGGTCCGCCGGGCCAGCTCGACGATGGTGCGGGCGAACATCCGGTTGCGGCTGAGCTGTATGTCGGCCAGGGCTCGCATGGCCTGCGGACCTCCGGCCCCGGCGGCGAGCGCGGTCAGCATGGCCTCGGGCAGCCGGTGTGGTTGAAGGGTCATCGTCGGCTCATACCGGTTGTCGGGCCAGCGAGCTGACGTCGCGGACGAGCCGGCGGTGCACGTGTTCGATGAGGTGGGTCAGGTCGGGGCAGTACACCGAGGGGTTGGCGAACCCGGTCCCCTCCCGGTAGCGGTGGGAGTAGAGCCCACCGCCGCAGACCTGGACGACGGGACAGTCCCGGCATCCGGGTGCGAGCGCGTCCACACCGGCCCGGCGTGCCCGTGCCGTGGGCGTCCGCAGGGCGGCGTCGAACGGGTCGTGGTCGACGTGCAGCCCGGTGACGCCGGCCCCGGAGGTGGCGGCGAGGTGGTCGGACTCCTCGATGCCGCCGTCGGTTTCCACCACGATCGAGGCCGCCGGCGCGAGCCCGAACCCCTCCAGCCGGGAGGCTCCGCCGAACAGCAGGTTCATCACCTCCTCGAAGATCCGCACTCTCGTTTCCCGGCGCGGGGCGTCGTACCAGCGGTCGAAGACGGCGGCGAGCCAGTGGCCGTACGGGCTGTCGCTCGACTCCGGGTCGCGGCCGGGCGGTGGGGTGGTCCAGTTTCCGTGCGGCAGCAGCAGGTCGATCAGCGGCGGTTGCAAGAGCAGCAGGTCCTGGTAGACCGCCACGGGGTCGTTGCGCAGGTCGATGGTGCAGAGCAGGCCGGCGTACTGGCTCCGGAACCGTGGTCCCGCGAGCAGCGACAGGGCTCGGCTGACCGCCGGGTAGGAGCCGCGTCCGCGGTGGTCGCGCCGGTGCCGGTCGTGCGCGTCCGGGCCGCCGTCGATGCTCACCCCGATCTGGACGTCGAGGTCACGGAAGAGTTCCAGGTACGGCAGGTCGAGTCGTACGCCGTTCGTCTGTAGCCCCACCCGTACGGTGGTGGTGGCACCGACAGCCGCGCGGACCCGTCGTACGCAGTAGGCGAGCAGGTCGGGGCCGGCGAGCAGGGGCTCCCCACCGTGCAGCACCAGATCCACCGTGGACAGCCGGTGGGTGCTCACGTGTTCGGCGATTCGTTCCGCGGCCCGGTCGATCGTGTGCCGGGACATTGTCTTCGGTCGGGTCCGCCAGCGATCGTCCCCGGCCTGGTAGATGTAGCAGTAGTCGCAGGCCAGGTCACATCGACTGTGCACCTTGAGGATGAACTGACGCAGGGCGGGGATTCCGGGACCGGTTTCTTCCGTCACGGGCCCGGTTGTGGGAAGCTGCCTGGATTGATCAAACAATGCTGCTCCCGAGGCTGCTCGATAACGGGCGACTCTCGTCGAGGATGCCACATTCCCGCGTTCGACATCCGATCAATTGATCGAGATCCGACGCCGACGCCGGTCGGCCCGGTCGACCGACCGGACCGGTTCCGGAGTCGCAAATCCGACTGTCCGACGGATGTTTACGCCGGCCCCCGAGTTGGCGCGGCAACGGCTGTCAGTACGGTGAACAAGGGATTGTGCCCGGCCGTCAGGCGCACCACGGCGGATCCGGTGGGCATCACTGTGGGGATGGGTATCCGGCCCGAAATCTCGATCCCTATACCGCACTCACCCTCACCAGACAAGTTCAGATGCCTTGAAGATGGCCGCCGATAGTACGCCTGACGCGGATCGGAGTCGTGGACGATCCACAGTGGCTGGCCTTGAATAGAATCGTCCCGGGACCGGGCAGGCGACCACACGCCAACCACGCCGTCGGTCCAGGCATCCGGGGTGTGGTCGAACCTGACGAAGGATGGCAGGCGGAGAAATGAGTCAAGATCAAAATGATCGGGAGACAGTGATCATTGACCTGACCGGGATCGATTTGCGGGCATTGCCCGAACTGCCGACCACCGCCTTCGAAGCCGCGCTCCGTCACATCCTCGACGAGCAGGGCAGCCAGCCCGAATCCTACCTTGGCTTCATGAGCGCGCTCGCCCGGAGAACCGACGACTGACGCTCCCCCACCGCTTCGGTTGACACGCGCCTCACTCGATATCTGATACACACGGAATCCCTACCCGGCCACAACAGACATGGAGCGGTGATGCCCGCAACGACTCGCGCGGAAAATCCCTCTTCCCGTCACCCGCAAGTGGTCGCGTTCGCCGCACCGGGCGGCAGTGGGTCCGGTCAGACGAGCACGGCCGCCAACGCCGCCTGGACCCTCGCCTGCGCCGGTCACCGGGTACTGGTGCTCGACTGGGGCACCACCTCGCCCCTGGTCGGTGAATACCTGGGAATGCCGGTGGGCGGACCGACGGTCGAGCCGGCCCTGGACGCGACGCTCGCGATGTTCGGCGCGGACGGCACCCAACTGCCACGGATCGACCGGTACGAGATACCGCGCAGCCGTACCGGCGGCTTCATCGACCTGGTCACCCCGACCGGACACGCCTGGCAACTCGCGCCCGAACTGCCGATGAGCGCGGGTGACGGCCGGACGATCCGCGAACACCTCACCGGCTCCGGCTACGACTACGTGCTGATCGACTGCCCGGCCCAGCTCCCGAGTGCGGCCCTGACGGTGCTGGCCGAGCTCTGCGACGCGGTCGTGGTCTGTCTCCGGCCCACCCGTCAGATCCTGCCCGAGGCCGTCCGGATGTTCCGGACGCTGATCAACGACGCACCGGGTGACCTGCGTCTGGTCGCCGCACCCACCCAGTTCGGCCACGAGCGGCTCACCGACGAGCAGACCCGGATCATCGAAACCGCCTTCGCGAAGCTACCCGACACGGTCGGCGGCGGTGACGGGCTGGTCGACCTGCGGGTGGTGGAGATACCGCAACGCTCCTACCGGAACCATCTGGCCATCGTCCTGGACGAGAGCGAGCTGCGCGACAGCCTGATGCGCATCGTCGAGGCGGTCAGCGCCGGCACCGTCGCCGAACCACCGCCGATCGACCCGGTGGCCCAGGCGTGGTACCAACGGGACTTCGCCGACGTCGCGCCGGAGCTGGTCGGGTTGGTCCATATCGCGCACGACCCGATCGATCGCCGGTGGGCCGACTGGGTGGCCGAGGAGTTGCGCCGGGGCGGCGCCCGGGTGCGGCGGCTGCCCACCGACGACGGGTGGCTCACCGAATCCGACGCCGCCGACCTGGTCCTGATCGGATACCGTCCGCTGCTCGACGATCGGATCAGGAGCCTGGTCACGCTGGCGACCGGAGAGCCGCCGGCGGGTCGACCGGCGATACTCCAGGTCCGGGTCGGCGACCAACCCCGGACCGCCCACGGCGGGAGCCTGTACGGACTCGACCTGTCCCGCGAGACCGAGGCGCACGCCCGTGGTCGGCTGCTCACCCACTTCGCGTTGAAGTCCAACGCCGGCCCGGCGGAGTGGGACTCCTTCCGTCCCCGCTACCCGAACCCCGGCCCGGAGTCGGACGCGATCGTCCTGCCGGGGCGTTCGACGGTCACCAACCTGCCCGTGTCGGAGACGCAGTTCGTGGGGCGCTCGACCGAACTCGAAGCCCTGCGGGACCGACTGCTCGACGCACCCGGTGAACCCTCGACCCTGCTGGGTCCGGCCGGCGTCGGCAAGAGCTGGATCGCCCGCGAGTACGCCCGCCGGTTCGCCGCCGACTACGACCTGATCTGGTGGGTGTCGGCGGAGACCCTGGAGTCGATCGACACCGGGCTGAGTCGACTCGGTCAGGAGATGCAGTCGCGGGACCTCTTCCCCACCGACCTGCCCGACACCCGGCCGCCCGGATCCGTGGACGACCTCCAGTACAGCGCGCAGAGTGTGCTGGACGCCCTCAGTTCCCCGTACTTCACCCGGCCGTACCTGCTCATCTACGACAACCTCCAGGACCCGGCCCGTCTCGGACTGCTGCCCGACGGAGTGGCCGGGCACGTCGTGGTCACCTCCCAGCAGACCGCGCCGGCGAACCGGTTCGGGCCGGTGGAGGTCGGCCCGCTGACGTCGGCCGACAGCGCCGCGCTGCTCAAGCAGTACGTCCGCGACCTGCGCCCGACCGAGGCCCGCGCCGTCGCCGACGACGTCGGCCACCTGCCGCTGACGCTGCGACTGGCCGGCTCCTGGTTGCAGGAACAGATCACCACCCTGCTGAAGCGGGCCACCACCACCGCCACCGCCACCCAGATGGCGGCGGCCTGGTTGCGACGGGAGCACGACCTGCCCGACGGGTCCGGCACCGCGGATCCGGCGGCGACCGGGTTGCGGCGTACCTGGACGGTGTTGCGGACCAGTCTGGAACGGAGCCCGTCCGGCCGGCTCGCGGCCCGGCTGGCCGAGTTGTGCGTGTACCTCTCCAGCGACCGGATCGGCCTCAAGCTGCTGCGCAGCAGGCCGATGATCGACGCGCTGCTCGCGGTGGCCGGCGACGACGGGGACCCGCTGGTGGTGGATCCGATCGAGTTCGACCAGCTGTTGTGGACCGGCGCGCGGTTCGGCCTGTTCGACATCACCTGGGGCGCGGAGGGCCACCTGCGGATGAACCCCGCGTTGCAGCGGGTGGTGTGGGAGAGCATGTCGGACGACCAGCGGACCGGTCGGCAGCGGCAGGTCCAGCTGGCCCTGGCCCGGTACGCGCCGGGCATCCCCGAGGACGTCGACCAGGAGCAGCGCGACCGGCTCCGCGAGTTGCAGCACCATCTGATCCCCAGCGGTGCGGTCGACGCGACCGACATCACCGTCCGCCGCTGGGTGGTCCAGCAGGTGCGGCACATGCAGTTGCCTCAGGTGCGCCGGCTCACCACCGCCGCACTGGAGATCGCGGACCAGGCTCTGGCCTCCTGGTCGGCGAACACCGGAGCGGACGATCCGACCAGGATGTGGCTTGAGGTCGAGCGGGCCAACGTCCTGCGATCGCAGGGTGACTACCAGGCGTCCCGCTCCGCCGACGAGGACGTACGGCAACGGCAGGCCGACCGGCAGGGCGTGGACCACCTCCGTACCCTGATCACCACCCGGGGCCTCGGCGGAGATCGACGGGCGGACGGCCGGTACGGCAGCGCCCGTCAGTACGACAGCATCGCGTTCGACGGGTTCCGGCGGGCCCTCGGCGACGATCACGAGCAGACGCTGATGACCGCGCACGGCTTCGCGCTCTCGTCGTACCTGGACGGGGACGTACACACCGCGATGCTGACCGAGCGGGACATCCTGCAACGCCGGATCCGGCATCTCGGCACCACCCACACGAGCACCTGGTGGTCGGCCTCCAGCCTCGGCACCTACCAGCGCGAACTGGGCCAGTACGAGGAGGCGGCGCGGACGCTGGAGGACGCCAAGGGATGGATCGAGGCGAAGCTCGGCCGGCTGGCCCTGGACGACAGCGTGGTGCTCCGGGTCCTGCGCAGCCTGACCGTGACCTGGCGACGGACGAACAAGCGCGGACTGGCCCTCGGCGAGACGACGCGGATCCTGCAGGCCTACCGCCGACTGCACGGTGACGAGCACCCGCACACGTTGGCCTGCCAGCTCACCCTGGCGGCGGATCATGCCGGGCTCGGGAACTACCCGGCTGCCGTCGGGCTCACCGAGAAGGTCATCAGCGGTTACAGCGCCAGCGGGCGGTTCGGGCCGGACCATCCGATGACCGCGCTCTGCCAGATGAACCTGGCCATCTACCTGCGCGGGGTCGGCCGGGTGGGTGAGGCCGGCAGGCTGGGCGAGCGGGCTCTTCAGGTGCTTCGGGCGACCCTCTCCGGTGAGACCCACCCGTGGATCCTGGCCGCCATGATCAATCAATCCGGGCACCTGGCCGCCGAGAACCGACTCCCGGAAGCACTCGATTACGCCGACCAGGCCGCCGAGTGGTGCCGCGACGATCTGCCCGGCGGCCACCCGTACACCGCCGCCGCGTTGGAGAGTGTCCGGCTCGTCAGGGCGCTGCGCAGCGGCCCCGCCCCGACGGAGGAGCTGACCTATGTGGACCTCGATGTCGACCTGCCGCACATCTGACCGGGCGGCCCGGCGGACCACGGCGACGGTCCGCCCCCGCCCGATGCCCCACCAGCCGAAGGAGGTCACCCGGTGAACGCGAGCGAGGATCGGGTCGAGCCGCAGGACCCGGCGCAGCCGTCCCACCCCACCGGGGACGTCCCGACGGCCGACGGTGCCGAGCCGTACGCGGATCTGCGGGCACTGCTGCGCGGCAACCACGGGCTGCACTACGTGGCCCGGTACGACGGCGGCCGGCGCGTTTTCGACGAGTCCCTGTTCGGGGACGACGATTTCCCGTCCGGTGACCCGGAGCAGGATCCGAGCCCGACCGACCGGCACCGGGCCTGCCGCAGGATCGCCGACAAGATCAGCTTTCAGACCGAGAACCACCTCGACGACTGGCTCGCCAAGCTCGGCACCGGGCCGCTCATCCGTACGGTGGTGCAGTGCGCGCGGGGGACCGTCGTCTGCATGCAGCTCGTCCCCGGCAGCTACCTGGTCGGGGTCACCGTCGGGGCGCCGACGGATCCGCAACCGCTGGACGCCGTGGCCGAACAGGCCGACCGGGCGCTGTCCCGGTTCATCGAGCTGTCCCGGGACCGGCTGCACGTCCGCGAGCTGGACCTGGGCGGCTGGGAGTCGGAACGACTCCGGGACGACCTGCGCGCGGCCCGGGCGAGCGGGTCCGATCCCACCGAGGACACCGGCGAGTGGAACCTCCCGGGCGCTACGCCACCACACGTCGCCGGAGCGACCGGACATCCGGCGGTGGACATCTGCCGGAGCGTCGTACGCGCCCGTGACCTGCACCGGGTGGCGCTCTTCCGGGACGAGACGGAGGTGTTCAGCATCGACGTGTTCCACGACCACCGCCTGGACACCGGCGAGGACGGCGAGCTGCGCGCCGACGAGCGCCGCGAGGAGTACCACCGGATCGGCCGCGAGCTGCCCGACTACGTACGGGAGCTGGGCCGCACCGCCCGGCAGGCGATCGGCGGGCCGGTACAGCGCGCGGTGTTCGACGTGGCGGAGGGGGCGATCTACTACCGCCGCCTCGACCAGTCCCACTACCTGAAGGGACTGACGCTCCACCAGGATCGGGTCAAGCAGGCCGAGGACCAGTTCGCGAAGGCCGCCAACTCGTGGCCACGGTAGACGACCGACCGGACAGTCCGCCCGCCCCGGCGGGGCCCGCGCGTCGTGACGGGTGGGGCCTCGGCCGGCTCGCCCTGATCGGTGCCGCCGCCGGCGCCGGCTGGCTGCTCGCCGTGCTGGCCGACGTCGACCTGCTCGAAGGCTCCACCGGCTACCTGACCGTCGCCACCGCGTTACTGGCCGTCGGCCTCTACAGCAGCACCCGCGACATCTCGATCAGGGAACTCGGCGTCGGGATCCGTACCGTCATCCTGGCGGTGACGGTCGGCGTGCTGGCCAAGGCGGTTCTGATCGCCGGAGTCATGTACCTGGTCTTCCAGGAGCCGAGGTACGCCGTACTGGGCCTGGCCGTCGCCCAGATCGACCCGCTGGCGGTCGCGGCCATGACGCGCGGCTCCCGGATGTCGGCGCGGGCGAAGGCACTGCTCGCGGCCTGGGCCTCGTTCGACGACCCGATCACCGTGGTGTTGACCGTCTACGGCGCCGCCTGGCTGCTCGACCGGGGCGTGGGCGGTCAGGGCCCGCTCGCGCCCAGCGGTACCGCCAGCGACGCCTTCGGGCTCGGCATCGTCCAGAACCTCGCCCTGGCCGCGCTGGGCCTGGGGATCTGGGCGCTCTGCCGACGCGTCCGGGCCCGCGGCGGTCCCCGGAACCTCGACCCGGACCGGCGACGACCGGCGTTCGACGTGTTCGAGGTGACGATCCTGCTGGCGCTGCTCGGGATCGCCGTCGCATATTCGCTCGCCCTCGCGGTTGCCCTGCTGGGGCTCTTCTTCCGGCCCTACCTCGGCCGGGTGCTGGCCGCCACCACCCAGGCCGCGTTCCTGTCCGCCTGTTTCCTGCTGGGGCTGGCCCTGGCCGACGGCGTGTACGTCCGGGCCGGCCTGCTCCTGGGGGTGTCCGCCTTCGCCGCCCAGATCGTGGTGGGACTGGTGATTCCGGCCCGGATCAGCCGACGCGACCGCGCCTACCTGGCCCTCGGCCAGCAGAACGGGATCACCGCCATCATTCTCGCCCTGTTGCTGGAGCCGAACTTTCCGGGCACGGTCGGCATCGTCGCACCCGCCATCCTCGTCGTCGCACTGCTGCACGCCACCACCAACGGCCTGCTCGACACGGGTTGGCGCCGTGGACACGACGGCGCGGGACGGCAACCAACCTTGGCCGAACCGGAGAGCCGCTGAGTCAGCGGCCCCCCAGCACGCCTCTGCCGCCCTCCCACGCGTTCACCTGCTTGCGCAGCTGCACCCCGAGGTCCGAGAAGGTACGGCGGATGTCGTCGAGCCGGATGGTCGGCCGGGGCGTCTGCCGGGCGCCCGGATCCTGGTCGGCGTATCGTCCGGTCGACTCGATCAGCTTCTTCAGCTCCTCGATCGGGATGTCGTGGTAGATCGCCTCGTAGCTCGTACAGAGCAGGTCGAGTCGGTCCAGGTCGGCTCGGCTGAGTCGGCCGGCGGATCGGAACGACGAGGCGTCGTACCAGTCGATGAAGGCGTTGCGGAAGGCAGCGATCAGCTGACGGAGGAAGACCGCCGTACCCAGCGGGGCGAGCCCGTCCTGCTCACTGAGCCGAACGGCCCGGATCGCCCGCCGCGCGGCCTGCACCGCGGAGAGCGCGCCCGTCTCCGGCCGCAGTGCCGCCGCGAGGGTGTGCTCGACCCGGTCGACGTTCGCCAGGGTGTCGAGCGCCCCGGCGAAGAGTGCCTCCGGCCCCTCCAGCGCCGCGTCGGGCGCAGGGCCGCCGCCGCGTCCGGCGGTCGGGTCGGTCGGTCGACCACCACGGGACGCGGCGGAGAGCTCCCGACGGATGTCCGCGAGCTGCTGGTCGGCCGCCTCGCGGAGCCCGGCGAGTTGGTCCGCCACCAGCCCGACCAGGTCCTGTGTGCTCGCCTGCTGCCGGGTGATGCGCTCGACCCGGTCCCGGAGGGTCTTCATCGGATCCGCCGTGCTGGCTTCGTCGAAACGGCGGAGCACACCCGTGACCGCCGCCTCGAAATCCTTCGGGAAGGACTCGCGCGCGTACCGGATCGGGACCATGTTCAACACGCCTTCGAGTTCCTGGACCAGCTGCGGCGGCAGATAGCCGACCACCACGAGAATGGTCTCGAAGGTGTCGTCCTGTTCCCGTCGCGCCTCCGCCACCCGATTCCTGACCGCGGTGACGTCTCCGGCGGCCAACACAGATCCGGAGATGAGTACGGCTCCCCGGTAGTCGCCGCCGGGTCCGGTGATCCAGTAGTCGACCACCGGCTCCCCGTCGCGCTGACGGTGGCGTCCCTCGAAGAACCGGATGCCGTCCCGATGGAGTATCTGGCTCACCTCGTGCCGTACGTCGAGCACACTGGCGAGGTCGGCGTGCGTACGTGCCACCTGCTGCACCACCTCGGGGCCGATCTCGGCCCGGCTCTGCTGGGCGTGGGCGTAGAGGTAGTGGCAGAGCTTGACGATCTGTCGCGGCACACCTCTGGTCACCGCCACCAGTTCGGCGACCGCCGACTGGGTGAACGGCGCGAGGTTGTCGTCCCCGCGTACGGCGAGATGGGTTTCCTGGATGAACAGGCACACCTGGGCGGTGGTCATCGGCGGCATCCAGATGATGCGGCCCATGCGTTGCAGCACGCTCTCGCCGACCGTGGTGACGACCTCGGTCATCCCGGAGATGATCACGAAGGCACCGGACTGCCAGATCTGCTCCAGCATCCTCTTGAAGATGCCGACCCGGTCCTCGGTGGCGTCCCACCGGTCGGCCGCCGCCAGGATCCGATCGGCCTCGTCGATCACCAGCAGGAAGCGGTGACCCCGATGCCCGTAGAGCGAGACGAAGGCGCGTAGCCCGGCCAGTGCCCGGTCATTGGTGTCGATGGCGTGCAGAATGCCCCGCTGCTGGAGGAATTCGTTGGGCGGATTACCCGCGAGCCAGTTCCACGCCGTGTCGTACGGGTCGGCGTCGAGCAGCAGGGTCAGGGCGGTGCCGAGATCGGCGTCCTGGGTGACCTCGATCAGTTTCTGTTGCAGCCGTTGCAACAGCACGCTGCTCATCAGTCGCAGGTCCTTGACGACT
Source organism: Micromonospora sp. NPDC049529 (assembly GCF_055586685.1). NCBI lineage: Bacteria > Bacillati > Actinomycetota > Actinomycetes > Micromonosporales > Micromonosporaceae > Micromonospora > Micromonospora sp. NPDC049529. The sequence continues at coordinate 123,883 of NZ_JBVJHT010000004.1, forward strand.
CCCACCGGGTCGACCTCGCCCGCGCGCAGTCGGTCGGCGATCCTGCTGGTGTAGGAGAGTTCCGCCAACTCGTCGGCGACGACATCGGCGTAGTAGTCGCGCAGCAACTCGGTCAGGTCCGACCGGTTCAGCCGGAGGACAAAGCGTTTGTAGAGGTCGACGAAGGTCCCACCGGGAGCGTCCAGGTACACCGTGTACGGCGGCACGCCGACGGATCTTCGCGCGTGCCGGAGCATCGCGACGGCCAGGTGCGTTTTGCCGGTGCCGAATTCGCCGACGATGGTCAGGACCCGGCCGCGCCGTGGATGCTCGGGCGTGTGTGGCGTGCCGAGGTATTCGTCCAGCGCTCGGCTGGCCTGGTCCACCGCGTCGGTGGGTACGGTGATGGTGCCCGAGCCGCTGTCGGTGACCCGGGCCACCCAGGTCGGCAGGTACGGATTGATCCCGTCCGGCGGGTAGAGCGAGGCGTCACTGGCCGTCATCGATCCGCTCCCTGGGCTCGCCATCGATGCTGTTCCTCGGTCTCGGGACCCGCCGGGGGAGGTCTTCCGTGAGCGACTCGTAGATTCGAAGAATGTCTTCATGGGTCACCTCGGTGACGTCCGGCCGCTTCCGGGCGTCCTCCCACAACTCGAAGCAGAGCTTCTGCAGGTGCCCCAGCGGGATCGACCCACGGCCGGCCACGAAGTCCCTCATCGTCTGTCGGTCGACCCTCGCCACCCGGTCGTCCTGACAGGCGGTTATCCGACCGTTGGCGAAGGTCCAGCCGTCGTCGCCCTCCAGCGGACCGACCCGGAGGATCAGGGTGTCCTCGACGTCGTCCCCGCGCAGATTCCGGTACCAACGGTCGACGTCGGCCGGATTCTGGCTCTCGGCGAAGAAGACGAGACGGTCCGCGCGCAGGCGCAGGTAGTGTTCGGCGGGATGGCGCGGGTTGACGACCGATTCGTGCTCGGTCGTCGTTGTTGTCACCGCGTCGTCGAAGGCGGGCAGCAGGATGATCGCCACCCGATTCATGCCGGCCAGTATCGAACTGATGTTGGCGTAGATGGTGTCGGCGGACAACTCGGCGGCGAGCGGTCGGAACACCTCGAATTTCGAGGCGAGCTTGGTGGCGACCATCTGGGCGAGCCGGGCATGCTCCCGGTAGAGCAGGTCTCTGTCCTGGAACGAGGCCGGCGGCGGCTCCTGGGTCATGACGTCGACGACCAACGCCTCGTGGACCACTCCGCCGTCCTTGTCCAGAGCCGACTTGAGGTGGTACGCGCACCGGTTGATGAGCGACGTCTTTCCGCATTCCGACTCACCCGTGACGACGATCAACCGACCATTGTCGACCAGTTCGCCGTCGAGCCCCGCCCCACCGTCGGCCCGGTCCGTCCAGTACGTCCAGTAGGGCAGATACTTTTGGAATTCGACGAACATGGACTCGGTATGATCCACCGGCAGGTACCGTTGCGCGTGATCGGGAAACTTGATGGGGACCAGTGGCCGTTGGGCCTTCATCCCCAGATTGGGCACGGCGAACGGATTGGGCAGCGGCCCACGCTGGTCGAGCGCACTGCTTTCTGCGGTAGGAATCATGCTCACGTCGCTTTCTTGACCCCGCGCCGGAACGGATTCCCACGCACGAAGGTCCGGATCGGTTGTTCACGTGCCCTGATGATGTCCTCGACGGAACCCCGTAGTTCGTCGAGCGCCTGCCGGACGGATCGCGAGAAGGCGCCGTCCCGGTCGCGGTGCTGCGGCAGGGACCAGTCCACGCCCAGGTCGGCTCCGAGCGCGCCGGCGCCCAGCAACTGCCGCGCCCGATCCAGTCCGGGTGAGCCGGCCGGCCGGGGTGTCTCGTCCAACGCCTCCTGGAGCCGCCTGCGGGCGTCGTCGAGGGGGCCCGCGGGCGGGAAAGCCTTGGTCCGGTCATCGGCCCGGGCACCGAACTCACGGACCGTGGACACATAGCCGGTCGTCGCCTTGCGCAGCTCGGTGGCGTGCCGGCGCACCTCGACCGAGCGCTCCCGCCAGCCGGTGGTGACCAACGTGACGACCAGCGTGAGCAGCGAACCGATGACCAGCGGCCAGAGCACCTTCCACATGCCGCCGTCGCCGCCGCCGGACGGGGCGGCCTGCTCCAGTTGACTGGCGGCCACGACCACCGCACACGCCTGCTCGAACTGTTGCCGCTGGCTGTCGCGCCACTGCGGCACCGACTGCTGCCGACCGTCGTCGACCACCTGGTCCGGGGTCGGCGCGGGGCTGGCGAGACGAAGCAGGACGGCGGCCTCGGCGACCCGTTGCCGCTCGGTCGGGGAGAGACAGATCAGCGCCTCGGTGGACCGCTTATTCTGATCGTCGGGGTTTCCGCAGGCCACAGCGAAGACGATCACCGCGGACATCATTATCAGGCACACTGAAAGCGAGGACAGTCTTCGCCCAATGGCCCTGACTCGCATAGTCATGAACTGTATCGGTCCTACGCCACGCGGGAAGCCCTGGTGCCGACAGGATTTGTGTCGCGAAAACCTGTCGATCCATCCGATCTGGACTTCCCAAGGTGAATGAATCATGGTAGGCGCAGCCGATCATCCGACTACCACTCAACCTTTCGTCTTACCCGTACGCCAATGGCGCCGCCGCGCCACCAGCGGTCTCATCGGGACGACAATGCGGCCACCGGGAAAGTGGGTCGCCGACCCGCGGTCGGGACGTACGCAAAGGCGCCGGTCGACGCCGGGGACGGCGGGCCGGACCCGGCTACGACGGGCGACCGTTGCCCCGGCGGAGCTGGCCGACGGGCAGACGCCCCGGCCGGAAGCGCGGCCACCGTGCCGGACGGTGGTGGGGCTGTTTCCCGGGACACGGGGGTCGTGGAACGAGCACGATCCCGACTACGTGCCGGACACGCCGCCGGAGTGGGCGCGGGTGGTCGTCATCGGATCCAGCCCCGGATGATCTCCGCTGTCCGGGTCGGGTTCTCCGCCATGGCGAGGTGGCCGGTTCCGGGCACGAGTTCGGTCGAGGCGTGCGCGACGGCCGCGTACCGCTCACACGATTCGGCGGCCCGGAAGACCCGGTCCCGGGTGCCGAAGATGGCGAGGGTGCGGGTCCCGAGGGCGGCGAGCCGGGCGTCGAGCGGTCGGTCGGCGACGTACCGTTCCTTCTGCCGCTGGGTGGCGAGGAAGGCGGGGTAGGGCACGGCACGCAGGTCGCGTACCGCCCCGGCCGGGTCGTCGAAGGCCGACGACAGCGCCCCGCCCGGCGCCAGCCACCCTTCGAGTACGCGACGGCCCGCCGCTGCCGGAAGGCTGCGGTACAGCGGGCCGCCGATGACGGGGAGCCGGAGCAGCGTGTTGAACCCGGGTACGGTGGCGAGCGAGTAGTCGGGTCCCTCACCGAGCACCACCAGGGCCGCCACCCGCCTGCCCCGTTCCACCAGCGCGATGGCGACATCCGCGCCGAGCGAGTGGCCGACCAGGGTCGGATCGGTGACGCCGAGCCGATCCAGCAGGGGGTCGAGCAGGGCCGCCTGCTCCTCCGGCGAGTACCCGTGATCGGGCTTGGCCGAGGATCCGTGCCCGAGCAGGTCCGTACGGATGACCCGGAAGTCGCCGGAGAGCAGTGGGACCAGGCGGTCGTACGACCGCATCGAGCACAGGAAGCCGTGGACGAGAACCAGTGGCGGCGCGTCGGCCGGACCGTCCACGCGGGTGTGCACGGTGTGGCCGCCAACGGTGTGCATGGACCCGGTGGGCCCGGACGCCGTACCCATTTTGTGGTTCCTTTCTCCTGCCCGACTCCGAATGTATGGCCTGCGGGGACGGCTGACCCGCGATTCGGCGGACCGCCCCGGCGCCTGATAGCCTCAAATATTTCCATGTCTCATTCCGCTGTCATTTGGGTGGCGATGCGGCGCCATACGTAGATTGTCCACGGAAAGAACCGAGGGGACCGGGCATGAGCGACACATGGATAGGTCGGGCACTTCGTGGCAGACCCGCGAGCCAACCGCAGCTCGCCCGGCCACACTTCACCCGATATGCCATGTACGGCCGACTCGGCTCGATCGTCGCCGACACCATCGACCCCCACGGCGGTACGGGCCTGAGCGTGCTGGCGATCAGCGGATCGGTGCCATTCGCCCACCATGTCGGGCTGGGAAACGCCGACATCTTCGAGGCCAACTATCCCGAATTCGACATGCTGTCGCTGTCATTCCCGGACAATCACTTCGACGTGGTGCTCAGCGACCAGGTGCTCGAACACGTGGAGGGAAATCCCTTCGCCGCCGTTGCGGAAAGCGTGCGGGTCACCCGCCCCGGCGGCTACATCATCCACACCACCTGCTTCTTCAACGAAATCCACTGCGCTCCCCAGGACTACTGGAGGTTCACCCCGGAAGCCCTCCGGCTGCTCTGCCGTGGCGTCGCCGATCCGGTCGAGATCGGTGGGTGGGGAAACCTGGCACTGCTCCCGCTGACCCGGTTGGGGCTCCGGTTCCGGCCCGTTCCGGCCGCCCGGTGGCACCCGCTGCACCGGCTCGCCGTACGCGACAACCCCCGGTGGCCGATCACCACCTGGCTGGTCGCCCGCAAACCCGACTCATCCCGGTGACCGTGCTCCGGTCAGGGCGTGGACCCGCGCCGGCATCCCGTCGAGTACGGAGCGCACGGCGTACCCGGTCCAGCCCACGCCGTTGCCCCGTACGTGCGCCACCAGCGACCCGTCGACGTCCCGACGGAACCTGATCCCCAGGAAGGACGTCTCGCCGGTGTCCGGCTGCCCGGCGGCGGCGGCCACCACGGCCGTCGCCGGCCCGAACGGGATCGTGTCCGGACGCAGTTGCGGGATCAGCTCGACGAACGGCACGAACGTCGCGGGGTTGGCGGAGCCGCGGGTCACCCGGTCCAGGGTCCAGGTGGGGTACCGGGCGTAGCGCACCGCCGCACCCAGCCCACGCGCCACCGCCGGCAGATCGGCGGTCGCGGTCAGCGGCACCGCCACGTACGACGGGGTCAGGCACGGGCCGGCCATGGTTCGCCACCTCGGGTCGTCCCGACGCTCGAACAGCGTGTTGAACAGCAGATGGTCACCGGTGCCGGTGACGACGTGCGCCGCCAGCTGCTCGGTCAACAACGCGAGCAGGCCCGCGAACGACGAACCGCGCCGCGACCGGGCCCACGCCTCCAACCGCGTGAACTCGTCGCCGGAGAGCACCGACCGCCGCAGCGCGAACGGTGCGTCGCTCGCCAGGGCCGACGGCGACCCGAGACTCACCTCGGTCAGCCCGGTCCGCCACCAGCGCGCCGCCTCGGCCTCGTTCGCACCGGCCACCGTCGCCTCGTGGGCGGCGTACTCGCCGTACTGTCCGGTCGGGGGTGCCGGGGGCGGGGCTCCGCAGCGGGCCGCGTACAGGTCGCCGAGGTCCCGCAGGATCCGCCACAGCGTCACCGGGTCACCGAACAGGTGGTGCAGGTGCGCGGCGAGCAGGTGTTCGCGCGGCGAGCGGCGTACGACCCGCAGCACGAGCGGTGTGCGTACGGTCGCCACCGGGACCGGGTGGTGCACCAGGTCCTCGGCCGCGCCGGCCCATCCGTCGAGCACTTCGAACGACGCGGGCACCGCCGCCTCGACCACCTGTGTGCCGGCGTCGAGGTCGACCCTGGCCCGCAGCACGTCGTGCCGGGCGACCAGGTCGTCCGCGGCCTCGGCCAGGATCCGCAGGTCCAGTGCGCCGTCCAGCGCCAGGACGGCGTTGACGGTGAACCACGGGTTGGTCGCACTGCCGGGTCGCGCGCGTTCCCCGTTGACGATGTAGCGCTGCCAGACGGACAGCGGCCAACTGGTGCTCACCGATCGCCCTCGCTCCCTCGTCGACTGGTCGCCGCCAGTAGTTCGGTCAGGTCCGGGGCTTGCCGAGCCGCGCCGGACAGGGCCGCGTGCGCCCGCGCCAGCGGGTCGGTCGGGTAGCCACGGTCGCGCCACTCGTCGAAGCTGACGCCGAATCCGAGCCGCTGCCACAGCTCGCTGTTGCGTCGTTCGTGCTCGCCGAACGGCGCCAGCAGCACCAGTGGGGTCGCCGACCAGAGCGAGTCGAGCAGGGTGCCCCCGCCGGGCTTGCTGACCACCGCCATCGACGTACGCGTCAGGTCGAACGACGGGTGATGACCCGTGCCACGGACGAAGTCGGTCGCGGTGCCGGGGCGCAACCGGCCGAGCGGCGGGTAACCGTCGTCGGCCCACGGCTGCCACCCGGGGTCGAGGAGGTGGTAGCGGATCGCCGGGTGATCGACCGTCGCGTCGGCGGGCTCGTAGGCGACGACCTCCAGCGAGTAGCCGGCGGCCGCCAGCTCGACCGAATGATCGCGGTAGGTGCCCATCCCCCACCCGCCGCCGTGCAGCAGCAGCGTCCGGTCCCGGTCCGCCCAGGGCACGGGCGGCGTACGCGACACCGGGATCGTGGTCGGTATCGTCGCCCGGTCGGCGTCGGCGAGCCACACCCGGGTGCCGGGGTAGGTGGCGCTGTCCCGGAAGGACGGCGAGGCGACCGAGTCGACGTGGCACACGTACACGTCGGTGTCGCGGCGGCCTTCGGCGTACCGGGTGACGACGGGTAACCAGTAGCCGGAGAACACCACGAACCGCCGTGGCCGCCGGGTCGACCAGTCGGCGAGGAGTTCGTCGAGCCGAGCGTCCGGCACCGCGTCGAACGGGTTCGTGGCGATCCGCTGCCCGGTCAACGCGACCCGGAAGTCCCGGTGGAAGGCGGTTTTCATGGCTCTGGTGGTGGCCAACTTGGCCGGTGGCAGCAGCCGCTCCAGCGCCGTCACCCGCGCCGGTACGCCCCGCTCGCGAAGCCGGTCGGCCAGGAGCAGACCGGGTACGTGCACACCGAGGGCGACCCCGGAGGTCAGCACCTCGATCACGACGGTGCCCCGTCCAGCCGGTCCACCGCCGCGCGCAGGTGCGTGGCGACCAGTCGGGACAGTGCCCGGTCGCGAGGGCCGGTCGCACCGCGCGGAACCACCTCGACGGTCATGATCAGGTACAGGTAGACGCGGTACAGCTCCAGTCGTCGCCGGGCCGCCCCGGTGAGGTAGAGGGTCCCGCCGGCCGCCCGGTAGCCGGTCACCAGGTCCGGATCGTTCTCGGCCCGCCCGAACACACCGAGTGACGGCAGTTCGGCGAGCGGGTCGCCCCAGAACGCGCGTTCGCCGTCGACGACCCCGGTGACCCGGCCCAGGTCCGGGTCGATCAGCACGTTGCCCGGCCACAGGTCGAAGTGGACCAGGGCGGGGACGGTGACCTCGGCGAGCGCGTCCCGCCCGGCGTCGAGTCGTACGCGCAGCGCCTCGGCGGGGACCGGCAGTTCGACGCCGTACCGTACGGCGTCGGCGAGGACCGCCTCGGTCATGCCGGTGAACGCGGTCGGCCAGTCGGGGGCCAGCCCGAGTTGGGGGTAGCCGTACCCGGTGCCGCTGACCCGGTGCAGGCCGGCGACGGCCGTACCGAGTTGCCGGCGCAGCCGCGCGGTGTGCCGGTCGGCGAGCCGGTCCTGGGCGGCGAACCAGTTGACGCCGGGCAGTTCGGTCATCAGCAGCCACTCGGTGGGCAGCAGGTCGCGCCCGGTGTCGAGGTGCACGACCTCCGGCAGGGGCAGGGTGTCCGCCGCCGCGCGGTAGAAGGTGGCCTCGGTGGCCAGCAGTTCCCGCTCGTAGGTCAGCCCCGCCGTGGCCGGGGGCGGGGCGATCTTGAGGACCAGCCGCCGGTCCCCCGCGAGCACCCGGTACGCGGTGTTGAACGTCCCCCCGGAAATCGGCTCGACCAGCGCGCCCGCCGGATCGGTCACGCCGGCCCGCCCCAACATCTCGTCCAACCGCGCCCGGTCCGGTCGGACCCGCCGGTCGGTCAGGTCACTGGTCACCGTGTTCTCCCTGGGTTGGTCCGCATGCGCTCTTCCGGATCGCGGCCATCACCGCGATCCGTTCCGCCCCGGCGGCCCGTTCGGCGGTGCGCTCCGGCCCACCGTCGTCGGCGAGGTCGGCAAACCGCCGCAGCTGCCGGTCGTAGTAGGCGACCGGCGGGAACGACTCGATGGTGGTGCGCCCGTCGGCGTGTCGCACCGCGAGGTTCAGCGGCAGGGCGCCGAGGGTCGGCCGCAGGAAGGCCCGCACCCGTACGCGGGCGTCGGCGAACCGGAACTCGTGCTCGGCGACCGGCCCCGGGGCGAACCGGCAGACCAGTTCGGCCCGCACACCGTCACGCTCGACGTGGGCGGTGAACTCGGTGTCGACCCCGCTCGGCGCGACCCGGACCCGCCGGCCCCGGCTCCGCGCCCCGGACAGTCCGACGGTCGCCTGCACGGCCTGCAACCAGTAGCTCGCCGCGTCCAGGAAGATGCCGCCACCGAGGTCCGGACGGAGCCGGTACCCGCCGTCGGCCGGTGGGCCGAACTGGATGGTGGTCGTCATCGACCGCAGCGGCCCGTACCGGCCGTCGGTGATCATTGCCCGTACCGCGTCCTGCCACGGATGTCCGGCGGTGGGCACCGCCTCGGCGGCGTGCACACCGGCCGTTTCGGCGGCGGTCACCAGCGCCTCGGCCTCGGCCGTGGTCAGGCAGAGGGGTTTCTCCACCAGCACGTGCTTGCCGGCGCGCACGGCGGCCAGCGCCCACCGGGCGTGCGCGGAGTTGTGCAGCGAGACGTAGACCGCGTTCAGTGCGGGGTCGGCGATCAGCTCCGCGTAGTTCCGGTGCACCCGCAGCGGACCGTGCCGCTGGGCGAACGCGCGGGCCCGGTCCGGGTCGCTCGCCGCGACCGCGACCGCCGCCACGTCGGGAATCGACCCGCTGGGCGCGATCACCGCCCGGACCGCGATCCCGGTGGCCCCGATCAGTCCCAGCTCAAGCCGCACGTGCCACCCCCGTCGGGTGCAGACCCGCCGATGCCAGCGACGCGAGCACCCGTTCCCGCACCGCCGACACCTCCGCCGGTACGCAGCGCAGCGCACAGTGCCACCGGGTCACCGGTGCCGCCGCCACGCCGCCGAGCGGAACGCATCCGGCGCGGTCTTCCGTACCGCTGCGGTAGAGCAGGTCGTCGCGGCGCAGCGCGTCCAGCAGTCGACCGGTGGTGATCTCCGGGGGTGCCGCCAGCTCGACCTGCCAGAGGTGGACGCGGGCCGGGTCGTCCGGGTCACCGGCGCAGGTCCGGTCGACGTCGAGGATGAGGCGGCCGAGCGAGATCCTGGCGTTGATCTCCAGCACCGGGATCAGCGTGCCGTCGGTGAGCACCATCGCGTCGACCGAGAGCGGCCCCCAGTAGCCGGCGGCGAAGACCCGCCGCGCCACCTCGGCGGCCACCTCCCGCAGCGCCGGTTCCAGCGGCGCCACCGCGTCGCCGGCCGGGCCGGCGCCGGTGAAGCGAAACCCCCGATTGTGTACGGAGCACAGCCCGAGCCACCGCCAGCCACCGTCGCGGCCGAGTTCGCCGTGTGCGGACAGGTCCTGCCGCCTGTCGTAGTGCCGCTGCACGAGCAGTTCCACCCGTTTGCCGTCGGCCACCTGCCGGTCGAGTACCCGCGTGATCGCCCGCAGCACCCCCGGCGACGGCACGGCCAACGCGCCGCCACCGGAGACCCCGAACGGGTCCTTGACCACCGCCGGGAACCCGACGGCCGCCACCGCCGACGCCAGTTCCCCGGTCGAGCGGACCGACACACCGGCGCCGGCCAGCCCGAGGTCCTGCACGAGGTCGTTGGACCAGGTCTTGGAGTTGACCCGCGCCACGTCCGCCACCGCCGGCAGCCCGTTCGGGGCCCGTACGGCGAGCGCGGCGACCGGCCCGGTGACCGCGTACGGCGCCAGCCGGTGGACGCGCAGCAGGTCGGGTGCGGCGGGGTCGGCGGCGAACAGCTCGGCGACGCCGACCGGTGCCGCGTCGTCCGGGCCGGCTTCGTCCGCGAGCGCCCCCGCGACGGCGTGGTTGGTGAACCGCAGCCCGGCGTCGGAGAGCACCGCGAGCAGTTCGCCGTCCATGGCCCGCCGGGTGACCAGGGTGTCGCCGGGCGCGCAGAGGCCGGCCAGTACCTCGTCCATCGCGGCGATCCGCCCCTGCGCCGACGACACCAGCTCGGTCACCTCCGGCAGCCGGGCGAGGTCCGCCGGTCGCCACGACCGCTCGGCGTCGAACGCCCCGAGCCGCAGCGCCGGGATCACCGCACCGCCACGCCGTCCAGGGTCACGATCCAGGCCCCGAAGCTGCGCACCGACCGCAGCAGGTCCAGGCTCAGCGCCTCGTAGTCCAGCTCGATGTCGAAGGCGTCCTCCACGCCGAGGAGGAAGGAGATCGCCTGCAACGAGTCGAGCCCGTACTCCTCCACCAGGTCGGCGTCGGTGTCGATGTCGGCCGGCTCGGTGCCGTTGAGCAGTACGCCCGCCAGCACGATCTTGATTTTGGCGTAGACCTCGTCCACGACTCACACTCCGTTCAGGTACAGCAGGATGCACTTCGAGCAGACCGGCATCATGCCGCCGGCCGAAAGGATCTTGCGGACCTCGCGGAAGGGCTCCCCGTCCCACAGGTCGAGCACACCGGTGTCGTGCAGGTTGCCGACCACGAACTCGGGGAAGAACTTGCACGAGCTGACGTTGCCGTCGGCGTGCACCTCCATCCGGTTGGAGACGGCGAGGCACTTGCTGCGGCCCTGCGCCGGGCGCGAGGTGCCGAGGATGAAGTCCTCCAACTCGTCGGGCTCCAGCTGTGGCTGGTAGCGCACCCGTACCCCCCACCGTCGGCTGGCGAGCCGTGCCATCGACTCGCGCAGCACCGGCAGCAGCTCGGGTGGCAGCCGGTAGGTGTAGGAGTGCCAGGTCGGCTTGCTGGTGCCGGTGTCGTTGGCCAGCCAGGCGAAGGACTTCTCGTACAGCTCGTCCATGGCGCGGGCGACCTCGGGGCTGATGTACCAGGGGAACTGGAAGTAGACGGTGTTGACGCCCAAGTCCTCGGCCCACTCCATGAACTCGTACATCGTCTCCACGGTGACGTGCGAGACCATGCACGACAGCGAGACCTCGCCGCCGAACTCCCCGGTGCGCTTGAGGTCGAGCATGCGCCGGATGTTCTTCGTGGTCCGCGCGAAGGTGCCCCGGCCGCGTATCGCGTCGTGCTCCTCGCCCAGCCCGTCGAGGCTCACCAGCAGGTTCAGGTTCTCGCCGATGCGGAGCAGGTCGTCGATTCGGCGGGAGAACAACAGCCCGTTGGTGCACATGTTCACCGTGCGCGGGTAGCGCGTCAACAGCTCGGCCACCTCGGCGAACCTGCTGTACATCAGCGGCTCGCCGCCCCACAGGAACAGCTTGGACCGGGCGGGCGCGGTGACCCGCAGCACCTCCTCCACCACCCCGATCTCCAGCTCCGTACGTTGTTTGACGGAGCTGAAGTCGCGGAAGAAGCCCTGCTCGTTCCACTGGTAACAGTGCACGCAGCGCAGGTTGCACCGGTAGGTGAGCTGGAGGCTGACCTCCTGCGGCAGCGTCGCGGCGTAGCCGGGGTCCTCCCGCAGGTGCTTGCGGGCCGCCGACCGGATGGACACCGTGTGCAGGATGTCGGCGAACTCCTTGGTGTTCAAGGTCCTGGTGGTAGCGGGATACATGACCCGTCCCTTCCTAGAAGCTGTATGAGCGGCGACGACCGAGGTGGTCCGGCAGCCGCGCCGGGAGCAGCAGCACGGAGCCGGCGATGCACAACCCCGCGGCGGCGATCACCACGGCGAGCCCGGCGGACGGGCCGAGTACGCCCCCGACGAGGCTCGCGGTCGTCCCGCCGGTGAGCGCGCCGAGCGGAATCGCCGACGAGGTCAGCACCCGGGCGGTCGCGTGTACGGTCGCCTGCCGGTCGGCCGGGGTCACCCGCTGCCGGACACTGGTGACGACGACTCCCCAGGTCGGCATCCAGAGCGCGGAGAACGCCCGGAGCGCGAAGAGCAGGGCGGTCGGCGCCGACACCAGCAGACAGAGCGGGAGCGCGCACCACGCCAACCCCTCGGCGCAGGTCGCGACCATCGCGCCCCGGGCACCGAGGAGCCGGGTCAACGGTTCGGCGCAGAAGACCCCGACCAGCGCGCTCGCGGCGCCGACGCCAAGCAGCAGACCGGTTGTCGTACTGGACATGCCGAGCGTGCGGTAGGCGAACAACAGCAGGACGGCGTCGACGGCACCGATGCCGAACGCCCGGAACGCGGCACTCGCGACCAGCGGCCGGAGCACCGGATGGTGGCGGGTGAAGCGGAGCCCGTCGCGTACCCTCGCCAGCACCGACGTCCGGTCCGGCCGAGGGGGCCGGGCGAGCCGGATCCGCGCCCGCCACCAGGCGGAGAGCAGGAACGGGACGGCCCCGACTGCCAGCGCGGCGGCCGAGCCGAGTGCCCCGATGACCAACCCGCCGGTGGCGGGACCGATCAGCTTCGACGCGCTGTCCGAGCCCTGCTGGCGGGAGTTCGCGCCGACCAGACCGGTCGGCGGTACGAGCGCGGGCACCATGATCTGGCCGGACAGGTCGCTGAACACCGTGGCGACACCGGCGACGGCGACCATGGCGACAACGGGCCCGACGGAGGTGATCCAGCCGGCGAGCACAGCCGTCGCCAGCAGCGCGAACACGCCGCACCGGACGAGTTCGGCGCAGACCGACACCCGCAGCACGTCGGCCCGGACGAGCAGGGCACCGGCGAACAGGCCGACGATCGGGTAGGCCAGCCAGCCGGCTGCCGCGACGAGCCCCACCTCGGCGCTGGAGGCGTCGAGCAGCAGGATCGCCATGGTCGGCACGGTGAAGCCGGTGATCCGGTCACCGACGGCGCTGGCCGTCTGGGACGCCCAGAACAGTCCGAAGTCCCGGTTCATCCTGACCGGACTCGTCCGTCCCGCACCGGTGGCGGCGGCCGGCGACGGACCGTCGCCGGCTGTGTCCCCATCCGCCCCGATATCCGACCCGACCGTCACCCGCCGCCCCCAGCCGTGTGCCACAAGGCATTCAGGAAATCATATACATCAATAAATCGGCCGGCGAGGACGGTGATCGGGCCGCGCTCAGCGGGCGGTGTCCGGATCGGGCTCGACCATCAGGTCCGGTACGAGGTGTTCGCGCAGCATGGCGCGGAGTCGACGGCCGTCGACCACCTCGATCCGACCGTCCCGCAGTGCGCGGGCCCGGTCGGCCGCACCGATCTGCCCCGCGCTGACCAGCACCCCGGCACCGGCGGACCAACTGTCCATGGTGTCGACCAGTTCCTCGACCCCGGCCGGGCCCACCCCGAGCCGCCAGGCCTGGGCCACCCGCACACCGCCCCGGATCGGGTCGACGGCGAGCGCGTCGACGTCCGCACCCGACGACTCCCGTACGGTCCAGTCCGACCAGCCGACCGCCTCGAAGAGGCAACGGACCACCTGCGCGAACTCGACCGGTGGCAGGGTACGCAGGTCGCCCAGCCCGGACAGGTCGACCACCGGCCCCGACTGCTCGACGAACCGGCAGTCCGACAGGTCGGCGTCGAACAAGGGCTCGACGGGCACCTGCGCGTACGGGTGCGGCGACACGTTCGCCGCCAACCCGAGCCGCAGGCAGGTCACCGGGTCGAGGGTCGGGTCGTCCAGGTCGAGCCGCCCGAAACCGCCCCGGGTGACCTCCGTACTGACCAGCAGTCTCCTGGTTCGGCCGGTGGTGCGGTACCCGTGCAGGACGATCCGGTCCACCAGCGGGGCGGAGGTGAGGTCGAACGCCCCGGCCAGGGTCCGCAGCGTGATCCGGGCCAGGAGGTGTGCGTACCGGGTGCGGATCTCGGTGACGGGACGTGGGTCGGGGCGCGGCGGGTCGCCGTGGTAGCCGGTCACCGCCGGGATCACGTCCGGCTGCGGATACTCGTACTCCAGCAGTAGCCGGCCGTCCGACGGGCAGATCCGGGCCGCGCACCAGCCGTGGTGCGTACCCGGGCTGTTGGCCGCGCCGAGTTCGCGCAGCAACGCCCGGTCGAAGGCCGTGGTGCCACGCAGCCCGAGGGTGTCGGTCAGCCGGCGCCGCGCCCGGCGCAGACCCCGGTCCCGGTCGAGCAGCAGGCGGTCGAGCAGGCGCGTACGGACCCGCACCGCCTCGGTCCGCAGGACCGCCTCGGTACGCGCGGCAAGCTGCGCCGACGCGCCGGTGACCCGGTCGTCAGTGGGAAGCGATGACCTGCTGGACGCCATCGCGATCCTCCGTGGACGCGGTCGGTTGCGGGATGTCGGTCAGGGTCCTGACCGGTGAGCTGGCGATGATCACGAGTACGGCGAGGAACCCGGCCGCCGTGACGAAGAGCGCGGGCCGGAGGCCGATGGTGTCGCCGAGCCAGCCGCCGACGAGGCCGCCGATGGGCAACGTCCCCCACGAGACCAACCGGTAGCCGGCGTTCATCCGTCCCAGCAGCGCCTCCGGGGTGATCGCCTGACGCAGGCTGATGATGTGGATGTTGGCGATGGTGGCGCCGGCCCCACCGAGGGCGAACGACAAGATGATCATGATGACCCGCACCGCCCCGGGCCCGGCCGCCAGCGGGACCAGAACCGGTGCGGTGCAGCACGCCACCAGCGCCAACATGATCGCCGGCCCCAGCCCGAGCCGGTTCTTCAGCCGCCGCGCGACGAGCGAGCCGAGCAGCGAACCCACCGCTCCCCCGCTGAGCAGGAGGCCGATGGTCCCCGGACCGAAACCCAGACTCCGGGCCGCCCAGATCACGAAGAGGGTCTGCAACGACATGAAACAGAGGTTGTAGACCCCCGACTGGAGTGCGCAGGCCCGCAGGATCGGATTCACGAAGATCACCGACAGCCCCTCGGCGATCGCGCGGTGCAGCGGAAGGCTGCGTTCCGGCCGGGCCGGCCTGGGCTCGGGCTGCCTGATCGCGAGCAGGCTGCCGACCGAGACCAGGTACGACACGGCGTTGACCAGCAGCGCGATCGGCGCCGTGGCCACCTGCACCAGCAGCCCGGCCAGCCCCGGCCCGCCGATCTGCGCCAGTGAACTGGTCCCCTGAAGCTTGCTGTTGCCCTCGACGAGCTGCTCCCGCCCCACCAGGGTCGGCAGATAGGACTGGTAGGCGACGTCGAAGACCACCGTCAGGACCCCGACGAGCAGGGCCGCCACGTAGAGGAACTCCATCCGCAGCAGCCCCGCCATCGACAGCAGCGGCACCAGCGCCACCAACACCGCCCGCCCGACATTCGCCGCGATCATCAACGGCCGGCGCCGCACCCGGTCCACCCAGACGCCGACCAGCAGCGTGACGGCGAGGAACGGGGCGTACGACGCCGCGTTGAGCAGACCCACCTCGGTCGGGCTGGCCTGCATCACCAGGATCGCGGTCAGCGGCAGGGCGAGCGTGGTGACCTGGGCGCCGATCTGCGACACCGTCTCGCCCGCCCAGAACCTCATGAAGTCGCCGTGGCGCCACAGCACGGCGCCGGAACCGGCGCTCACAGCCGCGCGCCGGCCGGGAACGGGTCGCCGTCGACGTCCTGCCCCGACCCGGTTCCCGGTGCGCCCGACCCCTCGGCGACGTGGAACGCGCAGCCGATCTGGGCACCGTTGAGCATGCTCACGATGCCGACCGCGGGATCGGGAACCCCCCGAGCCAGGGTGCCGGCGTACCGGCCGTTGACCAGCATCACCCCGTACGCCACCGCCATCTGCTGGAAGCCCGTACCGTCGTCGGCGAGGAAGCGCTCGGTGACCGGCAGCAGCCGCTCCTGGACCACGTACGGCCCGTCGAGCGCCTCCCGGACCCGTCGGGCCCACTCGTCCTCGTCCACCGTCCAGCCGGGGGTGACCCCGACACCGCCGTAGAGCAGCGTCGGCTTGAGCACCAGCCGGTCCTTGTTGGCGAGCACGTGCGGCAGCAGGTCCACCGCCTTGCCGTCGACCGTCACCTCCTCCTCGCGCAGGAACCGGGTCCAGGGCAGGATCCGGTCGACCAGGTCGAGCTCCGCCTCGGTGAAGTGGTGCCGGTTACGTTCGTCGCTGAGCATGGCGAGGCTGCCCTTGTTCCCGTACAGCTCGCTGTCCAGGGGCGCGAACAACACGACCGTGCCGCGCTCGACCGCGTCGAGAAGCGGCTCGACCCGCTCGCGGCTACGCGGCTCGTCGGGCATCTCGCCCGGCAGGAACATCCGGTAGACCACGTCCACCTTCCGTCCGTCGAGCAGCACCTCGCCGTCGGCGTACCGGAACTGGTCCAGGTGACAGACCACGGTCTCGAAGCCGAGTTCCTCGAAGCCCGGCACGACGAACTCCATCCAGCACCGGGTCCGCTCGAAGCCCTCCGGCCAGTCGGTGATCGCCAGCAGCGGCCGGGCGACGGTGCCGAGGTCGGGCGCGTGGGCGCGGAGCACCGACACGATCTCGGCGAGCGGGTCCGGGAAGGTCAGCCCCTCCTCGGCGGCGAACCGTGCGAACTCGGCGTCCCCGGCCAGCGCGCGGCCGAAGATGCCCATCTGCCAACCCCCGAGCGAGCTGCCGGTGTTCAGCTCCATCAGGCGGAAGCCGTCGGTCTGCCGGTACAGGTCCGCCCGGGCAAGCGGTGCGAGCCGGGGCCCGGCGCCGCGCAGCACCAGGTCGGTCTGGACCGGTGACATGCCGACGGCGGCGGCGAACCGGCGCGGGTCCCCGTCGAACAGCCGCGCGGGCAGGTCGGCGACCAGGTCAAAGAAGCCGGCCAGGTCACGTTCCAGGGTGGCCACGTCGGTCGCGGTGAGGAAGACCGGGCGGTTGAGCCCCTCACCGCCCCCGGCGCCGTACCGGAACCACTCGACGCCCCGGACACCGGCGACGGTGGCCCGTTCGGCGCCCCGCTCGTGGTCCAGGAACCGCCGGGTCACCGCGTTCTCCTGGAGCACGCCGAGCCGTACCTCCGCCGGCCCGTGCAACCGGATGGTCGAGGCCTCCTCGGCGGCGTCCAGGATGGTCCGGGTGCCGACGGCGTCGTCGGCGACCGCGATCAGCGCCGCCGTACGCGGGGTCAGGGCACGCGGCGGCAGCAGGAGTTCGTCGCCGGGCCGGGCCAGCGGTACGGCCGCCACCAGCCCCGGCACCTGCGCCGGGTCGGGCAGTTCGACTCGCTCGACGACACCGTCGTGCACGGGGCAGAGGAACCGGATCTCGGCGTGCCGGTCCCGGACCGGGGCGATCACCGGCGTACGGGTGAAGGCAATCTCGCCGGCCGCCAGCGCCAGGTCCACGCCGGTGGCGAGCCTGCCGAGGTGCGGGATGAGGTCGCCGGCGATCCGACCGTTCAGCTCGATCAGCCGAGGCCCGGCCGGGGTGAGGCGTACCTCGGTGTGGGTGATCCCCCAGTCGACCCCGATCGCCTCGTGCGCGGCGCGAACCAGCGCCTCGACGTCGGCGGCCCACGGCTCGTGCCGCCACGGTCCGACGAGGTGCCCGACCTCCTCGAAGTACGGCGGCGGGCCGAGCCGCTTGCGCGCCACGAAGACCGGTTCGGCGGCGCCGTCGACCACGACGCTCTCGACGCTGATCTCCGGCCCCTCCAGGTACTCCTCGATCAGCACCCCGTCGCTGACCGGCACCCCGGTCAGTCGACTCGTCGCCGCGAGCCGGTACGCGTCGGCCAGCCCCGCCGGGTCCCGTACGACGGTGACGCCGAGGCTGCCGCCGAGCGAACGGGGCTTGACCACGACCGGGTAGCCGATCGAACCGGCCACCTCCAGCGCCTCCTCCTCGCCCCGGGCCAGCCCGTACCGGACCGCCGGCAGGCCGGCCGCCCCGGTCACCTCGCGGACCCGGTACTTGTCCCGGCAGATCCTGGCCGCCTCGGCCGACAGGTGACGCAGACGCAGGCGGCGGGCCACCTCGGCGGTCGGGACCAGCGAGAACTCGTCCCAGGTGAGGATCGCCGCGTCGGCGACCTCGCCGCGCAGGTCGGCGACGGCGATGAACAGCTTTCCCTTGTTCGTGGTGTCGGCGATGCGGAAGGTGTCGACGTACCGGGCCTGCCAGGTCGGCGGCTCCGGGGCGACGAGGACCACCTCGTACGCCTCGGCGAGGGCCGCGAGGGCGTATTCCCGGTACTCGGCCAGGCGGCTGCCGACGAGGATCAGTCGGGGTCGCTCGGTTGTCGCCATCTGTTCCTCCTGGTGGTTCCGGACATTGCGTCGTTGCGGACGTTGCGTCGTTGCACGGGTCACCGTGGGGCGTGGACACAGCTGAGGCGGAAGTCGTCGGCGCAGGCCCGGATCGCGGCCTCGACCTCGCCGGAGGACGAGCCACGGAACCTGAACCGGGCGCCGACGTGCTCGTACCCGCCGACGCGGGGGATGACGGTGCCGGCGGCGGGCACGATCTCGGCGTACGGGCGGGTCGGGTTCGGCGGTGACGCCCAACCGGCGGTGACGACCCGGCACGGCGTCTCCACGGGCGTGGGCACGAGCAGGTAGCCGCCGACCGTGCCGCGTTTCGGTTCGGGCAGCACCGGGTCCCGCCCGAGTTGGACGTCCACGGCGGCCGCCATCAGGTCCACGCCGTACACCTCCCGCCAGAGGAACGGGATCTCGGCGCCGCCGACCCGGCCGGCGACCTCCAGGAACGAGATCACCGGCCGCCCGTCCGGTCCGACGCCCGCGAAGAGTTCGAGGTGGAACACCCACGGGCGGTCGGAGAAGGCAGCGCCGACGGCGGCGGTGAACCCCTCGACGGCGGCGAGCAGGCCGGGGTCGTCGACCTCCGCCGAGCCGAGGTACGTGCCCCCGGCAAAGCCCACGCAGCTGTTCAGGTACCGGTAGGCCCGCCAGTTGCCGAGCCGGTCGCCGTGCCACACCCCGTCGACGTGCAGGATCTCGTCGGCCACGAAGGTCTGGACGAGATACGGCTCGCTGCCCAGCGGCGTCGGCCCGGCCAGGTCGGCGGGGCCGTCGAGCCGGAGCACGCCCCGGCTGGCGGTACCGAGGCGCGGCTTGATCACCAACGGCCAGCCGTGCCGCTCACCGAAGGCGCGTACGGCCTCGGCGTCCGGCGCGTCGGCGAACGCCGGAACCGGCAGGCCGGCGGCGGCGACCAGATCCGCCATCACCAGCTTGTCGCGGTACGGGGCCAACTCGTCGGGCTGCTGCCCGGCCAGACCGTGGGCCCGCCGCAGCAGCGCCGCGGTGTCCAGGTCACCCTCGTTGAGGGCAACCAGCCGGTCCGGTCGGCCGTACCGGTCGACGAGTCCGGTCAGCGCCGCGTCCACCACCGGATACCGGTCGGTCGCCTCGACCAGGACGACCTCCGCCGCCGAGGGCGGAACCGAGGCGGCCGCGAGCCGGGTGCCGATGTAGGTGACGGCGAACCTCTCGTGGTCGAGGTAGTCGGCGTAGCGGGCGTACCCGTCCCGCCACCGGTGCAGCACGACGACGTGCCGGCGCCGGCGGGTCGGCTCAGCCGACGGCATCGGCGGACCGCCCGGCCGGGCTGCCGGTGACGGCGCCCACCGGCTCCGCCGCCGCCCCGTCCGCCGGGACGAGCCACGCCAGCGCCGCGATGACCAGTGCCTGGATACCGACGGCGAGGGTCGGCTGCACGATCGGCGCGAAGGTCGCGGCGTGGTTCTGCGGCACGTCCTCGTCCAGCCGGCCGGCCTGCGCGGCGGCCAGGTACACCTGCGGTTCGATCCCGCCGAAGAACCAGTAGACCGAGGGCACCCCGGCCGCCGCGCCGAGGATCCCGAAGTCCTCGCTGGCGGTGGTCGGCGGGATCGTCATCACCCGCTGCGCGCCGAAGAAGGCCCGGTGCGCGTCGGCCACCCGGACGGTGCCGGCGTCGTCGTTGACCGTGGCGGGCAGGTGGTAGACCGAGGTGATCTCGGGCTCGCGGGGGGCGCCCGCCGCGTCGGCCTCCGCCCGGGCCAGGCGTCCGATCAGGCTGATCACCCGTTCGCGTACCGCCGCCGAGTTGGTCCGTACGTTGACGGACAACTCGGCCTCGTCCGGGATGACGGAGGCGGTGGTGCCGGCGTGCAGGGCACCGACGGTGACCACGACCGGCTCCTGCGCGGCCACCGCCCGGGACACGACGGTCTGCAGGCGCAGGACGAGCGAGGCCGCCATCACCACCGGATCCACACTGGACTCCGGCTTGGAGCCGTGACCGCCCCGGCCGAAGAGCCGGATGCGGATGCTGTCGTTGGCGCCCATGACGGTGCCGGAGCAGGTGGCGACGATGCCGGCCGGGCCGGGGCCGACGTGCTGGCCGAGAATCACGTCGGGCTTGGTGAAGCGCTCGAAGAGCCCGTCCTCGACCATGGCGCGGGCACCGTACCCGCTCTCCTCGCCGGGCTGGAAGATGGCGATCACGGTGCCGCTCCACGCGCCGAGGTCGGCGCTGAACAGCGCACAGGCACCGAGCAGGGCGGTGACGTGCAGGTCGTGGCCGCAGGCGTGCATCACCGGCACCTGCGTACCGCTGTCGTCGACGGCCGTGACGGTGCTGGCGTACGGCAGCCCGGTCTGCTCCCGCACCGGCAACGCGTCCATGTCGGCACGGAGCATGACCACCGGCCCGGCACCGTTGCGGAGCACGCCGACCACCCCGGTCTGCCCGACCCCGGTGGTCACCTCCCAGCCCAGTGCGGTGAGCCGGTCGGCGGCCGTCAGGGCCGTGCGCTTCTCCTGGAAGGCCAGCTCCGGATGGGCGTGCAGGGTCCGGTAGGTCTCCTCCAGCTCGGGCAGCAGCGGCGGCAGGTGGGTGAAGAGTGCGGACATGTCGTCCTTCCCTGGGGCAGCGGGCGGATGGGTCAGACCAGGCGGGCGACGGACGGTTCCGGCGACGAACCGGTCCGCGACGGCTCGCGGCCGCCGCGTACCCGGTTCGGCGTCGGCGGACCGTCACCCGCCATCACGTACTCCGTAGATCCGGACCGGCCGGTCGGTCGGCCGGTCGCCGGTGGGGACCGCGTGCAGCCGGAAGCCGCTCGGCGGAAGGTCGTCGAGGCCGGCCACGGCGGTGACCGTGGGCACGCCCCGCTCGGCGAGCAGCCCGGTGACATCGGCCAGCGTCGTACCGTCGGCGGCGACGAGCGCGACGCCCTGCTCGGCGAGCCAGGTCGCGGCCCCGGCGGTGAGCCGGGCTCCGCCGCCGGTGTGCAGGACGACGGCGTGCCCGTCGACCCGGTACGGGGCGAGCGCCGGGCGGTCCACGGTGGCGAGGGTGCTGCCGGTCAGCCGGATCAGCACGCCCGGCAGGTCGACCAGGCCGGCGAGCGGGGACAGCCGCTCGCCGGAGTCGCCGTCGGGCAGGTGCAGCAGCGTGTCGGGACCGGTCAGGTCGACGACGGTACGCGTACCGGCGGCGACGGCGACGCCACGCGAACCCTTGTGCGGCTCGCGGATCAGGCTCCGGTTCTTGATCACCGTCCGGCCGACCATCAGCAGTCCGAGGTGGCCGACGAGCAGTTCACCCAGCTCGTCGTCGTCGATGTCGGTGCCGGGAATGTCCAGCCGGAATCCCTGGACCTGTAGGGCCCCGCCGTTGCTGAACTCGACCTCGGCGTCGAACTCGACCCGCCACTGATCGGCGCTGTCTCGCTGTTGCACCATGCTGCACCCCTGTCGTCGTGGGCTCGGGGCCGGTCAGTCGAACGACCGGTCCAGCTTCTCGCCCAGTTCCGCGATCTCCTCCTCGGTGATGATGAGCGGCGGCAGCAGCCGGAGCACGGCACCATGCCGCCCACCGCTCTCGATCAGCAGTCCGTTGTCGAGGCAGCGGCGCTTGATCTCGCGGGTCCGGGCACCGTTCGGCGGCCGGCTGCCGAGCGCGTCGGCGGGCCCGTCGGGGTCGACGATCTCCAGGCCCCACATGAGGCCACGGCCGCGTACCTCGCCGATCTCGGGCCGTCGGGCGGCGATGCCGCGCAGCATCGAGCCGAGCAGTTCGCCCTTGGTCGCCACCTGCTCGACCAGACCGTGCGCCTCGATGAACTCCATCGTCGCGGCGCCGGCCACCATGCCGAGTTGGTTGCCCCGGAAGGTGCCGGCGTGCGATCCGGGCCGCCAGCCGTCGTACCGCTCGTGGTACGCCACCAGGGCGAGCGGGTGCCCGCCGCCGACCGCCTTGGAGAGCAGTACGGCGTCCGGTTCGATGCCGGCGTGTTCGAAGGCGAACATCCGCCCGGTACGGCCGAAGCCGGTCTGGATCTCGTCCACGACCAGCGGAATGTCCAGCCGAGTGGTGATCTCGCGCAGCCCGCGCAACCACTCCGGCGGCGCCGGGATGACACCGCCCTCGCCCTGCACCGCCTCCACGATGACCGCCGCCGGCTTGGTGATCCCGCTCTCCGGATCGGTCAGTACGGTCTCGATGTAGCGCAGCCCGGCCCGCGTCGCCTGGGCGCCGCCGAGGCCGAAGGGGCAGCGGTAGTCGTACGGGTACGGCAGGAAGTGCACGTCCGGCATGAGCGACGCGACGCGTTCCTTGGCCGCCAGGTTGCCGGTCAGGCTCAGCGCGCCGGCCGTCATGCCGTGGTAGGCGCCGTGGAACGCGAGCACGGTACGGCGTCCGGTGGCCGACTTGAACAACTTGACCGCCGCCTCGGTGGCGTCCGCACCGGCGGGACCACAGAACTGCACCTTGGCGGTGGCGGCGAAACCCGCCGGCAGCAGCCGGTAGAGGGTCCGCAGGAACCGGTACTTGGCCGGCGTCGTCAGGTCCAGTGCCTGCTGCATCCCACCCGAGTCGAGATACTCGCGCACGGCGGTGCCGACCGCCGGATGGTTGTGCCCGAGGGCCAGGGTGCCGGCCGCCGAGAGGCAGTCCAGGTAGTCCCGACCGTCGGTGTCGTGCACCCGGGCCAGCCGGCCGTACCGCAGCACCCGGTCGACGGCGTTGGCGTACGTCCGGGCGTTGGACTCACGGGCGCGGACGAAGGCGTACGCGTCGTCGCCGATCGTCACCCCGTCGACCGCGACCGCGTTGTCAGCTGTCAGCACCTGGTCGCGTGCCGCCGCGCCGGCACGTGCCGCCACCCCGTCGCTGCGAACTGCTACTTCTGCACTCACGGCTACCGATTCCTCATCTATGTACGGGCGTCCGCGACCATGACCTGGCCGAGGGCGATCCCTCCGTCGTTGGTGGGCACCTGCCGGTGGCAGTGCACGTCCAGCCCCTGCCGGGCAAGCTCGACCATGCAGTTGACCAGCAGAAACTCGTTCAGGTAGACGCCGCCGGAGAGGACCACCCGA
The DNA here is from genome assembly GCF_055586685.1 of Micromonospora sp. NPDC049529. Lineage (NCBI taxonomy): Bacteria > Bacillati > Actinomycetota > Actinomycetes > Micromonosporales > Micromonosporaceae > Micromonospora > Micromonospora sp. NPDC049529. Next base: position 147,133 of record NZ_JBVJHT010000004.1, read on the forward strand.
TCGACCCCGGTGACGTCCCGCACGGCCAGGCACTGCCGCGTCACGGCGTCGACCACGGCCGTGTGGAACCGGCGGCTGATCCGGGGCAGTCCGATCCCGGCGGCCAGGTCGGCGGCGACCGCGCGGACCACGGGCCGGGGATCGAGCTGGGTGACCTCGCCGGCGACCACGACGTCGAAGTCGTAGGCGCGCTCCGGCTTCAGGTCGCGCTCCAGCAGCCCTTCGAGTTCGATCGGCCCCTGGGCCTCGTACTCGGCCCGGACGCAGACGTCGAGCAGCGCCGCGACACCGTCGAAGAGTCGACCCATGCTCGACGTCATCGGCGAGTTGATGCCCCGGGCCGCCATCCGGGCGTAGACGTGCCGGTGCTGGTCGGAGAGGGTGCCGAGCACCGGGAACGCCGCCGTGACCCGTTCGGGATCGTCGAGGGCGTCGAGGGCGAGCGCGAGCCCGGTCCGGATCGGCTCCCGCACGGCCTGGTCGCCGCCGATCAGCGCGAGTGGCCGCAGGTGCGCCACCCGACGTACGGCCGCGTAGTCGCCGAGCAGGAACTCCCCGCCCCAGATCGTCTCGTCCTCGCCGTAGCCGGCACCGTCGAAGACGACGCCGAGCGTCGGACCGGTGAGCCGGTTCTCGGCCATGCACGACGCCATGTGCGCGTGGTGGTGCTGGACGAACTCGGTGGTCAGCTCCTCGGCGCCGGTCGCCGACGCCGACCGGGTGGTGCGGAACTGCGGGTGCAGGTCGTACGCGCGCAGCCGGGGCCGTACGTCGTAGAGGTTGGCCAGGTGTTCGGCGGCCCGGCGGTGCGAGGCGAAGGTCTCGTCGTTCTTCAGGTCGCCGATGTGCTGGCTCAGGTAGACCCGGCTGCCGCTGCTCAACGCCACGGTCGTCTTCAGCTCCGCCCCGTACGCGACCACGGTGGCCAGTTCCCGCCCCACGTCGACCGGGTACGGCGCGTAGCCACGGGCCCGGCGCAGGAAGGTGAGCAGCGGCTGCTCCAGCTCGGGGTGGCTGGAGAGCCGGACCACCGAGTCGTCGACCCGGATCTCGATGTCCCGGTCGTGGTAGAGCATGACGTCGGCGATCTCGAAGAGCTGCTCCAGCGCCTCGGTGTTCCGGTACGCGATCGGGTAGCCGGAGATGTTGCCGCTGGTCATCACGAGGGTGCCGAGCCCCGGCTCGTCGAGCAGCAGGTGATGGTGCGGTGCCGAGGGCAGCATCACGCCGAGGTTCGGGTTGCGCGGCGCGACGCTGTCCGGCAGCGAACCGTCGCGTTTGCGGGCCAGCAGGATCGGGCGGGCCGGCGAGCAGATCAGCTCCACCTCGGCCGGTTCGAGGTGGACCAACCGGTGGGCGGTGGCGAGGTCCCGCGCCATCACGGCGAACGGCTTGGAGTCGCGACGCTTGCGCCGCCGCAGCCTCGCCACCGCCTCGGCGTTGGTGGCGTCGACGGCCAGATGGAATCCGCCGACGCTCTTGATCGCCGCGATCTGCCCCCGGGCCAGCGCCTCGGCGCAGCGCCGGAGCGCGTCGTCGCCGACCGCGACCTCGGGGGAGTCCGGTGCGGTCCCGAACAGCAGCCTCGGCCCGCAGGCCGGGCAGGCGTTCGGCTGGGCGTGGTAGCGCCGGTCGAGCGGGTCGCGGTACTCCGTCTCGCACCGGGCGCACATCCGGAAGGTCACCATCGTGGTCTGCGCCCGGTCGTACGGCAGGTCCCGCACGATGGAGTAGCGCGGGCCGCAGTTCGTGCAGTTGATGAACGCGTAGCGGTACCGGTGGTCGGCCGGGTCACGCAGTTCGGCGACACAGTCGGCGCAGACGTGCGTGTCGGCCGGCACCAGCGCCGTACGGCTGCCCGCCTGGCGGCTGGTGACGATGACGAACCGCCCGTCCGCGTCGGGGTCGAGCGGCAGCCCCCGGGTCACCCGTACGTCGTCGACCCGGGCCAGTTCGGGGGCCTCGCTGCTCAGCTCGGCCGCGAACCGGGTCAGCAGGGCGACCGGGCCGGCCACCTCGACCAGCACGCCCTCCGGGTCGTTGTAGACCCAGCCGGAGAGCCCGTGCTGGTGGGCCAGCCGGTAGACGAAGGGCCGGTAGCCGACCCCCTGCACCACGCCGGTGACCCGGATCCGGTGCCGTTCCCGGCCGGCCCGGCCGGGGCCGACACCGGCCGGGCCCTCGACGCTCACGCCGCCGTCGGTCTCGACGCTCACGTCGCCCTCAGCACAGCCGCGGGAGTTCGGCCCCCCGCAGTTCCTCGATCACGGTCTCGCGGCCGTCCGCGTCCCGCATCACGACCTCGGTGCCGGCCCGGTCGGTCACCACGCCCACGGTGACCGCGTACGCCCCGTACGGGTGGGCGGTCAGGGCGGCCAGTACGTCCTGCTCGGCGGCCGGGTCGACGATCAGGGCCACGCAGCCCTCGTTGGCACAGTTGAGCGGGTTGATGCCGAGCATGTCGGCGGCCATCGCCGTCTCGGCCTGGATCGGCAGCGCCGGTGCGTCGAAGGCGATGATCCGGCCGACGCGTTCGGCGTACTCGTGCAGTACGGCGGAGAGGCCACCCCTGGTGACGTCCCGGACGGAGCGGACGGCGCCCGGCGCGGTCTTGGCGAAGACCCCGTCGAGCATGTTGTTGAGCGGCGCGCAGTCGCTGAGTACCCGGTTCTCGAAGCCCAGCCCCTCGCGGATGGAGAGCAGGTGGATGGTGTGGTTGCCGAGCTGTCCGCTGAGCACGACCAGGTCGCCGGGGCGTACCGCGGACATCCGCAGCGGTTCCCGGGCGAAGACGCCGACACCGGCGGTGTTGAGGTAGATCTGGTCGGCCTCGCCGGCGCGGACCACCTTGGTGTCGCCGCCGACGATCAGCACCCCGGCCTCGCGGGCGGTCTCCCGGATCGAGGTGAGGACCTGGACCAGCCGGGCGATCGGCAGCCCGGTCTCCAGGATCATCCCCAGGGTCAGGTAGCGCGGGGTCGCGCCGGAGACGGCGAGGTCGTTGACGGTGCCGCAGACGGCGATCTTGCCGATGTCGCCGTTGCCGAAGAAGGGCGGGTCGACGACGAACGAGTCGGTGGTCATCGCCAGCCGGGTCCCCTCGACGGTGAGGACGGCGCTGTCCTCCATGACCCCGACGTAGACGTCACCCAGCGTCTCGATGATGAGATCCAGCAGTTCGTGGCTCAGTTGCGCGCCGGTGCCGTGGTCGAGGACGATCCGGTCACCCACGTCGGTGCTCGCGGTCATGGGGAGGCTCCTTTCCGCCGGGGAGAGCTGGGTCAGGGGGTCTTGATCGCCTTGCGGGGAAGCTCGCCCTCGCTGTCCAGCACCCGCAGCACCTCGTCGGCGGGGACGACGGTCGCGCAGTAGCCGGCCAGCCACTCCAACGCGCGGTCGCGGTCCTCGGGCCGGGCGGAGACCACGCAGTCGGACGGGACCCACACGTTGTAGCCCCGGAAGAAGGCGTCGGCGGCGGTCGTCTGTACGCAGATCTGGGTCTGCATGCCGGTGACCAGGACGGTGTCCACACCGAGGGCCTGCAACTGCTCGTGCAGGTCGGTCTCGTAGAAGCCGCTGTCCTTGTTCTTCTCCACGACGACGTCCTCGGGGGCGAGGAAGTCCTCGATCACCTCGGCGCCCCGGGTGCCCCGCTGCACCGGCAGGTACCCGTCGTAGCGCTCGGCGTTCGGGTCGTCCGGGTCGTTGACCAACTGGAGGTGGAAGACGTGGTGACCCCGGCGCCGGATTCCGTCGAGGAAGGCGGCGAAGTGCGGGGTGGCCGCGGTGACCGCGGCGACCCGCTCGGGGTTCTTCTCCACGAGTTCGTACTGGAGGTCGTTGGTGAGCACGGCGATTTTCGACATGGCGAGGCCCTAACGGGAGAGGAGACGGGAGGGGGAACGGGACGGGGCGAGGCAGGCGCGTCAGGCGGACACGGACGCGGTCTCGTCGGCGTGCAGCCAGCTACCGGTCCGGCGGAAGTGCTCTTCGAGTTCGGCCCGGCGGGCGTACATGAAGTGCCCGATCACGGGTTCGCCGTTCTTGCGTGCGTAGTCGGGCAGGAGGCCGTACTGCTGGAAGCCCAGGCGGTGCCAGAGCTGCTTCGGGCCGTCCTCGCGGACCTCCAGGGTGATGATGTCGCAGCCCATCTCGGCGATCCGACGAACCGCCTGCTCGAACCCCTCCAGCAGGAACTGCCCCCGGTGGGACGGTTTGATCACGCACCGGCGCAGATCCACCACGTGCCGCCGGGCGGGCAGCGGAGCGCGGGCCAGGGTGAGCATGCCGACGATCTCGCCCTCGTCGGTGCGTACGGCCAGCAGTTCGAGGGCACCTCGGCGCAGTTCGGCTTCGAAGGCGCGCATGAGCGCGAGTCCGTCCTCGTCGTTGAGCGGCTCGATGAAACCCAGGGTCATCTCCCGCGTCGCCACCGCGTTCATCAGGCCGACGATCTCACGCATGTCCTTTATGGACAGCTCAGTTGGCCAGTCGTACTTCACAGACAACCTCCGAAGGAGCGCGTACGGCAGCTGCCCTGCGGGGCACGCGGACATGCGGCCCCGCAGCGGCGGACGGGTTGCGGTCGGTCAGACCAGCGAGGCGCGGGCCATCAGGTTGGTCTTGAGCGCGGCGGTCGGTGCCGCCTGCGTGAGGGCGGAGGGGTCCGCACCGGCGCCGAGCACCGAGGTCGCGTAGACCTCGACGAAGTACGACACGAAGAGCGAGTTGATTTTGATCAGGTGCTCGACGAAGCGCTCCTCGTCCTCCTCGGACTTGATCACGCGCATGATCATGTTCCAGACCATGTCGACGTGGTCGTCCTCGTCGTCGAGCGCGAGGTGGGCCCGGGCCCCCTTGGTCTTGTCCGCGCCGACGTGCTGCTCCATCACGTCGAGCCAGTCCGGCTGCGTCTTGCCGGCGATGTACTCGAGGTAGAAGCCGCTGATCATGGAGGCGAGCGGACCCTCGGTGGCCAGCGTGTAGTAGAAGTAGCCGTTGAGGATCTCGGTCGCGAAGGTGGGGCGGATCGCGTAGATCTCGTCGTCGGTCATGCCGACCTTGTGCAGGTCGCCGGCGAACATGCGATCGTGGCGGCCCTCCTCCGCACCATAGAGACCCCACTCCTTGCACAACTGCGGGTCACGGGTGGCCCAGTAGTTGGCGATAAGCGGGTCGACCGCGCGCTTGAGACCGATTCGAATCATCGTCTCCACGTTGTGTCGCTTGTAGAGTTCGAGATTGAACTGGTCCTTCTGGAGCATTCCTTCGGCGCCCTTGTTCTGCTCGTAGAAATCCCGCTCGAATTTGAGCAGCAAATCATCGACGCGCTTGCGGAACTCCGGCCGCTGCAGGGACGAATACGTGTTGTAGGACCCACTACGTGGCATTTCTCCCCCATCCAAGGTCGACGAGGCGACGAACACCCGCCGCGCTCGGGTTAACCAACACCGAAAAACGCGCTACGTGTCGCATGATCAACTTACCCCAGTCATAGACTGTCGCGGATTGCTAAGGCGACAATATGATCGCCCGACAGCGACTGGACAGGCTAGGCAAGCGAGGGGCACATGTTTTTGCTGGCGGAAACATGAGGGGGCGCAGATTGTGACAAACCAGACCGGATCCCTACCTGCCGTTCCGCGACTTGATAAGAATGCCCGTCTTGTCTACATTGATGCCCTGAGTCGACATGAAACCGACGAAATGACGGCTTCGACAAGTTTGTCGATGGACCCGGAACAATCGTCCACTGCCATTAACAGCCTTGTAAGAATTGGCCTCCTTCAACCACACGCCACAGACCCCACCCACTTCAGCCCCATCTCACCCGATATAGCCCGGGCCCGCGTCCTGAGCCCCCTGCAACGCCAGATCAACGCCGTCCAGGACGCGGTCAGCCAGCTGCGCGGCGAACTCGACGCCCTCACCGAGGCGTACGAGCAGAACCTCGACGAACGTCGCAGTCGGCACCCGACCCACACCGTCTCCGACCTCACCCAGGTACGCGAGCTGATCAGCGGCTTCGCCGCCGAGACGGAGGAGGAGGTGCTCACCTCGCAGCCGGGCGGCGCCCGCCCCGAGGAGGTGCTCGCCGAGAGCCTGGGCCGCACCGAGCAGCTGCTGAAACGCGGCGTACGGATGCACACGTTGTACCAGCACACGGCCCGTTTCAGTCCGCCGACACTCGCCTACGTCGAGCATGTGACGGCGCTCGGCGGCGAGGTCCGGACCACCGCCGACGGCTTCGCCCGCTGCCTGCTCTTCGACCGCCGGGTCGCCGTGATCGGCCTGCCCGGCTCGCCGGACGGGGCGAGCATCGTGCGCGACCCCAGCTTCCTGGCATTCATGGTCGACAGCTTCCAGCGGTGCTGGAACAAGGCCACACCGCTGCCGACCCGGCACTACCGGCGGGACTCCCTGGTGGCCGTGACCGGAGTCCGGAAGGCGATCGCCGCGCTGCTGATCAGCGGTCAGACCGACCACAAGATCGCCCAACGGGTCGGCCTGTCGCTGCGTACCTGCCAGCGGCACATCGCCGAAATCATGGGCAGTCTCGGCGCACAAAATCGCCTACAGTTGGGCTATCTTCTTGCCACCAGGAAGCTGGATGAGGAGGAGCGGCCGGCCGGCGAGCCGGCAGGTTGAATTGACGCTGCCCGTACGGATTGGGTTGCCGCCATTCGACAGCCGGAACCGACGGTGGCGGCTGATTTCCCGCCCGCACCGGGACATGCGCGGCAACCCGGACCCGAGCGGGGAATGGGCCAGTCGAACCGACCGTGCCCACCCACCGGACCGACGGTTCTGTCGCAGCCCGGCCGCACGATCGCGTCGAACAACAACACCGCCGAACGGCAGATCCCTACGGTCGAGATCCGGCAGGGAGTAGCCCGGTGCCACACACCTCCACCGCAGGCCCGTCCCGGCCACCGCGGCCGAACCACACACCTGACCCTCACCCGAACCCATCCACGATAGGCGGTTCACCTTGGCACCGGGGCACCTCGCACTGGGAGTACTGGTCACCATAATCTGGGGCTTCAACTTCGTCGTCATCCGCGTCGGACTCGATTCGTTCGACCCCTACCTGCTCGCCACGCTGCGGTTCACCTTCTGCTGCATACCGGCCATCTTCTTCATCAAGAAGCCCGCGGTCTCCTTCCGCTACCTGGCCGCCTACGGCCTGGTGCTCGGCGTACTCCAGTTCGGGCTGCTCTTCGCCGGGATCGACGCCGGCCTCTCCGCCGGCCTCGCCTCGGTCGTGCTGCAACTACAGGTGTTCTTCACGATCGGCCTGGCCGCCCTCACCTTGAAAGAGAAGATCAAGCCGGCCCAGGCGGCCGGGATGGCGCTCGCCGTGACCGGCATGGTGCTCATCGCGGCCGGGGTCAGCGACGGATCCGCCACCGTCCTGGGCGTACTGCTGGTCACCGGCGCGGCCGCCGCCTGGGGACTGGCCAACATCATCGCCAAGAGGGCGCAGACCGACGACATGCTCGGCTTCATGCTCTGGTCGAGCCTGATCCCGCCGATCCCGCTGTTCCTGCTGACGCTCTGGCTCAGCGGTCCGAGCTCGGTGGCCGACTCGTTCGCCTCACTGTCCTGGACCTCGGTGGGATCGGTGCTCTACCTGGTCTACCCGACCACGCTGTTCGGTTACGCGATCTGGAACAGGCTGCTGCGTCGCTACTCGACCACGCTCGTCGCACCCTTGACCCTGCTCGTACCGGTCTTCGGTCTGGCCAGTTCGATCCTGGTGCTCGACGAGCGACTCACCGGGGTCAAGGTGGCCGCCGTCCTGCTGGTGGTCGCCGGTCTGGTGGTGACCCAGATCCGTTGGGGACGGCGCCCGCAGCCCGCGCCGGAGACCGCGGAGCCGGCGCCGGAGACCGCGCTGGCGACCGACGGCCCCACGTCGACCAACCGCCCGTCGCCGTCTTGAGGACACCACCGTGGAGACGAACGAGGTATCACTGCGACCGATCCTCGCCCGGGACCTCGACGTCCTCCGTCGGTTCCGCCTGGAACCGGGCCTGATCGGACCCAACTGGTACGGCCACCGCGACTCGGGCGAGCTGGAACGCCGACTGCACGAGGACGGCTGGCTCGGTCCGGACGACAGCCGGCTCATGGTCTACACGGGCGACGACGCGGCCGGATTCGTCGCCTGGTCCGCCACGCACCAGGGCAACGGCAACTACTGGAACATCGGCGTCTCCCTGCTACCCGAGTGGCGGGGCAAGGGCATCGGGCTCCTCGCGCAACGGCTGCTCTGCGCGTACCTCTTCGAGCACACCCCGGTCCCCCGGTTGGAGGCCGCCACCCAGCCGGAGAACATCGCCGAGCAACGGATCCTGACCCGGCTCGGTTTCGTCCACGAGGGCACCCTGCGCAAGGCCGAGTTCCGACGCGGGCAGTGGCAGGACATCCTCGTCTACGGGCTGCTCCGGGGCGAACTCCGGTAACCGCGACGGTACGGCGCACCAGCTCCGCGTACGCCGGCCGGCCCCGTACACCGGGTCCGGCCGGCACCAGGGTCAATCGTCGGCGGCGAGCCTTTTCATGACGATCGTGAGGATGAGCAGAGGAATCGCGAGCGCGATGGCGAGTCCGACCGTCACCATCACCGGGCTCGCGATGCCCGGCTGGTTCCCGACGGCCCAGACCCGCCGGTTGAAGAGCAGGGCGCCGACGGCGATCACCCCGATCAGTACCGTCAGAACGACATCGACGGTGGGATTGAAACCCGCGAACCCGGGCGCGAGAAACGCCACCGCGGGGTCACGTAGGAGGAGGTCGTACAGGCCGACCGGGTCGGGCAACGAACCGATCACCGGCGTCTGCGACCAGATCGACCCGAACTCCAGGCGGTACCCGTCGTCGGTCGCCGCGGCGGCCAGCAGCATGGACAACGCGACCCCCATGCCCGCCGCCGTATCCGCACACCTGCCCTGATCGCTTCCCGCGCCGCCGGCCGCCTTGAACGGCAGCACGATGGTCCGGCCGACGTGCCCGAACAGCGCGACGATCGCGCCCACGACAGCCAGTCCGGCCATCACGACGAGCAGGACCAGCACTGTCGCGGCGACGACCGGCCCCAGATAGCGGGAGATCCCGGCAGCCAGCTCACCGACCACCGTGCGAAGCCAGGCGAACACCTCGTCGAACATCCCGAAGGCGACCGATGCCAGCACCGCCGCGACCGCCACCAGCACCAGGGACGCCGTGACCCATCGTCGCGCCCGGTGGATCCGTCGAACAGCCCAGTAAAGCGCCGCGATGGCCAATCCGACCAGCAGGAGGATCCCGACAACCGCCAGGAAGGTGCTGATCCAGTCGATGAACCAGACGATCTTCCGATAGAACCAGAAGCCCAACCGCAGCAGTCCGACGACGATCTCGGCACCCCAGGTGAGCACCGGCAGCGCCACCAACCCGAGCGACAACGCCAGAGCGCTCACGCCGAACGGCTTCCCACTGCCGACCTTCGCCGAGCAGACCAGCGACGCGACCAGCAGCGCCGGAACGGACCAGAACGCGGCCATGGTCGCGTACCGCTCGACCTCGCCGACCGCCGGGGACTCCAGCGGTGGCTTCAGGGTGGTGTTGGCGAGCGTGTTCATGAAGTCGAGCACGGCCCGGCCGGCCGACCATCCGACGTCGACGCGGGCGATGACGGCGAAGAACTCCGGCAGTGTCGCCACGACGAACAGCAACCCGATCAGGACGACAAGCGGTGTGTGTTTCCACGAGAATCCGAGTTGAAGGCTCAGTACGTCCAGCCAGGATGCTGACCTGCGTTGCCGTCCGGGACGTGCCGTGGTAGCCACCATGCGGTTTCCGACCTCTCCACAATCAACCCGGACACCATGTTCCCGCCCAACGGCCAACCGCAGGTAGCGCCCCTTTGGACGACCCGGCATCGCTCGACGCGCAGGTGAACCGGGCAAGACAGCGGTCAATCCGGGAGATACGCCGGAGGTGTCCGACCGAATGGCGCGTCCGATCGGGCCGTGAGGCCCCGCGCGGTTCTGGACGGTCCTACGGCGATCGTGTTCGGCGGCGGTGAACCGGCCCGGTGGGTTTCGTGGAGAGCCGGCGGCAGCGGTGGCGAACCGCGACCTTCAGCGGAGCGTCCAGCAGCGTTCGGTTGTGCTTCGGCCCGCTGTGGCGGAGATGTCACGTCGCATGCATGCCGGCTGCCGACGATCGCGGTAATCGCCGATCTTCGATTCTCAGGAGCCCAGATGCGCAGACTGCTCCCCCTGGCGCTGACCGTCCTCTCCGTCGCGGTGGCCGTCACCGCGCCGATCCAGCCCGCCCAGGCGGCCGCCGACGGGACGTTGACGGCGACGTCGCCGTCCGTCGCAGTCGGCGCCAACCTTCGGTACGACGACGGGCACACCCGGCTGGCGCAGCCGGCCCGCGTACGCCTGACCGCCGCCCTGCCCGGAACCCTCTCCCTCGGCTCGGCCACGGTCGCCGCCGGTACGCCGATCCCGCTCAGCTACACGACGTCGAAGCCCAACGCCAGGAACTGGGTCGGGCTCTACCGCAATCCGGGCAACGGCCCCGTCAACCAGGCGTATGTGGGCCCGTCGCTGAGCTGGACCTACACCACCGGCTCCAGCGGATCAGCCTCGCTGCCCACATCGGGTCTCGCGGCCGGTGACTACATCGTCTACTACCTCTTCAACGACGGGTACACCTGGCTCGCCCAACCCGCCACCCTGCGGCTGACCTCCAACACCGCGCCACACTTCCCCACCCCGGTCTTCACCCTGCGCAACGCCAAGGTCGGCGCCGCCTACTCGGCGACGGTAGGTGGCCTCGTGCAGGGCGACACCACCCGGCTGAGCTTCACCAAGACCTCCGGGCCCGCCTGGGCCACGGTCTCCTCGACCGGTGCCGTCACCGGCACCCCGACCGTGGCGGGCAATGCCACGCTCGGCATCCGCGCCACCACCGCCTCGGGCACCACTGACGCTACCGTGACGATCCGCGTCCAGTCCGGCCCGCTCGTCCCGCAGTTCAGCGCGCTGAGCTGGAACCTCTGGCACGGCGGCACCGTGGTCTCCGGCGGGTTGGAGAAGGAGCTGAAGTTCCTGCTCGAACGGGACATCGACGTCGTCGGGATCCAGGAGAACCAGGGCAGCGCCGCCCAGACCCTCGCCGCGTCCCTCGGCTGGTCGTACTTCCAGAACTCCGACACGGCGATCCTCAGCCGCTACCCGATCACCGCCACCACCCCGACCGTCGCCGGCTCGGCCGTCGCCGCCAGGATCGACCTGGGCTCCCGTTCCCTCCGGCTCTGGAGCGCCCACCTCGGCTACACCCCGTACGGCCCGTACGACGCCTGCTTCGGTCGGATGAGCGTCCAGCAGCTCCTGAACCGGGAGTCGTCCTCGGGCCGGACCAGCCAGATCAACAACATCATCGCCGCCATGTCGGCCGACCTCAGCGGCTCCTCGGCCACGCCGGTGCTGCTGACCGGCGACTTCAACGCCCCGTCCCACCTCGACTGGACGTCCGCGAACTCCCGCTGCGGCTACGGAGCCGTCCCGTGGCCCACCTCCACGGTCCCCGCCAACGCCGGCCTGACCGACTCCTACCGCCAGGCCCACCCCAACCCCGCAACGAATCCGGGCGTCACCTGGTCTCCCGTCTACAAGACCTTCACCGGCGGCTACGGCTACGACTCCCACTCCGGCGAGCCCGAGCCCCAGGACCGCATCGACTTCATCCACTACAGGGGACCGCTCACGGTCCTGTCCTCCGATGCCGTGTGGGAAGGCACCCCCTCCCAGTCCAACCCGTCCGCCAACGCCTGGACCTCCGACCACGCCGCCGTCCTCACCGTCTTCCGGCTCAACTGACCATTGCGCAATGCCCGGCGGGGGGGGGGGGGGGGGGGGGGGGGGGGTGGGGGGGGGGGGTGGGGGGGGGGGGGGTGGGGGGGGGGGGGGGGGGGGTGGAGGGGGTGAGCAGAAAAACGAGG